>CAJTGJ010000074.1 GCA_910575695.1 Oscillospiraceae bacterium | reverse complement strand
TTTCTGGTACGCGTCCGGATGTGCGGCTACATAGGCTCTTAACCTGTCGGGATCTATTTTCTTGAACGACCGTTTTACTTTTTTGGGTTTTAAATTTCCCTCCTCTTCCCATTGTTTTTCCCAAGCCCGAATGGTCGTTATCGATACCTTGAACACCTTGCTTGTTTCCTGTAGCGTGTGTCCTTCCCGTCTGTATTCTATTGTTCGTTCTCTGTATTTCACTGGATAGCTCATTCTTCTATTTTATCATTCTGATTTAATTTTTTCAAGTGATTCTACTATACAACAGTTCTGTATGGCAAGTGGAGCACAGAGGTTCATTTTCCTCGAAGGACAAGGAGTTGCCATTGACCTTGAGGAATGCAAAGACCTCGTTTTGCTCCAAGCCGCAGCTTATCAAACCAGCAGAGAATGGGCTGCGGTGCAGACATCAGTCGCAAGAACTTTAAACTGGTTCGATGAATTAAGAAAGGAGTTAGCACAATGAACGAAATGCAAGTATTCACAAATCCCGAGTTTGGGAAAATCCGTACGCTGGAAATCAAGGGGGAGCCTTGGCTGGTGGGAAAGGACGTGGCAACAGCGCTGGGGTATAGCAACCCAAGCAAAGCTGTGATGGTTCATGTGGACAAGGAAGATAAGTCTTTTGAGATGTTGCCCGTATCGGATTCCCAAAATGGGAATCTGGTGAAAACGGCACTTATCAACGAATCCGGTCTTTACAGCCTGATTCTTTCCAGCAAACTCCCCAGTGCCAAGAAGTTCAAGCGGTGGGTTACATCGGAGGTACTTCCTGCTATCCGTAAAACCGGGACATACACAATTCCCTCTACCAAATCCTCAGAGTGCTCACCTGTGAAACGGAGGGAGCTGACCGTAGACGATTACATCGTGGCGGCACGGCTGGCCTCTGACTGCCGGAACGAACGCCTGCCCTATGTGCTGGGCTTTCTGGAAAAAGGCGGTTTTGAGATTCCGAAGGTGGAGGCATTTGCCCCCAGCACTCAACCCAGGCCCAAGACTTTCGCCATTCTGGACTTGGAGGATTTTCTGTAAACAGAAAGTGCCCTGCCAAGTGCTGACGACACCTGACAGGGCAAGCGACCCAATGAAACACACCAAAAGGCCACAGTCGGATTATAACACATTCCTCTGTTGGCTGACAAGTACGCAATCGACAAGGAGTGACGCAAATGACGCTTATGACCCGAAAAGAGGCTGCGGCCCGGCTGGGGATGTCATTGCCCACGCTGGATCAGGAGCGCAGCACCGGCCGGCTGGCCTACATACAGCGGAAGCCCGGCAGCAAGGTTTGGATCACCGACGAGGCCATCGCCGAGTACCTGGCGCGGGCCACGCACCAGGCCAGACCAGAGCTGAAATCTGTCAAAAGACGGCGGTGGGCCTGACCACAGAAAGGAGTTTTACATATGAAACCGAAAAGGAGCCTTGCATCGGTGGTGCTTGAACTGGCCGCCGTGCTCCTGGTGACGGCTCTGGCCTTTGCGTGGGGCGTGCAGACCGCCCAGGCCGAGCGGGGCTACACCGCTATCGGCGGAGAGCACCTGTTCCTGATCCTCCCCTTCATGTACTACCCCGGCAAGCGGACGATCCTGGATTGGGTTACCGAGATCCGCGAGCTGCGGAGGGAGGGGCGTGTGTGAGCGAAGCAAAGGAGCCCCTCACGATGGACGAGCTCATCACCGGCCTGGGTGACCTCCGAGCCACAGCCGACAGCAAGGGCAAAGGCGTCTGCCAAGCGGCGGTCAGCATCCTTTTCGCCCTCTCTGAGGAAGGGGCGAAAACCACGGAGGATGCCTTGGACATCCTCCACGACTACCGACTCCAGGGCAAGCAGTACAAAGCCCTCCACAGCAAGCACGAAATCGTCGGAAAACCCTTCTTGAAGGACGGCGTGTGGCACTGCCCGGACTGCAACCGCAGGGTGGCCCCTAACCATTCCTTTTGTCACCGCTGCGGGCGGAAGCTGGGATGGAAATGACCACCCTGGGAGCGGACTGGTCTCGGACGTGCGAAGGTTGCCGTCATGTGGTAGAGGCGGCATGGCCGGTGAAGGGCTCCTATCACGAGACGGTGACGGCCTATCGATGCTTTGCACCGGGACCGCACCAGGGTTACCACATCGGAACGGAGCGGCTCCTGCCGTATATCCCGGCGTGGTGCCCAGAGCGAAAGAAAACCGCCCCCGATGCCGCAAACATCGAGGACGGGAGGCCGGAAGGCCAAATCTAAGTACACCCTCAGTATAGAGGGTCAAGGAAGGAATGTCAAGCCATGAACGAATGGTATGAGCAAGCCAAGAGCAAGCTGGAGGCCGAGAAGGGTTCCGGCAGCTACGACAGGTATGCCGGCGCCATGAAGGAGCTGATTTGCGAAAAGCTGTGCATTTTCTGCAGGCAGGACAGCGAATTTGCCCAGGCAGTGGCCCAGGGCGGCGCATTCACCGATTGTATGAAGGCGGTGGCCAAGGGCTGCGGGAGCGCGATCTCTGACGAGGAGGCTATCCGCCGGGCGGTGCGGTTCTATTTCCCTGGTGCTGGCGTGAAATTCCACATGGAGCTTAACCTCTGCGCCGATGTGGAGGCCGAGGCTGCGGCTACGGCTCCGGTGGCCAGCACCGGCCCGAAGATCCTCGACCTTGAGGATTTCCTGTAAGGGGGTGTGGGTGGTGACGAGCCAAGAGAAAGCCGAGCAGTTCGCCGGCAAGGCTCCGCCTTTGACCCAGGCGGAGCGGGATGCCATCAACGCCCTGTTCCCTGCGTATATCTTCCGCCGCTCCTGCACTGATGAGATCTGGACCACCTGCTGCCGCAAGCACCTGGTAGTGGAGGACAAGGACATGATGGTGACCACGCCGGAGCGGAACTTTCCGGCGGTCATGTGGGAGCCCCACCAGCGGGAGCAGAGGAACCGCTGGGATGACGCGCCCAAGCCGACCGTGCAGTGTCCCCTCTGCGGGAGGATGGTCATCGTGAAGGAGCTGCGGTACACCGGCGGGCGGGACAACCTGAGCCGGTACCGGCGGGCGGTAGTCCTTCGATGGTACCGGGGAGCACTGTGGGCCAGGGCCTACGACTGTGGCAAGCACTACAGCAAAGACAAGGGATACAGCCTCACAGGCGAGCCCAAAATCAAGCTGGTGGGCGTGTATCGGTTCAAGCCTGGACTGGCGGAGGCAACGACCCGGTATTGGTGGGACTGCCCATTCAGTTCGATTGAGCGCCAGGACGGGCCTCTCACCAAAGGCAAATGGCACATCCACGGCCCGTTCACCGCCAACGCGGAGTATGGTGTCGGCTATGATGTGATCGGCCTGGATGAGATCCAGAAAAGCCCCTTCCGTTATTGCATGGCAGAGGAGGCAGAGCGGAAATTCACAAAGTTTCTGCACTTCCTAACCGCCTGCTGTTTCTACCCCCGGCAGATTGAGATGCTGATGAAGGCCGGGATGAGCGACGTGGTCATGGATTTCGTTGAGCGGGGTGTGAAGCACGCCGCAGTCATCAATTGGGACGAGCCGAACCCCTCGAAAGCCTTCGGCTTGAGCCGACAGGACATGAAGACCTTTCTCGGCACGAACCGCAATATTCAGATTTTGGAGCTGCACAAGCGGCTGAAGGGCCGTGCTTCGCTGGCACAGTGTGCGGAGTGGATGAGGAATGGTCTGAACATTCAGAAAACCTTCTCTGCCGCAAAGAAGTGGAACCTGCCCCCGGAAAAGCTGATCCGATATCTGGACGGCTACGTGGGGTGCGCCCAGTACGGTGGCATGAGCAGCCTTGGATCGGCCTTGCGGTTCTGGGCGGACTACCTTACCGCCGCTGAGGCCACGGGCTACCTTCTCCACCGGGAAAACGTCCTGCTCCCCCGGAACCTTGGAGCGGCGCACGACGAAGCCACAAAAAAGCACCAGGCGAAGCTGGAGCGGGAACGGGCGGCCCAGCGGCGGGAATGGGAGCGTCAGCAGAAGGCTGAACAGGCCGAGCGTGAGCGTCAGGCCCGTCTGGCGGAAGAGCGGTATGATGAGCGCCGCCAGAAACTGGAGAAGAAGTACGGCTTCACCATGGACGGCTATGTGATCCGGGTGCCCCTCGGTAAGGATGAAATTCTGGCTGAGGCCAGGAAACTCCAGCACTGTGTGGGAGGCTACGCAGACCGGCACATCCAAGGAAAAACGACCATCCTTTTCATGCGGAAGGTCAAAAAGCCGGACGAGCCGTGGCTGACCATTGAAATGAATGGGAACAAGCTGGTGCAGATCCACGGATTCAAAAACGAGGGTTTGCATACGGCCAAAGGCCGCTTTGCCCCTAATCCACGAGAGGTCTACCGGGAGTTCCTGGACACCTGGCTGGACTGGCTGGAGAAGGGCAGTAAGCGCGATAAACAGGGCAATCCCAAATTGCCCAAGAAGAAAGGAGTAGTAGCATGAGCGAAATGGAAGTAACTGAGGGCCAGCTCCTCAGTCAGGACTTTGGGGCGGGCGGCCCGCCGGCTGTCAAGGAGGTCAGGCCGCTGGCCGTGATCGAAGCCGAGCTTGATATGCTGGAACATGATACACAGCAAAAAGAGCGGGCGTTGCTGTCCAACTACATTGAGATGGGACGGCGGCTGGTGGAAGCAAAGGCACAGCTCCAACACGGGGAGTGGGGGGCTTGGCTGAAGAAAAAGAAATACTCCCAGTCTACGGCCAATAATTTCATGCTGCTTTTCCGAGAGTACGGCGATGAGCAGCAGAGCCTTTGGGGTGCGCAGGCAAAATCCCAAACGTTTGAGAAATTGACCTATTCCAAGGCCATGCGCCTCCTGGCCATCCCGGACGAGGAGGAGCGGGAGCGGTTCGCCATTGAGAACGATGTGGAGCACATGAGCGTTCGGGAGCTGAACGAGGCTCTCAAGGCCAGGAACGAGGCTCTCAAGGCCAGGAACGAGGCCGAGGAAAAGGCCGCTGCCGCCGAGGATGAGGCCCGCGGACTGCGACAGGAAACGGAGCGGCTCCGGGAGGAACTCGCCGATCAGGCCCAAGCCTACAAGGCCAAGTTGACCGCTGCCGATGTGGAAACGACCGAGGCCAACAGGAAGGCACGAGAAGCCCAGGAGGCCCTTGATAAGCAGCGGGAGAAGGCCCAGCGGCTCCAGGACGCTCTGAGCGAGGCCAACACCTCCGCCCAGGCCGCCGAGGAGGAGCACACGCGCTTGGCGCAGGAGCTGGAGGAACTCCGCAGCCGGCCCGCCGAGGCGGACACGGCGGCGGTGGAGGCCGCCCGGCAGGCCGCCATCGCCGAGATGACCGAGAAAGTGGACAAAGCCAAGGATGCTAAGAAGAAAGCCGAGGAAAAGCGCAAGGCCGCCGAGGAGTCCCTGGAGGCCGCTCAGAAGGAGCTGGCCGATCTGAAGGCCAAAGGGCCGGAGGTTCGGGAACTCACCCAGGCGGAAAAGGACGCTCTGACCGCCGGCGCGGTGGAACAGGCCAGGGCCGAGGATGCCGAGCAGATCCGTGACCTGAAAAAGAAACTGGCCGCTGCTGACCCCAACGTGGCCAAGCTGATGGTGCTGTTCGGCAACTGGAGAAAGACCTATGAGCAAATGACGGAAATTTTGGACATCATCGCCCAAGACGACGAGGATCAGGCCGCCAGACTGCGGCAGGGTGTGAAGGCCGCGCTGGAGCAGATGGCCTGATGCCGGATTAGGAAAGGAGGTGAACAACGTGGAAATCCTGGATAAAAAATCGATCCTTGAAATGGATCGTGGTGCCGTCATAGAGCTTGCTGATTACGGCATGGCAAAGCTTCTGGACGACATCATGAACCCGAACACTCAGGCAACATCCCCGCGCACGCTTACCATCACCGTGAAACTCACGCCGAACGAGCAGAGAACGAAGGTGGACGTCGAGTATACGCACAAATTGGGCTTTGGGAAGATGCTCCCCTTAGGTACTACCCTGCACGCCATGGCGGACGGGGAGACAGGGGAGATGATCCTGGTGGAGGCGACGCCCCAGATTCCCGGACAGATGGGATTTGACGGAGGCGAACAGGAACGGCCCGTTCAGCTGAGAGTCATCAAAACTGCATAGGAGGTACATAAGTCATGCTGAAAGAATTCATCGAACACATCCAGAAATCCACCCAGCCGATCATCCAGCAGGTCGGCGACAGCACGTTCGTCATCAAGGGTATCGGCGGAACGGAGGAACTCCACCCCGCCATCTACCACCCGGACACCCTTCCCCTTCACAGCCTGGAGGCCCTGGTGAAGATGGTGCAGACCGAGGCGGCGAGCGTGGGCGAACCGCTCTACATCACCATTCCCGATCACCTGACCGTCCGCTGCTTCGGCCAGCCCCAGCCTGACGCCCGGTTCTTCCGGCAGGTCTACTATGAGGCCAGGGCCACCGATGTGCCCGGCTTCCGGGACGGTTTCCGGGAGCAGGATAAGGCGATTATCGAACTGCGGAGCCGTTTCGCCCCCGGCGAGGGTGTGGACTACCTGCTGGACCTGCTCTCCCGCATCAGCAAGGACAGCAACGTGGCCACCACCGACAACGGCGTATCCCAGACCGTGGAGGCCCGGCAGGGCATTGCGCTCAAGACCGTGGAACCGCTCAAGTCCCGCGTTCCTCTTCGCCCCTTCCGCACCTTCCAAGAGGTGGAGCAGCCGGAAAGCGAGTTCCTGCTCCGAATGGATGATGAGGGCAACATCGGGCTGTTCGAGGCCGACGGCGGGATGTGGAAGCTGAAAGCAAGGCAGACCGTTAAGGCGTTCCTGGAGGAACAGCTGGCCAACCTGGTCACCTCTGGGGCCGTGTTCATCGCCCTGTAAGGACGGTGTTGGCAACGACTATACTGCCCAACATCAGACGCAATTGTTTGTGTAGTTTATGCCCCGAATTAACTTGCTATTTCTGTGGAACAGAGTGATTAATGTGATGCGCAAAGGCCCGCCGGGTGGTAGCAACACCCGACGGGCCAAGGGGCAAAAAACAATTCAGTACACCTGCAGTATAGCAGGTCAGAAAGGAAAATGCAATCATGAAAATGCAGCTTGTTTCCCTGACGCTTGAAAACTTCAAGTGTCACGAGCACCTGGAGATCCGTTTTGACGGCAGGAACGCCGCCATCTACGGCCAGAACGCCGCCGGCAAGTCCAGCATCTACGACGGCCTCACCTGGCTCCTGTTCGGCAAAGACAGCCACGGGAAGAAGGACTTCGACATCAAGCCCCTCACGCTGGAGGGCAACGTGAAAGACCACCATGCGATCACCTCGGTGGAGGCGGTGCTTCTGGTGGACGGCGCGGAGCGGAAGCTGAAGCGCACCTACTACGAGATCTGGAGCACCAAGCGCGGCAGCGCCGAGGCCACCTTCGATGGCCACAGCAGCGACTACTTTGTGGATGATGTGCCCTGTAAGAAGAACGAGTTCGCCCGTCGGGTGGGAGAGATCATTGAGGAGAACGCGTTCCGCCTGCTCACCAGCATCACCTACTTTGCGGCGGAGCTGCCCTGGCAGGAGCGCCGGGCCACCCTGTTCGATGTGGCTGCGGTAGCCACGGACGATGAGATCCTGGCCAGCGATGCCCGGTTTGCACCTCTGACAGCAGCCATGCAGGGGCTGGCGCTGGACGATTTCCGCAAAAAGCTGGATGTTCAGCGCAAGGGGCTGAACCGTGTGCGAAACGATACTCCGGCGCGGCTGGATGAGTGCAAGAAGACGGTGGCTGGCCTCTCCGGAATCGGCTTCCCCGCTCTGGAGCGGCAGAGGGTGGAGATGCAGGAGCGTCGGGCCGCTACCCAGCGGGAATTGGACCAGGCGGAGCAGGACGGCGGCAGAACGGAACTGCAGAACAAGCTGGCCAGCATCCGCAACGAGCTGGGACAGCTTGAAAACGAGAACACCGCCCACCGCCTCAAGCTGAAAGCGGAAAGCGGGCAAGACAAGGCTGCCGCGCTCCAGCAGAGCCTCAATTCCCTCCGGGCACGGGAAACCCGCCGCCAGCGCGACCTTGAGTATTTGCGCGGCCGCCAGACGGCCCTGGAGGGCGACGTGACGTCCTGCCGCACCCGGTGGGATACCATCAACGGTGAGCAGTTTAAGGGCGGTTCCTGCCCCACCTGTGGCCAACCGTTGCCCAAGGGCAAGCTGGAAGCATCCCAAGCCGCCTTTGAGAAGGATAAAGAGCACCGCAAGAGCGAGGCGGTAGAGGCCGCGAACCGCGCCAAGGCCACGCTGACGGGCGTCCAGGCCGACATCGAAAAGCTGGAGCAGGAGGCCGCCGAGGATTCGAAGCAGGCGGAGAGCCTAACTGCCCAGCTTAAGGCGCTGGAAGGTGCGCAGCGGCCGGAAATCAGCGACATGGATGGCTACGCCAGCCGGAAGGCGGAACTGGAGGCGCAGGCGGCGGAGGCTCAGAAGGAACTGGACGGCTTGAACGCCAGCACCACCGCCCGTCAGAAGGTCCTCCGGGACGCGCTGGCCGATGTGGACCGGGAACTGGAACGGCTGGGCGGCGAGTTGGCGAAAAAGACGGCCCTGGAGTACGCCAACAAGAGGATGGAGGAGCTGCGGGCGCAGGCCGCTGCCGCATCCGATGAATTGAACCAGCTGGACGGAATGCTGTTCCTCTGCGACGAGTTCGTGCGCTACAAGGTCAAGTTCATCGAGGAGAGCATCAACCGCCGATTCTCCCTGGTGCGGTTCCGGCTCTTCAAGGAGCAGATCAACGGCGGCCTGGAGGACTGCTGCGATGTGACGGTGAACGGCATCCCCTACGCCACTGGCCTGAACAGCGGGGCCAAGGTCAACGCCGGCATCGACATCATCAATACGCTTTCCAGGCACTACGGTGCCCAGGTGCCCTTGTTCGTGGACAATGCCGAGAGCGTGACCCAGCTGGCCCAGGCCGACACGCAGGTGATCCGCCTTGTGGTTTCCGAAACTGATAAGGAATTGAGGTGCGAACTGAAATGAGTTTGAAGATCAAGAAGAAGTCCGGTTCGTCGGTACCACCGATGGATGCAGGAACCTACTCGGCAGTGTGCGTCGGCATCGTTGACCTGGGGGAGCAGTACAGCGAAACGTTCAAGAAGTACAATGACAAGCTGCTGGTTATCTGGGAGATCCCCTCACAGACCATTGAGATTGATGGGGAGGACAAACCCCGCTGGCTCAGCAAGGACTTCTCCGCATCCCTCAACGAGAAGAGCAATCTCTACCAGACCTTGGTTTCCTGGCGCGGGAAAGCGTTCACGGAGAATGAGCTGACGGAGGACGAGAACGGTTTCATGCAGTTTTCTGTCCTGGATATGCTGGGCACTGGCTGTTTCCTCCAGGTCATCGTGGAAGAAAAGGACAGCGGTAGCTACAACCGCATTACATCTGTCGTCGCCTTGCCGGCGGAGATGGATGCACCGAAAACGGAAACCCCGCTCATCACTTTCGACATCGATGCTTGGGATGATGAGGTATTCACTTCCCTGCCTGGGTGGATTCAGGAGCGGATCAAGAAGTCCACCCAATATCAGAAACTCCATGTGCCGACCGACCCTGTGGACGTGGACACCAGCGGCGGGCAGCAGGCCGAAGCCGCCGGCGACGCGCAGGAGAAGAAGGAGGAAAATCCCATATGATTTTTACCTCGCTTGCCAGCTCCTCCCGCGGCAACTGCTATGTGGTCAACGATGGTGAGACAGCGATTCTGCTGGAGTGCGGCATTTCTTTCCGCCGGATAAAAAAGGGGTTGGGATTTGACCTGTCAGCGATTCGGGCCTGCCTGGTCAGCCATGAGCACAAAGACCACGCCAAGAGCGTCATGGATCTCATCAAATCTGGCGTGGAGGTTTTTGCAAGCGAGGGGACTGCCGATGCCCTGGACTGCGAACTGATCACCGCTGTGGCTGATCGAACGCAGTTCCGGGTGGGCAGCCTGGAGATTATGCCCTTCGCAACCTTCCACGATGCGGCGGAACCGCTGGGATTCTTGATCTACAGCCGAGCAGACGGGGAGCGGCTGGTGTTTGCCACTGATACCGTCAACCTTGGCTACCAATTCCCGCAAGTAAACCTTCTGGCACTGGAGGCCAACTACGACAAGGATATCCTGGCCCGGTGTGAGCGGATGCCGGACAAGGTAAAACACCGCGTCACAAACAGCCACATGGAGATCGAAACGCTGTGCAAATACTTACAGTCCCTGGACCTGTCCCAGTGCCGCACGCTCTACCTCCTGCACCTCTCCAACGCCGCCAGCAACGAGGGCAATTTTGCCAATAGGGTGCGGCAAGTGGTGCCCCGACACGTTGAAGTTATCGTCTGCGCGGAATAGGTGAGCGGTATGGGAGTTACATCTGACCTGCGTACCGCCCCCGCTGACCGCCAGCGGAGGCGGAAGGACGGGGACAAGACCGTCATTTACATTGAGTACAGGAGGGATTAGCGGTTTGAAAGATTTACATACGCTGGACAAATATCGTCTGGTGGAAGATGAGCGCCGAATTGCCGGGGTAAACGGAGACAATGGGTGCGGCTACTTCAAGGTGTTTGTCAATGGGCGCTCATTTTTCTGCGTTGCTTCTGATGGTGGTGGATGGGACCATGTGAGCATACACCCGAAGAATCAAAAGCGGTGTCCTTCTTGGGATGAGATGTGCGCCATCAAGGATATGTTTTTTGGCCCGGAGGAAACCGTGGTGCAGTATCACCCACCAAAAAGTAAGTATGTGAATATTCATCCGTATGTTTTACATCTTTGGAGACCGAACAACGGGGCAGAGATTCCTATGCCGCCAATATCGTTTGTATAGGAGGAATTTTAATGCTTAACCACATCGTAATTATGGGCCGCCTTACCCGGGACCCGGAGCTGCGGCGGACCCAGACCGGCACTCCGGTGGCTGGGTTTACTCTGGCTGTAGACCGGGATTTTAAGGACAAGCAGACCGGCGAGCGGACAACCGACTTCATTGACGTGGTGGCCTGGCGTTCCACCGGCGAGTTTGTCAGCCGCTACTTTACCAAGGGCCGTATGGCTGTGGTGGAGGGCCGTCTCCAGATTCGGGACTGGACCGATAAGGAGGGCAACAAGCGCCGCTCCGCCGAGGTGGTGGCGGGCAGCGTCTACTTCGGCGATTCCAAGCGAGACGGCGGCAGCGCCAATACCTCCAGCGGGTATCAGGCCCCGGCAAACTACGGCGCTCCGCCCGAGCAGGACCAGTTTTCTGAGCTGGAGGATGATGACGGTGATCTTCCGTTTTAAGGAGGAAGCATGGAATATGAAACATACGAAATCCGGAAGCTCTGCCCGTTCCGGATAGGCAGCCTTCCGCCCGCCGACCGCTGCGTTGGGGGCAAGTGCGGATGGTGGTGTGAGTTTGGGGGCGAATGTGCCGTCCCGCTGCTGGCGGGAATGATGGCAGACAGTGACATATGTAAAACGGCGTTTGGCCGTGAATATTCCGGGGCGGTGTGACGCATGGCGGAACGTGAGTACTTCCCCTGTAAGCACAGCTATCTTAGAAAATGCGAAAAGTTGACAGATCAAGAGTTAGGGCGGCTATTCCGGGCGCTGATGAAATACAGCGCAACCGGCGAGCGGCAGGAGCTTGCGGGACGTGAATCTATTGCATTTGATTTTATAGCTGATGATATTGACAGGGCGAGCAGCGCCTACCTGGAAAAGTGCGAAAAGAACTCGCAGAACGGGAAGCGCGGCGGCAGGCCGAAAAAACAAACGGTTTCAGAAAAACCGAACGGTTTTTTAGATAGTGTCTACACAAGTTTGACATAGGTGGTAAAATAGAAGCAAACAAAAGAAAGAAGAGGAATAAAAAATGGAAGCATCGTATCACCGCCATGATATAAGTGACGAAGTATGGGCATTGCTGGAGCCGCATT
>CAJTGJ010000073.1 GCA_910575695.1 Oscillospiraceae bacterium | reverse complement strand
TGTTTCCTCAAACCTATTCTAACAAATTTTGACTCGCTGCGTTAGAGCCACCGGTGTTTCATCCCCTTTGGTGCCTTGGAGCGCAGCGGAAAGGTATGGTCATAACCATGTACGAGAGGTACACGACGATTGCTCCTGTCCTATCTTTCGTGGCTGATGACCGTATGCGTTCCCAGTTAATCTGCTCTGCGGCTGAGGAATATGGAGTATCAAAGGCAACCGTCAGAAGCTACCTCTGTCTGTATCTGGCCTACATGGACGTGGCTACTCTTGCTCCGAAACGTCGGGAGGATGAACGAGTGTTGACCCAGGACGAGAAGAATATGAGATGGGCGTTGAATAAGTTCTTCTATACCACCAAGAAGCACTCTCTCATGACTGCCTACACAATGATGCTCAAAGAGAAGTATTGTGATGGGCTGGGTGTGTTGGCAGAGGAATACCCGTCCTTCTATCAGTTCAGGTACTTCTATCGTAAGACCAGGAGCCTACAGAACTTCTACATCTCCCGTGATGGGCTGAAAAACTACCAGAGGAACAACAGGCCCCTTGTGGGTGAGGGAGTACAGGAGTTTGCCCCTGCTGTCGGTACTGGGATGCTGGATGCTACTGTGTGTGACATTTATCTTATCAATGGCACTGGAAGTCTGGTAGGTAGACCGATTCTGACGGCCTGTGTCGATGCCTATAGTGGCCTGTGTTGTGGGTATTCGTTGTCGTGGGAAGGTGGTGTCTACAGTCTCCGGGGACTGATGCTGAACATTATTGCCGACAAGGTAGAGTGGTGTAATCGGTTCGGTATCTCCATCCAACGTGAGGACTGGGACTGCGATTCTCTTCCGGCTACGTTCATTACCGATATGGGGAGTGAGTACACATCCGAGAACTTTGAACAGATCGCAGAGCTGGGGGTTACTGTGGTCAATCTTCCTTCTTACAGGCCGGAGCTAAAGGGCCTGATAGAGAAGTTCTTCGATCTGGTACAGGAGAGCTATAAGAAGCACTTGAAGGGCAAGGGTGTTATTGAGCCTGACTATCAGGAACGGGGAGCGCATGACTACCGGAAGGATGCCTGTCTGACCATGACTGACTTTGAGAAGATCGTCCTGCACTGTATCATCTACTACAACTCCCAGAGGATCGTTGAGAACTTCCCCTACACCGAGGATATGATCGCCGCCCAGGTGAAGCCCTATGCCTCCCAAATCTGGAATTGGGGAAAATCCCAAATCGGGGCCAATCTTATTGAAATTGGGAAAAGAGAGCTGATGTTGACATTGCTGCCCAGGACTACAGGTAAGTTCAGCAGATACGGGTTGAAGGTGAACAAGCTGCGGTATCACTGTGAGGGCTATACGGAGCAATATCTATCCGGCGGTGATGTGGTCGTAGCCTACAATCCAGAAGATGTGACCTGTGTATGGTTACTCGAAGATGGAGGCTATACCGAGTTCACAATTATAGAATCTCGTTACCAGGGCAAGGATTTTACTGCGGTGCAGGAGCTACAAGAGAGCCAGAGAACCATTGCCAGGGGTGCAGTTAGAGATAACCTACAGGCTCAGATCAATCTTGCTCAACACATCGAGGCCATTGCGGGTAGTGGTGCTAGTCGTGGTGATGTCCACATGAAGAATATCCGCAGCACCAGGAGGCAGGAACAAGCCAAGCACCACCGTGACTACATGAAGGAGGGGACGATCCATGAGTGATCTTTCAGACGTTATCCATATCCTGCCAACCATGAAGTCAGGGAATGAACTGTTGTCTGCGCTGGAAGTGTTGCCGGAGTACGATACTGCTATCTGCGATGCCGATGCTCCGGTACGGCTCATGGCACTCTCTGACCTCTACCGGGTGTACGTCCCCAATCAGATGTCCTTGGAGATTTATAGCAAGCTCTATCTGGCGTTGATGCGGTCGTTGCAGAAGAAGGGTACAACACTGGCAATACAACAGCGGAATCAGAATTACAGGGCTATCGTTCAGCAGGAGTACAGTGGCATCATGGGCGGCTCCGACAGCTTCACGATCATTGGGGCATCCGGTATCGGTAAATCATCTGCTATCAGCAGGGCAATCACGCTGATTACCGAGAATCGAATTATTGAGGTAGAGAATCCTCACACCAAGATCATCCCCTGTATCTGCGTCCAGTGTCCCTTTGATTCATCAGTGAAGGGATTGCTACTGGAGATTCTACGGAAGGTGGATGAAGTCATTGGCGGCAACTATTATCCCAATGCGCTACGGGCCAGAACAACCACGGATATGTTGATTGGCAGCGTCAGTCAGGTGGCTTTGAACCACATAGGGTTGCTGGTGGTAGATGAGATTCAGAACGTATGCAACAGCAAGAACGGCAAGAGCCTTGTAGGGATGCTTACCCAGCTTATCAACAACAGTGGTATCTCAATCTGCATGGTGGGTACTCCTGAGAGTGCTGTGTTCTTTGAACAGGCTATGCAGCTTGCCCGGAGATCGTTGGGGCTGCGGTATGATGTGATGGAGTACGGGGATAACTTCAAGATGTTTTGTGAAGTCCTGTATTCCTACCAGTATGTGAGGCGGAGGACAGAGATCACCAATGGCATTACAGAATGGCTCTACGAACATACATCAGGGAATATATCGGTGGTGGTGTCCCTGATCCACGATGCACAGGAGATTGCCATTCTCAACGGCAGAGAGATTCTAAACCTGGAATCATTGAACGAAGCCTACCAGCAGCGGCTATCCATGCTCCACGGGTTCATCCAGCCTCGGCAGAAGTGCCAGACCTCGAAAACGAAGCGCAAGACTGCCATTGCTAAGGCCGATGTTGATGTGGAACCAGATGGAGAGTTTACGATTGCAGGTTTGGTATCTCAGGCCAAATCCGAGGGCGTTGACATCGTGGAGCTGTTGAAAGAACATCTGCCAGTGGTGGAGGTGGCGGTATGATCTCCTACTTTCCCGCCATCTATCCTGATGAACTGGTGTATAGCTGGTTCTGTCGGTATTACGTCCATTCTGGTTTCTTTTCGAGTAAATCAGCCATGCAGGAGCTATATTGCAAGCGGTCAGACAATCCCAGCAAGGAGTTCATTGGAAATCTCAATCCTGGGGCCGTGGAACAGATTGCAAAGATGTATCCCTTAGACAAGCTGGTGCTGGAACATACCATGTACCCACAGTATGCCCGCTTCATTTCGTTGGAGCAAAAGAAGACTGCCCTATATCGGCTGGGACATGATAACTGCGATGCACACCACCTGTTCTGTGTTCTCCCTCGGTCTGAGGGGGAACACTACTTGCGGTTCTGTCCGCTGTGTGTAAATGAGGACAGGGAGACATGCGGTGAAACCTACTGGCATCGGAAACATCAAATCCGAAACATGGGCATCTGCACGAAGCATAGGTGTAGGCTTGTGGAATCCAGTGTTCCGGCGAAGAGTGAGCAGGGCTTTGTGTTCTGCCCGGCAGAGCACTACACAGGCTGCGATAAGGTTGTCTTTGAGGAAGATCCTCAGATGATCCAGTTTGCAAACTACCTGGAATCCGTATTTGATGCACCGATGGACTTTGAGAATGATACTCCTATCAGCTCCGTTCTGTATCATGGAATGTGCCAGACAAAGTATTTGAAACCATCAGGCAGGAGCAGATACACGAAGCAACTTACCGATGATCTGAATGGCTTCTACAGAGATATGGGGCTATATACCATAGCCAGTATGTACCAAATTCAAAGGGTATTGCTGGGGAGTAGGTCTGATTTTTCCGTTGTCTGCCAAGTTGCTTTCTTCTTGGGGATGATGCCAGAGGAATTAACATCCCCTACCTTGACGCCGGAGCAGGTTCAGCAGGAGCAGGACAGCCACTACATGAAGGATACTGCCCCAGTAGACTGGGTACAGTTGGATACGGACACAGCTCCTATATTGGAAGCTGTTATCCGAGGCGTATATGACGGAACCGCCAGCGAGAGCGGCAGGCCCGAACGAGTATCAGAGAGACTTGTGTATCGGGAGATGGGCTTGCTGGGGCATCAACTGGAAAATATGCCGATGTGCCAGGCTATCTTCGAGAGGTATACGGAATCGTATCCTGAGAACTGGGCCAGGAAGATCATTTGGGCATATCAGAGATTAAGAGCGCAGGGTAAGCCCTTCTATTGGTCGGATATTAGGAAACTCTCAGGGGTGAAAAAGAAGAATTTTCAATCTATCATCCCCTATCTAGTGAATCACACAGACGATAATATGGTCAATCAAATCATAGCTTTAGTTGCAACGGATACATAAAGAATCCCTTTGAATGGAGAGCCTGTTTTCAGTCTTCACTACACGCTTTGATATGATTCATACGATAAAGCGACATAAGGTGCGTTGATATACCCTCTAGCCTCATAAAAACATGAAAATCTCGGGACTTTGATATTGAAACTCGAAGATAGATGTCGTATAATAGCTTTGTATATACTTTTGCTAGAAAAGGTGGTGGGCAAGCACTCATGAGTCTAAGCTCTAATGTCCATGAAAAGGCGGGGCTTATTTGGGCCATCGCCGATAAGTTGACCGGGGTGTACAAGCCCCACGAATACGGCGAAGTCATCCTGCCCTTGACCGTGATCCGCCGCTTTGACTGCATTTTGGCCGACACCAAGGATGCAGTGCGGACAAAGTATGAGGAAGTCAAAAAACTGCCCATGCGGGATGTGTTGCTCCGGCAAGTCGCCGGACATCCGTTTTACAATGTCAGCCAGTACACCTTCGAGCGTCTGCTGAATGAGCCAGACAGCATTGAGGATAATCTCCGGGACTACCTCAATGGCTTCTCCGCCAATGTTCGGGATATTCTGGAGAAGTTCAAGTTCGATGGGCACATCACGACTATGGCAAACAAGGGCATTCTGTATATTGTCATCAAAGAGTTTACCACCCCTCACGCAGATCTGCACCCGGATAAAATCTCTAATCTGGAGATGGGCTACATCTTTGAAGAGATAATCCGCCGCTTTTCCGAGGCGCACAACGAGGATGCCGGACAGCACTACACGCCCCGCGAGGTCATCCGGCTCATGGTGAACCTTCTATTCTGCGATGACAGCGACATTCTCTCTGGGAAAAACGTGGCACGGACGATCTATGATCCCGCCTGCGGCACCGGGGGTATGCTCTCTGTTGCGGAAGAATATCTGCGCCAACTCAACGCTACCGCCCAGCTTGTGGCGTTCGGGCAGGAGATCAACGACCAGACCTTTGCCATCTGCAAGGCGGATATGCTCATCAAGGGCGATAAGGCCGACTTCATTATGGATGGCAACACCCTGTCTAATGACCAGTTCACAGGCCAAACCTTCGATTATATCATATCAAACCCTCCATTTGGAAGAGAATGGAAGAACGAAAAGTCAACTGTGGAGATGGAAGCAAAGCTCGGCTACGCCGGACGTTTCGGCCCCGGATTACCCTCTGTGGGGGACGGGCAGATGCTGTTTCTGTTGACCGCAATCTCCAAGATGAAAGACCCAACAAAGGGTGGTAGCCGCATCGCCATTATCCACAACGGCTCTCCCCTGTTCACTGGGGACGCCGGCAGTGGGCCGTCTGAGATTCGCCGCTATATTCTGGAGAATGATTTGCTGGAAGCCATCATCGCTCTGCCCAACGACATTTTCTACAATACGGGCATTGCAACCTATATTTGGCTGCTGTCCAACAAGAAAAAGGGAACACGGCGTGAAGGTAAAGTCCAGCTCATCAATGCCAACGGCCTGTTTGAGAAACGAAGGAAATCTCTGGGCAGTAAGCGGAACGACATTCCAGAGGATGCGATTACTGAGATTACGCGGCTCTATGGGGACATGGCCGTGGGCGAGATCAGCAAGGTTTTCGATACTACGGACTTCGGCTATACGAAGATCGTGGTGGAGCGGCCTTTGCGTGATGAACACGGGAAACCAGTGCTGAAAAAGGGAAAGTCACAGCCAGATACGGCACTTCGGGATACGGAAAATGTGCCGCTGAAAGAGGATATCCGCACCTACTTTGAACGCGAGGTTTTGCCGTTTGTCCCGGATGCCTGGATCGACGAGAGCAAATCAAGGGTGGGATATGAGATTCCCTTTACCCGGTACTTCTATCAGTACGAAGCTCCCAGACCGTCCGCAGAGATCATGGCGGAGATACTGGAACTGGAGAAGGGGCTTGATGAAGAGCTGCGGGAGGTGTTCGCACCATGAGGGAGATGAAGCACTCCGGTGTATCATGGATTGGGGAGATTCCGGCAGATTGGGAATTGAGCAAGATTGGCTCACTCTATGACGAACGTAGCCAGAAAGTAAGTGACCAGGACTATATGCCATTATCCGTAACTAAGCAAGGAATCGTACCGCAACTTGAATCGACCGCAAAAACGGATCATGGTGATAGTAGGAAGCTCATACGGAAGGGCGACTTTGTGATTAACAGTCGTTCTGATCGGCGGGGTTCTTGTGGCATTTCTCAATATGATGGGTCATGCTCACTGATTAACACTGTTCTGAGGCCACGGCGAGAAATGAGTAATGTATACTTCAGCTTCGTGTTCCGTTCTGACCTGTTTGCTGATGAGTTCTATCGCTGGGGAAATGGAATTGTGGATGATTTATGGTCTACAAAATGGTCAAGTATGAAGCGGATATATATCCCCTTTCCTCCATTAGACGTTCAGCGACAAATTGCTACCTACCTTGATGCCAAGTGCGCCAAGATCGACGCGGTCATTGCCAAACAGCAACAGGTGATTGAAAAACTGAAAGCCTATAAGCTGTCAGTTATTACAGAGGCTGTCACCAAGGGACTGAACCCGGATGTGCCCATGAAGGACAGTGGGATTGAGTGGATTGGCAATACACCTATTGACTGGAAAATCCTGAAGTTTGGGCTTGCCGCTCGTGTGTCTGCTAATCTTGTATCTCCAGTGGATTATTTGGACTATCCACAGATTTCGCCGGAGTCTGTCGAAAAGGATTCCGGACGGATATTGGAGCATAAAACCGTCGCAGAGGCTGGGGTAATAAGCTGGAATCATCTTTTCGTTAGGGGACAGATTATATACTCAAAAATCAGGCCGTTACTGAATAAGGTTGCTATCGCGCCGTTTGACGGTCTGTGTAGTGCAGATATGTACCCTATCGACACTGAGAACGACCCTGGATTCATTACATATGTAATGCGGTCTTGTTATTTTACCGCACAAGTAGGTCTCGTGACGGAAAACAGGGTGAAAATGCCCAAGATCAACCAATCTGAGTTATCAAAGATTATGATAACACTTCCGCCATTGCAGGAACAAGTTGAATTGGCTGAGTATTTGGATAAGAAATGCAAAAGGCTTGACCATGTCATAGAACAAAAACAAGCACTCATCGATAAACTGACCCAGTACAAGAAGTCCCTCATCTATGAGGTCGTAACAGGCAAGCGGGAGATAGATACGGAATTGCCGCAAGCAACCACTGTTGCGGTTGTATCTCCAGAGTTGCTTAGATACATGAAAGCTGTCCTGATGGCACGACTGATTGACGGTCTTGGTAATCATGTATTGGGGCGTGTCCAAGTGCAGAAGGGACTGTACTTTGCGGAAACATCTCCCAACCTAGGACTTCATCTTGATACGGATTATGCCCGATATAAACACGGTCCATATGATCGGGAAATTCAGAGCTATGAAGCTATCATGGCAGAGCATGGATGGATTTATACTTCTGACGAGCAAGATCACACCATCTACAGGCGTGGCGAACAATTCTCTGAATATTGGGGCGAATACCAGCGATTATTCCCTAACTGCGAAGGGACTGTGCAGAGGATAATTGACTTTGTAAAACAATTTCAATATACCAAAGATGTTGAGAAAGTTGCGACACTCTTTGCCGCTTGGAACGACTTTATCATTGATGGAATTACATCACCTACGGATGAGGCAATTATTGCAGAGGTTCGCAACCACTGGACGGAAAACAAGGGGAAAATCAAGGAGCGCACTTGGAGGAAGTCGCTTGCCCAGTTGAAGAGTGCGCAGTTCATTCCTCAAGGTCATGGGAAGCACACAGTGAAATGGCAAGGGGGACAAGCGCATGGATGATTTCGATGTAAGGGAAAAGCGTTTTGAACAGGACATCGCCGACTACCTGACCACCCAGGGCGGCTACACTGTGGGCGACCCGCGAGCCTTTGACCGTAAGCTGGCCCTGGACACCACGCCCTTTGTACAGTTCATCCAAGAGAGCCAACCCAGGCAGTGGGAGCGGTTCAGGAAAATCTACGGTTCCGACAGTGAAAAGCAGATCGTTTCCCGCTTCTGCCGGGAAGTCCATCAAACCCATCTGCTTCATGTCCTGCGCCATGGGTTTACCGACCGAGGAATCAAGTTCCGGGCAGTCTTCTGGAAGCCGGAAACCTCTCTGAACGATACCACACAAGAGCAGTATTCCGCCAATATTTTCCACTGCGCCCGACAGCTCCACTATTCCCTGACCAATGAGAACAGCGTGGACATTGTGCTGTTCCTCAATGGAATTCCTGTGGTTTCCATGGAATTGAAATGCCAGTTTACCGGACAGGACACCACCAATGCCATCCAGCAGTACAAGTTCACCCGCGGGAGCTGGACGTGTCGGCGGCAAAGGAAATCCCGATAATCCGGACGGCTATGACACCGCCTATCTCTGGGAGTCTGTGTTGTGTAAGGATCGGCTGCTGGAGTTGCTGCAACGTTATCTGCATCTACAGGTGGAGCGTGACCGAAAGACCGGAGCGGTCAAATCCGAGCGGCTGATTTTCCCTCGATACCATCAACTGGACGTGGTAACAAAACTGCTGGCGAATGTGAGGGAGAATGGACCAGGTCACAACTACCTCATTCAGCACAGTGCGGGTTCCGGCAAATCCAACTCCATCGCATGGTTGGCGCATCGGCTCTCTAGTCTCCACAATGGCCAGAACGAAAAGATTTTTCAGTCCGTGATTATCGTAACGGATCGACGAATATTGGACAGTCAGCTTCAGGATACGGTCTACCAGTTTGACCATGTAGAGGGTGTAGTGCAGAAGGTCAAGAAATCCTCACAGCTTCGAGACGCGATCAACAACGGAGTCGGGATCATTATTACCACGCTGCAAAAGTTTCCGGTGATCTATAAGGAAGTCCGCTCCGGGAACAAAGCCTTTGCCATCATCGTAGATGAAGCTCATTCTTCCCAAACAGGAAATGCCGCGAAAAAGCTCAAGCGAGCGTTGGCAGACACTGAGAAGATTTTAGAGGAATACGCCGCGCAGGAGAATGCGGAAGAAGATGCCCGAAAAGACAACGAAGATAAGCTGCTGGACGAGTTGGCCGCGCAGGGTGAGCATGAAAATATGTCCTTTTTTGCATTCACGGCCACACCAAAAGACAAGACCTTACAGATGTTTGGAACGATTGGCGAGGACAACAAGCGGCACCCCTTCCACATCTACTCCATGCGGCAGGCGATTGAGGAACACTTCATTCTGGATGTCCTCAAAAATTATATGACCTACCGGATGTACTACAAAATTGTCAAATCTATCCCAGACAATCCAGAGTTGGATACTGTGGCTGGAGTCAAAGCGATTCTCAACTATGAATCTCTGCATCCGCATAACATCGCTCAGAAGACCTCCGTCATGCTCGAACACTTTTGCAACGTGACACGCCACAAGATCGGCGGCAAGGCAAAAGCTATGGTG
The DNA here is from genome assembly GCA_910575695.1 of Oscillospiraceae bacterium. Classification (GTDB taxonomy): domain Bacteria; phylum Bacillota; class Clostridia; order Oscillospirales; family Oscillospiraceae; genus Enterenecus. Next base: position 2,350 of record CAJTGJ010000073.1, on the reverse strand, counting down.
GTTACACCGTCCCGTCTCCATGCGATTCGTTATGTACAGGAATTCAAGCGGCAAATCGCAGAGAAGGGGTGTACGGATCTGGATGTACTCGTGGCGTTCTCCGGTGAAATTGAGGACGATGGAGAGAAGTTTACAGAGGAGAAACTGAACCATACCGCCGATGGCAAGACGATCTCAGAGAAGGCCCTGCCAGAAACGTTTCACTCTGACGAATACGGCATTCTGATTGTGGCAGAGAAATATCAGACGGGCTTTGACGAGCCGCTTCTGCATACCATGTTCGTGGATAAAAAGCTGTCCGGAGTTAAGGCAGTGCAGACGCTTTCCCGGCTGAACCGCACCACTAAGGGGAAGCAGGACACCTTTGTGCTGGACTTTGTAAACTCGGCGGATGACATTCAGAAAGCATTTGAGCCATATTACGAGGAAACGATTCTCGAAGAGGAAACCGACCCCAATGTAGTCTATGACCTAAAGAACACATTAGATGAGTACCGCATCTATCAGCAAATGGAAGTGGAAAGGGCTGCGGATTTGTTTTACAGCGGACGCATTCAACAGTCCAGCGACCTGGGAAAGTTTCAGGGAATCTTCCGTCCAGCCTTAGATCGTTTTGACACTTTGGAACCGGAGCGTCAGGACTTATTCAGGTCCACATTGGCACGGTTCAACCGTATCTATTCTTTCATCACTCAGGTTTGCAGACTTTTTGATAAAGATCTGCACAGGTTCAGTGTGTACGCGAGGTTCCTCTACACTCTGCTTCCCAAAACCAGCGCAGAACATGTGAATGTGGATGACAAGGTTCTTCTGGAATACTATCGTCTGGAAAAAGATTTCGAGGGTGAGATTACTCTGTCCAGCACCGATGAGGGTTTCCGACCTATCACGGGCGAGGCAGGACGGCGCGAGAAAAGAAAAGACCCATTGGCCGCCATTATTGAGAAAATCAACGAGCGGTATGGAACCAGCTTTACGGAAATGGACAAAGTGCTACTCCAGATTGAGAACGATTACGCCGCCAAGGACAAGTGGCAGAACTGCGCACAGAATAATGACCGCAAGACGTTCATGCTTCTGTTTAAGCAGGATTTCCCAGAAATGGCGGCGGCTAGGTATGAGCAAAACGATGATTTCTTTGTCCGTCTGTTTAATGACACAGATATGATGAAACAGGTCATTGAAACCGTGGGAGCGGTATTGTACGAGCGGCTTCGGAAACATCGACCATCTCAGGCTTAGAAAAATGGGAACAGTATTGGGCCAGGGAGGTTGTGTGGGCTGCTAATCAGCTCAAGGTTACTGGCTCTCCCTTGGTGTGGCGTAGGATACGGGAGCTGACCAATATGCGGCCAGAGAACTATAGGGCCTATCTACCCTATGTTGCTACCTACACTGATGTAGCAATGCTAGAAAAACTACATTCCATTATAGAAAAGGACGGCAAAAGGGGGTAGGGATCATGTCCCTACTCCATCCTCATTATCTCAAAAGCAATCTAATTGTGGCGTCTTTTCCTAAACTGATTACGAATGGAGTTTTCCTTTATAAAATTAGGGTTGATCTTAAAAGATTCTGACTGAGACACGGCAGAGGGTGAGAGCTGCGCTTGGACATCTGGGCCCGGCAGAAAATTTTGTGTAAAAGGAGACAAGCTGTAGTCAAGGAAACAGGAGCAAATCAGAGGATTTCCCAGGCTGGACACAACCCGGCTAAACTCGGCTTATCCACCTGTGTTCCGAGCGGAGAGACGGTATGCGCGCGCAGCGTGAATGCCGTCTCCCCGCCCGGAAACGCTAAGAGGAAGCCGGGTTCAGGCAGTCAGGCGGTCCTGGAACATGAGCTGGAGCTGGGACAAAACCATGTCCCAATTTCGACATCTGGCGGTCCAGTGCTCGACAATTTTCCTGCTGGCCAGATAGAGCATCCTGCGCAGGGAATCGTCGTTGGTGAAGCTGGGCTTGTTTTTTGTGATTTGGCGGAACTGACGGTTCAAGCCCTCAATGATATTCGTCGTGTATATGATTTTCCGAATCTCGGGGGGATATGCGAAAAAGGTGCTCAGAATATCCCAGTTTTCCTCCCAGCTTTTCACGCAGGAGGGGTACTGCTTTCCCCAGTTTTCTTTGAAGGTCATCAGGTTTTCCAGAGCCTCATCCTCGGTGACAGCGGTATAGACCTTCTTCAGATCCGCCATCAGAGGCTTGATATGCTTATAGCTCACAAAGCGGGTGGAGGAGCGGATCTGGTGGACGATGCACCGCTGTACCTGGCTGTGGGGATAAACAGCCCCAATAGCTTCCACAAAGCCCTTCAAACCGTCCACGCAGAACAGATAAACATCCAAAAC
>CAJTGJ010000072.1 GCA_910575695.1 Oscillospiraceae bacterium | reverse complement strand
AATGCGGCTCCAGCAATGCCCATACTTCGTCACTTATATCATGGCGGTGATACGATGCTTCCATTTTTTATTCCTCTTCTTTCTTTTGTTTGCTTCTATTTTACCACCTATGTCAAACTTGTGTAGACGCTATCTAACCTGTTGGAATTTTTGAGTGTATATTATAGTCACCCCAAATTACAGAATAGTGGCGCGCCATATTACGCCCATGATCCCGGAAACCAGCTTGTCCCATAGCTTTCCAGAGTTCCCCTCCTTTTGCTTCCTCCGTTAAAAAAATACTATACCCCCAATGGAGACCAGGATGATTTGATCTCTATTGGAACTATTGGGCTCATCAAGGGCGTATCTACCTTCAAGCCGGACAAAAACGTGCGGCTTGCCACCTATGCCAGCCGGTGTATTGAAAATACTATCCACTCGCAACGGCTCAAAAGGCCCTTGATGTGGGCAATCGTACATACTTTGGTGAAAAATGGCGTACGTTCGGCCACACATCGGACCGCATGAAAATAATGGTCCTCCATACTCCCACGGGCGTTATCTACGCACCTCTTTACATTCACAGTTTCCAGCTTGTCCAACCTCACACGCTGGTGGAGGCGGAAAAGTTCAACATCCAATACACCGATCCCTCTCAAATCCACAATACGCCGGACAAGCTCCGCTGGTACAGATACAGCCAGGGTTTGCGACAAAAGGATGTGGCGAAGTACGCTGGGATAGACCGCACCACATACTCCAGCTATGAAGAAATTGGGCGGGACTATTATCCCATTGAAACCATGCGGAAAATTGCGGAGCTGTTCTCCGTCCCTGTCACAAGGCTCCTGGATGATTTCAACCTGTTTCTCTATCACGGCCAGGGCCAGCAAATCAGGCAGGCCCGAGCACAGAAAAGCATGACACAAAAAGAGTACGCAAAATACCTTGGCGTCCCGTTTGGAACCTTGCAGCAATGGGAACAGGATCGGGTGTCAATCACAAAAAGAACCTGGAAGAACCTAAAAAGATTCGAGGAGTAGAGGATGGCTTCCCCTCTCCCCTACTCCTCGCTTCTTATCTCATTTTATTGGCGGCCTTGTATCGTTTCTTGATTTCGTCGCATAGTGCCGCTTTCTGTTCCACAGGGCAGGACAGGGTTGCCAGCTTTTCGGCTATCGTCTGAGCGTGGACATAGGCGACCCTTTTGGCGAGTTCCCGTTGTTTCTCTTTATCTTCCGGGTAATGTACGATGATATTAACTGTCTTACGCCCCCTTTTGTCAGTCTACACAGGGAAGATATGCCGCATAGACTATTTTATATTCATTTCTTATGGTGGGGTTTGAAACGACAAAATCCGCACTGGCGGTCAGCGCGGATTTTGTCGTTCACGATATAGCCTCAAAAGGAAATCAGACGGCGGTGGGTGAACCGCTCCATAGGTATTACCGTGCCTCCCCCCATTCCCGTGGGCGGGGCGTCCTACGCTGTGACGCATAGCCGACGCAAGTATCATCATCTCCATGTGTGTATCTCCGCCCATAACCATACCCGTCTTTATCTAAAGTTACTTTATGACGATGGTGTTGTCCGCTCGGTTCCTCCCGGCCTGTTCCCTCCTTTCCCGGTGAAACTTCCCTGCGCACCCGCCCCTGGCTCAACACATCATGGAACGTATCTGATTGCCTTATTCAATTGTGATCCAGGCTATTTTCAGCCCGCAGGAATGTGCCTGCCTCATGCGGCGCACTCCTGCCGGATGAAAATTCAACCGGCGCGGTAATCTTCGGGGGGCTCCCTAAAGTCAAATGAGAAGATGGCGGACAGCATCCCGATTTCTGCGTAATAGTGGAGTTCATCATCCAAAAAGGATTTTTCGTTCCCATATTGGTCTCTGTATTTTCTGAGACAACTGCTGACTATGTATCCCTCAAAATGATGGCGGATGAAATTGACCGCTTCATCGTCACATTGTTTTGCGGCCTCAATGATAAGGAACGGCACACGCTTCATTTTTCATCCTCCAACAGAATGTGCAGCTTTTTGATAGCTTCATGGCGCCGTCGATGGACGGTAGTTTTCCCGACATCCAAAACGGCGGCAACCTGCGGGTCTGTCATTCGTAAATAGTAATACATTAGGATGATCTCACGGTCTTTTGCTGGCAGGAACATCAGTGCCTGCCCCAGCTTTTTTCCATAAACGGGGATATCCCGTCCCCGCACACGGAACACATGACCAACTGGCTCTGTCTGTTCTGCCCGCTTGATCCCCTGATCCTCATGGGAAATGCCAAAGAACTCCACATCTGTCATTGTAGAAAAGGACTGTTCTAACTTCTCTCTCGCCGCCTGACGTTTACGTGCTTTTAATACGGATTTGTCGATTGCCGATTTGATGTAGGCTTCAAAGGTCATTTCATTGAACTGCTCATATCTTCTGTCCATAGTCGTTTCTCCTTTTGCCTTTCTATAACCTAACTTCCTCTAAATGGCGGTGTTTCCCGTTATTCGTAAAAAGTAGCCAAAACCTTCTAAAAAATTATTGGAAACGACTGATTTTTCAAATTGTGTCTCATGGTGAGATTTATTTCTTCTTCATTTTTTCTACAATTTTTGCAAAATATGGTGCAAAAAGAACAGGGCGGATATCCGCCCTGTTCTCTCATGCCTCTATTTGTTCTCTAAAAAGTTTTTTAACATCTGCGCCGTTTCCGCGCGGGTGGCCTCCCCTCCGGGGTCCAGGATGCCGCCGCCCTTTCCGTTCAAAACTCCCTTCTCCACGGCCCAGCGCAGGGCCTCCGCCGCCCAATCGCTGGCCTTGTATGCGTCGGCAAAGTGCAGCTCCCGCTCCGTGGCGGCGGGACTTCCGGCGTACCGCCACAGCATGACGGCCAACTGCTCACGGGTGATGTTGTCGTTGGGGCCAAAGGTTCCGTTGCCGTAGCCCCCGATGATGCCCTGGGCCGCCGCCCAGGACACGCCCCCGGCGTACCACTGGCGGTTGTCCACGTCCGCAAATGCGCCCGTAAGGGCCTGGGCGGGGTTACTCTCCAGGTTGTGGAGCACCACCGCCAGCATACCCCGGCTCATGGGCTGGTCGGGACTGAAACGGCCAGGGGCGGTGCCGTTGAACAGCTCGTGGGCGCTGGCAAAGGCCACGGCGTCCGCTGCCCAACTCGTGGCGGGTACATCGGCAAAGTAGCCGCTGTTGTCCACGATCACCAGCTTGGCCGAACCGTCCAGGGGGATGGTCACAGCGCCGTTGTCCGCCACGGATTTCCGCACCACCTCCCGCGTGCCGTTCTCATGCACCAGCACCGCCACGGTGCCGGGGGTAGTGTTCCCCATGGGCACAGTCAGGGTCACGCCGCCCGGAACGCTCTGGACAGCCCTGCCGCCCGCCGTCACGGTCAGCTCCACGGTGTTCCCCGTCTGCTCAGCGGTGACGGTGACGGTGCCGCCCGCGCTGGACAGGCTGCCCAGGCCCCCGTTGGGGATGGTCACATCAGCCACGGGGGTGGATACGGTGAGGCTGGCATTGGTCTGGCTGCCGATCTGCCCCACGGTGGAGGCCGGGATGGACACCTCGGTTTTCGTCACGCGCCCGGTGACTTTGGGGGCGATCACCACGGTTTCGCTGTTGTTGGCAACGGCCTGCTTCACGATTTCGTTGCCCATGGCCGTGTTGATTGTGGTGGTCGCGGTTCCGCCCTGGGTGCTGGCGGCGGGAGTGGCGGTCGTAGTGGTCACGGCGGAACTGCCCTGCCCGGTGGTGGTCACGGGAAGGGTGGAGCTGCCGGGGCCGGAGGGCACATAAGTACCGCCGCCCGGATTGCTGGGGGTGGTGTAGGGCCACAGTGTGATCTTACCCGTCAGGATATTGTAGTTGGCCGTATCGGTGGGGGTGAATACCCACTCATAGGCGGTGTTGGCCGTCACTTCCGTGGTGTCGGCCAGGGCCCAGGCCACGGTGCCCGCGGTGCTAAAGGTGCCGCCCTCGGTGGTCAATCCGGCGTCCGCCAGGGTCTTGCCACTGGCAGAGATGGCGGTGTACTTGGGCGCGCCCGTGGGGGTGGCCTTGTTGATGGTCACAACGACGGTGCCCGTGGCCTCGGCATAATTGGCTGTGTCGGTGGGTACGAATTTGACGGTCTTGGTGCCGCTGTCCGCCACATTGGTCAACGCCTGCCCAGACCCAAAGCTCCATATACCGGGGACGGCTTTCCCGTCCACTGTGGCCGAGCCTTTAATGGCGGTGCTGGGAACGGCCTCGCCGGTGTAGGTGACGGTGATGGGGTTCACCGCCAGGGTGGGCACGAATTTGTCTGTCACGGTGACGGTGATGGTCAAATTGAAGGGCTCATAATTGGTGGAGCTGGTCACGGGCACATTGATGGTGCCGGTTTTGCCCTTGTTCGTTTCTACGTCCGCCAGTTTATAGGTCAGCACAGCGCCGCTCAAGGTGGGCTCGCCCTCAAAAATGCTGTTGGTGTCCGTTTTGGTGGGCGTCCCCAACTCATAGCCAGACGGGAGCAGGTTGGACAGATCGTAGGTTTTCTCCGCGCCGAACTTGCCGGAGGTACTTGCTGCGGTCATGCCGGTATAGTTGGCCTTGGCAATGTTTAGCTTCACCTTGGCCGTCAGCGGGTTATAGTTGCCCGCGCCGCTGTCCGGGGTAAAGGTGGCGGTGTACTCTCCGCTGTCCCCCACGTTGGGAACCGTGTCCCCGGTCAGCTTCCAGGTGCCGGTCACAGTACCCGCGCCCAACTTTGCGGTCAGTCCGTCAACGGTCAGCTCGGACAGCTTCGCCCCATAGGTGCCGCTGGCGGTGCCGTTGCCGTCCACGGTCAGGGTGGCCTTGGCGATGGCAAATGTCCCGCTGGCGGTGCCGGAGTAGTTGCCTGTGCCCGTGACGGTGATGGTGGCGGTGCCAGCGTCGGTGTTGTTGGTATAGGCCACGGTGTAATCGGTGCCTTTCACCAGCGTTTGCCCGCCCAGGGTCACAATGGGATCGGGCGTGAGGGCGCTCCCGGTGTAGGTGAACGGGCCGGTGGCGCTCACCGACGCCCCGGCGAGGGGCTTCGCGGTGATGGTGAAGGTGGCGGTGCCGCTGACGGTATAGTTGCCCTCCACATTCGTGATAGTGACGGTGGCGGTGCCCACATCGGTATTGTCGCTGTAGGTCACTGTGTACTCGCTGGCCGGAATCACGGCCTCGCCGTCTTTTACAACAATGGTGGGTTTTTTCTCGGTGCCGTCATAGACAAAGCTGTTATCGGACAGTTCAATGGTCGGGTTGCTGACGGCCTTGGGATTGATTGTCAGCGTAATTGTTTCGCTGGCCTCCCCATAATTGCCGGTGGCCTCAACCTTGGCGGTGACGGTGTAGGTTCCCGCATTTGCGGGCCAGCCGGGGGTCGGTGTGCCGCCTGCTTCGGTGGTGTAGGAATATTCGATCTTTGCGCTGGCGGGGGTTGCGGTGGCCTCTGCCGGGGTGCTGCCATAGACAATCGTTTGGTCGTTGAATATCAGCGTAACAGGAGATGGATTAATGGTCAGTGTTCCCGTCTGATAAATAATATTGTAGTTGCCAGCCACGTCCGCGCCGCTGCTGTTCTGGATTTGAGCGGCGGAGGGTGTGATGGTGCCGCCGGGGACATTCTTGGTGCTGGCATCGAGGGTGATACCTTTCAGGGTATCGCCGGTGCAAAGATTGGTAGTAGTTACCTGATCTGTCCCCTCGGTGATGCTTTCGCCGTAGGTGATGGTCTGGTCGTTGGCCTTGATGGTCAGCGCAGCCTTGCCGATGGTGAAGGTTGTGCTGATGGAGCCGGAATAATTTCCGTTCGCTGCTGCGGTAACGGTCACTGTGGCCTCACCTGCGTTGATGTTGTCGGTGGCGCTGATGGTGTACTGGTCGGAATTGATTGTTGTTCCGTTCAGCTCCACCGTCACATTCCCAGTCTCCGGGACAATCGCCGCGCCGGTGTAGGTATATGTGCCGTTGACCATTACAGTGGCGTTGTCCAGCATGGTTTTCTTAGTGGTAATGGATGCCGCCGCGCTGCTGGGGGAGGCGTTGTGGTTTCTGTCCGCTTTCAGACGGGCGTAGAAGGTGTATTGTGTATTGGGGGATAATTCGGTAAACTCCGGGCTTTCCTGCCAGTTCGTGCCGTCCTTGCTGTACTCCGCGTTTTCGATGGTATCCAGCGTGATGCTGGTATCCTTGATGTTTCCCTCTGCTGCGGTGGGAGCGGCAGGTGCAGCCTGATCCGCCGGGTTGATGTACAGTATCAACCAACCGCTCTCAGCGGCGGTGTAGTTGTCCTGCTCCGGGATACTGGCCTTGACGGTATAACTCGCGGCGTTGGTGGGCCGATCAGGGCCAGAATATACTCCATAAGTGTAAGTGATCGTTCCGCTAAAGGTTTCACTGTTTACCAACGTCACAGTCGGCTCGATGTCCGCAGGCTGGCCGGTGTAGGTCAACTCCAACTCGTTGTTTTCCCACGCAACAGTGGGAGTGGCCTTTTCGATGGTAAAAATCTTTTTTACCGTTCCTGCATAAATCCCCTTGCCAGTGATGGTAACAGTGTAGGTTCCGGCGTTTTTAAAGCCGGCCTGGAATGTAACGTCATAGTCTGTTCCCGCAGTCAAACCGGCAACAGTGATATTTGGTTGCTGCTCCGTTCCGTCATAGGTGGCGCTTTCCTCTGACAGCGTGACCATGCCCTCCGTTAGCGGATTGGGAGTAACCGTAACCTCCACCGGGGCCTCGGCATCGGCCATGTTGGTATTCTCAACAAATCTTACAATCAAGGTATATTTATTGTCCTGCCCCGCCTGTCCGTTTGTCAGCACATCGGCGGCGCTGACGGTCATGGTGTAGGTGCCGTCCTCGCCAACGTCCGCAGGAGCGGACACCTGCGTATCACCCACAAACACCGCCATCTGGCCCGCGCCCGGCCCGGTGAAGCTGGCCGCAAACATAGCGGAGTTGGCCGGAGCCGCCCCGGTAGGCGTGGGCGTGGCCTTGACGGTGATGGTGTCGCTGGCGGTGAAGTCTTTGGTTAGGGTATCGCCTTTGTAGGTTTGCACCTTGCCCTCACTGGTCAGGTCGGTGCCAGACTTCTGGAGCGTGATGGTTTTCGTGAACGTATTTGTATTATCGTTGTTGTTTGTATAAGTGGCGGTATAGGTCAGGTCGCTGTCTGCCGCTTTTGCAACCGCCAATGTCCAGCCGCTTACCGTAAAGGTCTGGCCGCAAATCTCAATTCCTTTGTTCAGCTCGGCGGAAAGATCGTTCTGCAACTCTGCCGTCCTGTCTGTCCCGTCATAATAAAGGTCCTCCGGGACAGAAATCATATCCTCCGACAAGTCGGTGGTAAACGTCTCGCCGCCGGAGAGGGTGCCGCTCCCGGACAGACTGGCCCCGGCGGGGATGTGCAGGGAGTAGCCCGCAGGGACAGTATAGCTCCCGGCAAGGGTCACATCGCCGCAGACAGTACCCACACCGTTCTCAAAGATTATGCCGGTGGTTTTGTTGACGGTCGCTGTTGCGGTTGCGTTCCCGCCGTTGCCGATGGGAGCGCCCTCGTAGCCTTCCCAATAGACATTTGTGGGACTGGAAGCGTCCACAATGCCGCCGGTAATGGTGACGCTGCCGGTGCCGCCGGTACAGCCACCATAGGTGTTTTGATACCCACCGCCGCCGCCAATGCCTGCGGCATAGTTTCCTCCAACAGCGGTCACTGTGCCGCCGCTGATGGTGACGGTGCCATCGCCACTCTCGCTGCCACCGCCGCCTCCAATGCCCGCACCCAAATTGCCACCTGTGGCGTGTACCATCCCGCCGTTAATTTGGATATTGTTTCCCGCACCGCCGTTGCCATTGTTACCCGCACCGCCGCCGATGCCCGCGCCGCCAGATTGAGTTCCATGAGACGCTGCCGTGACATTGCCGCCGTAGATAGTGATACCACCGCCGTCTCCGCCGTTTCTACCATTTCCACCGCCACCACCGCCAATACCTGCGCCAGCGACATTGCCTGCGCCGCTGTTGGCGGTGATCGTGCCGCCATAAATGGTGACGATGCCTCTGCTGCTGCCGCCGTTCCCAGAGCTGGAGGTGCCGCCGCCAATACCCGCACCGCCGTAGCGTCCGGACTGACCGCCGCCGGTGGCGTTGATTATGCCGCCATGAATGGTAATGCTGCCGCTGTCAACGGAGGAGGTGCTGCCGCCGATGCCCGCGCTGGCATTACCGCTATCGTCAGTCATGCCGGTGGCGTTCAGCGTGCCGCCATTTTCGGACTGGGCGTAGATGGTCAGGCTGTTGGTGCTCGTCACCACAATGCCCTTTTCCGCTGTGAGGGTGCAGCCGTCCGTCAGGATCAGGTTCACTTCGCCGTTGACGGTGATGGGTTGGTCAATGGTGACGGTGCTGTTGACCACATACCAGCCCGCGTTCCATGTGACCGCTTCGGCGCTGTCTGCCACAGGGGTGCAGCTATCGGCGGTTTTGTCCGTATAGGTCACTTTACTGCTGTCCCAGGTCGCTTCCCGATAAGCGGTGGAAACCTCTACCGGGTCGGGGTCGTTGGCCCCGTCCAGCGCCCCTTGCAGCTCGGTAACACGGGACAGATCAATCTGCCCCTGTTCGTCCTCGTCCAGTTCCCGGTAAAGGTCGAGGATATGGTCAAGCTGTGCCCGCACATCGTCCGCGTTATCCTCCGTCACCTGCTCCGGCAGGGCGGCGATCAAGTCCTCGATGGGACAGATATGGCAGACATACCCGCAGGACGCGCCGGGGTCGGCCTGGACATAGCCGCACTCGCTGTCATGGACGTGCTGGCACTCCAGCAGATTTTCCGTATCCGCGCCAATCTCGTAATAATCGCCGCTGTCCGTATCGGGGAGCGCCCCCAGGGTGTAGCACTCGTCCGTATGCTCGTGGCCGCAGTCGCGGCCCTCGGTGGGCGCGATGTAGCCGCAGTCCTCCGTATGCTCCCGGTGATGGGGACAGAGCGCGGGGTCCGCCTCCGCCGCCAGCGCCCATGTGGGGCAAAGGCTCAGGCACAGGGCCAGAGCGGTGATGATGCTTAATATTCTGCGTTTCATGGAGTATCCTCCTTGGAAATAGAAATTAGAAAGTTTCGGCTGGAACCATGCCGACGGGTTTCACAGGCCATTTATATTGGGGGTGGATATCCCCGGCCAGGAACCGCTTGACCGCCGCCCGGAAGTCCGCTTCGTCAAAGGGGCGGGTCAGAAATTCAAAGACCTGATAGCGTATCGCCATTGCCGCAAAATAGCGGTCGCTGGTGATCCAGACAACCATTGTTTTATAATTGATCTCCCGCTTAATCCCGCTTAATGGCCAGCTCCATCCCCTTCGCGCCGTCCACGCTCACCACCACAAAATCCTGTTCCGATTCACGGTGAAAATGGCCGTCGTCCGGGTCGCGGACGATTTGCGCGTCTGGCGCTTCCTCCCGCAGTATGCGGGTGAACAGCTCGTATTCCGTATCGGACGGCGTGTATATAACTGCGTTCATACTCATTTCCTCCCTGTGATGGGAAATATGTCTCATGATGAGACATATTTCTTGGCCTATAAAATTCCCAGGCTTCGTGCTGCGATCAGAGCGTCAGCTTTACGGGAAACATTCAGCTTACGATAGTTTTCTTGAATATGATAGGACACGGAAAAGGGCTTCATATCCAGTCTTTGGGCAATTTGATTGAGGGACAATCCGTCGGCCTGCAATCGCAGGATGGTCAGGGCGACGCCTTTGAAATCCGCCGCCACAGCCGCCCGCTTTTTCAGGTAGAGGGGATAGCGCCGGGCCACTTCCTCAGCCTCGGCCAGCAGGCGGCGCAGCCAGTCCTTATTCAACGTCCCAGCTTCCTGCAACGCCTTTTTCTCCCGTTGGAACAGGGGCCATACCGCCGCTCCCTCCTCGGTAATCAGGCGCAGAAAGCGGTAACGCTCCGCTTCTTTCAGAACGGTGGCCAGTTCCTCCTGCCATGGCCCGCCAACCCTCTCCTTGGTGATGGCGGACAACAGCCCGGTTTCCATGCGGACATAGGGTCTGCCCGTCTGCTCGGCATAGTAGCGCAGCTTTTCCAAAAGGGCCTGGGCTTTTGTGTACTCTCCGTTCGCCAGATAACAGCGTACTTTCGTCAGGTAGCGGTAACGCTCCAACACGCAAAACTCCCGATCCTCGTCCGGGGCGGTTTTCATCCAGCGTTCCACTATATCCATATCGCCCTCATACAAGGCCAACCGGCAGCGGAGCGCCTGGATGTTGGGCAGAAGCTGGACAGCCCGGTTCTCTTTCACCGACTGTTCAAAGGACGCCAGCAGCTCCCGCGCCGCCGGACTGTCCCCTTGCAGCAGGGCCAGCCGTACCCGGACGCCTACGGCGGCAAAGGCGATCTCCATCGTCCCGCCCTGCCCTGCCTCCACCTGGGCGCGGGTCAGCAGGGACATTACCTCGTAATTGTCCTCGCCTTTTTCGTAGTAGCTCTCGCCCAGCGCGGCCTTGACAAGTCCCTTTCCATAGCTGCCCAGCACACGCTCCACCAGCGGCCCCACAGTCTTTGCCAGCTTGGTATCGTCGGGACTCCAATGGCAAAAATCCTTGCCGCCGTTCATGGTGCTGGGGAGGTTGCTGGTGACGGAAAACTCCGGGAGGCGGTTGCCCTTGTCGAACAGCAGGGCGGGGATGTTTTTTATAATTTCCAGTACGTCCCGGCTCCCCCGGTGGGGCAGGCCAATGTCCAGGTAGGCCAGACGGCTCAGAGCCTCCCGCCGGACGCCGCCCTTGGCATTGGTGGCAAAGGCTTTTAGCTTCTCGTACCAATACTCGCTTTTTTCGTCGTCCATCAGCATGGAGTGCAGCATACTCATACCCGCCATCAATACCGGGCTGTCCTCGATCTCCCTCTCGTCCATGTTGAAATAGTAGCGGCGCAGTTCGTAATAGTGGCCGTTGCCGGGGTTCATCCGGGCGTTGCGGATCAACAGATTTTTGATGCGCTCGGTTTTGCCGCACTCCTCGAACAGCCTCAATGCCGGGACAACTTCATCGTGCATTTCATAGTAGAGGGCGGCGTTATATTTGAAGTCCTTGACACGCTCCCGGCCATATAGCTTCAGCGCCCGGTTCCGCAGCGCGTCGATCAGCACCGGGCGTAAGCGGTATGTGCCGTCCTCCTGGGTGATGAAATTCCCGGCTTCACCCGCCTGCTCCAGCAGGGCAGTGACATGGAGGTTGCCGGAGATCATCTCCGCCAGCTCCAGCGTAAACTCGTCCACCACACTGACCTGCATTAAAAATTCCAGCAGGTCGCTGTCCCAGCGCACCAGCACCACGTTTTCCAGATAAGACGCGAACGCCTCCCGTATTTCCGTTTGCAGCTTCAGGCCGGGGTGTTCTCCCTCTTTCATCCGCAGGGCTACATGGTGGAGGACGTAGGCGTTGCCCTCGGCGGTATTCTGCAAATACTGAATATCTTCCTCTGTGTAGACGACGCCGCGGGCGTCCAGATAGGCGGTGATCTCGTCCCGGCCCATCCGCAGGTCATCTTCGGAAACCACAACAAAAACGCTCTTGATATGCCGGGGCATGAGCCAGGCCGGGAGAGGGCTTCGGCTGACCAGGATCAGCCATATATCCTCCCGCTCCTCCAATGCCAAAATCTCTTGGCGTAGTTTTTCGCTTTTCAGTCGGTGCAGGTCGTCGATCACTACCACCCGGCGGGTCTGTCTGCCCGGTTCCAACCGGGGCAGCGCCCCGGCCTCCCAGGGCAGCTCTTCGCAGGAGAGATAGATGTACCTGCGGCCCGACAGGTACTGGCGTACCAGCTCCGTCTTGCCGTAGCCGGTGGCCCCGTAGAGATAAACCGTCTGTGACAGGCTCCGGGCCTTTTTCAGCTTTTTCAGCGCACTTGCTGGTGCAATATAATTTTGGTCCACTGTTCAGCCTCCCTTTTCCTCAAATGAGCGCAAAAAGGCCGCCCGGACAGCAAAAAACGCTTTCCAGGTGGCCGTTTCGGTTAAATATGGGCTTGACAGGAAAAAAAGGGGCGAGTAGCCTTTTATTGGCTGGCTGGCTGGCTGGCTGGCTGGCTGGCTGGCTGGCTGGCTGGCTGGCTGGCTGGCTGGCTGGCTGGCTGGCTGGCTGGCTGG
>CAJTGJ010000071.1 GCA_910575695.1 Oscillospiraceae bacterium | reverse complement strand
ATAAAAATACATCCTTTCAATCAAGTTTTTCCTTGCTCCGATTCTTGACTGAATGGATGCCTTTTATTCTCTTTTACACAAATTTTTCGGCGCTCTCAGTTTCAGCGGCTGTACCGAAACCTGTACAACCCGGAGTTTTATCTGCTGGCCTACCAGAACATCGCAAAATCAACCGGCAGTATGACCTCTGGGGCAGACGGTATGACGCTGGACGGCATGAGCATGACTCGCATCAACCGCATTATTGCATCGCTGAAAGACCACTCCTACCAGCCGAATCCGGCGCGGCGGCACTATATTGCCAAAAAGAGTAACCCGTCTAAAAAGCGCCCGCTGGGTATTCCCTCTACAGACGATAAGCTGGTCCAGGAAGTTGTCCGTATGCTGCTGGAAGCAATCTATGAACCCACCTTTTCGGAACACTCCCATGGATTCAGGCCAGGGCGCTCCTGCCACACGGCATTAAAAGAAGTTCAGGCTAACTTTACGGGCGTCAACTGGGTGATTGAGGGCGACATTACCGCCTGCTTTGATTGCTTCGACCACCACGTTTTGATTGAAATCCTCCGCAGACGTATCCAAGACGAACATTTTATCTCCCTGATGTGGAAATTTCTGAAAGCGGGATATATGGAGCAGTGGGAATACCACCGCACATTCTCCGGAACACCGCAAGGCTCCGGGGTCAGTCCTATCCTGGCCAACATCTATCTGACAGAACTGGACCGCTTCATGGAAACGTTCACGACGAGATTCAACAGGGACTCCGGTAAGGGCTACAGACTGCCCAGCCCGGAATACAACCGTGTCCATCATCAGTACAACAAAGCAAAGAAAAATCTTTCAGTGGCCGAGGACCATCGAGCCGCAGTCAGAGAATTCAAACAAGCGCAACATCGCCAGTTGGACACGCCCAGTTTCCCGCAGTTCGACCCACAATATAAACGGCTGCAATATAACCGGTACGCCGACGACTTTGTAGTTGGCGTCATTGGCTCCAGAGAGGACGCGGAAAGGATAAAATCGGAAATTGGTCAGTTCCTGTCCACACAGCTAAAACTCACCCTGTCAACGGAAAAGACGAAAGTGACACATTCCAGCAAACTGATCCGCTACCTGGGATACGATTTCACAGTCAGACGCTGTAAAGCTTCTAAACGCGGAAAAGACGGTATCCTGCGCCGCCACCTGAACTATAAGGTTGCACTATATGTTCCCCACGATAAGTGGGAGGGCAAACTGTGGGAATATCGCGCTATGAAAATCGCAAGAGGCGCGGATGGACAGGAGCGATGGAAACCCATACACCGCGGGTTCCTTATGCACAGAACGGACGTGGAAATTATCAGCAAGTACAACTCAGAAATACGCGGTTTATACAACTTCTACTGCCTTGCGGAAAACGTGACTGTGCTCAATAAATTCTGCTATATCATGGAAGGCAGTATGCTCAAGACCTTTGCTGCAAAGTTCAATGCCACCGTCAACAAAATCAGGAAGAAGTACAAGAAAGATGGCGTTTTTGGCGCGTATTATGATACGAAAGCCGGAAGAAAACGGTGTGAATTCTATCACGATGGTTTTGAGCGAAAAAAGTCCTCAGACGCTGGGTCAGCCATTCTCGATATTCTACCGCAGTTTCGTAAATACGAACGGAAAAACGGGCTGGCCCATAGGCTGAAGGCTGGAAAATGCGAGTTGTGTTCAGCGAAAACCGAAGAAATTCGAATGCACCATGTTAAGCGGCTCAAAGACTTGACGGGCGACACAGAAGTTGAAAGGCTGATGTTGAAAATGCGCAGGAAATCTATCGCGCTCTGCCCCGAATGTTTTGATAAGCTGCAACATCAAATTATGGATTCCTGATGATAGACAAAGGGCGAGCCGGATACATCGAGAGGTGTACGTCCGGTTCTTGGAGGGGGTTCGACCGAGACCGTCCGCGCAAGCGGATATGGCGCGGTCGTGCCTACCTTATGAGCTGTTTCAGGACCGGAAGGAGTCCCTCTACTACGGCCTGAACGCCCTTTCCAACAACCTCATCATGGTGGACAGGAAGGCTCTTAAAAACCCCAACGGGCTGATCCTTGGCACTCCCGGCTCCGGCAAGTCCTTCGCCGCCAAGCGGGAGATCGCCAACGCCTTCCTTGTGTCGGACGATGACGTCATCATCTGCGACCCGGAGGCGGAGTACGCGCCCCTGGTGGAGCGGTTCGGCGGGCAGATCATCAGGATCAGCCCGTCCAGCAGCCAGTATGTCAACCCGATGGACATCAACCTGAACTACTCCGAGGAGGACAACCCCGTGGCCCTGAAAGCCGACTTCATCCTCTCCCTCTGCGAGCTGGTGGTGGGCGGCAAGGAGGGCCTCCAGCCGGTGGAGAAAACGGTCATCGACCGCTGCGTCCACCAGATATACCAGAAGTATTTCGAGGACCCCAGGCCGGAGAATATGCCCCTCTTGCAGGACCTCTACGAGGCGCTCTTAAAGCAGGAGGAGAAGGAGGCCCGCCATGTGGCGACCGCCCTTGAAATCTATGTCACCGGCTCCCTGAACATCTTCAACCACCGCACTAATGTGGACATCACCAACCGCATCGTCTGCTTTGACATCAAGGACCTGGGCAAGCAGATGAAGAAGATCGGGATGCTGGTGGTGCAGGATCAGGTGTGGGGGCGCGTGACCCAGAACCGCAGCGCGGGCAAGGCCACCCGGTATTTCATGGACGAGTTCCATCTGCTCCTGAAGGGGGAGCTGGCCTCCTGGAGCGTGGAAATCTGGAAGCGGTTCAGAAAGTGGGGCGGAATCCCCACCGGCATCACGCAGAATATCAAGGATTTGCTGGCTTCGCGGGAAATCGAGAACATTTTCGAGAACAGCGACTTCATTTACATGCTCAATCAAGCCGCCGGAGACCGGCAGATCCTCGCCAAGCAGCTGAACATTTCCCCTCACCAGCTGTCCTATGTCACGCACTCCGGCGAGGGCGAGGGACTGTTGTTCTATGGCAACGTGATTCTGCCCTTTGTGGACCGTTTTCCCAAGGACACGGAGCTGTACCGGCTGCTCACCACCAAGCCCCAGGAGGTCGCGGTATGAAGCGCCAGCCCCGTCTCCACTTCACGGATGCGGAGCTGTCCCCCAAGCTGAAACGGCACGTCCGGCGGGCGGAGCGGGCGGCGGACAAGGCAGAACGGGCGCGGGAGAAGATACCCAAGGACCGGAAGAAGCTCAAACGCCGGATGATCGAGCAACAGTCCGCCAAGGTCCGTAAGGGCAAAAAGCACCTCTATTTTGAGGATGTGGACCGGCCCAAGCCCCCCTCTAAATTATCCCACGCCGTTCGGTCCGCGCCCTTCAATGCCGCTTCCGTCCAGGCCCACCGGAAAATCCGGGAGGCGGAACAGGACAACACGGGTCTGGAGAGCGCCCACTGGCTGGAGGAAGCGGCGGAGGGCGGGGTCCGTCTCGCGGCCCATTCCTACCGCGCCCAAAAGCTGCGGCCCTACCGGGAGGCGGCAAAGGCAGAGAAACAGCTGGAAAAGGCCAACGTGAACGCACTGTATCAGAAGAATCTCCACGACAATCCCCAGCTTGCCAGCAACCCCCTCTCCCGCTGGCGGCAGAAGCGGGCCATTCAAAAGCAGTACGCCGCCTCGGTGAAGTCCGGCCAGACCGCCGCCGCCACCATGGAGAACACCGCCAGGGCCGCGAAAAGGGCGGCGGAGAAGTCCAAAGACGCCGCCGGTTTCATCCTGCGGCACAAGAAGGGCATCGGCATCATCCTCGGCCTGCTGGCCTGCGTCAGCCTTCTGCTCAACTGCATGGCCTCCTGCTCCGTTCTGCTGGAGGGCGGGCTGACCGCGCTGGGCGGCTCCACCTACCCCTGCCGGGACGAGGATATGCTGGGGGCCGAGGCCGCATATGCCGGAATGGAGGCGGCGCTCCAGAATGAGCTGGACAATTATGCCAGCCTACACCCCGGCTATGACGAGTACAATTTCGACCTGGACGAAATCGGCCACGACCCCTATGTGCTGATCTCCATCCTCACCGCCTACCACCGGGGGGAGTGGACGCTGGCAGAGGTGCAGGGGACGCTGGAAATGCTCTTTGACCGGCAGTACATTCTCACCGAGGACGTGGTGGTGGAGGTGCGCTACCGGACGGAGACCCGGACGGACAGCGAGGGCAACGACTACGATGTGGAAGTCCCTTACAATTATTACATCTGCAACGTGACCCTGGAAAATTTCGACCTGTCCCATCTGCCAATCTACATCATGGGGGAGGATCAAGTCAGCATGTACGCCACCTACATGGCGACCCTGGGCAACCGCCCGGACCTGTTCCCCGCCAGCCAGTACCCCAACGCCTCCCAGCGGGAGGACTATCTGGATTACGACGTACCCCCGGAGGCATTGGAGGACGAGACCTTTGCCGCGATGCTGGCCGAAGCCGAGAAATATCTTGGCTATCCCTACGTCTGGGGCGGCAGCTCCCCGGCCACGTCCTTTGACTGCTCCGGCTTTGTGTCGTGGGTCATCAATCACAGCGGCTGGGACGTGGGACGGCTGGGGGCCAAGGCCCTGTGCAGCCTCTGCACCCCGGTCTCGCCCGCCAACGCCCGCCCCGGCGATCTGGTGTTTTTCATCAACACCTACGACGCGCCGGACCCCAACGCGCCCACCCATTGCGGAATTTATGTGGGCAATAACATGATGATTCACTGTGGAAATCCCATTTCTTACGCCAATTTGAACAGCAGTTACTGGCAAAATCACTTTTATTGCTACGGCAGACTGCCTTAAAAGGAGAGACGCAATATGAATCCGAAAATCAAGAAAATCGACAGCGAGTACGAGAAGAACGCCGCCAAGATCACCGAGCTGCAAGAGCGGCAGCGGGAGCTGGAGAAGCAGCGCCTGGAGCTGGAAAATCTGGACATCATCGGCATGGTGCGGAGCATGGGCCTGACCCCCGACCAGCTGGTGGCGCTCATCCAGGGCGCGAGGTCCAATGAGAAGAAGGAGGAACCCGATTATGCGTAAATTCACAAAGCACATCCTGTCCGTCCTGCTCTGCGTGGCGCTGTGCTGTACCGCCCTCTCCGTCCCGGCCTTTGCCGCCAGCGGGGAGACCTCCCAAGAATCGGGACAAGCCGAGGCGGGCGGCAGCTTCACCATCAACCTGGACAGCCTCTTTGCCATGCTGTTCTCCGGGGAGGCGGACAGCACCGCCGAACCGGACCGGATCGGCACAGTGGTCACGGGCGGGTCCCGGCTGAATCTCCGCTCCGGCGGCAGTACGGACTATGCCGTGATTGGGCAGCTGGCCCCCGGCGATCAGGTCCAGGTGCTGGGGGAGGAAAACGGCTGGTACGAGGTCCTTATCACGGAAAAGAGGGGCTACGTCTGCGGCAAGTATCTGAATGTGGCGGAAGTCCCCCCGGCAGCAGACAATGCCCCCGGCCAGCTGGATGAACAGTCCCTGACGCTGTTTCTGTCCCTGATGATGCAGGGCATGACCGGCGCGGACGGGAACACCGGCGCACTCACCCCGGAGGGCAATCTGACGCTGGTGGACGATCTGAATGGGAACACCCCGGAGGAAAAGCAGTTTATCACGGTTGTCACCAAAAGCGGCAGCTATTTTTACATCATTATTGACCGGGCGGAGGACGGGGAGAACACCGTCCACTTTTTGAACCAGGTGGACGAGGCCGACCTGCTCTTGCTGATGGAGGATGGGGAACAGGCCCCGGCGGTCTGTTCCTGTTCCGCCAAGTGTGCGGCGGGGGCGGTGAATGCCTCCTGCGCGGTCTGTTCCGTCAATATGAGCGAGTGCGCCGGGAAAGCGCCGGAACCGGACCCCGACCCGGAGCCGGAGAAGCCGGAGCCGCAGAAAAAGGGCGGCAATACCGGCCTGCTGGTGATCGTCCTGGTGCTGGTCCTGGCGGGCGGCGGCGCGGTGTACTATCTGAAATTCATGAAGAAAAAGCCGGAGGCCAAGGGCAGCACCGACCTGGACGACTACGACTACGGGGACGACGAGGACGAGCTGGAGGACGCTGACCAGGATGCGGCGGAGGACGGGGAGGAATGAAATACTTCACGGACCGCCCCATGGAGCGTGTGATGATGCAGCGCCCCCGCGCCCAGCGTGACCGGCCCCAACCCCCGGAGGGCCATCCCTGCCACGGGTGCAAGCGGTACGGAGAGGGCTGCGTCCTGCCCTGCTACCGGGGTGTGAGAGATCAGCCGGTATGACGGTTATCTGCCGCTCTCCGTCTCAATGATGCCGTACTCATAGAGGATATTTTCCTTTGCGTTGGGAGGGGACACAACGCCGCCCATATAGTATTGATACCGCTTTGTGCGGCGAAAATCTTCCATTTCTTCCGGGGCATAGGCCCAGGTTTCGCAATGCTCATACTCTGGAAGTCCGGCGAGGTCATCGCATACCACGTCGATCAATGTATCGGTCACAGCGTCGATGTCCTCGCCGTACTCAACGCCGACCAGCTCATGTTTGCCTAAATCCCGGTCAATTTTTCCGCCCTTTAACGAGCGGTACATCACGAATTTTTTCATAAGACACCTCGCAATATGTTTGTCCTTCTATTGTACTCCATCCTTTTATCCAAAACAATCCATAATTTTCGAGCGGCTTCGACAGGAATCGGGGCCGCTCCCTGTTTAGAAGGGAGTGATTCTTATGTATCAGCTGGTAATTGCGGAAAAACCGTCGGTTGCCATGAGCATTGCCAAGGTGCTGGGAGCTACGGCCCGGAAGGAGGGCCACATGGAGGGCGGCGGCTGGCTGGTGAGCTGGTGCGTGGGGCATCTGGCGGAGCTGGCCGAGCCTGCGGTGTACGACCCCCGGTACGGCAAGTGGCGGCGGGAGGATTTGCCCATCCTGCCGGAAAACTGGCGCTTCAACGTCGGCCAGGACAAGCGAGGCCAGTTCGACACCCTGCGGACCCTGCTGCGCCGGGAGGACGTGTCCGAGGTGGTGAACGCCTGCGACGCTGGCCGGGAGGGGGAACTGATTTTCCGTACCGCCTACCATCTGGCCGGATGCACCAAGCCCATGAAGCGGCTGTGGATTTCCAGCATAGAGGACGGGGCCATCCGGGAGGGCTTCTCCAACCTTCGCTCCGGCAGGGATTATGACGGCCTCCACCAAGCGGCCCTGTGCCGACAAAAGGCGGATTGGCTGGTGGGCATCAACGCCACCCGGCTGTTTTCCCTGCTGTATAACCGGACGCTGAACATCGGGCGGGTGATGTCCCCCACGCTGGCGCTCATTGTACAGCGGGAGGCGGAGATCGCCGCCTTTGCCCTGGAACCGTTCTACACGGTGGAGCTGGACTGCGGCGGCATGACCGTCACGGGGGAGCGGATCAGCGTCAAGAAGGACGCTTCCGCCCTCGCCGCCTCCTGCGAGGGAAACACCGTCTCCATCCAGACGGCGGAACGCCGGGAGAAGTCCGAGAAGCCCCCGGCCCTCTATGACCTGACCACCCTCCAACGGGAGGCCAACCGCGCCCTGGGCTATACCGCCCAACAGACCCTGGACTATCTCCAGGCCCTCTATGAGAAGAAGCTGTGTACTTATCCCCGGACGGACAGCCGGTTTTTGACGGACGATATGGAGAACACCGTCCCCGCTCTGGTCTCCGCCGCCGCTGTAGTCTGTGGCCTGGACGCGCCGGGGGAGGTGCTGGCCTCCCAGGTCTGCAACAGTGGGAAAGTCACAGACCACCACGCCGTTGTCCCCACCAGAAGCGCCGCTGCCGCCGACCTCTCCGCCCTGCCCCTGGGAGAGCGGGAGGTCTTGCGGCTGGTGTCCCTGGCCCTGCTCCGGGCGGTCTGCCCGCCCTATTGGTATGCGGAGACCGCCGTGGTGGTGGAGTGCGCCGGTCACAGCTTCTCCGCCAAGGGGAAGGTCCTGCTGGACGCGGGCTGGCGGGCCTATGCCGAGCTGCCCCAGGATGCGGCCCTCCCGGACGGGCTGATAGAGGGGATGACGCTGCCGGTGGAGGCAGTCCGGGTCAAGACCGGCAAGACGGCCCCGCCCAAGCATTTCACGGAGGATTCCATCCTCGCCAGCATGGAGACCGCCGGGGCCGGAGATATGCCGGAGGACGCGGAACGGCGCGGCATTGGGACCCCCGCCACCCGCGCCGCTATTTTAGAGAAGCTGGTGGCCTCCGGGCTGGTGGAACGGAAAAAAGCAAAGAAAATCACCAACCTTATTCCCACCCAGGCGGGCGGCTCCCTCGTCACCGTTCTGCCGGAGGCCCTGCAATCCCCCCTGCTGACCGCTGAATGGGAGCAGCGGCTGGGCGAGGTGGAGCGGGGGACGCTGGCCCCGGAGGACTTCATGGACGGCATCACCGCCCTGGTCCACGATCTGGTCCGGGACTATCAGCCGGTCTCCGGCTGGGAGGTCCTGTTTCCCCCGGACCGGGAGGCCGTCGGCCCCTGCCCCCGGTGCGGCGGCGCTGTCACCGAGAGTAAGAAGGGCTTTTTCTGCGAGAACCGGGACTGCCGCTTCGTCCTCTGGAAAGACAGCAAATTCTTCTCCGCCAAGAAGAAGCAGCTGACAAAATCCGTCGCTGCCTCACTGCTGAAAGCGGGCCGGGTGAAGCTCACCGGCTGCTGGTCCGAGAAAACCGGCAAGACCTATGATGCCACGGTCATTCTGGAGGACGATGGGGAGCGGACGAACTATAAGCTGGAGTTCAGCCATGAATGAGCTGTGCCGTATGAACGAGGACCAATTCCGGCGGGCCAGAAAGCTCATCCGCCGCCTGTGCGCCAATTATGACGGGGGAAACTGCCTGCCCCTGGACGACGGCGACCCCTGCCCCTGTCCCCAGCTCATTTCTCCCACCCTGATCTGCAAATACTTCCGCGCCGCCGTCCTCCCCACCGACCGGGAGCTGTGCGCGGAGATCATGGGCGGCGTCCACAGCTGGAAGCGGTGTGCCGTCTGCGGCGGGCGCTTCCTCGCCAAAGGCAACCGGGCCTTATACTGCGGCCCCTGCGCCCAAAAGGAGCGGCGGAGAAAGACCCGCGACCGGGTGCGCCGCCACAGGGGGTAATTGTAACGCTTTAGGCCCCCGAAAACCCTGCTGTTTCCGGGCGTTTCCGGCCCTGGTCCGGGAGCGCCTGTATCTTTTCCCCTGGACCCTCTGAAACGCGGTCCTAAACCGTTACAGCCTACAGAAAGGAGTTGATCTGTCATGGCTGACCAGAAGCCCAGCAACCGGGAACGGGTCAAGGAAATTGTTTCAAGCATTGAACAGAATATCCAGGGCCTGTTCCAAAGTGAGCGGTATTTTGACTATCTCCGCACCATGTCCCGCTTTCACAGCTATTCCGTCAATAACACCATCCTCATTCACATGCAGCGGCCCCACGCCTCCATGCCCGCCGCCGGGTTCAACAAGTGGAAGCAGTTCGGGCGGCATGTGAAAAAGGGCGAGAAGGGGCTGACCATCATCGCCCCCACGCCTCTGAAAAAGAAGATCGAGGAGATGCGGCTGGACCCGGACACCAAGGCCCCAGTGCTGGACGGGGACGGCAACATCATCATGGATGAAAAGACCGTGGAAATCCCTCTGTTCAAGCCGGTTAAGGTCTTTACCGTCGACCAGACGGAGGGAAAGCCGCTCCCCAGCCTCGCCACCGGCCTGACCGGCGACGTGCAGCAGTACGAGGCGTTCATGGAGGCCCTGCGGCGCACGTCCCCCATGCCCATCTCCTTTGCCCCGCTGGAACCCAATACGGACGGTGTGTGCAGTTTTACCAAACAGACCATCTCCATCCGGGAGGGCATGAGCCAGGTGCAGACGGTGTGCGCTACTGTCCATGAGATCGGCCACGCGGTCCTCCATGACCGGGAGAAGAACCGCCTCTCCGCCGCTGCCGGGAACACAGACAAGGACCCACCCAAGGCCAAGGACAAAAGCACCATGGAGGTGGAGGCCGAGAGCGTGTCCTTCGCCGTCTGCCAGTATTACGGCATCGACACCAGCGCCAACTCTATGGGCTATATCGCCGGATGGAGCAGGGACAAGTCCCTGCCGGAGCTGAAAGCCAGCCTGGAGACCATCACCAAGACCGTCAGCGGCCTTATCAACACCATCGACAGGCACTTTGCCGAGATTTGCAAGGAGCGGGGCATTGACCTCACCGCCCAGCCGGAGCAGGCCGGACCCGATACGCTGGAACAGTTTGCCGCCGATTTGTACGACTATATGGACCAGCTCCATCAGACGGGGATTCTGGAGCGTCCCTTCACGCTGGACCCCAGGGAGCAGTCCATAGCCGACCTTGTGACGGAAATGCAGACCGGCTATTTTGACGGCGTTCGCGGCCCGCTGACCTATCTTGTGGAGCATAACAGCCTGATGACCGCCAAGGCCATGCTGGAACGGCTGGATGGGCTGGTCCAGGAGCGGACCGCGCCAGCGGCGGAGCTGACCGACACCCCGGAGAAGTTTGTCTCCGACCTGTGCGGCTATCTGGCGGAATTGCAGGAGGCCCGTCTGATTCCCCTGCCAAACAATGCCGAACTGCGGGAGAAAGAGAACATGGCGGAGGCCCTGCTGCCCTCCATGCTGAACGGCTCTTTTAATGGTTTCCGCAGTATTTTGAACGATGCCGCCCAGCATACCGAGCGGCCCGAAACCGCCGTTCTCCGGGACCGGCTGGAGAAATTGAGCGACCAGTGGGATGCGGCCCTCATCTGTAAGGTTCAGCCTGTTTTTAGCGTTGACAGCGCCGTTGACCGCAGCGCGGTCCAGACCTGCCATAGACGGAACGGCCAGTTATACCCCTTCAATGTAGTTTTTGTAGGGACCGTGGACGAGTGCCAGCGCGTAGTGGCTGGGCTGGAGGCCGGGATCATCACCATGCGGGACGTGCGCCAGCCGGACTTTGAACCGCCCAGCCCGCCGGAGCAGTCAGCCCCCGCTGTCCCCGCGCCCCCGGAACAGGCGGACACGACCCCGCCGGAGACCTCCCTGGACGAGTACCCCATGCCGGACAGCTCCATGACGCTGGACGGTCTGGCGGAGCTGGGCTATTCGGGGACGGACCTCCTGCCCCTGTCCAGAGAGCGGGGGGCGGAGCTGGTGGACCGGGATATGACCGTCTACATGGTGCGGACCGGCGAGGCCCCGGAAATGGTCTTTGACCGGGAGGACCTGATGGAACAGCCGGAGGGCGTGATGTTCGCCGTCCCCCGCGAGGAATGGGAGGACAGCCCGGACTTCCGGCAGGCCGTGGCGGGCCGCATGGACTGGCAGGAGGACCGGGAGCGGGCTTTTCTCAACCACGGCGGGGACTGCTTTGCCATTTATCAGGTGAAGCTCGACGGCGATGATTCCCTGCGGGATATTCGCTATGAATCCCTGGACTGGCTGAACTCCATTGGCCGCAAGGTGGAGCGCGGCAATTACGATCTGGCCTACACCGCCCCGTTATCCGAAGTGAACAGCGCGGACGAGGCCCTGGAACGGCTGTGGTATGTATTCAATAACGACCACCCGGCGGACTACCAGCGTCCGTCCATGTCCGTCAGCGACATCATTGCCATCCGGCTGGACGGTGTGCTAACCTGTCACTACTGCGACAGCTACGGCTTCAAGCAGCTGCCGGACTTCATCCAGCCGGAGAATTATCTGAAAAACGCGGAGATGTCTCTGGAGGACGATTTGGGGATGATCGACGGCATCATCAACAACGGCCCCAAGGCCACAGTCGCGGAGCTGGAGCAGCAGGCCCGGTCCGGCCAGCCCATTTCCCTCACGGATTTGGCCGAGGCCCAGCGCCAGGAGCAAGGGGAGAAAAAATCCGTCCTGGCCAAGCTGAACGCCGCCCCGCCCCAGCAGGACAGAAAAAAGACAGCGCCGAAAAAGAGCGCGGAAAAGGAGCGATAATATGACTGAGCTGACGTTTGAGGAGAGGAATCTGGTCTGCATTTACAGCGGAGGCGGAACACGCCTGGGGACTATTGCCGCCCTGGAGGATATGCGCCGCTATCTGGAACCGGATGAGACGGAGCTGCGGGACCTGACGGACAACGCCATGGGCAAGCTGCGCGGCATGGACGACGCGGCCTTTGCCGCCCTTGACCTGATTCCCGACTTTGACCCGGAGGACGCTGCCTATGGGGAGTAACAACGTCCAAGCGGCCCTGCAAATGGCGGACAGCGCCGCCCGGCAGATCACAAGCAGCTATCAGGAGTGGACGGCCTTTCTCGCCACGGCTGGCCGTCTCTACAAATATCCCTTCCCGGAGCAGCTGATGATCTATACCCAGCGGCCCGAAGCCACCGCCTGCGCGGAGTGGGACTTCTGGAATCAGCGGATGCGCCGCCACATCCGGCGC
>CAJTGJ010000070.1 GCA_910575695.1 Oscillospiraceae bacterium | reverse complement strand
CCGGGCGGGGAGACGGCATTCACGCTGCGCGCGCATACCGTCTCTCCGCTCGGAACACAGGTGGATAAGCCGAGTTTAGCCGGGTTGTGTCCAGCCTGGGAAATCCTCTGATTTGCTCCTGTTTCCTTGACTACAGCTTGTCTCCTTTTACACAAAATTTTCTGCCGGGCCCAGATTTCCGATACCCGCAGCCCAGAACCATACGCTAAGGAAAACATCGCTCGGTGCTTCGGATTTTCACAGCGCTCCAGCAACCGTGCCATCTGTTCCCGTGACAGGATTTCTGGAAGCGTCTGGTCCTCCTTTAAACCGTGGCATTTGCAGATAATTCATGCTCCGGTTCAGTGTTACGCCAAAAAAGAATCGGATTGCCGCCTGATAAGTATTGATGCTGCCTTTGCTAAGGTTCCCATCCATGAGATACAGCACATACTTCCGGACATCATGCTCATCCAGCATCTCAACAGGTTTCCTGCTATAGTTCAGAAACTTCCGCACTGCACGTCCGTAGACATCCTGCGTGTGCTCCGAATACGAACGCAGCTGCATATCCTGATACAGCTTTTCCATATAGTAATTTGCTCTCATTGGTTTCACTCTCCTGTGTTTTTTGCGGCATATACCGCCGCACTTCCAGTTTACAGGAGAGATTCTATTCTGGGAATACCCCCGCGTTAGCGGGTTCGTTCAAAATTGCTTATGAGCAATTGAGATAAAACCCTGTAACGTTTTCCAACATCAAGGGTTTATAAAAATAGAGGTGATTAAGAGTATAGCGGCTTAAGGGAACGCGGACAGAATATACCAACGCGTTTTCAAATTTTTTGCAAGCGTTTTGCAAAAAACATCCATACAGCCTATCTATTCCACAAAAAAGTCTGATTGACTTGTTGCAAAAACGACATTTTCTGCACTACTGATTATGTCAATCAGATTGCTCTGCGGATAAATTGATCGGTCAAACCACCTGGCGAATTTACATTTGCCAGGAAAGCTGTTCCTTAGCTCGAAAAGAGCAAAGGAGCAATTCAAGGTGATCATGGATGCTATCCGCAGCAGCCAGCGCGGAAATCAACAGGCTACACTGGATTTAGTAAAAAAATTCTCCCCTGCATTAAAAAAATATGCACGAAAACTTGAGACAGAGGATGCGTATTATGATCTCCAAGCCGATTTTTTGGAGATTATTCTTCATCTTGACTGTGATAGGTTGAGAATAACGAGCGATGGAGCAATGGTTCAGTACCTTTCTCAATCCATTTATCACGCTTATATCAAGCGTTTGAGGCATCTGATTGACAACAAATTGCCTACTGTTTCAGTCGAAGACCTGACAGACCGCACCCTCTATCAAAGCTCAATCTTTGATAAAGCCCATTACGATTTCTCTGAAATACCGCCCGCATTACTTACGCCCCAGGAAGCCAATGCTTTTTATCAGGTTTGCATATTAGGCTGCTCAGCGGCGGAAGTTGCCCAAAAGCGGGGGGTAACAAGGCAAAGCGTCAATCAGGCCAAACGGAAAGCCATATTAAAACTGCGCCAGTTTTTCGAAGAAAGCGGGTCGTTGTAATGTTATCTGTGGTGCATCCTTTCCTGCCGCGCCCTGCAAAATTTCCCTCCTATATCCCTGACTGCAATCCGAATCCACCGCTGCCCTGTTTTTAAGAAAGAAGGAATACCATATGAAAAAAATTCTCATGGCAAACAGATTCCTAACCACCATATTGGCCATCTGCCTGCTGCTGTACTGCCTGCCCACCGCCGACGCCAAGCCCTTACCACAGCCAATGCCGCCAACCGGTTCCTGTGGGCCAAATGCAGTCTATGAACTGAAGGACGGGGTACTGACTGTCTCAGGCACCGGCAGCATCGTGATGCACGTTTGGCCCAATGGTGTCTCGTCGCTGGTAATCGAGGATGGGATCACAGCCATCAGTGAGGGCCGCGCCCCAGCCAGCCTCGCCAAGGTGTCCATACCGGACAGTGTGACATATATCTGCGCCTCGTTTTTTGACGGCACAAAATGGCTGAAGGATCAGACGGATGAGTTCGTAATTGTGGGCGATCATATTCTGGTCGGGTATAACGGCCCCGGCGGGGCAGTGACGATCCCGGATACGGTGCGCTCCATCTGCGGTGCATTGTTCATCAGCTCGGATATCACGGCCATTACAGTGGGCAGCAGCGTAGAGCACATCGGTGCAAGTGCTTTTGCTGGCTGTTCCAAGCTGAAAACCGTTTCGATTGCCAACACGGTTCTCGATATTGAGGGTATGATCCTGGCAAACACGCCCTGGATGAGGGCACAGGCAGAGGATTTTGTTATCGTAGGGGATCATGTGCTGATTGCTTATAAAGGTCCGGGCGGGGTAGTGGAGGTGCCGGATGGAGTGCGCGCCATTGCCGGCGGTTACACATTCCAATACAGGCAGGACAATGATATTTTTCACGAGCGGATCTACGTGACCGAAATTACGATCCCCGCTACTGTAATCAAGATCGCCGCCGACGCGATTCAGGGTGGCTATTTTGTCGATGGGGTTGAGAAAACAGCGCCTGTCATTGTTCATGGCGAGTCTGGCTCCGCCGCAGAGCGGTTCTGCCGGGAAAACGAGTACGCGACCAATGCGTTCCGTTTTGTCCCGTTTGGGCAGGAGGAGGACAGCGGCAGCCTGTTCAATTTCATACGCATCCTTAAATACAGCTACAATCCGTTTGATGATGTGCCGAGCGGTCAGTGGTACTGCGCCGACGTAAAAAATGCCTATGAATTTGGGTTGATAAAAGGCAAGGGCGATCACAGCTTTGACCCGGGCGGAGCAATCAAATTGAACGAGGCCGTCACCGTGGCCACCCGTGTACGGGATATCTACTACGACGAGGGCGCCGATTTCTCCGCCGCCGGCCTGTGGTATCAGCCCTATGTGGACTATGCGCTGAAAAACGGAATAATCGCGGAGCCCTTCGAGGACTGGGAGCGTCCCGCCACCCGGGCGGAGTTCGCGTCCATGCTGGCAGCGGCCCTGCCGGAGAAGGAGCTGGAAGCCATCCGCACCGATGTGTCCTTTGCCGACGTAGAGAATCATCCTGCCTGTGATGCCATCATGCTGCTGGCCAGGGCCGGGGTGATGCAGGGCAAGGGGGAGGGCTGCTTTGACCCGGACGCCCCGGTGAAGCGCAGTGAGGCTGCATCCATGCTGGCCCGGTGTGTGCTCCCCGAACAGCGGCTGCGTTTTGAAGGATAAAGATCCGCCCACTGTCCTGTGCGGGACACTGGGCGGATACCGGACCGTTTGATTCGTTTGGTTCAGTGCTGATTCGGATGGCGCTGCTACTTATCGCGATCCTTTTTGCCCTCGTCCAAATGCTCCTGAAGATTTTGGAGATGCCTAGTCAGCTTTTGAGGCAGCGGAAGCCCCATTTTAGCCGCGTTTTCACAGATGCTGATCATTTCATTGGAACAGTAAAACAAAATCGTTATACGGCTCAGGGCCAGCTCTGCGCCGATCAGGAGCTGATCCACCACAACGCTCAGCCAAACCATGGCAAAAATCGTTACCTTTGTGGCAAGGCCCTTGGAACCGATCTTACTGGACAACTTCCTTTCCCGTACCGCAACGCATATGCCCGTAATGTAATCAAGGCACACCAACAGGATCAATGCGTCCAACGGCCTTTGCAGTTCGGAAACCGTTGTTTTCCACATGGTTCCAAGTTGTAGCATATAAGTATCCATAAACGGATCCCTCCATAAAAGATGGTTTCACCATATAAGGTCTTGAACATCAGATGATTCCCAAAATGCTTTACAGCTGTGATTCAACGGGAACACAAGCGTTTGCCCCAGGGAATTTCCTTGCAACCATCTCAGAAGAACCGCCGCCATTGTAGTAGGCCAAAGAGGCTCCGCTGTCCTGAGCCTGGTACAACGACAGCCAGTCGCTGTAACCCAGCCAAAGGCCGATTCCGCCCTGAATCCAAGTGCTTTCCTGAAGATATGGGGATCCCTGGTGAAGCATAGGGGCAGCAATAAACGCACCGCTGTAGAAGTATGCGGATGACCCGATTCAGGCCATGATGCAGTTTCCCACATCCTCATTTGTACTTCCCAGGGTGCCGGGCCCCACGCAGCTGCCGTTTTGAACCGCGAGATTCAAAATGGCCTGGCTGGTGCTCCCCGTGGCTGCGGCCCAATACACATCGGCTCCGTTGGCCGTTCCGCCCGCCGTAAGATATATATTGTAATTGGTCAGCTTAATCCGATAACCGCCGGAAACGGCCTCAAAGTTGACCTTGGCATCAGTCTCATTTCCGCTCCACGGGTAAACATCGCAGTTGAATTTGGTGGTGCTTGAGCGGTAAGCATTGAGCGCAAGGCTGCTGTTTACGGCCGACTTTACCAACACTCCACTAACGAGGTTGTCGATGCTCCAGCTCTGCTCAGTGGAGCCGCTGTTCGCCCACAAAACAACATTCTGATTTTTGGACCGGCTGATAATATTGTTGCCATGGATGTTCAGACACCTGCCCGCTGCCACGTCGGTGATCCTGTTGTATGACATAGTGGTTCTCCTTTGTAATATGTTGTTTGAACGCGTTCACTCTATAAGGAGCTCCATAATGTGGGGATGTAAATACATCTAAGCCGTTAAGGCATCTAGAGCAATTCTCAAAATTACTGATACCTCTCTTGTAGGGACGGGGATTACCCGACCATCTCGATGCCTGATGCAAGTTGGTATCTTACGGGCGGATGATATCCGCCCCTACAAACCGAGTTTTCTTATTATTTAGGAGAATTGCTCTAATTGACAACAAAGCGCCTATGATTTTGAAACCACATTATAATTTGTCTGGCATCCCATCCACACTGCTTACCCCGCAAGATGCGGATGCATTCGATCAAATCTGCTTCTCAGGCTATTCCGCAGCGGAGCTTGCCAAAAGCGGGGAGTATCAAAACAAAGTGTCAACCAATCCAAGCGGAGGGCTCTTTTAAAACTTCGGCACTTTTTTGAAGAAAATGATTCGATGTGTTAAGGCTGTCATATTGTGATGCCCTGTACAATTCCCTTGGTATACGCTTACATGAGTTATAAAAAGATTTAGAAGGTGTTCCCATGGTATTCAGCAGCATCCTGTTCCTGCTATTCTTCCTGCCCGCGCTGTTCCTGCTCTACTTCTGCATCCCCAAGCGGTTCCGGGCGGTGCGCAACCTTGTCCTGCTGGCGTTCAGCCTGCTGTTCTACGCCTGCGGCGGGACGGATTACCTGCCCATCCTGCTCTCGTCCATTATCGTCAATTACCTGTGCGGCCTTCTGACCGCACAGGAGCGGCCCACAGCCCTCCGCCGGATTGGGCTGTGGGCCGCAGTCGCCTTTGGGCTTGGGATGCTGGCCTGGTTCAAATACGCCGGGTTCTTTATCTCCAATCTGCGCACCCTGGGGCTGGACATCGCCGTCCCCCAGATCGTCCTGCCCATCGGCATCTCCTTTTTCACCTTCCAGGGGCTGAGCTACGTCATCGACGTGTACCGCAGCCACGCCGCCTGCCAGCGCAACCCCTTCTATGTGGCGCTGTACGTGGCCCTGTTCCCCCAGCTGGTGGCGGGGCCCATCGTGCGCTACTCCACCGTGGACCGGGAGATCACGCGGCGGGACGAATCCCTGCCGGAATTCTCCCAGGGTGTGATGCGCTTCCTGTTTGGGCTGGGTAAAAAAATGCTGCTGGCCAACGCCATGGCTGAGATCGCCGACGGCGTGTTTGCCCTCTCCCCCCTCCTCCTGACCGCCTCCCAGGCGTGGATCGGGGCCATCGCCTATACCTTTCAGATTTACTTCGATTTCTCCGCCTACTCGGACATGGCTATCGGCCTGGGGCGGATGTTCGGCTTCCACTTTGAGGAAAACTTCAACTACCCCTACGTCTCCCGGTCGGTCAACGAGTTCTGGCGGCGGTGGCACATCTCCCTGTCCACCTGGTTCCGGGATTATGTGTACATACCCCTGGGGGGAAGCCGCTGCTCCAGGGGGCGGAACATTTTCAACCTGGCGGCGGTGTGGCTGCTCACCGGGTTGTGGCACGGGGCTAACTGGACCTTTGTGCTGTGGGGCGGGTGGTTTCTCCTCCTGCTGCTGGGGGAAAAATTCCTGTGGGGCGGGGTGCTGGAACGCCTGCCCGCCCCTGTGCGGCACGTGTACTCCATGGCGGCGGTGATCCTCAGCTGGGTGCTGTTCCGCTCCGCCAGCCTGGCCTATGCCAGGGGCTATCTCGCCGCCATGTTCGGCTTTGGCGGGGGCGGATTGGACGGCCATAGCGTTTACCTGCTGCTGGAATATTGGCCGGAATGGATCGCCTGCTTCGCTGCCGCGCTGCCGGTCAAGGACTGGCTGCAAAAAAAGCTGTCCCGGCGGGAAACCCTCCCCGCCGCCCTGGTGCGGGAGTGGGCCCCAAAGCTGGCGGCGCTGATCCTGCTGGGGCTGTCCTATATGAAGCTGGCCTCCGGCAGCTTTAACCCGTTCATCTATTTCCAATTCTAAAGGGGGAAAACGTATGAAACGCCTGGCGGAAATTTTCATAACAGTGTGCTTCCTCGGCTTCTTGCTGCTTGGTATGCTGTCCACCGTCCTGCGCCGGACGGAAACCGTCTCCTTCTTTGAAAACCGGACGCTGGCCATTTTCCCCCGCCCAAGCGGGCAGTCCGTGGGGGACGGCAGCTTCTCCGCCCAAATAGAGCGGTATCTGGAGGATCATGCCGCCCTGCGCACCACCGTTTTGCAGGGCAAGGTATGTCTGGACATGGCCCTGCGTCGTCCGGTGATTAATAATATTGTGGTGACGGCAGGGCCCCTGCTGCCCTTTCGTGCCCCGGAAAGCGTGGACGAAAAGCAGCTCACCGTCCAGGCGGACGTGATGGCGGATGGCCTCGGGCGCATCCGCGACACGGTGGCGGAATACGGCGGATACTACTGCTATGTGGCCGTCCCCTGCCAGTACGCCTATTTTGAGGACGACTACCCCTGGTATCTGGAAAACCGGGCCGAATACAGCCGCCTGTCCGTCTCCCTGCTGTCCCAGGCGCTGGAGCGGCGGGGCGTGGCCTTTCTTGACATACGCGAAGCATTTGACGCCCAGGGCCGTCCAGAGGAATACGGTTCCCTGGTGGACAACCACTATACCATGGCCGGGGCCTTTGAAACCTACCGCCTGGTGATGGAAAAAATAGCTGTGGACACCGGGCTGGACTTCCCCATCCTGGGGTGGGAGGACGTGGTGCTCGAGACCCTTCCAAACGATTACCTGGGTTCCCGGGAGCGCAGGCTCATGGGGATGGTGAGCCGGGAGGAGCATCCGTCCATCCTGCGCCCTGTGGATGAGGTCCGGTTTTGCAGGAGCGATGGCGGCATACCCAGTGAGCCCAATATATATGCCCTCGGCTATTCTGACAGCCAGTCTTTAAACTATGAGCTGTACATGGGCGGCGATATTGCCAACACCGTCATTGACACCCGCCGGGACGAGCTGCCCAGCATCCTCATTTACGGGGACAGCTTCACCAACGCGCTGGAGTGCGTGGCCTACCTCAGCTTTGACGAAATGCACTCCCTGGATCTGCGGCACTACCAGGAGATGTCCCTGGAGGGCTACATCCGGAAATTCCAGCCGGAGGTGGTAATCTGCATCCGGGATTATGAGGCATTGCTCAGCCCCTATGGCAACGGTGCAATCGCCTGATCCGCCGTTCCCCGGCAACCCGCTTTTCCTGAACCCGGCGGACCCGCCCCCGCGTTCGGCGGGGGCGAGTCCAATCGCTGATAAACCCAATACCGCTGCGTATTCGGCTCATCTGCACTGCTGCAACGCAGATGTCAGAGGTCTTAGGCAGAGAAGGTATTAACCTTGTTCTTGATCCTGTTGTATGCGTCCGCAGTGTACTTGGGATCAGGCCAATTGAAGTAGAACCCGAAATCCGCGCTGGCCTTGGTATAGCCTGTTACGGATGCGCCAAATACTTCCTCATAGTGGTTATAATGGTTGTAGAACTGAGGATCGCTGCCATCTGTATACCGCTGGTCGATCTCCATCTGGCAGCAAATCTTTGTCCTGCCGCAGATGATTTGGGAATCCTGGAGAATCTGCGTCTCATTCTGATAGCAAACCCTCTGCTTGAAAATCATAGCCCGGATTGCCTCGCAGTTCAGCTTCCATTTTGCAGCCGGTTCCGTTCCATTTTCCGTCCTGAAATAATAACCAGGTTGGAGAAGGGCGTAGTCGAAGATGCTGGTTCGGTGGATGACGTGGGCCGCCTTCTCCAGATTTGCCGTGCTCCAGTACGGCGACCACATCATCTGTTTGCCCTTAGCAGCGGCATAGTCGGACACGGCCTGGAACATCTTGACCTGCGGATGGTCGTCTACAGAGGGAAAGGTGTCGAAGATACCCTCGTCGCTTATATAGATGCCCTTTACGCAGGTATTGAAGTTCAGACCGAGGCCGCTGAGCTTATCGCTCACGGTGTTGATGAAGTTGATCATATGCGTGGTAATTTTCTCGTAAACAGCCTTCGTATGCTGAACGGTATACTGAGAACCGCCGGATTGGGTGGGCGGAGCGACCAGCGGGGTGCCGATCCAGACGGGCTTTCTGTACTTTTTGTAAAGCTGCTCCGTCTTGTCTGCGACAGCGGAAGCGCATCCCGCCACATAGCTTCCGTTCAAATCACCGTTGTTCAGAAAACATCCGAGGAACGCCCCAGGATGCACAACGAATTCCGTTGCATTGCCAAGCCCGGAAAGCTGATCATTGGTATAGCTGTACTGCGTACCCTCATAGGTATAGCCCGCATAGATAAACGGCGCACGGAATCCCTTTGAATCAACCAAATGCCACTGCTGGGCGGTGCTATTGCTGGCCAGGGGTTCCCACCGGACATCGGAGCTGTTCTCGGTGCCCTTTGCGGTGAGGTACAGGTTGTAGTTTTTCAGCTTGATCTTGTAGATGTTGCTGACGGCATTCACCGGCATCAGCGTGATACTGGAATCCGCATCATTCCCAGACTGCGGGTAGATATCACAGTTTCCGGGCTTGCCCTTTCCAGACGCCCAGTAGTAGTTCAGTGCGTAAGAGGAGTTGACGCCGGTGACGATCTTGTAGTTTGTGCCGAACGCCTTGATGGTCCAGTCCTGTGCGCTGGTGCAGGTTCGTTGAAATGCGCACACATTCTGATTGTTGTTGGCTGTGCCGCCATACACAGTGAGGCACTTGCCAGTGCCTCCGTGAGAGAACAGGACATAGCTGTTATTCAGTTCATACGCCATAATAAATGGCCCCTTTCTGCGTTGGTTTTGAACGCGTTCACATAATAAGGGGTATCCTGTTTGTCAAATGTAAACACAAAAACAACATTTTTAAGCGGGGTACATCCATGCAAAAAGCAGAGTGGCACCGCTGATGCTGTGCCACTCTGCTTTTCCCTTTGCATTTTAGGCTGTTTTGCGGCGAAGCTTATCCAAAGCAAACTCTAAATAAGCAAATCTGAAAAATAAACAAAGGCAGACCTCCAGATAGTGTCTACATGAGTTAAGCGAGGATGGTAGCCCAAATAGCGATACAACGGACGTGCACCGCAGCGATAAAGACATCTGAGGTCTTGGCATAGCGAGTGGCAATACCTCTCCAGCGTTTCAGGGCAAGGAAACAGTTTTCAACCAAGTGACGCAGTTTATAGAGATATTTATCATAGTCACGCTGTTCTTTACGGTTCTTTTTCGGCGGGATCACAGGTTCCATCCCTGCTGAAACCGCGTAGGCAAGGATATCATTCGTGTCATAGCCCCGATCCGCCAGCAGAATCTCCGCAGAAATACCCTCTATCAGGTGGACAGCTTCTTTACAATCCGCTCTGGTACCTTCTGTAATAAGGACTCTGACTGGCATACCATTCGCATCCACGGCCAGATGTATTTTGGTGTTGAGCCCCTTTTTGTCTTGGACATATCCTGATTGCCGCCCTTCGCTCCCGCCGCCTGGGAATGCACTTTGATATGGCTGGCATCAATCATCAGCCATTCATAATCCGGCTCGTCAATCAGCATTTCCAGAAGTTTTTCCCAAACACCTTTTCTGCGCCAACGGATGAACCGCTGATGAACGCTGCCCCACTTCTCGTAATTGGGAGGCAGGTCCCGCCAGGGCGCTCACGTTCGCAGCACCCAAAACACCGCATTGATAAATTGGTGGTTATCCTGAGCGATTCCTCCCCACTGACCACGCTGTCCCGGCAGATGTGGTTCCAGCAGCGCCCATACGTTGCCGCTTATGTCGTGTCGGTGGTAGGAAGCATCCATTTTTCTCTCCTGTCCTTATTAAGATTTCTCCATTTTATCATAATCCTGATATCTTGTGTAGACACTATCTAGTTCTGCCAGTAAAGCTGAAATAAAAGCCTGTAACGTTTTTAAAGGTTTTGTGTTTATAACGGTGGAGGTGAATATGCAGCAGCAGGCCGAGGAGGCGCAAGCAGATTGTAGAATGTGATTTGTAAAAAAATTTTTCAATGCCGGTTTATTTGCTTTTCTTCTCGTATATGCATTTTTTCTAAGAAAGCACACCGATTCATATTGATTTCAATTCATTTCCGCTTTTTATCATTACACGCCTCCTCAGAAAAAATTCTGATTGATCTGTTGAAAAATCAGCATTTTTTACACTGCTGACCCCCGCTGGAAGCAGATGCGCTCTATCTGATTTGCGTGGACGGCTATTCAGCGGCGGAACCTGCCCGGAGGGGGTATCAAGTCAAAGCGTCAGCCAAGCTAAGCGGCGGCCCCTTTCAAAACCGCGACGCTATTTTACGGAAAAGAAGGTGGTATGATCTTTGAAAAACAATCGCGATAGCGCCATCTCCCCAAAAGCTGAGCTCTGCGGGCTTTTATGCCTGTTGCTGGCACTGGGGCTCTTTTGCATGGGTGCGGCCAGGATTCTGACGCCAAAGCGCCTGGGCTACGGAGCCACCTGGGAGATGTTCCTCTGCGAGGAACCAGACTCAGTGGACGTGCTGTTCTTTGGCTCGTCCCTCGCGTACTGCGATATAGTTCCTGCTGTGATCTACGAGGAATCCGGCATACCCACTTATGTGATGGCGGGGCCCGACCAGCCCATGCCCGCCACCTACTACTATCTGCGCGAGTGCTGTAAAACACAATCGCCGGACACAGTGTTTATTGAGTGTACGGGCCTTGTGTTTGACTGGAAGTCGGATCCCGCCCATTTCTATAACCCCAACCTCACATTCATGCCCTTGTCGGAGAACCGCGTTATCCCCGCGGTCAAATATACCGAAGGCGAAACGCTTGCCGGCCTGCTCTTTCCATTATATTCCTATCATGGCCGCTGGGAGGATCTGGAGCCCGTGGACGTTCAGCCCTTGGGCGCCGACCCTCTGGCCGGGTACACCTACCTGGAGGAGATATGCCCTCTTAAGGATTTTAAGCTGTATGCTGTCTCAGATACCCTTGAGGAAAACGGAGTCTATGCCGAGAACCTTGCGTATGTTCAAAAGATACTTGATTTCTGCAATGAGCGGGGCATACGCCCGGTATTCTATATGGCTCCATCGGTCATACGCGTCACACCCTGCTGGAAAGATCGGATCGTCAGAGATCTGGCTGATATGGGCATAGAACTTGTAGATTTTAATGAGCAATTTGACGAACTCAACCTTGATATGCAGGCGGACTTTTTTGACAGCTTCCACCTGAACTGCCGGGGCGCGGAGAAGTTCAGCCTCTGGCTGGGCTCCCGGCTCACAGCGCGGGAAACGCCTGGCCGTTCCCCTGATGAAGGGCTTTGGCAGGAGAGGGTTGATTGCTTTTATGAGCGGCTTGAGGCAACTCTGGCAGCGGAATCAAAATATAAGGACGACTCCACCGCCGCCCAATCCGAGGTGGACTGAGGTATGAATTTTAATTCTCTCCGGTATATCCTGTTCCTGGCGCTTAACGTGCTGCTATACTATAGATTGCCGCCAAAGGCCCGGAATTGGCTGCTGCTCTTGTCCAGCTACTGCTTCTATATGTGCTGGAATCTGAAATACGTCCTCTTAATGCTGCTGTCCACGGCAATAACCTACGCCTGCGGGCTGCTGGTGTCCGCCTCAGCCTGGGGCAGGAAAAGGCTTTGGCTGGTGCTGTGCCTGATGGCCAACCTCTCCATCCTGTTCTTTTTCAAGTATTATAACTTCGCGTCGGGACTGTTGGCCCGGTTTTCGGGAATGCTCGGCCTGGGGCTGTCGCCCCCGCTTTTGGACGTGCTCCTGCCGGTGGGCATCTCCTTTTACACCTTCCAGGCTCTTGGCTACACGATGGATGTGTACCGGGGGGACGTGCCTGCGGAGAGGAACTTTGCCCGCTATGCCCTGTTCGTCTCCTTCTTCCCCCAGCTGGTGGCCGGCCCCATTGAGCGCTCGGGAAACATCCTGCGCCAGCTGAAAGAGGTGCACTGTTTTTCCATCGACAACCTGCGGGAGGGGGTGCTGCCGGTGCT
>CAJTGJ010000069.1 GCA_910575695.1 Oscillospiraceae bacterium | reverse complement strand
TCGCGCCACCAGCGAGAAGCTGCAAATTGAGTGGAAAATCTGACGGCGGGCATACCGTCAGGCCAGTATCTTTTTATGTCCTTGTCCAGTGTAGTTCTTTACTTGTGCCGGAGCTCACTCCGGCAGATCATCCCGCTCCCCGTCAATGATTTCCGGGAATGGGATGCCATTGATTTGACCGGGCCTGCGCTCCTGCCGTTGTTCGGCAGGGGCAAAGCCCCAGTCCTTCAGCTTGAGCTTCAGCCGCTTGTCATGGGTCACACCGTCTTTCCTGGTGTATTCCTCCAGCTCCAGGGAGCCGGATACCCACAACGCGCTGCCTTTGCCCACGCCGTCGTTGACGAGCTGACGTGCCATAGCGCCCCAGGCCCACACCGAGATATACTGTGTGTGGGCGCTGCTGCCGTACCCTATGCGCTCAGCGATGGGGAAGCAGAGGTAAGGGACATTTTTCTGGCTGGTCTTCAGCTCCAGGTCGGACACGACCCGGCCTGTGCAGTACAGCTGGGACATAACGCTCCTTTCTACCCTTGCGGGTCAGTTTATCTATGATAAAAAGTGCCGGTGGGCAGACTGATCCCCTGAATGGACAGGGGCCAGCCTTTCCACTGGCACTTGCGTACAAACCCAGGAGCACCATACAGCTCCCCCTCCGCTTCTTGGGAAGGGGCTGGCAGCTCCTGTAACGTGTGCAATGCGAAACCCTTCGCGCCCAAGCCGGTGAGGCCGGCCTGCCCTCTTGAAAAGAGGAAACGCACATAGAATCAATTACAAGGGCATTGTACCACAAGATACCGGTGATGTCAACAGCAAAAACACAATATACAGTATATTTTGTTTTAGGGGACACAAGAAATTGTGCTTTCTCTGTATGGGCCTGTGGAAAGACAGGGCGGCGGCCCCTCATCTCCACTTTTCGTTATGTTTCCACAAACAGCCCCAATGGGCACACGTCCTCATAACCGGGCGTGGAGATGTACCAGCAGTCTGGGCCGGTCCTGTCCCAATCGACCTCCAGCGTAATATCGTGCCAACCATCCGGGAACAGGGCTTTGAAGCATTGTCCTGCGTGGATACCGTACCCATCCAGGAGCAGGCGGGGGTGCGGATCGTAGTCGCTGGGGTCGGGAAATTTGAGTTGGCGGATCTGTTTCTTCATAGGGATTCCTCCTCGTGTGTTTTGGATTGCACCGTACAAATAATAAATAGGGAACAAGAGCCTGCTTTTTTGCACAGTCTCAAAATTTTTTCACACACGCTCAAAAATGATCTGCCTGCGCAGGTAAAGATTTGCCACTGCGGTGGTGACAGGCACCCGCTGTTTTGCCTGGAGCATCTCAAAGGCAATGCTGCTGCC
This sequence comes from Oscillospiraceae bacterium, assembly GCA_910575695.1. Classification (GTDB taxonomy): domain Bacteria; phylum Bacillota; class Clostridia; order Oscillospirales; family Oscillospiraceae; genus Enterenecus. The sequence continues at coordinate 11,217 of CAJTGJ010000069.1, read as the reverse complement.
GCTGGTATAGTCGTCGTCGATGAGGACCGCCATCAGCTTTTCCTCTGTAGACACATCCGTGGCCCCTGCCTCTGCGCACTTGATTAGCTCGGCGGTGGACAACGGCGCCTGCCGGGACAGAGCCATCACCCAGGCCTCCTGGCCGTTGGGCCGGTCCTTTTGGAACAGCTGTTTTGCCTTGGAAAACGGTACGCCGTCCAGCAGGAGCTTCCCAAAGGCAGCCATCCGCAGGGACAGGCGCTCCGAGACAGGTACAATGCACAGCTCCCCAAGAAGATCGTACAGAGCCTCAATATCCGAATCGCCTGAACCCCGGGCAATCAGGCCCCGGACCTCCAGGCGGTTGAGACAGGTCTCAATCGTCCGCCGGGCAGGGGGCAGTTCCTGGGCCATCCGGCTATATTCGACCTCGATTTGTTCCAATCGCAGAAATCTCCAATTGAGAATCGACCACACCGCCATCTCCTGCACGTCTACCATGTTCTCTTCCTGGTTTACCAGGATCACAGGATATGAGCGGCCTTGTCCGTCTGTTTTGCGGCGGAAATGACCCGCTGCTGTGTAAAAAATACTTGCTTTCTCCATATTCATAAAACTGCCTCCGTTTTTTGATTTGAAAGTCTCATATTACCTTTTACAGATGGGGGCGCCGTTTTTCAACACAGAAAGCAAAAACGGATATTCTTGAGCACACTCAGAAATGTCTGGATTTCTCTGTTAAAAATCGACAGATCCCGTGTTTTGTGTATCACATCATTTCGGATTCCCGGCGCCCACTGTAATTGCGAAGCGGCAGGCATTGTGATATGATAACAGGACATTGAAGTAAAGGGGCGTTCCCATGCTAAACCAGGACTTACTGCGGGAGCTTCAGGTAATTACGGAGGAGGAGCAGGCCATCCTGGATGGCCGCACCACCATTGACCGCAATCTATATATGGAGGGCAGACCCAATGTGGTCAACAGCCAGAAGCTGCTGTCCGCCGGAAAGCTCATCACCTTGCGTCCCAACACAAGGTTCATCCATTTCCCGGAGCACACCCACGATTATGTGGAAATGGTGTATGGCTGTGCCGGGGTGGTGGAGCACGTTGTCAACGGGAAAACCATCCGCCTGAAGCCCGGCGAGTTTTTATTCCTCGGCCAGAAAGCCGCCCATGAGGTGTGTCCCGCCGGGCGGGAGGATATCGCGGTGAATTTCATCGTCCTGCCGGAGTTTTTCAGCGATACGCTGTCCGCCATCCACGACGAGGCTACTCCCCTGCGGCAGTTTTTGATCGACTGCCTGTTTGGGCAGAACACCGGGCCGGGCTACCTCCACTTCCAGGTGGCGGACGACCTGCCCATCCAGAATCTGGCAGAAAACCTGCTGTACACCCTGATCCGGGAGACCCCCAACCGCCGCAAGGTCAGCCAGATGACCATGACCTTGCTGTTCCTCCAGCTGCTGGGCCACACGGACAAGCTGAATTGGGATGAGCGGGAGGACGTCATTTTAAAGCTGCTTCGCTACGTGGAGGACTGTTATCCCGACGCCAGCCTGACGGAAGCCGCCCGGCTGCTCCACACCGATATCTACAGCCTGTCCCGCCTGATTCGCGCCCAGACCGGGAAAACGTTTATCCAGCTGCTCCAGGAAAAACGCCTGAGCCAAGCCGCCTTTCTCCTGAAAACTACCAGCCGGAAGGTAGACGATGTGGCCTTGGCAGTGGGGTATGAAAATATCAGCTACTTCCACCGCATCTTCAAGGCCGCCTACGGCGTCTCCCCCCGGCAGTACCGCATTGCAAAATAGGACACTTTTTTCTCAAACGAGGACCTCTTTTTTTCGGCCTGACTGCGGTATACTATTGGCAGCACAGGAAAAGGAGGTCTTTTCTTGAAATATTGTTTGGCCATCGACATCGGCGCGTCCTCCGGGCGGCACATTGTAGGCTGGAAGGAGAACGGCGAAGTCAAAACCGAGGCAGTCTGCCGCTTCCCCAATGGGGTAATAGAGGACAATGGATACCTGGTCTGGGACGTGGACGCACTGCTGTCCCATGTGAAAGCAGGCATTGACCGGGCGCTGGAGCGGTTTCCGGGCATTGCCAGCCTCTCCATCGACACCTGGGGATGCGACTACGTGCTTCTGCGGGGAGACGAGGAGGTGCGGCCCTGCTTCGCCTACCGGGACAGCCGCACCGAAGCAGTCATTCCGGCGGCGCACGAGCGGTTACCCTTCGAGAAGCTGTACTGCCGCACGGGATGCCAGTTCCAGCCCTTCAACACCATTTACCAGCTTTGCGACGACCTGCAAAGGGGGCGGCTGGAGGGGGTGACGGACTTCCTCATGGTGCCGGAGTACCTGATGTGGAAGCTCACCGGGAAAAAAAGACGGGAGTACACCAATGCCACCACCACCGGGCTGGTAAACGCTGAAACCGGGGAATTTGACCTGGAGATTGTTCGCAAGCTCGGTCTGCCGGAAAACCTGTTTCCCAGGCTCAGCCAGCCCGGAAGCGTGGCTGGGGAATACCAAGGAATCAAGGTGGCGCTGTGCGCCACCCACGACACCGCCTCCGCCGTGGAGGGCATCCCCATGGAGGGGGAGCAGCTCTATATCTCGTCGGGCACCTGGTCCCTGCTGGGGGTGAAGTCTCCTGTCCCGCATACCGGCGAAAAGAGCCGGGAGGCCAATTATTCCAACGAGGGCGGAGTGGGGTACATCCGTTACCAGAAAAACATCATGGGGATGTGGATCGTCAACCGCCTGCGGGACGAGCTGTGTCCGGACAAACCATTCCCGGACATCGCAGCGGATGCCGAGGCCAGCGCCTTTGACGGCACCGTAGATGCCAATGCCCAGTGCTTTCTGGCCCCGGACAGCATGAAGGACGCCTTTGACAGGACGTTGGACGCCAAGCCGCAAACCATCGGGGACTATTTCCGCTGTGCCTACTGCTCCCTGGCTCTGAGCTACCGGGATGCCATCCGGGAGCTGGAGGAAAACACCGGAAGGACTTACGAAACGCTGTACATCGTAGGTGGCGGGGCGAAAAACGCGTTCCTGAACCAGCTGACTGGGGAAGCCACGGGCAAACAAGTGGTGGCCCTGCCCATTGAGGCCACCGCTTTGGGCAATTTAAAAATCCAAATGGAAGGGGTCGTCTCATGTTAGTGGAAACCAAAGCAAGGGTGGGTGTTTTCGCCATCGCCCTGGGGGCGTACCTGCCCCAGTTCCCGTCCTTAGTGCCGGAATTTGAAACCCAGTATGCGGACTTCAAGCAATCCCTGCCGGACGCGGTAGAGCTTATTGACGGCGGCATCGTCACAACCAAGGAGCTTTCCCAGATGGCGGGGGACAAATTCCGGGCCGCCGATGTGGATCTGGTCATTCTCCAGCTCCTGACCTACGCCACGTCCTACAATATGCTCCCCGCCGTCCGGGATCTGGACGTGCCTGTGGTGCTGGTGAACCTCCAGAAGAAGCGTGCCCCGGACTACGCCAACACCGATACCGCCGCCTGGCTGGGCCAGCTCTACGCCTGCGGCGCGGTGGGGGAGATGGTGGCCGACCTGGAGCGGGCGGGCAAGCGCCACGCCGTCATCACCGGCGTAGTGGAGGGCGGCGACCCCCAGGCCCAGGCCGAGATCGAGGACTGGTGCCGCGCGGCCCAGGTGCGCCGCCGTTTCCGGGACACCAACCTGGCCCAGATCGGCCGGCCCTATCCCGGCATGATGGACTTGTATATCGACGAGACGAATCTCTATCACCGGATGTGGCTGTACACCAAACAGTTTGACTGGGAAAAGCTGTGGGCCATCGCCGACAATATCACCGACGAGGACGCCATCCGGGCCAAGGCCCAGGACATCCTGGATACCTTCGACGTCGAGGGCGGCGGCGCCATCGAAAAGGTGTGGGAGATGGCAAAATATGTAGCGGCCTTTGAGCAGTGGGTGAAGGACGAGCACATCGCCTTCATCGCCTCCCATTACGACGGCTTCGCCCAGGGCAAGGCGGGGGTGCTGGACAGTATGCTCATCCCGGCGTTCTCCATGCTCATCAAGCAGGGCGTGGCCTGCGCCGTAGAGGGGGACATCAAGGTGGCTATGGCTATGAGCATCCTGAAAACCATCTCCGGTATGGGCCAGTTGTCCGAGATGTACTCCATCGACTTCGACGAGGATATCTGTATCATCGGCCACAGCGGCTCCGGGGACGCGGATATCTCCGCCAAGAAGCCCACCATGAAAATCGTCCCCGTGTTCCACGGCAAGACGGGCGGCGGCTATCTCACCCAGTTTTACCCCCATCTCGGCCCTGTCACCTATCTGGGCATCACCCAGGACAGAGACGGACATTTCAAGTTTGCTGCGGCTGAGGGCATCAACGAGGAAGGCCCCATCTTCACCTTCGGCGACACCAATATGCGCACCCGCTTTGCCTGCGGGGCGCGGGCGTTCTGCGACAAATGGAGCGAGGCCGGGCCCACCCACCACATGGCGGCGGCGTCCGGCAGGCACATCGACACCATTTTGAAGGTGGCCAAGATTTTCAACGTACCGGTTGACATCGTCACACGGTAATAGGACAAGAAAAAATGATGAGGAGGAAATACAGCGATGAAAAATATTCTGAACGCTCCATTCCTGGTGGAGATGGTGCGCACCGCCACCAATATGTACAGCCATGGCTGGGACGAGCGCAACGGCGGCAACATCAGCCTGCTGTTGAATGAGGCTGATGTCGCCGGGTATCTGGACGTGAACTCGGTGATCCGGGAGATTCCCACCGGCTTTGACGCCCCCACCCTGGACGGGAAATATTTCCTGGTCACTGGAACGGGCAAGTATTTCAAGAATGTGCAGTACGACCCCGCCCAAAACCTGGGGCTGATTCGCGTTACCAACGGCGGAAAAACCGCCCAGCTCCTGTGGGGCTACTCCGATGGCGGAAAATTTACCTCCGAGCTGCCCGCCCACCTCATGAGCCATGCCGCACGGCTGGCGGTGAACCTGGACAGCCGGGTGGTAATGCACTGCCACCCCGCCAACCTGCTGGCGATGACCTATGTCCACGACCTGGACACCAGAGCCTTCACCCGCACCCTCTGGCAGATGTGTACCGAGTGCATTGTGGTATTCCCCGACGGCGTGAATGTTCTGCCCTGGATGCTGTGCGGCACCAATGAGATTGGCGAGGCTACCGCCCAACAGATGCACACCGCCCGTCTGGTGGTATGGGCGCAGCACGGGATTTATGGGGCCGGGAAGGACCTGGACGAGACTTTCGGGCTCATTGAGACGGCGGAGAAAGCGGCGGAGATCTATATGAAAATCGCCCTCCTGCCCCGGTTGAACACCATCACCGACGATCAGATGCGGCAGCTGGCCAGGCATTTCGGCGTGACCCCTCGGGAGGGCTTTTTGAGCGAGTGACCTGAAAATTTAACATTATGAGGTATACAGCGACATCAAAGCCAACCCTACCATTGAGAACGTCCAGTCCGGCGTGGCCGCTTTTAACGCCAGCGGCGCGGACTGTATCATTGCTGTAGGCGGCGGCTCGGCCATAGACACCGCCAAGGCCATCGGCATCATCATCAACAACCCCGAGTTTGCCGATGTGCGCTCCCTGGAGGGGGTGGCCCCCACCAAGAAGCACGCTGTGTTCACCATCGCCGTCCCCACCACCGCCGGCACCGCCGCCGAGGTTACCATCAATTACGTCATCACCGACGTGGAGAAGAAACGCAAATTTGTCTGCGTAGACACCAACGATATCCCCGAAATCGCCGTGGTGGACCCGGACATGATGGCCTCCATGCCCAAGGGGCTGACCGCCGCTACCGGAATGGACGCCCTGACCCATGCCATCGAGGGCTATATCACCAAGGGCGCCTGCGCCATCAGCGATATGTTCCATCTGGAGGCCATCCGGTTGATCTCCACCCACCTGCGGGGCGCGGTGGCCAACACCGACGAGGGCCGGGAGGGCATGGCCCTGGGCCAGTATATCGCGGGTATGGGCTTCTCCAACGTGGGGCTGGGCATCGTCCACTCCATGGCCCACGGCCTGTCTGCCCTGTACGACACCCCCCACGGCGTGGCTTGCGCCATCATCCTGCCCACCGGCTTGGAGTATAACGCCCCGGCAGCAGGCAAGCGTTACCGCGCCGTTGGCCGTGCTATGGGCGTGGACGGCATCGACGCCATGAGCGATGAGGAAGCCGCCCAGGCCGCCATCGCGGCAGTGAAGAAGCTGTCCGCCGATGTGGGCATCCCCGCCGACCTGAAGGGTATTTTGAAGGAGGAGGATGTGCAGTTCCTTTCCGAGTCCGCTTTCGCCGATGCCTGCTGCCCTGGCAACCCCCGGGACACCAGCGTGGAGGAGATCGCTGCGCTGTACCGTGGGCTGATGTAACGCTAAAAACGGTTATAAAACAGTGCGCCGGCATGGGATTTGTGCCGACACACTGTTCATAATTCTTCCAATAGCTGCCTTTTTATGATGTTATCCTTCCGGATTTTCTGCGCCGCCCGGGAGATCCACGCGCCCACGTTGTTGGGGGTAGTGTGGTACATCCGGGCAATGTCCACGCCGTCCAGCCCCTTCACCTTCAGCTCCAGCGCCTCCACGCCCAAGCGGGACCGCTGTACCGCCGCTTGCAGTCCGCCAGCAGGGCAGATGCGTCCAGCTCCCCAATCAGGGCGTCAGTGCTGTCTGGGACAGACGGTTCCGGGAAGGGCGGGGGCCTGTCGTCGTCTGGACCCTCCATGTCCAAGGATACAGAGGGCAGGTTCCTCCGTCCGGTGTTGACGGCTTTGCAGTGGTTGTACAGGTGGTTGCGGACCACAGTGATGGCATAGGTGCTGAACCTGGCGGACGTTCCGTCATAGGCGGATGCGGCCTTGCACAGCGCGACAGCCCCCTCCTGGTAGAGGTCGTCCCGGCCCATGCCGCAGACGGCCTCATTCACATTGATGTACCGGGAAATTACCTTGTCGATGACTAACAGGTTGTCCTCCACGAGAGCCTGCTACCGGCGGGTAAGGGTAAAATCACATTTCATGGGGTCATCTTCTTTCATATGTAAATTGGTGCGGGGTCAGGCCGCGTTGTGTGCCGCAGGGAACAGGTTGCTGCAGAGCTGGATGACCTGCTCGCAGCGGTATGCGGAAAACTTTCCGATATGGGTTTCCGCCTCCGGCAGCCCCAGCTTGGCCTGGAGCCAGAGGTACGCCTGCCGTTTGCTCATGAGGCCGCTTTCCCAAAGGCGGTTCAAGGCCGCGTGGGCCTGGATGCGCTGGTGGCGCAGCATCCCATCCGCCAGAGTGCCCATGGGCACCCCGATGGGCGGCCACATAGGCGTCGAAGGCAGGATAGCGGGCGCAGACGTAATAGGGCGCGTTGGGATCTGCGGCTTTCGCCCCATACACCACAGAGGCGGGGCGCAGAAGGGCCCGGGAACCGCAGTAAGGGCATTTGATGTTGATTCGTTTCATTGAGATCACTCCTTGACATGAAAAATGGGAAGGACAGGGCTGATCCAGCCCTGTCCTGTCGGTTTTGATATTTTGCTATCACTGTTATTACGTGTTGCTCAAAGACAAAAAATCCCGAAATTTTTTGAACTTTCTGTAAATAATAAAGCAGTCGGCCCAGAAACGATCCGGGCCGGCTGTTTTGGTTGCATTGCAAGCTGAAATCGGCTATAATAAAGTTGCAGGGAGGATAAGCTATGGCAGAGATGAAATACACCGCGAAGGACAGCGTCTTTTCCTTTATTTTCAAGCAGCCGGAAAATACCCGGCAGCTCTACCTGGCCCTCCACCCGGAGGACACCGACGTGACCGAGGCGGACTGCAAGCTGGTCACGCTGGAGCACGTCCTCACCAACGGGATCACCAACGACCTGGGCTTCCAGGTACGGGACAAGTTGATCTTGCTGGTAGAGGCCCAATCTAAATTCTCGGTAAATATCGCCCTGCGGATGCTGCTGTATCTGGCGGCAACCTACAAGGAATATGTGGATGAGCAGAAGCTGGACCTGTACGGGAGCAAGCCAGTAGCCATTCCCCGGCCTGAGCTGTATATGATCTATGCGGGAGCACCGCGCCAGCTTCCGGAGGTTTTGCGGCTGTCCGATATGTACGACGGCCCGGGCAGCGCAGAGATCGAGATCAAAGTGCTTCGGAACATGGGGGCCGGGAATATCGTAGACCAATATATCCGGTTCTGCGAGATATCCGACGCCCAGCGGAAGCAGTACGGCTATACCATGAAAGCGGCGGAGGAAACGCTGCGGATCTGTGTGGAGGAAAACATTTTGATGCCATTCCTGGCGTCACGTCAAAAGGAGGTGCGGAACATTATGGTGACCTTGTTTGATCAAGAGCGTGTTACGGAGATCCATGAATACAATCTGGTGAAGGATGCCAGACAAGAGGGTCGGCTGGAGGGCCGGCAGGAAGGCCGGCTGGAGGGCCGACAGGAAGGCCGGCAGGAGGGCCGACAGGAAGGTCGGCTGGAGGGCCGACAGGAAGGCCGGCTGGAGGGCCGACAGGAAGGCCGGCTGGAGGGCCGGCTGGAAGGTATCCGTGCCATGGTACTCACGTTAAAGGAGTTTACCTCAGACAAGGCGCTGATCGCCGAGAAGCTGGCAAAGCAATTTGACTTGCTTCCGCAGACGGCTATGGAAAAAGTGGAGCAGTATTGGAAATCGTGATTTATTCAAGGCTGGGGGTCTGAAAACGATCCTCAGCCTTTGTTTGCGCAAAGGACTTCCGGCGATCCCTCCTGTTGTGACGGCGCTTTCCAGAGCAGGTATTGGGCAAACAGGCATTTGAAATCCGTTTCAGTAAGCCGGCCGATACATTCCGCAGGATCGATCTGCTCCCTCGAACTCTGTTGAAACTGGTCCACAGCCATGAGCACCGGCAGGCCGTCCCTGTCAAATGCCAGCAGATGGCCGGGATGCTTTGCCTGCTGGCTTTTGATGTAGAAGCTGTTCCTCCAGCTGCCCCGGCAGGCCACCAGGAACGCGTAAAATTGCAGATTCATTGGAGTTCCTCTTTCTACGATAATTTATGTCAATGCAGTTTGGGCGGTACAATATCAAAATGCGGCGGCAGCTTTTCTGCTTCAGCATCAGTTCCGCCGGTATCGTACATCAGATCAAGAGGATAGGGATATAAAGAGCGAATGGGATATCCTTGACATTTTTGCCCCTTTTTCAGCCTATCAGCCAAAAAGGCCAGCCAGCCCCGGCCCGTTTTCCGGCTTCATTCAGTATGATGGACAGATCCCACAGCTTTTGACTGCGGGAGGTGCTGGCCGGGTCGGCCACTAAAATCTGTCCATCCTTCACGCCCCGGAGGACAATAAAATGGCCGCTGGAGGTAAAGTGTCCCTTGCCCATAATAGCCACTACCAGCCTGCCCTGGCTCAGTGCGTCCAAAATGCGCTGGGGCTCTTTCGCTGTGCATCCTTCCACAGGCAGGCCCCACGCCTGGGCCGCGTTGGGGATCAGGGTGTGGTAGGAGCCCTGCCCCTTGCACCAGCCGCCGTGCTCATAAGCCCACCGGGCCATTTCCACCGGGTCAACGATATCGTCCGTCAGCGAGGATATCACAATAGACATGGCGGTGGGGCCGCAGCCATAGCCGCCGATGTTGTCTGTGCCATAGGGCTGGTTGGCGTACCGCTGGTCAAGCTGGTTAAAATAGACCACCTCGGTCACGCCGTCTGTAAAGCGCACGCTGCCCAGGGACGTGATGGTATTGCCGCCATATTTCGTATCCTGGAACATCCCGTCGCCGAGGAACAGGCTCAGGTTGTTTGCGTACTCACCGGCCAATGTCTTTTGCTCCTCCGACAGGTGGAACACATGGCCGGCGAAATAGGATTCCCCGTTGTAGACAAGGGTATAGATATACCACGTCTCCTGCTTTGTCTCCACTATGTCCGGGGTGTCCGGGTCGTCTGCCTCTACCGTCCGTATCTCACTGGTGCGGGTGAAGGAATAGCGGCTGCTTTTCCCGCTCCGCAGGAGCTGCTTCATATCGTCCAGGGAGATCGCCGCCCAGTCCTGTTCCCTGGCGGCGCAATACTGGCCGATAAACAGGTTGGTGCTGCTGGAGACAGAGAAGGGCTCCACCACTTCATAGTTATCGCCGCCTGTACCGGCAAAATCCTGGGCAATGCGCTCCTTTGCGTCGGCGAGCCCCTCGTTCAGTATTTCGTCGATGGCGGCGGCAATGGCATCCAGATGCCCGATGATGGCGGGGCTGTCGTTGAGGATGGGCTGGCCGTTGGCCCCGCTGCTGGTCAGCCCGCCGAAGGTCAGCCCCGGCAGCATCAGCACAAACATGACCGGAAGCAGGAGCAGGACCGCCATGCCGGCCAGCAGCTTTTTCCCGTGCTCCCCGGCCGCCAAGGCCAGACCTGCGGCCGCGCCATAGGGCCCGCCCAGCGCCGCGCCTTTTGCGGCGGCTGAAATTGCCCTGCCGGTTTTGATGGCGCCGTAGACGGTATGGGCCGCGGTGGCCGCCTGTTCAAGGCTGTTTTGATTATCGTTATTCATTGCTGCCTCCTGACGGCTGGTTTTGTGTCAGACAGTCCGCTATGGCCGAAAGAAGCTGGGCCGCTTCCGGGCAGAAACGGGGGATATAGCTGGGTACGCAGGCGTGCTCAATGAGGAACGCGGTGCGATCCAGGGCGGGATATGTGGTTTTCTGTGTGGAATTGATCGCGGGTCACCTCCGAAATCTTGTAACTATATGATTTTCCTGTTATAATAAGCGGCAGAAACTACGACAGACAGGGGATGTTTCTATGCCCGCATATATGGTCTATTGGCCCCAGGACAGGTTGAAGGAACTACAAAAGGCCGGGGACACTGGCCCGATCAAGGTGGTGTATGGCAGTATCCACGCCAAAATGCCCACCATCGCGTCCATCAAGGTGGGCGATGTGGTATTTCCCGTTACCCTGATGAACAAGCGCCTTTATGTCCTGGCCCGCCTGCCGGTGGAGCGCCGGGAGCCCGCCATCGACTACACCCTCCGGGAGCTGGGCCGTCCCTGCGGGGCGCTCAAAGAGGAGGGTAAAACCTATCCTGAATTGGCTCATCGGTAGAATGAGTGGGTGGTAAAAACTGAACAAGCCCTTGGCAGCACAGTGGAAACGACTATGATTAAGTTGCGAAACAAAAATCAAGGAAGAAGGCC
>CAJTGJ010000068.1 GCA_910575695.1 Oscillospiraceae bacterium | reverse complement strand
TCGGCTTCCGGGTCGCAGATGATAATATCGTCGTCTGTAATGAGGAAAGCGTTTGTCATTTCCCGTTTGGCGGCAAAGGATTTCCCGCTTCCCGGCGTACCCAAGATTAAGCCGTTAGGCTTTTTGTCAAGAGGAACTTTTCAAGGGATGGGAAAAATCAGGCGGAAAAGCCCCGTGGACGGTTAAAAGCCGTTTTCGGGGGTGGGTAGTATAAAACCCTTACCCCGCCCCGGGGCTTGGAGCGGCCCAGGAAGCCCGTATTCATGGGGGTTTGGGGGCTGTGCCGCAAGCCTAAATGTCCACGCCCGTCGGTTACGCACTTGCCCTTATTCTGTTCTTTGGGAGAGGCCGGGGGCGCGGGGGCAGAGCCACCGCAAAACCTACCGTCAGCCGCCGCAGTAGTGCAGACGGTTTTGCCGTTAAAATGAAGCGGACGAAAGCGGGGGGCAGGGTTGTCAAATCCTGTTCCCCGTTTTCGGCGGCGAAATGGCAACGGCAAAAATCCAGACGGTCAAGGGTAAGAGTGGATTTTTTCGCACCCGCGAAAAATACTACTCGGCCCTTGACGGTCTGGATAGTCGGAACGGATATAGAACGGGGATTGTTTTCAGCGGGGAGATGTGTTATACTAGGGTCAGTAAGCTAACCGACAAATCGGATTTCTGAAGGACAGGAGCGGAAAAATATGATGTTGGAATTTGCTCCGAATACTTATATGTTGGAATATCAGAACGGAGCCTATCTCTGCAACGACACAAAAAGGGTAGAAGCGCCGCTGAATTTAGATACCCTTGAGGAAGCTGTCAGGCAATGCCCGAGGCTTCAACAGGTTTATTTGGATGATGCCCCGTTTGGTGACAAGTGCTTTCTCGTTTTGGCACGAATTCCCAAGCTGAAAGAGCTGTCTCTAATGCGCAGCAAACAGATTACCGGACATGGACTGGAACTGTTGAAAGACATTCCCCTAAAGAAGCTATTCTTGCAACGGACGGCTTTGGACGATGAGGGGCTGTCTCAAGCCGCACAAATTAAAGGGCTGGAATATATAAATATAGCTGTCTGCCGCCATGTTACTTTTGAAGGACTGATGGCGGTTTCCTGGCGGGACAAGCTGTATATCAGCGATACAGACCAACATGATGCCGAGGGTATTGCAGGGCTGTTTACAAGGGCGGAACGCAAGTCATATGAAGATGCCCGTACCTATAAAACCATGAAAAATCGAATTTCATTGGACAATCCCAAACTACAGGCTCCCATCCATGCGCTACAGGAATTCTTTGACGATATGACCCGCTGGGAGCAGATGGCAAAACAAAAAGGACGTGGTGATAAAGTGGAGCTTGATGCGCTTTTTGCCAAGTGGGTTAGCTTCTCTCCTCGTCCCGGCTGGCGTTCTGAGAGCCTTTCCTGGAAAAGCGGCGGGACTTATACAGATTATCGTTTGATTGCCGGTGAACAGGTAACAAAAAGCAAGTTTTGGCTTTATGCGGAACAGGATATTTTCTACTATCGTTATTTAATGCGTCTGATTGATAATAAGTGGATGATTGACAATGCCCAGTGGTGTCAAAATGGGCGCTGGTCATTCTGTGGTTTGTAACGGGAAGTGGGCTCTTAAGGAACTTAAGAAAATTCCAGTTTGTCGTGGCATTAAAAAAGCGATCGCAAAGCAAGAGTACACTTGTATAGATTGCGCCCTGATTATTCATTTGAAAGAAGAAAACTTATGGAACTAAAATTTGAATGGGACGAGGAAAAAGACCGTATCAACCGCCAAAAACATGGTATATCTTTTGAAACGGCTTCATACGTCTTTCGTGATGAGTATTACATAGAAATGTATGATTTCGAGCATAGTATGGAAGAAGACCGCTATATTGCAATCGGTATGGTCGGTGATTTGCTGTTTGTTGTATTTACCGAGCGAGGAGAAAATATCCGGTTGATTTCCGCGAGATTGGCAACGGAGAGTGAAAGGAGGCTCTATTATGACCAGAACTTTTACAATTAAGGATGGTCAGGCTCCTACGCAGGAGCAGTTGGAAGAAGTCAAAGCGGCGGCGAAACGGGAAATTCAATTTGATGAAGATTCCCCGGAACTGTCGCCCGCAATGTACAAAGCGTTCAGATGTTCCATAGCGCAACGTAACAGGAAAAAGAAGAATGCGTAAAAATTGAAGCAGGGCGGCGGCAAATCCCGCCGCCCTGTCCGTTACCGCTCCATATCCTGCGCCCTGCGGGGCTGCTGCTCCCGCTGTTCCTGCCGCAAGATATTGTAAACGCTCTTTCGGATTTGCTCGGCCTCTTTCACTTCCCCTTTCAACGCAAGATACCGCCGGTTGAGCGTTTCCCGTTCGGCGGTCAGCTTGGCATACTCCGCTTTCCACGCTTTTACCGGCAGGGCGGTCTTGCCGTTCATCACGCCTTTGAGATAATCTTTCGCTGCCGTAAATAAGATTTGCTCGGCTTCGGTCAGCTTCTTCTTTCCCTTGTACTTGAAATAAATCTCGGCCTGCTCGATGTGCTTTTTCAGAGTGCCTAACCGCCGGTCAATGGGTTTCAATTTATGCTGAATGTCAAGCTGTTCCCCTATCATGGACTTGAATTTTTCATCAAGCCCTGCCATATCCATGATGTTGTTGGCTTGCAGGAAATTCAGCATTTTCGCCGCGTCCTTGAGGTTATAGATGGATTGGGAAGTCTGCGATTTCCCCTCCTGCGCCCTGCGTGACAGGATGCCCTGGATATAGTCGGCAAGGGTGGGCGGCTCGGTGTTCTCCTGTTCCTCTTTCAGCCACTTTTGCAGCTTGGAGATACGGGCTTTCAGTTGCCGGAGCTTCTGATTTGTCACTTCGATTTCCCGGTTCAGATCGCCGCGCTCGGTGCGGATGCCGCGCTTCTCCATAGCGGAAGCGGCAACGCCTAAATGGACGGTGGGTATCAGGTCGATGCCCTGCCGCTCATAACTGCGGTGGTCGATGCGCTCCGCGTGTCCGTACTGCTCCAACGCCCGGTTGCAAAGCTGCGCCCACGCCGCCCGCCATTCCTCGGCCTTGGTCTGCTCGTTCCAGTCGGTGACGGGGATGGCCTTGCACTTGTACTGCCGCTTTTTCGGGTCATAGATTTTCTTCCCCTGCGGGTCAAGAATGTACTCCTTTTTCTGCTTCGCGCCCCATGCGCCGTCCTGCTGGATGGGGCGCATTGTCAGCATGATATGGGCGTGGGGATTGCCGCCGCCTGTGTCGTGGATGGCAAAGTCGGCGCACATTCCGGCATTGACAAACTGCTCTTTTACATACTCCCGGACAAGAGAAATGCCCTGCTCCCTTGTCAATTCACGGGGCAGGGCAATTTCAATTTCTCTTGCAAGCTGGGCGTTTTTCGCTTTCTCGATTTTCTCCACCGCGTTCCACAAAACCGCCCGGTCAGAAAAGGCGGCGGGGGCGTGGCCGGGGAGTAAAATCTCGGTATGGACGATACCGCCCTTGTGGGTGTAATCGTGGGTTTCCCCGTCAAAGTCGTTGGTGAGTTTTTCCCCCGCCCGGTAAGCGGCGGCGGCAACGGCGGACTTGCCCTTGCCGCGGGATATGATTTTGATACTGCAATGATAGATTGCCATGGGCTGTCCTCCTTTCTGCTGGTCGTTCCCCCGTCTTTTTGTGCCGAGAGGCACAAAACGCTGTCTGCAAGACCGCACATACCACATTCATGTGGTATATAAGTGCGCCCTTGCCGGGGGCAGGGGACGGGGCGTAAGCCCGTTGCCCTTGCGCCCCGTCTCTGTTAGAATTGGTGGAAATAGAAAGTCGCCCGAAAATCAGAGCGTCATTTTAACGCTTTGATTTCGAGCGACTAATCGGATTTTGTTCGATTGTCAATCGGTAGAATATCTCTGTGATAGTACGATTTCGTGGCTTTGGGGGTTAAAATCTATTCGTCCAATAATCCATTCCCGATGTTCATTCCAAATCGTACCAGGTATATCCCGCTGTTCGGATACCTCTTTGTATCCCTCTGATGTCAGGCCCCTGCATTTGACAAAACTGACGATTGGGAGTTTTTCTGTAAGCGCGTCGGCAAATGCAATAAATTCATCATCATCCGGGAGAAAATCACAAAACCATATTGTCACATCCGTTATTCTCCCGCCCGCCTGCGTCCATTCCTGAAAAGTGCTGTTTTCTCCTACCCCGTCAAGCCAACCCTCTTGAAAAATAGGAGCTTTCGCAATACAGTCTACACCAAAAAATTCTTCTGCAAACTCTGTGCAAATTGCGGCTGGCTCGTCCCGGAACAGAAGATTATAGTAATTGTCCGTCCAGTGCCATGTCTTTCTGTTGCCTTTTCCAAAACGCCCATACCGAAGTTCAAATGTATCATCGGGAAAGAGGTCTGATACCACTGTCAGCACCCAATGGAAAGAGGAACGGAATGAGGGAATAGGCCCTACTACATCCGGCTCATGCTTGGCATTGGTAATGGTAAATTCCGCACTATACCGGCTGGCAAGATATTCATAGGCTTGCCGCTGCACTTCTTCTTCACTCAATTTCTCTCCTGCGTTTTTCTGGCAGCCGAACAGCGGCAGCACCAGCGCCCCGACTAGGGCGGCGGCAAGAGCATACTTTCTTTTTTTATGTCCGCTGTTCATGGTATCATTGTCTCCCCGATTTCTACAAGTTCCAAATCATCTGGTAACAAGGTGTACTGTGCTTTTGTCCGCCCTTCTTCATCTGCTATTTCAATCTCATATGCCTCAATCGGTTCTTTGAACGCTATAAGTATAGTGCCAATTTCCCCCTCTTTTGCTCCATTTTTGCAGTTGCGTATAATTTTTACTGTATCGTTTTCTCTAAACCTCATAAGCTCCTCCAATGATATGCTGTAATTTATTATAGCATATCCATGAGAAGATTTCCACTGGTATTGAGCAGTAACATCCAGCGAGGCCGGGGGAGAATAGTCCCCGGCCCCGCTCCGCAAACCTCGTTACCCCTGCGCCGCGCTCCCGTCTGCGCCGTCCTCCTGCGCTGTATGGGCGGTTTTGGCGGTGGGCTGGGTGTTACCCCTCCCCGCCGTTCCCGCGCCCTGTGCGGGGGCTGTGGCGGCGTTCTGGGCGGTCAATCCGTCCAGTATGCGGCGGCTGTGTTCGGTCAGTACGGTCTGCTCCAAAAAGGTCTTGAACTGTTCCTCGGTCAGCAGGATGGTGCCGGGCAGCAGCTTTTCAAAAAGCCCCATGCGCTTGCAGAGCCGGTTTGTCCTGTCCTTGCGCTCCTGCTCTTTCTGCTCCTGGATCAGCCGCTTTTTCTTGTTTTCAAGCTGCTTGATTTCTTCCTCGATGCTTGCGATTTTCTCAATTTTGGTCTTTGCCATTTGTCAAACTCTCCTTTCAGTTTTTCGGTCTGGAATGGATAGGAATGAAAAAGCCGCCACGCTCTTTTTCAGCATGGCGGCTTGGTGGGGTTCAGATGGCGGCATGGGCGGCTCCTGCTTCCTGCGGCCTGATTTCGTAGGCTGTGCCTTTCAGAATTGCCGCCCGCTGTGCTTCCTCGGCGGCTTTCCTGGCGGCTACCTTTCGGGCATAGCGTACCTTGTCCCGCTCACGCAAAGCCGCCCGCTGTTCCTCCGTCATTTCGTGGCGGCGCTTTTTCCTGCTCTTTCTTACCGGCGTTTCCTCCGGCTGTTCCTCCTGTTCGGGCAGGTCGAATTTGCCGATAAAGTTCAGATAGATTTCAACCTCCTGCTCC
Source organism: Oscillospiraceae bacterium (assembly GCA_910575695.1). GTDB lineage: Bacteria > Bacillota > Clostridia > Oscillospirales > Oscillospiraceae > Enterenecus. The sequence continues at coordinate 7,020 of CAJTGJ010000068.1, read as the reverse complement.
CGTACCCCGTTCACTTTGGTGGCCTCATGGACGATGATTTTCTCCACAAATTCATTCAGCAGGGATGCGGAAAACTCGGTAAACTCGGTGTGCCGCTTCACCAGTTCGATAAACTTGTCAGCCCTCACGCTGTCGGTGTTGTAGCGGTCGATTTCGGCCTGTAACCTCTCGATTTCCCCGTCAAGGGTTTTCTGCTCGGTGTCATAGCCGGTGAGCAGTTCGGAAAAGTGGTTTTCGGGTATCTTCCCCGTGGCGTAGGCTTCATAAAGTTTCTTTATCAAGCCGCTGATTTCCTCCCGCCGCCGCTTGGCTTTTGACAGCTTTTTGCGGCTCTCCTTTACCGCCGCCTCCTGTTGCAATTCCGATTTCTCCCGGACACGCTCGATAAACTCCGCCTCGTTCTCCCGCACATATCCGCTGACCCGCCGTATGGCTTCCAGCACCAGGCTTTCCACAACGCTGACACGGATATAGTGACAGGTGCAGCTTCGGGAATAGTGGCGGTAGCTGGAACAGACATACTCATGGTGGGGCTGGTCGGGCCTGCCGGTGCTGCCCCGCTTGTGGTACATCTTCTCTCCGCAGTCGGCGCAGTACAGAACGCCGGTCAGCGGGTTCGGCTCGCCGCCGATGCGCTCCCGGACACGCTTGGTTTCCCGCAGACGCTGAACGACATTCCATGTTTCCTCGTCAACGATGGCGGGGTGGGTGTCTTTGAAAATCAGGCGGTTTTCCTGCGGCGTGGCTTCCCGCTTCTTGGATTTGTAGCTTTCCGTGGCGGTTTTGTTGAGGACTTTCCAGCCCATATATTCCTCTTTTTTCAGAATTTGAATGAGTGTGGCGGTGGCCCATTTATAGGGGTCTGCGCCCGACGCGCCCATGCTCACCCGCTCCCCGATGGCCCTCCAATGGGCGGCGGGGGTGAGTATCCGCTCGGCGGTCAATTCCTCCGCAATTCTGGCGATGGGCTTGCCCTCGATAACGCCCTGGAAGATGCGCTTCACAACGGGGGCGGCTTCCTCGTCCAAAATCCACTTCTGTCGGTCGTCCGGGTCGTGAAGATAGCCGTAGGGGAGCGCGCCGGTGACGTGCTTCCCCGCCGCCGTCCTCGCGCCGAAAATCGCCCGTATCTTCCGGCTGGTATCTCTTGCGTGCCACTCCGCAAAGATGTTTCGGAAGGGCATGAAATCGTCCTCGCCCTTGGCGGTGTCGATGCCCTCGGCCACGGCGATCAGCCGGACGCCCCGCTCCCGCAACTGCTCCAGAAACAGCCCAACGCGCAGGTGGTCGCGGCCCAATCTGCTCATGTCTTTAATCAAAATTTGGCCCACATTGCCGCGCTCGATGTCCTCCATAATCTGCAAAAATCCGGGCCTGTCCCAGCGTGTGCCGCTCCAGCCGTCATCTGTCCGATGGACAACATTGGTAAAGCCGTTCCGGGCCGCGTATTCCTCCAGATATTCCTTTTGATGCTCAATGGACAGGGATTCGTTTTCCCGCCCGTCCTCATGGCTTAATCTCTCGTAAAGGATAGTCAGTTTGCTGTCGTTCATGCTTCCCTCTTTCCGGCTGTCCGGCGCTGCGGTTCTCGGTGTAGCTTTCACTGTTTCACCGCGTCCCTTTCAATCAGGCGTACCAGCTTATCGCTCATGGTTTCCCTGCTCGTCCTGCTGAAATGGACGCTCACCTTGTAGGTCGTGGAGCCAATCCGCTTTGTGATGTGCAGCGGCTTGTCGGTGCGTTCAATCGTCCTGTCTGCTGTTACTGCCGGCATAGGATTAGCCCCCTTTCCATATTCGGTTGTCTGTGATATACTACCGTCAAAATCACCTCGGCGCGTCCTTTCCCGCGCCCCTGTGCCGCCTGCGGCCTGACTGCCTGTTGTTTTCGGGGTGTCCCCGTTCCTTTACGATACACTCCGTTGGGGTTCTTTAGCTGCTTGCGGTCGCAGAGTATCATGTTGTTAGACAGGGCATTTAAGCCGTAGTACAACGCCGCGCCCGTCTGGAAAAGCTCCTGTGTGATAAAGGGGATAAAGATAGCGGTGCTTGACGTGGTAAGCCCTCTTTGAATGGGGATAAGGTTCTCCCCAAGCGGTACAGAGGACATAAGCCCCGCTTCCTGTTGGTAGTCAAGGCGGGTCAAGGCGCAGTTGTTCTTCTGTGCTATGCCCGCCGCCGCGAACACGTCATTTTCCAGTTTCCGCTTCGTGTCTGCCATGTTCACCACAAGGAATGTCAAGAGGAACATTCTTTCATTCCGGCTCTGCAAGTCCTGTAAGAGGTTCTTCGCTTCGCTGCCGAACGTGGCAAGGTCGGACGGGATAATATCCATGTCATAGCCGCTGCGTACCGCTTTTTTCTGTTCCTCGATTTTCATTTTGTCAAGGTCGGTGATTTTCCGCTTGATTGTCTTTATGGCTTCGGTCTGGTCGATACTGTGGATATGCAGATTGACGATAACGCCCGTTTCCAAGTCCAGAATGTCGGATAAGATACGGTCGTTTAATTCCGGCGCAAGGATTTCAAGGAATGAAACCGCGCCGATTTTGCGCCCCATGCGGAAATACCGCCCCTCGCCAAAACGGAATGAGGACGGGGCGATAAAGTCCTTTGTGGAAAGCCCGGACGGGGCAAGCCATGAAAAATCAAAGGAAAACTGCCCGCCCTCCGGGTGGAAAATGCCATGCAGCATTTTAAGGCGTTCATAGCCTGTCATGGGGCGGGCAGACACGCCTAAGAGCTTAAAGTTGTTCAGCACGTCCGTTTCGATACGGGCAAGGCGGGATTTCGCCGCGCCCAGACTGTCGGCTTCAATGGCAAAGGTGATGTATTTTGCCTTGACAAGCCCGTTGTTGCCCTTTGCAAGCTGGTTTTTCAGCATATCCCGGTATTCTGTGCGGATAGAATTGAAAGCGTCCTCCTGTGACGGGATATTGACCGCTTTTTCCGCTTCGCCCCGCTGCGTCCCCTGATTGATGAAAGAGAGCTGCACCGAAACGGAAGCGTCAAAGTAGTTTAGGAAGTCGCACCAGTTCTCAAAAATGGCAGTCTTGTCGTCTGCCTGTGCAAGCTGATAGTTAATATCTTCAAAGGCGACGGTCTTTGAGTATTTCCGTCCCGTAACCTTGCAGATACCGTCCGGGTACATCTGGATATAGGGGATTGTCTGCTGCGCGGTGTGCGCTTTCCCGTCGCCCTTTGCCTGTCTGATGATTTCCGCAATCTGCTTTTTCTCGGCGCGGGTGAGCTTGCGGGGCGGGTTAGGCTTTGCGCTTCCCGCCGCGCTGTTTCTTCGTGTTTCCTTTTGCAATCGCTGATACCTCCTTTTCAAGTTTTCTCTGCCGTTCTAAGACGGAATAAAAGTTGTCTGTCCTGTATGGTCGTTCTTTGGGGGCTATGAATTTCGTCTGAATGATGTTCTTCACCACTACTTCAAGGGGCTGTCCATGCTTTTCATACATGGCGAACAGGAAACAGGGCAGCATGACAGCAATCATAGCCATAGACGCAAGGCTTGTGCCTGTGCTGTCTTTGAGCAGAAAGAAAAGCGGCAAGCCGAACAGGAGAGCCGCCGCAAAACATACAATCTGCCGTTTGGTAAGGTTGAACGCTACTTTTGTCTTGACTTTGGATAAGTCTTTGGGTACGGGTACATACGCCAAGTGAAAACCTCCTTTCTCTGGGTTTGGTGTTGCTGTAACTTCCCATAAGGGTAATCAAGGCAAAGGTCAATCTTTGCCCTTTGCCCGCCCGTATTATATGGGGGTTATCCGCGTCAAGGTCGGGTCGTATTTTCGCCGCTTCGCTCTGAAAATCTCCACCCTACCCTTGACACGCCGCTAATGCGCGGAGAATATCGACTTTGCCAGTGCGCCGGATTTGAACAGGGAGAAACAGAGGATAACGGTATAGGCTGCAAGGGAGAATATCGCGCTGTGCAGATTGTCCGCTATTATCATGTTGTTTACCAGAACCGCGTAAATGCCGACGCATATCATAATGAGGAAGCCTTGAAAACCGATAGCGAACAGGGATTTGAGGTAGTTGTTTCCTATCTGCCCCCATTCCCGGTTCGTCATTGTTGCAAACGGGATAGGCGATACCGAACAGTAAAGGTAAATCTCTATCATGCGCCCGTAGAGGATAACGGTTATCAGTACGGACATGATTTTCATGCACAAGCTCACAAGGCTTGTTTCCATGACAAGTAAGAGCAGTTCGGGGATTTCCATAGCGTCAAGCCCGCTCTGCATGGAAGCAAGGGCGGCGGCAACATCAATCTCTGTGCTGCCGCCGATTACCCCCGCCGCGCCGGAAACAACGTGCTGCGCCATATCGAACACCGCCATAGTGATGTCAAAGGTGTGCGTCACAAGGTAGACTGCCACAAACGCCTTGAACACCCACTTGAAGAACATGGAAGTGTCAACGTCGTGCATATTGTTCTTTTCCGTTACCATGCTGATAAGCTCATAGCATAGGACGTAGGTAATGACAAGCCCCGCAATGGGTACGATTACATTCTCACTAAGCGTCTGTATCATGGAGAATATATTTGCGTTCCACCCTTGCGGGGTCTGCCCTACCTCTGCGGCGATAGTGCCGACTTTCTCGTTTACGTCCCCGAACATAGTTGACAGATTACCGTTTATGGCTCCTATGAGGATTTCCTTTATCCATTCGTTAATCGCGTCAAGTATGCTCTGCATAAGCCTTTACCCGCGCTTCTTAACCGAACAAGCCGGAAAGCAGCGGTACAAGGGTCATGCCGATAAGGGCAACGCCGCCGCCCGCCATAAGCTGCTTCATGCCCTGGCTTTTCGCGCCCGGATTGTCGTTGCCGTAGCCTTCCATGAGGTTAATCACGCCCCAGATACCAAGCCCGGCTCCAAGTGCTACAACAAGGGTCTGCAAAACGTCTACTGCGCTATTGAAAAATGCCATAAATATATCCTTTCTGCCGCGTCTGCGGCTGTCCGGCAAGCGGACAAAAGGCGGTCAGCATATGCCGCCGCACAAAAAAACCGCCCTCTGGTAAAGGCGGCTGTCCCCGCGCTGCGTAAGTTCTGCGGCGCGGCGGTATTCAGTTGTAAGGGGTGCGGCTCCTGCCGCTGTGTACTGCGCCGGAAAGTAGGGGCGCGTATCATGTAGCCGATATTGATATATGTGATTGCTTCCATTCCTCCTTTCGGTGTCCCGCTGTGCTGCCGGACGGGTATTATTCAGACTTGCGGGAAGTGAATAGCTTGCATAGCAAGGTGTTCGCTTCCCGCAAGTTCACAAAGGGGTAGCTGCCGCAAGGCAGCGTATCGGCGTTGTCCTTGTAGATTGCTTTTAGCTGTGACTGGCTCTGCATAAGTAATGCAAAGAGGGCGATTCCGGCAACCGCAAAGCGCAAAAAAAGCAGGAAACCTTGTTGCTGATTTCCTGCTCGGTGTGCCGTCCTCTGGCGGCGGTTATTCAGTTGTCAAAAGGCATGGAATGTGTAAACGATAGGCTCCTTGTATTCTTCTGTACAGGTCATGGAAATTTCCCCCTTTCCTCTACAAATGCGTGGATTGAAATTTGATTTTTATGATAGTAAAGGGCGGCAGCACTTTTTGCTGTCGCCCCTTAGCTGCCTATCAGCGAAAACAGTCGGGGCTGTCAACGGCGGGCGCAGCCCGTTCATCTTGCCGTTGACTGGCTCGGCTGGTTTTGCTATTTCATTCTCCGATTACCTTGTTGAACATTTTCCCTTTTTCGGTTATTAAGGAAATCCAGTAGATAACTGCAAGGAGAGATAATACCTCAATAGGAGAAAAGGACAATGTAGTATAGAATATTCCTGCGGCAACTGCGCCCTGTGCAATGCCAAAAGCAATGCAGACGGCAATCATTAAAACAAACGCTATGGCGTACACTCGTCTGGCTTTCAGTGCGTCCTTTCTCATTTGCAGGCTGGCACAGACTAATGTTCCTGCAATGATAAGTACCTCGATAATCGTTTCAATCATATCATTACCTCCATAATTTCTTCAGTCTTTCCGACCAACGCTATCATATCATATTTCTTGCTCAAAGTAAAGTATTTCATACATTATAAAACAAAAAAATTCAGCGGCATTTTGAAAGCAACCGCTGAATTTTTCGGTTATCGTCTATTCAACTCTTTTGTAAATCAGAATTGCAATAACCTCTACGGCAAGGACAATATCATAAATCCATTGAAAACAAAAGCCCATAGTAACGTAGTTAATTTCAATATTATCCAATATTTTACAAACAAAATTTACAAGAACGATAAATACAATCGTAGAAATAATGCTTGCTTTGCCGATAATAGACCGACCTCTTTCATCACGGGAAGATTTAACGAAAAACAATATGATTAGAACGATTGTAATTACTAATCCAAACCATGCGCCCACAATGAATAGTGTTGTGCTGTTGGCAATCTCATTTAATATTTCAATCATTTTTCGTCCTCCCAAAAATCAAATAATTCTTCAATCGAAACGTCAAATACTCTTGCAATAGCATAAGCCAACAGCATAGAGGGATTGTATCGGTTTCTTTCAAGCTGCATAATCGTTTGTCTTGAAACGCCCACCAAATCGGCAAGCTCTTGTTGTGTCATTCTTTTTGTGGCTCGATATATATGAATTTTACTGTCAAAGTGGTATTGATTCTTGTTCGCCACTGGCTCACCGCCTTTCTCCATTTTGTTTTCTCATGCGCTTGTAAGTATAACATATTTCTTGCATTTTGTGAAATAAAGATTTAGAAATATTTACGGAATAGCGGGCGGCTGCCTATCAAAATCTTTGCTTGTTACTTTACCGCACATGAGCATTCGCACCCGGATTGTCATTGCCGTAGCCCTCCATCAGATTGATTACGCCCCAGATACCAAGCCCTGCTCCAAGTGCTACAACAAGGGTCTGCAAAACGTCTACTGCGCTATTGAAAAATGCCATAAATATATCCTTTCTGCCGCGTCTGCGGCTGTCCGGCAAGCGGACAAAAGGCGGTCAGC
>CAJTGJ010000067.1 GCA_910575695.1 Oscillospiraceae bacterium | reverse complement strand
TTTCCTCCTTTTCCTGGGTGTCGGGTGCAGGCGTTCCCACGCCGGGAATCCCGCCGCCGGACAGCAGCGCGTTCAGCTCCTGCGGGGTCATGCGGACCGCCCGCACCAGCTGGACGATTTGCAGGTTCTCCGCCTCGGTTTTCTGCGCCTCCAATTCCCGCAGCCGGTTCTGGTATTCCGCCAGCTTTTCGCGGGTCTTTGCGATCTCCCGGTCAATCCGGTCGATTTTGTTCGTTGCCATCTGTAAACACTCCTTCCCATATGGTTTAGTTCCAGTTCATCAGGCCGTAGCCCTTGATACACTGGTAATTCAGGTCATAGCTTTTGATTTTGCAGGCATCGCCGGAATTGCCCTCCACCGTATAGACCCGGCTCCCGTCTGTGCCGATCACAATGCCAACATGGTCGGCGGAACCGTCCAAATCCCAATCAAAGAAAATGGCGTCGCCAGGGGCGATGTTGGCATATCCGCGCCCGCCCCATTGTCCATGCGACTGGAACCAGGGTACGCCCTGGGACTGACAGCCAGCAAAGCGCGGTTCGCTTTTCCCGGCCTGGTTATAGCACCAGCTCACGAAGCAGGCACACCATTCTACCCGGCTGTTAAAGCCGTACCAGCTCCAATACGGATAGCCGCCCACGTTTCCCACCTGACGCTTTGCCAGATCGACCAGGCCCGGATTGCCAGGGCGGGTCCCGCCGATAAACTCCACGCCGCTCAAATCCTCGGAATTTCCCATATCCGGGGAACCGCCGCCAAACAGCAGCGGCTTGTTGCCCCTGGTGGCAATATAGACCTGGTACATCTCATATTCATCCGGGGTGAGCAGTTCCGGCGCAAGAGCGGAAATCTGTGTGTTCACAAGCTCCACATGGAGGATGTAGTATTCATAGGGGACTTCCTCGCTGGTCGTTTCCCCGGTTTCCGGGTCGGTGCTGGTTTCGGTGCGGTATCGGATTTCCACCTCCTCGGTCAGCGTCAGGACATATTGGAGGTCAAAGACCCGCTGTAACTGTGCCGCCGCGCTCTGGGGCGTGTATTCATGGAGCAGGGCGCTTAAATAAGCCGCCAGCTCATGGGGATTGTGGCCGATAGGGTCCAGATTGTACCGGTACTCGTCATAGCCTGGGTGCAGGCTCTCTATGTTGTCCAGTTTGGCTTGCAGTTCCGCCTCCTTTGCCGCATAGTCCGCTTCGGTCCCCAGCATATCCTCGTCATTGGAGGGATAGGTGGAACCGGACACCGCCGAGCCGATGCTCTGGGCCAGCATGGAGCAGGAGGACAGGGTATTCATCAGCAGGCAGACCAGCAGAAACAGCGCCAGCGCAATCAGGAATCCCTTCTTGTGCCGCATGACAAAGCGGCCCGCCTGTTCCGCTTTCTCTTTGACGGACTTTGCCGCCTTGCCGGTCTTTTGGGCGGTCTTGGCGGTATGGCCTGCGGCCTGGGCCGTATGCCCAGCCGTTTGACCGGCGCGCTTGGCGGCGGCATATTCCTTTTTGATGGCCTGCTTTTGCTGCCAGCGGGAAAGGGGGTTGCTGGCAAGCTGGGGGTTCTCCGCCAGGGACTTTTGGTACAGGGCGTTGATGTTTGCTTTTTCCAGCTTTTGCTCCGCCTTTGCCGCTTCGCGGTAGGGTTTCAGTTTATGGCTGCGGTATCCCTCCCGCACCAGCCGCGCGCTGACTTCAACAGCCTGCCCGGTCTTGTGCGCCCCCTCCACGCCCACATTGTCCTGTTCGGACTTGCGGATTTCCTTATGCGCCCCGGCAAGCAGCGCGTTGGCCGGAGCGCCCCGTACCGCATGGGACAGCTTGGAGGGCGGCTTTGCCTGTTCCTCAAAGGTCAGTTTCGTTGTTTTCTTTCCGGTATCGGGGTCAATAACGGTCTGCCGAACCTTCTTTTTGGGTATCCTGGCCTGCGCCTTGTCTGCCCGGACAGCTGCTTTCTGTGCGCGGCGGATCGGCTTTTCCAGCGCCGGGGCGGTCTGTTCCTCCCTCGTAAAGCGCAGGCGTGGCTCCTTAATCAAACCATTCCCCCAGCATCAGCGCCTCCATCATATAGAGCAGTTCCACATAGAGGCCCATGCCAGCCGGGGTGTGTAAAGGACGGAGGATCAGGCAGGCATAGACCTGTGCCAGCACATCGGCCAGAAGCTCCGCGCCCCGGCCCTCCATAATCCTGCCGCCGGTGTCGGGGGAGAGGCAGCACCAGATTTCCGCAAGGCGGAGCAGGCCGGTTTCCCCGTCCCCGTTCAGTTCTGCCGCCATGCTCTCCGCAGTACGGCACTCGCTTACCGCGTCCGCCATCGCCAGAAGCAGCTGGCGGCGCTGAATCTCCATCGCCCGCTGCAAAAACAGCCGGGGATTGTGTTTGATTTTCTGTGCAGTCATGATTGCTTTCCCTCCTTTAATTCCTGTAATTTTGTGGTCATGATGCGGTACAGCTCGGTGTCCTTGGGGAACCGGTCGATAAAGGGCAGGATGATGTTGCCGTAGAACAGCAGCCCTTCGCCCTCGCCGGAGTGGGTCACATAGGACAGCTGGTGCGGGGAGATGCCCAGCTGCCTTGCCAGAATCTGCCGGTCCCCGCTTGCCTGGTTGAGCATATATACAAAGTCCGAGTTCTCAAAGATGTTCTCGATCTCCCGGCTGGCAAGCAGGTCCTTGATGTTCTGGGTGATGCCGGTGGGAATCCCGCCCCACTTCCGAAACCTTTTCCAGATTTCAATGGTATAGGCGGCGGTCTGGTCCTCTTTGAGCAGCAGGTGCATCTCGTCAATGTAGTAACGGGTGGACTTGTGGGCGGCGCGGTTGATGGTGACGCGGTTCCACACCTGGTCCTGCACCACCAGCATACCGATTTTTTTCAGCTGCTTGCCTAACTCCTTGATGTCATAGCAGACAATGCGGTTGTCGATGTTTACATTGGTCCGGTGGTTGAACACATTCAGGGAGCCGGAAACATAGATTTCCAGCGCCGTAGCGATGTACTGCGCTTCTTTTTCCTCCTGGGTCAGCAGAAGGTTGTATAAATCCTCCAATACCGGCATATTTTCCGGCCTGGGGTCGTTCAGGTAATCATGGTAGACCAGCCGTACACAACGGTCGATGATGGTTTTCTGGACTGGCTGCAAGCCCTCCTTGCCGCCCACGATCAGCTCGCACAGCGACAGAATGAAATCGGATTTCAAAGACAGCGGGCTTTCATCATCCGAGTAGTCCAGGTTTAGGTCCATCGGGTTAATGTAGTCCCCGGAGGTGGGCGAAATCTTAATAACCTGCCCATGCAGCCGCTCCACAAGGGGCGCGTACTCCGATTCCGGGTCGCACACGATGATGTCATCGGTGGTGAGCAGAAAACAGTTGGCGATTTCCCGCTTGGCGGAAAAGGACTTGCCGGAGCCGGGAGTGCCTAAAATCAGGCCGTTAGGCTTTTTGTCAAGAGGAACTTTTTAAGGGATGGGAAAAATCAGGCGGGAAAGGCCCCGTGGACGGTTAAAAGCCGTTTTCGGGGGTGGGTAGTATAAAACCTTTACCCCGCCCCGCGCCGGGGCTTGGAGCGTCCCAGGAAGCCCGTATTCATGCGGGTTTGGGGGCTGTGCCGCAAGTCTAAATGTCCACGCCCGCCGGTTGTACGGTGAGCAGAATGGATGTAAAGCGGGGATTGTTTTCAGTATGGGAATATGCTATACTTAAAGCCAAAAAAGAACTTTACCGCAGGAACAGAAAAGGAAGTGAAAGCGGTATGAAAGTAAAATCCATGTTTTGTGTTATGATGTTATCCTTGTTACTGCTCCTGCTGGCTGGATGCAGTACAGGCGAGGAATTGACAGAGTGGGCCGCAGGGAAAGCAAACGATGCACTGGAAGTTGTCGGTGGCGGTGTTCAAGAGGTCATTGATGATTTGCATGATGCGGAATATCAGGGAGGCCCATTTGAAAATAATCTGGACGCGGCGCGGGCCTATCTGTTGGAGCAGATGCAGGAGAAATATGGGATAGAGTTTACCGTTGTCGGTGACGAGGATTTGGAAAACTATGGGCTGTTTGCCGGGGCCACCTACACCTGTGAGGTTGCGCCGGTGGACGCGCCGGAGCAGGTCACGACAGCTCTTGTATCACAGTCAATGTATCAGGATGTTCGAGATAGCTATGCAGTTTATTTTTTCAAAGAAGAAGCCGAAGCCCCAGTGTTGGCGCTCTGTGAAAGCAAGGATTATGTGATTGACCAGCGCATTTCTTTGGAGATGCCGGGAACAGAAAAAGCATGGACAGCCGAGGATGGGCTGGAACGGTTCCTCTTGGAAAGCGGTGCGTATGTAAAATTAGTTTTGCGATTTACGGATGACCTGGACACAGAAACTTATGCTACATATCTCTATGACTTCCTTAACAGTGTAGGGCCGTTAAAATGTAATTTGCTCTTGCAGGCAAAGGCGAATAAAATTTATATTTTCCATGAAGAACTTGATATTTTAGGTGATTTTGATGCTGGTACTTATACTGTGGAAAATTTGAAACAAGAAATTGAAACATTTTTAAGCATGGGCGCACCCCAATAAAGCAGTCTTGCCGTTCATCACGCCGCTCCCCGGTTACGCATTTGCCCTTATCCTGTTCTTTGGGAGAGGCCGGGGGCGCGGGGGCAGAGCCACCGCAAAACCTACCGTCAGCCGCCGCACCAGTGCAGACGGTTTTGCCGTTAAAATGAAGCAGACGAAAGCGGGGGCAGGATTGTCAAATCCTGTTCCCCGTTTTCGGCGGCGAAATGGCAACGGCAAAAATCCAGACAGTCAAGGGGGGAGATTTTTTGCGAAGCAAAAAATACTACTCGGCCCTTGACGGTCTGGATAGGCGAAACGGAGATAGAACAGGATTGTTTTAGGGGAGAAGATGTGCTATACTTGAATCGATAGATTGGAATTTGCAGGGGGCAAAATCAATGTTCTGGAGAAGGGGAAACTACGAGTTTAACACGGTTGAGGGAATTATAGCTCATGTGACACATATGAGCTATAATTTCTGGGGAACATGGTTTGTAGGCATTACGGCCAACGCAGTCAGCAGCTTAAAGGCGCATCAAATTGATACAGATAACCAAATGTCTTCAACTTTTGTCTGTTGGGATATTCCTTTTGAATCTGCAAAGCTATGTAAGGCATCTTTGCTGGCACTGGAAGGATTTGATTTCATCAGCGATGATGAAAGTGACTTTATTGATAATACTTATCCGAACTCATTCATTTATATGTACAGTGTCATAAACGGACACACGATACAGCACATTGATGTTTCCAATTTCAAACCGGTCAAAGCCCTCCCGGAAAACCATATCATTGTGACAGAAATATCCCGTGACGGCAAAGAGACAATCACAAGAATTGGCGATGAGTTTGATAAGGTCGCCTGTGCTGAGTTCGTGGAACAAATAAAACAAAAGTTCCTGACCAACCAGATGCAATCTTTGAAAATTGTTCATAGAAGTATCATTGAAATGTGGTTTGAATTTGGGGAAGGTTGCTGTACCATCAGCTATGATAGCCATACATCTCAAGATGGATATATTCAACGTTATCGAAGCGAAACCAACTCAAAGAAATTGATTCCATTCTTTGAAGGTTCTTATCCCGAATATATGGTATGCAAGGATGTGGACAAGTTAATTGCTATTTTGCGTTATTTTTTAGAGAAAGACCGCAAACCTGGAAAGCGCCAAAGTGTAAAATGGGTTGTAGTTAAAAGAGAGATAAGTTAAAGCCGGGCGGTGGGGCTAATATTGACTACCCCGCCGCCCTGCCTGTTACCGCTCCACACCCTGCGCCCTGCGGGGCTGTTGCTCCCGCTGTTCCTGGCGCAAGATGTTGTAAACGCTCCTGCGGATTTGCTCAGCTTCTTTCACTTCCCCTTTCAACGCGAGATACCGCCGGTTGAGCGTTTCCCGTTCGGCGGTCAGCTTGGCATACTCCGCTTTCCATGCCTTTACCGGCAGGGCGGCCTTGCCGTTCATCACGCCTTTCAGATAGTCATGCGCCGCCGTAAACAGGATTTGCTCGGCCTCGGTCAGATGCTTTTTTCCCTTATACTTGAAATAAATTTCAGCTTGCTCGATGTGCTTTTTCAGAGTGCCTAACCGCCGGTCAGTGGGTTTCAGTTTATGCTGAATATCAAGCTGTTCCCCTATCATGGACTTGAATTTTTCATCAAGCCCCGCCATATCCATGATGTTGTTGGCTTGCAGGAAGTTCAGCATTTTCGCCGCGTCTTTGAGGTTATACAGCGATTGGGAAACCTGCGATTTCCCCTCCCGCGCCCTGCGGGACAGGATGCCCTGGATATAGTCGGCAAGGGTGGGCGGCTCGGTGTTCTCCTGTTCCTCTTTCAGCCACTTTTGCAGCTTGGAGATACGGGCCTTTAACTGCCGCAACTTCTGATTTGTCACTTCGATTTCCCGGTTCAGATCGCCGCGCTCGGTGCGGATGCCGCGCTTCTCCATAGCGGATGCGGCAACGCCTAAATGGGCGGTAGGTATCTGCTCGATGCCCTGCCGCTCATAACTGCGGTGGTCGATGCGCTGGTTGTGTCCGTACTGCTCCAACGCCCGGTTGCAAAGCTGCGCCCACGCCGCCCGCCATTCCTCGGCCTTGGTCTGCTCGTTCCAGTCGGTGGTGGGGATGGCCTTGCATTTGTACTGCCGCTTTTTCGGGTCATAGATTTTCTTGCCCTGCGGGTCAAGGATGTACTCTTTTTTCTGCTTCGCACCCCATGCGCCGTCCTGCTGGATGGGGCGCATTGTCAGCATGATATGGGCGTGGGGATTGCCGCCGCCTGTGTCGTGGATGGCAAAGTCGGCGCACATTCCAGCATTGACAAACTGCTCTTTCACATACTCGCGGACAAGAGAAATGCCCTGCTCCCTTGTCAATTCACGGGGCAGGGCAATTTCAATTTCTCTTGCAAGCTGGGCGTTTTTCGCTTTCTCGATTTTCTCCACCGCGTTCCACAAAACCGCCCGGTCAGAAAAGGCGGCGGGGGCGTGGCCGGGGAGTAAAATCTCAGTATGGACAACGCCGCCCTTGTGGGTATAGTCGTGGGTTTCCCCGTCAAACTCGTTGGTGAGTTTCTCCCCCGCCCGGTAAGCGGCTGCGGCAACGGCGGACTTGCCCTTGCCGCGGGATATGATTTTGATACTGCAATGGTAGATTGCCACGGGCTGTCCTCCTTTCTGCGGGTCGTTCCCCGTCCTTTTGTGCCGAGAGGCACAAAACGCCGTCTGCAAGACCGCACATACCACATTCATGTGGTATATAAGTGCGCCCTATCGGGGAAAAAGTAGGGGCGTAAGCCCGTTACCCTTGCGCCCCGCCCTCGTTCCGGCTCCCGTCTGCGCCGCCCTCCTTGTGCAGGATGGGCGGTTTACCTGCTAAGGGTGTCGGTCATAACCGCTCTTTTCGTAGATACAGAATTAGTTGAGCGTGGTAGACAATGAAAATTAAATATGCTATTATTTAAGTCAACTAATTTTAAGGGGGTGCATTTATGATACTTGTAGATATATTTGATGCGGCTCGTGAAGGCGACTGGGATGCCTTTCAAAAATTCTTTGATGGCAATGTCAATCAAGTCAATCCAAATTCAAACTACAACCTCTTGCAGTTAGCAGTGACCTCGACGAAAAATCCAGAGGGTAGGCTTGCAATCGTTCGTTTCCTGTTGGAGCAAGGGATTGACCTCAATTATAGGGAAACGAAATACAAGAGGAATGCTTTGCACATTGCATTTTTCGGCTTTCTGAAAGGCGACATTGAATACCTTAAGAAGCAAACAGAACTTTTAATTTCGGCTGGTGTTGATGTGAATGCAGTTGATAAATTTGACGCAATTCCTCTAAAATATGCAATTACAATTTCCAAACACCCAACAGAAGAAATGAAAGAAATATACTCAATGCTCATTCGCTCTGGCTCTGACTACAAGAAGAAAGATGCTTTTCAAAAGTCTTGCCTTGACTATGCGCAAGAGTATTCATGGCGAAATGGGTTTATTGAAATTGTGAAAGAGATTGAAGGATAATTTACCAGCCCCATCGCTCCCTGTGAATACTCGTTACCCCTGCGCCGCGCCCCCGTCTGCGCCGTCCTCCTGCGCTGTGTGGGCGGTTTTGGCGGCAGGCTGGGTGTTATCCCTACCCGCCGTTTCCGCGCCCTGTGCGGGGGCTGTGGCGGCGTTCTGGGCGGTCAATCCGTCCAGTATGCGGCGGCTGTGTTCGGTGGCGATGGTCTGCTCCACAAAGGTCTTGAACTGCTCCTCGGTCAGCGGGATGGTGTCGGGCAGCAGCTTATCGATAAACCCCATGCGCTTGCAGAGGCGGTTCGTCCTGTCCTTGCGCTCCTGCTCTTTCTGCTCCTGGATCAGCCGCTTTTTCTTGTTTTCAAGCTGCTTGATTTCTTCCTCGATGCTTGCGATTTTCTCAATTTTGGTCTTTGCCATTTGTCAAAATCTCCTTTCATTTTTTCGGTCTGGAATGGATGGGAATGGAAAAGCCGCCACGCTCTTTTTCAGCATGGCGGCTCGGTGGGGTTCAGATGGCGGCATGGGCGGCTCCGGCTTCCTGCGGCCTGATTTCGTAGGCTGTGCCTTTCAGAATTGCCGCCCGCTGTACTTCCTCGGCGGCTTTCCTGGCGGCTACCTTTCGGGCATAGCGTACCTTGTCCCGCTCCCGCAAAGCCGCCCGCTGTTCCTCCGTCATTTCGTGGCGGCGCTTTTTCCTGCTCTTTCTTACCGGCGTTTCCTCCGGCTGTTCCTCCTGTTCGGGCAGGTCAAATTTGCCGATAAAGTTCAGATAGATTTCAACCTCCTGCTCCCGCACTCCGTTCACTTTGGTGGCCTCGTGGACGATTATCTTCTCCACAAATTCATTCAGCAGGGACGCGGAAAACTCGGTAAACTCGGTGTGCCGCTTCACCAGTTCGATAAACTTGTCAGCCCTCACGCTGTCGGTGTTGTAGCGGTCGATTTCGGCCTGTAACCGCTCGATTTCCCCGTCAAGGGTTTTCTGCTCGGTGTCGTAGCCGGTCAGCAATTCGGAAAAGTGGTTTTCGGGTATCTTCCCTGTGGCGTAGGTTTCATAAAGTTTCTTGATTAAGCCGCCGATTTCCTCCCGCCGCCGCTTGGCCTTTGACAGTTTTTTGCGGCTCTCCTTTACCGCCGCCTCCTGTTGCAATGAGGATTTTTCGCGGACACGCTCGATAAATTCCGCCTCGTTCTCCCGCACATATCCGCTGACCCGCCGTATGGCTTCCAGCACCAGGCTTTCCACAACGCTGACGCGGATATAGTGACAGGTGCAGCTTCGGGAATAGTGGCGGTAGCTGGAACAGACATACTCATGGTGGGGCTGGTCGGGTCTGCCGGTGCTGCCCCTCTTGTGGTACATCTTCTGTCCGCAGTCGGCACAGTACAGAACGCCGGTCAGCGGGTTCGGCTCGCCGCCGATGCGCTCCTTGACACGCTTCGTTTCCCGCAAACGCTGGACAACATTCCATGTTTCCTCGTCAACGATGGCGGGATGGGTGTCCTTGAAAATCAGCCGGTTTTCCTGCGGGGTGGCCTCCCGCTTCTTGGATTTGTAGCTTTCCGTGGCGGTCTTGTTGAGGACTGTCCAGCCCATATATTCTTCTTTTTTGAGGATTTGGATAAGCGTGGCGGTAGCCCATTTGTAGGGGTCTGCGCCCGATGCGCCCATGCTCACCCGCTCCCCGATGGCCCTCCAATGGGCGGCGGGGGTGAGTATCCGCTCGGCGGTCAATTCCTCCCCAATTTGGGCAAGGGGCTTGCCCTCGATAACGCCCTGGAAGATGCGCTTCACAACGGGGGCGGCTTCCTCGTCCAAAATCCATTTCTGGCGGTCGTCCGGGTCGTGCAGATAGCCATAGGGGAGTGCGCCGGTGACGTGCTTCCCCGCCGCCGTCCTCGCGCCGAAAATCGCCCGTATCTTCCGGCTGGTATCTCTGGCGTGCCACTCCGCAAAGATGTTTCGGAAGGGCATGAAATCGTCCTCGCCCTTGGCGGTGTCGATGCCCTCGGCCACGGCGATCAGCCTGACGCCCCGCTCCCGCAACTGCTCCAGAAACAGCCCAACGCGCAAGTGGTCGCGGCCCAATCTGCTCATGTCTTTAATCAGGATTTGTCCCACATTGCCGCGCTCGATGTCCTCCATAATCTGCAAAAATCCGGGCCTGTCCCAGCGTGTGCCGCTCCAGCCGTCATCCGTCCGATGGACAATGTTAGTGAGGCCGTTCCGGGCTGCGTATTCCTCCAGGTACTCCTTTTGATGCTCAATGGACAGGGACTCGTTTTCCCGCCCGTCCTCGTGACTTAATCTCTCGTAAAGGATAGTCAGCTTGTTGTCGTTCATGGTTTCCTCTTTCCGGCTGTCCGGCGCGGCGGTTCTCGGTGTCGTTTTCACTGTTTCACCGCGTCCCTTTCAATCAGGCGTACCAGCTTATCGCTCATGGTTTCCCTGCTCGTCCTGCTGAAATGGACGCTCACCTTGTAGGTCGTGGAGCCAATCCGCTTTGTGATGTGCAGCGGCTTGTCGGTGCGGTCAATCGTCCTGTCTGCTGTTACTGCCGGCATAGGATTAGCCCCCTTTCCATATTCGGTTGTCTGTGATATACTACCGTCAAAATCATTTCGGCGCGTCCTTTCCCGCGCCCCTGTGCCGCCTGTGGCCTGACTGCCTGTTGTTTTCGGGGTGTCCCCGTTCCTTTACGATACACTCCTTTGGGGTTTTTCAGCTTCTTGCGGTCCACCATGATAAGGTTGTTGGACAGGGCGTTGATGCCGTAGTACAGTGCCTCTTTCCCGTTCTGGAAAAGCTCCTGGGTGGTAAAGGGGATAAAGATGGCGGTGCTGGAAGTGGTCAGCCCCCGCTGGATTTCCACCTGGTTTTGTCCCAGAGGCAGGTAGCTCATCAGCCCCTCCTCCTGCTGGAAGTCCAGCCTTGCCAGCTGGCAGTTGTACTTCTGCGCGATGCTGGACGCCTGAAACACGTTGTTGCCCAGCTGTCTGGCGGTGTCCGCCGTATTCAGGATCAGGAAGGTCACAAGGAACATCCGCTCGTTGCGGCTCTGTAAATCCTGCAACAGCTTTTTGGCCTCGTTTCCGTAAGTAGCCAGATCACTGGGAATGATGTCCATATCGTACCCTGCCCGGACCGCCTTTTTCTGTTCCTCGATCTTGGCCCGGTCCAGGTCGGTGATTTTGCGCTTGACCGTCTTGATGGCCTTTACCTGGTCTAAGGACTGCACATGGAGGCTGACGATCAGGGAGCTTTCCATATCCAGAAAATCCGCCAGCATCCGGTCGTTCAATTCCGGCGCGAGAATCTGCACAAAGCTGACCGCGCCGTATTTTTTCCCCATGCGGAACTGCCTGCCGGTGCGGAACTCAAAGGAAGTGGGGGCGATGAAGTCCTTGGTGGAAAGGCCGGAGGGGGCCAGCCAGTCCCACGAAAAGGAAAAGGGAACCTGTTCGTCCATGTGGAATACGCCATGCAGCTGGGACAGCCGCGCCCGTCCGTCCAGCGGCTCCGCCACTACGCCCAGCCGCTTGAAGTTGTTGAGCAGGTCGGTTTCAATCCGTTCCAGCCGGGGCTTTGCCGCCCGGATGCTGTCCGCGTCAATGCCGAAGGTCAGGTATTTTGTCTTAATCAGGCCGTTGTTCCCCTTTGCCAGCTGGTTTTGCAGCATCTGGGTGTACTCGCCGCGGATGTTGTCAAAATCATCCCCCTGGGGCGGGATGGTGATGGATCGGGCAAAGGTTTCCTGGGACGCGGCCAGGTTGAGGAAGGACAGCTGGAACCGGATGGAGCTGTCAAAGTAGTTGAGGAAATCGCACCAGCCCTCGAAGATGGCGGTCTTATCCTCGTTTTGGGACAGCTGGTAATTGATGTCCTGAAACTGAATGGTCTTGGTATAATAGCAGCCGGTCACGCGGCAGATGCCGTCCGGCCACATCCGTTCATAGGGGATGCTGTCCTGCGCGGAAATCCCCTTCTGGTCAGTGCGGTTGGCGCGGGAAATGGCGGCTTCGATCTGCTTTCTATCCGCGCGGGAGAGCTTCTTTTTCACCGGGGATGGCCCTTCGCCCTCCGGCGCTCTGCCGTTTGTCCGGTTTTTCTTTGCCGTAAACAATGTCATACACCTCCTTGTCGAGTTTGTCCTGCCGCTCCAATACGGCATAGAAGTTGTTGGTCTGGTAGGGGCGCTGCCGGGGCCGGAGAAAGGATACCCGGATCATGTTGCCGATGATCTTTTCCAGCGGCTGGCCGTTCTTCTCATACATCGCCAGCAGGAAAAAGGGCAGCATAACGAGCATCATGCACAGGGCGGCGGCGCTGTTTCCGGCTGGCCCCCGAAGCAGAAAGAAAAGCGGTACGCCAATCAGCGCCCCGCTGCCAAAGCAGACTAACTGCCGCTTGGTGAGGTTGAAGGCCACCTTTGTCTTGACCTTCGTTAAGTCTTTGGGTACGGGTACATAAGCCATTTTTGCACACTCCTTTCGTCAGTGGGCCTGGAAGATTGCCTTGGCCATGCTGCCGCTCTTAAAGAGGGTCAGGCAGAGCAGGACTGTATATCCCACACAGGACCAGATGGCGGCAATCGTATCTTCGTCAGTGGCGATGTTCTGCACCAGGACCGCGTAGATTGCCACGCAGACCATGATGAGGAACGCCTGAAAGCCTAACGCCATTAGGGAACGCAGGTAATTCTGCCCCATGCCGCCCCATTCCCTGCCCATCATAGCGGCCATCGGGACCGGCGCGACCGAGGTGACGAGATATATTTCCAGCATACGGCCATAAATGACGATAAAAATACAGATGGTCAGCGCCCACATGGTAAGGCCGATA
>CAJTGJ010000066.1 GCA_910575695.1 Oscillospiraceae bacterium | reverse complement strand
CTGGAATTGCCGGAGCTGCGAGAGATGGTCTCCCTGCTGCGCCGGTCCAGCAACAACCTCAACCAGCTCACCCGCCGCGTCCATGAGACGGGCCGGTTCTATGACGCGGACCTGGAGGAGCTACGGCAGAGCTATGACGGGCTGTGGGACGCGGCACAGAAAATTCTCACCTCTCTGGCAAAGCTCCAGTAACGATGAACAGCCGGGAACTGCCCCGGCTGTTCATTTTCTAATCTATATCTTCTAATTCAGTGTCTTTGAAAGAATCCGTATCAAAAAAATCATAAAGAGAAATTCCCAGCCCATCACAAAGCAGTTTGATTGTGATAACGCCAGGGTTATGACTGTTGCCATATATGATATTTTTCAGCGTTGTGGGCGGGATGCCAGCTTTTCTTGCCAGAGAATTGATATTATACCCATGCTCCGCACAAAGCTGCTGGATACGCAATGACACTTGTTTCCGCGTATCCATCTATACCACTCCCGTCCATAAAAAGTCTCTTTAAGTTTACCCATCTTCACAAAATTAGACAGACTTTATATGGACTTTTGAAGCGGGAGGGTATATAATTGAACGGACTTTATATAGTCTTTCCTGCGGAGTATTATGGTGGTATGGGGGGATGCGGATGATTGTCACGTTCTGCGGCCACAGTAAAATATATCAGACCGGCGCTTTCTCCAAGTGGCTGGACATAATACTCCCATCACTCATAGAGGGCGGCGCGGCCACCTTCTACCTCGGCGGCTACGGAGAATTTGACAGTCTGGCAGCGGCGGCGGTGAGACGGCAAAAGACCGCTTACCCCAACATTGAAGCGGTGCTGGTGCTGGCTTACCTCAACCGGGAAATTGATGATTCCCGCTATGACAGCACCACCTATCCGCCCCTTGAAAACGTGCCGCCCCGCTACGCCATTGTCAGGCGCAACGAGTGGATGGTCCGGGAGAGCGACGTGGTGATCTCCGGCGTCACGCATGGGTGGGGTGGGGCGGCGAAAACTTTGGACTATGCGCGGCGCAGACAGAAAGTAATTTTTCAATTCCCGACACATCGGGAGTAAACAGCAAGGCCGCATCCTTGCAAAAAAGCGCCGGTGCGGTTATGCTGGTATCAAATCAAATGCAAGAGGTGTTTATCATGCTGACCTATAAAAAAGTGTTAGAGGTATTCAAGGATTATCTGGCCGAAGATGAATCCTGCGAGGTGCTGACTACCAGCCAAGGCTATCTGGTGGTGGATTGGAGCAGCAGGAAAAGTGACAGTGATTGGGTGACTTCCCGGCTGTGCCAGACCCCGGAGCATCTGCGGGATGTGCTGCGCTCCCGGTACGAGGAATACCAGGGGTACAAGCTCACTGGAGGCTACAAGCGGGAGCTTCTGCCCTCCGAGGACGTGGACATTCGGCTCATGGGCGAGGCGATGGTCGAGCGGTGTGGCGAAAACTGAATACACAGTCTGGAACGGTCCGCCGAGAGCGGGCCGTTTCTTTTTGAAGGGAGAGACCGCCAATGGCGACCACCCGTATCATGTCCCTGCACATTGGCAAGGGCCGGACGGTGGGCAAGGCCATCAGCGACATCATTGACTATGTGAAGAATCCAGACAAGACGGACGGCGGCAGGCTGATCTCCAGCTACCAATGCGACAGCCGGATCGCCGATGCGGAGTTTCTTTTGTCCAAGCGGCAGTACCTCGCCAAGACCGGCAGGAAGCGCGGGGACGATGATGTGATCGCCTACACCATTCGGCAGTCCTTCGTTCCCGGCGAGATCACCCCGGAGGAGGCCAACCGCCTGGGCTATGAGCTGGCCCGCCGCTTCACCAAAGGGAAACACGCCTTTATTGTCTGCACCCATGTGGACAAAGCTCACATCCATAATCACATCATCTGGAACTCCACCACCCTGGACCATTCCCGGAAATTTCGGGACTTCCTCGGCTCCGGGCGGGCGGTACGGCGGCTTAACGACACCATCTGCGTTCAGAACGGCTACTCCATCGTGGAAAATCCCAAGCGCCGGGGCAAGAGCTACAACAAGTGGCTGGGCAGTAAGCCGCCCTGTCACCGGGACCGGCTCCGCATGGCGATTGATGATGCCCTCGCACGGAAACCCGCCGACCTGGATGCGCTGCTGAAGCTGCTGCGGGACGCTGGCATAGAGGTCTCGCCCCGTGGCAAATCCATCCGGCTGAAAGCGCCAGGTAGAAAAAATTTCGTCCGGCTGGATGAGGACAGCATGGGCGCGGGCTACTCTACCCCCTCGCTGCTGGCTGTCCTCACCGGAGAAAAACAGCACACTCCGCGCTCAAAAAATATCCACCGCGCAGATCTGCCGAAGGTCAATCTGCTGGTGGATATTCAAGCAAAGCTCCAGGCCGGGAAGGGCGCGGGGTATGCGCATTGGGCCAGCGTGTTCAATCTGAAACAGATGGCGCAGACGCTGAACTATCTGACGGAGCATGGCCTGCTGGACTATGCCGACCTTGCCGCCAAAGCGGACGAGGCCACCGGGCGCTATCACGAATTGTCCGCCAGGATCAAGGCGGCGGAGCAGCGCATGGCGGAGATCGCTGTGCTGAAAACGCACATCATCAACTACGCCAAGACCCGCGAGGTCTATGTGGCCTACCGCAAGGCCGGGTACTCGAAAAAATTCAAGGCCGAACATGAGAGCGACATACTGCTGCATCAGGCGGCAAAGAAATTTTTTGATGAATCCGGGCTGAAAAAGCTGCCTACCGTCAGGAGCTTACAGGCTGAATATGCCGCGCTGCTGGCGGAGAAAAAGGCGGCTTACGCCGATTTCCGCAGGGCGCGGGAGGATATGAAGGAGCTGCTGACCGTCCGGGCCAACGTGCAGAAGCTCATGGGCTATGAGGCCCAGGAGCAGGAAAAGGAAGCGGACCGCCGGGAAGAGGAACGCTGATTTTTCACCGTTCCAGAGGACCGCAGGCCCGTCAAAAAAGCGTTCCGAAGGAACGCGCAGCCAGCCCCGCCAAGGGGCTGTTCAAAGGGGTTTGGGGGCGCTGCCACCAACAAGCAGATTGGACCTCCCGCCCACGGCGGGAGGTCCAATTTCGCATCGTGGGTCCCACGATGCCCTGCTTGCCCGTTTCTCCGTCCCCCGTTTTCCCCGTTCCCCAGCCCTTACTGTATTATAAATCTCGCTCCTTCACCGTTAGGAAAATCTTAATAAAATCTCAGCAAAAAAATAAAGAATCAACAGCAAAATCGTGATACAATACTGTCGGTTTGGTGCCAAAACTATAATAATTTGCTGTAAAGTAGCGTTTTAGACGAAAGGATTCTATCCAAGATGAAAAATAAAAAAATGTCGATTATCGCAGCCCTTGTAGCAGTATTCCTGATTATTGGGCTTGCGACGGCCTTTCTCACCTCGACGACAAAGCAGCCTAATCCCCAGCCCTCCCCGCCAGAAACTATGGAACTAACCCCCGGCAGTACGACAGACCAGGAGGGCCAGAATATTACGGAACCCCTTTCTTCCACAGATCGCTTTGAGGGGATGTATACCTTTTCTGTTCAGGTTGCGGAGGGTAGAGAATTAACAATAGTGTTGGATTCAACCGAACCCCAGGAGGAATACTTTTCCGTGGATCAAGTCCTGGTCTATGAGGGAGAAGAACTGATTCAGACCATTCTTCCAGAGGATGTTCCGGCAGTAGAGGATCATGCTTGGGATGGTTTGTATGTGAACCAGAATAGTGCAGTTGGAGAGCCGGATATTCGTGATCTGAACTTTGATGGTGCGGAGGATTTTGGTCTGCTGGCAGTTAGCTCTTATCCGCACAACGTACCATATAGCTATTTCCTGTGGAATCAAGAGACAGACCGCTTTGCATATGGGTTTACCTTGTGTGGTAGCGGTGCATTGGAAATCGACCTGCAAAACCGGCAGTTGATTGAGGAAGAACACGATGTACTTGGTTCCTACGAAACGGTCTACGCCTACGCTGAGGACGGTTCTCTCCAGAAACAATAACATCTGGATTAGATTTTGCGTCAGTAGAAATCGAAACAAAGACTTGGCGGGCAATCGAAGTCCCGCCGGGTCTTTTTGCATCATAGGAAGAAACGAACGGCATTGAATTTGCTTTGAGATGTGTGCTATCCTTGCAGAGCAAACATCGAAGCAGTATAATATAGTTGCAAACAACCTGATGTTAAGAAATCCAGTGGAACCCATCAGCCCACAAAACAGAGAACTCAAAAAATGTTTGATAGAATGTCTTTGACTACGGTTATAGAAAAGAGGTCGCCCAATGCCCGACAAAATTTTAGTAGTTGATGATGAACCGGAAATTTCTGATTTGGTGGAATTATATCTCCAAAACGAGAATTACGAGGTCTTTAAGTTTTACTCGGCTAAGGATGCCCTTGCCTGCATTGAATCCACTGAGCTTGATTTAGCCATTCTGGATATTATGCTGCCGGAGGTGAACGGCTTTGCCCTCTGCCAGAAAATCAGGGAGCGGCATACTTATCCTGTCATCATGTTGACAGCCAAGGACGCGGAAACCGACAAAATCACCGGCCTGACCCTGGGAGCGGATGATTATGTCACAAAGCCTTTTCGCCCTTTGGAATTGGTAGCGCGGGTAAAGGCCCAGCTCCGGCGGTATAAACGATATAACCCCGCCCAGACTTCCGGCCAGGAACAAGCATCCGATTTGCTCCTGCACTCTGGCCTGGAAATGAATACGGGTACTCATGCTTGCTTTTTGAATGGGAAGCCGCTTTCCCTGACCCCAACCGAATTTTCTATTTTACGCATTTTATTGGAACGCAAAGGAAAGGTTGTCAGCTCCGAGGAGCTGTTTCACGAAATTTGGAAGGACGAGTATTACAGCAAAAGCAACAATACAATCACCGTTCATATCCGGCATTTGCGTGAGAAGCTGGGCGATACCATAGACAGTCCAAAATATATTACAACAATATGGGGAGTGGGGTATAAAATTGAAACGTAAATTACGAAAAATTCCTTATCTGATTGTCTTAATCTTAATCAGTATTGCGGCTTGCATAGTACTTTATTTCCTTGTTGATAAAGTATGGAACGGCAGCTTTGTGGACTGGTTTGAGTGGAACTTCATGCAGACACGCAACGCTTATCTTCCAGAGGCTGGACAAGAAGCGATTATCCGCGAGCCAATGTGGTGGAAGGTGAAGCGTCTGGTGCTTGGGGCCGTAATTGGGACTGTTGCAATAGGAATTATCATTGGCTTTTTTGCGTCATATTTTCATGCTAAAGCAGAAAAACGAAAATCTGTAACCAACATCGGCAAGATGCTCCGAGACTATATGAAACAAGAGAGTGAAAGTTCTGATATGTTTCCGCAAGAGTACGCAGAAATCGCCGCGCAGATGGCAGAAATCAGGACAGCCATGCTCCGCAGCGAACAGGCCCTCCGAAATGAGGCCGCGCAGAAGAATGACTTGGTAACATATCTGGCTCACGACTTGAAAACGCCCTTAACCTCCGTTATTGGCTATTTAAGTCTGCTGGACGAAGCGCCCGATATGCCGCCAGAGCAGAAAGCAAAATATACCCATATTGCGTTGGACAAGGCAAACCGCCTGGAACGGCTGGTAAACGAATTTTTTGAAATCACCCGGTATAATTTGCAGCAAATCACTCTGGAACAAGAGCAGATTGACCTTTACTATATGCTGGTGCAGATGGTGGACGAATTTTACCCCATCCTGTCCGCAAAAGGAAATACCGCTGTTCTTCATGCTGATGAAGATTTGAGCGTCTGCGGCGATCCGATGAAGCTGGCCCGTGTATTCAATAACATTCTGAAAAATGCGGCGGCTTACAGCTTTCCAAATTCTGAAATCACCATTTCCGCCGTAAAGCAGGACAAGCAAATGGTGATCTCCTTTGAAAACCAAGGGCCGACAATCCCGGAGGAAAAGCTGTCCAAAATATTTGAACGTTTCTATCGGATGGACGAGGCCCGAAGCTCCAACGCGGGCGGGGCCGGACTTGGGCTTGCGATTGCAAAGGAGATCGTCACCCTCCATCATGGAACGATCACAGCCGAAAGCCATGAAAATGCAACGGTATTTACCGTATCGCTGCCTATCACTAATTAGGAAAACATCAATCTCCTGTTAGGATTTTCTTAGGAAACCAACAATAAAATATTAAAGCATGATCCGATTGCTCTTGATATGATTTTCATACCGAGGGCAATCGGATTTTTACATTCAAAGAAGGTACGATATGAAAAAACTCAATATAGCGGTCATATTTGGCGGCTGTTCCCCGGAATACAGTGTTTCGCTGGAATCAGCCCACGCGGTTATCACGCACATGGATCGGACAAAGTATTCCCCTGTGCTGGTGGGCATTTCCCCCAAAGGGAATTGGCTCCATTTCACCGGCGCGGTGGAGAAAATCAAGCAGGATACCTGGAACAACCCTGACGACTGCGCCCCGGCCCTGGTATCTCCTGACCGGGACGCCCCTGGGCTTTTGGTTCAGACAACTGCTGGCGTGGAGAAGATTTCTTTAGACGCCGCTTTCCCTGTTCTGCATGGACGCAACGGCGAGGACGGGACGGTGCAGGGGCTTTTTGAATTGGCGGGTATTCCGCTGGTGGGGTGTGGTGTGCTGGCCTCGGCGCTGTGCATGGACAAAGACCGGGCGCACAAGTTGGCACAGGCCGCTGGCATCACGATACCTTTCTCCACTGTACTGACAAAGAAAGCCAGAAAGGATGCTTTCGCTCATGCTGAAAAGCTGGGGTATCCGCTGTTTGTAAAACCTGTCCGGGCTGGTTCCTCCTACGGCATCACAAGGGTTATGGAGCGCGGTGGACTGTCTGCGGCTCTGGAGCTGGCCTTTGCATACGATGACCACATCATTTTGGAAGAAGCGATCTCCGGCTTTGAAGTCGGGTGCGCCGTTTTGGGGAATGACACCTTGACGGTTGGGGAACTGGACGAGATTGAACTGGCGGATGGCTTCTTTGATTTTACAGAGAAGTACACGCTGAAAACCTCCGCAATCCATGTCCCGGCCCGCATTTCCCCTGCAAAAACGGCAGAGATGAAAGAAGCCGCCCAGCGAATTTACAAGGCCCTTGGGTGTCAGGGATTTGCGAGGGTGGATATGTTTTTGGACAAGGCTGGCAGGGTGGTTTTTAACGAGGTCAATACCATCCCCGGCTTTACCGCCCACAGCCGTTATCCCAGCATGATGAAAGCGGTTGGAATGTCTTTTGAACAGGTCATTTCCAACGTGATTGAATTGGCGGTGAACGGATGAACAGCTTGATTTTGGTCAACAGTCAACACGCATATTCGCCGGACACCAAGCAAGACCTGATTCCTGTCCATGAAGATCAACCCGATATTCTGCTGGAACGGGAGGCGGTTTGCGCCCTGTCCAGCATCATGGAGCAGTTGGGCGGCTGGGAGTTTATTGTTCCTGTCAGCGGTTGGCGCTCCTTGGAGGAACAGCTTGAAATCTATGCAAAATCGCTCCAGGAGAACGGCCCGGAGTTTACAGCGAAATTTGTAGCCATGCCCGGACACAGTGAGCATCAAACGGGGCTGGCAATCGACCTGGGGCTGCGTCAGCCGGACATTGACTTCATCCGTCCGGCCTTTCCCTATGAGGGCATCTGCCAAAAGTTTCGGGAACTGGCCCCTGCTTTCGGTTTTATTGAACGCTACCCGGCGGGGAAAGAGCATATTACCGGCATCGCTCATGAACCGTGGCATTTCCGCTATGTTGGTATGCCCCATTCAGAGATCATGACCTTTAAGGGGCTGACATTGGAGGAATATCTGGCATGAAGATACAGGCGGCGCTGATCCATTGGTCGAGAGGCGAGAACCTAGGACTGTACTGGAAATTCTTTTGGTGGAGAAAACAGTGTTCAGTGCGTATTGTCCGGGATATGTTGACCTTCTTCTTGAACCGAATGGCCCACCGGCATGGCGGCTACATTGGGAACGGAGCCAAGTTTGACAGTAAGCCCATTCTGCCTCATGGACTTCATGGCGTCTATATTTCCCGTTACGCCCATATCGGGGCTGATTGCTGGATTTATCAGAATGTCACCATTGGCTCGGTTGACAGGAAAGCCCCGCAGATTGGAGATCACTGTTTGATTGGAGCTGGCGCAGTTGTTATCGGTGGCATCAAAATTGGTGATTATGTAAAAATTGGAGCTGGTGCGGTGGTCTGTACGGATGTGCCGAGCCATTCAACCGTAGTGTCTCAACCTTCAAGAATCATTGTCAGGGGGGCCGGAGCATGACGGAGTTTTATCAGGGCCGCGCCTGGATTGAATTGAGCCGGACCGCTCTGCGGCATAACGTGGAACAGCTTCAAACTCTGCTACCTCCAAACTGCGCGTTAATGCCTGCGGTCAAGGCAAATGCCTATGGACATGGCGCTGTTTTGATTGCCAGAGAACTCAATACCCTGGGTGTAAATGCCTTTTGCGTTGCCACTGTTTTTGAGGGGATAGAGCTACGGCAAGGCGGAGTTGCAGGGGAAATCCTGATACTCGGATATACGCATCCCCAATATGTCCCGCTCCTTGTTCAATATCATCTGACACAGACTATTTTGGACTATCCCTATGCGTTAGAGCTGAACGCCTGCGGCCAGATCATCAACGTCCATATCAAATTGAACACCGGGATGCACCGGCTGGGGGAGAATTGCGAAAATCTGGATAAAATTCAGCGGATATTTGCTTGCCAGTTTCTTCACATAGAGGGAGTTTATACCCATTTATATGAAGATGATCTTTCCCTGCCATCAAACAGAGAAGCCGCCCTAACGCAAGGCAGAGCCTTTTATCAGGCGATAAACCGCCTAAAACACATTGGCTGTCAAATCCCCAAGGTCCACATTCTTGCCAGCAGCGGCCTGCTCCATTGTTCTGAAATCGGTGGTGACTACGCACGAGCCGGGATTGCGCTCTACGGCCAGTTGAGTACAACCGATGAATGGAAGAAAGCCGGTGTTGTGTTGAAATCAGTCCTCTCGCTGAAAGCCCGAATAACCTTGATAAGAGAGATTGCACAGGGAGAGGGTGCTGGGTACGGGCATCAATTTCAAGCAAAACGAAATACAAAAATTGCGGTCGCCGCCATTGGGTACGGAGACGGAATACCCCGTTGCTTATCCAATGGCGTCGGAGCCGCATTAGTCCAAGGGTATGTAGCGCCGATTGTGGGACGTATTTGCATGGATCAGACCTTGCTGGATGTGACGGATATTCCATCCGTTGTTTCTGGAGATACTGCGGTGTTTATCGGAGCATCCGGGGAGCGGGAGATTACGGCCTGCGATGTTGCGGAACAGGCCGGGACAATCTCAAATGAAATATTGAGCTGTTTGGGCAGACGATTGGATCGAGAGTGGGCAACTATGGCTTAATCCGATACCTACATACGGTCTACAATGTTCGTCTCTCCTATGTTTATCAGCTCATTTGCCATAGCGCGTACAGCGGCCAGGACCAGCCGCCGCCCCTGTTCCAGGCAAGCCCGGTAAAGCCCAGCGATCTCCTGGATTTCGCGCTCAAACTGTTCATCTGCCGGATTGAAGATTGCATCAAAGGAAGTGCCAAGTGCCGTTATAATCGTATAAAGCACCTCGAATGACGGATTTGCTTCTCCCTTTTCGATTCCGGCGATGTGGCGAGTAGAGAGCTTTGTCAACTCTGCCAATCGTTCCTGTGTGTATCCTCGTTCCTTTCGGATCGCCCTTAACCGCGCTCCACCCTTTACTAAGACATCATTCGGCGTAATTCTTCACCTCTACTGTATTGTATAGTTCGGAAAGCGCAAAATGAATCCCCATACACTTCCGACTATTAAGCAATATATTTCCGATTCTTGCCGAACTTTTCAAGAAAAAACGATTCCGGGAGGCTGTCAAAAAAAACGGCAGCTTTGCGGAACGCTTCTGTGCGCTCAAACACCATAGCCGCCGTTTAAGGAGATGGCTATGGTGCTTTTGCTTTGTATGACGGGGCTGTTTCGATTGCTCCTGATAGGTGATTTGTTAAAAAAATCCTTGCATTTGGTACGTCCCACTCCGCCTATCAACCGGAACTGCATCGGCATATAGGCAAGAACTATCATTCTGGCACACGGCAGAAGGCCGGGTACTCAACGGAAGTACCCGGCCTTCTGCTTTGTCGAATCTTCGGGAAGAAAGTAAATCCCTGCGGGTGTCGCTCCCCGCCTGACCTCCGGCTCGATTGCCGATGCACAAACCCCTACAAACGAAATGGAGGAATTTATGTTTGATACCAAGAGCGACTTTGCCTTGAACAAACTTGACCGGGATGCCATCGTATGCAGGAGCGTCACCGGCATACATATCCGGCTGACCCGCGAGGACTTTGCCTGCGAGGAGGAATTTCTTCGCTGGAAGGTCTGGTCTGACGGTGACTACTATGATACCGAAAAGGACGGGCGCGGGTTCTATGACAACGGCATCCCTCTGGACCCCCATGCAGACAAGCTGGGGGCGGTCCCATCCATTGAGGAAAATATTCTGGCCGCACTGGATGCTGCCGAGGCCAGTGCGGAACAGGCCCAAAGGACCGCTGCCTTGATTGAGCAGATCAAGAGCTGCCTGACCGGAACGCAGTACCGCCGCCTCTGGATGCTCTATGCCCGGAAAATGAACGTGACCGCTATTGCCAAGGCGGAAGGCATCTCAAAAGCAAGTGCATCCAGGTCCATCAGCGCCGCACTGAAAAATATTTCTGCTTTTTTCCCGGAAGGGGGCGAAAATAGGTAACAAACACCCCTCTTTTTTGTGATAGGTGAAAGGTGCGTTTCCCCCCATCACCTTCACGAACCTTCAAAATTGAATACACGGTATTGCAGGCACAAAACCCATGTGAACAGCGGTAAAAGGTGCGCCGCCAAGACGCCAGCTTCAGGAGGTGAACGGACAAGCTGGCCGAGCGATCTACGCACACTTTCAACCTGCTCTGGCAGGCCGGGACGCGATGACAGCATGGAGGACAATGAGACTTGCTCACGCCCGCTCACAGACTTGAAGCGGAACCCTGCGGCGCACGTTCAGAACGACGCTGTGGAGTTATGACAGCTGTGCCAACAGCGGCCTGCAATATCCCCCTCGCCGGGGGCGCGTGGCAAATGCGGCGAGTTTGAAAGCAGCTAAAACCGAATCAGCCGCGCCGGAATACCGCCCGCCTTATGTTATGAGGACACAGCATTTTCCGGCGCGGCTGTCCTGTTTCAAAGGAGGATACAGGACTATGCGTAATGCGATTATTCAGCTGTCGAACAGCGGGTGCGCCCCGGCTGTGCAGCCCTTTGGGGCTGGGAAACTCGGCATGACGATAGACGAGGCTGCCGACTGCACCGGCATTGGCCGGAACACGCTGCGGAAGCTGGTCTCCTGGGGAAAAATCCCCGTCCTGCGGATCGGGCGCAAGACCATCATCCGCGTCGATGTCATCAGCGCCTTTATGGAGATCAACCAGGGGTGCGACCTGCTGGACTGCGCCCAGGTGCAGCAAGTGACCTGACTTGAAAATACGGACGGCATGTTTGCAACGGCTGTGGCTCTCTGTTATAATGTGACCATCACATCACGACAGTGACCTTTGCCGCCATCGAAAGGAGTACAGCTATGGCAAAAGGTTCTGTTAGAAGAAAGGGAAAGAAGTGGTACTACCGCTTTTACGTCGAGGACGCCAGCGGCAACCGCATCCAGAAGGAGTTTCCCGGAACGGAGAGCAAGAGCGAAACGGAGTCCCTGCTCCGCAAGGCGATGGAGGATTACGAGACCACGATGTTTCTTGCGGAAGCCAAGAACATCACCCTGGGCGATATGCTGGACATGTGGGTGGAGGAGGACTTAAAGCCCGGTTCTCTGAGCAACGGAACAGTCATGGCCTATCAGTCCACCGTCAGCCGGATCAAGCAGCATCCCATCGGCAAGCGCAAGCTGAAAACCGTCACCGCCGACCATCTGCAAGCCTATATGGACCTGTTGAGCTTCGGCGGCACAAATCCTGACGGTACACCGGCAAAGGCGCTGAGCGTCGGGTACATCCGTCTGTACTCTGCCGTCCTTCAAAATTCCTTCCGCTTCGCGGTCTTTCCCAAGCGCCTGATTACCTTCAATCCCATGCAGTATGTGGTCCGCCGGTCCAAGGGCGACGACTACGATCTGTTTGAGGACGGGGTCAATCAGGAGGGCGCGGTTCCTACCATCACCCATGAGCAGTATCAAAGCCTGACCGATTTCCTAAAAGCCAAGAACAACCCCGCGCTCCTCCCCATCCAGATCGCCTACTACACCGGGCTTCGGATTGGCGAGGTCTGCGGGCTGACATGGCAGGACATTGATCTGAAAGAACAGTGTCTGACGGTCCGCCGCAGTATGCGCTACAATGGGACGCGGCACAAGCTGGAGGTCGGGGCCACCAAGCGGAAGAAAATCCGAACCGTGGACTTCTGCAACGCCCTGGCGGATGTTCTCCAGCAGGCGAAGCGGGAGCAGGCTCGGAATAGTCTGAAATATGGGGCGCTTTACCGGCTCAACTACTGCAAAGAGGTCAAGGAAAAGAACCGTACCTATTACGAGGTCTACATGCTGCCCAGGACGGAGGCCACGCCGGAAATGGATAAATACCTGTCCTTTGTGTGCCTCCGGCCTGACGGGGCCATCGAAACGCCCAGCACCGTCGGCCTCATGTGCCGGAGGGCAAAGGAGAAGGTCCCCGGTCTGGAGGACTTCCACTTCCACATGCTGCGCCACACCTTCACCAGCAATCTCCTCTCCTACGGCGCGGCCCCCAAGGATGTGCAGGAGCTGTTGGGGCACTCGGATGTCAACACGACCATGAACATCTATGCCCACGCCACCAGAGAGGCAAAGCGTTCCAGCGCAAGGCTTCTGGACAAGGTAGTGAGCAGCGGCTGACGAGGTTTTCCCTTAAATTTTCTCGCAAGGGAAAAATCAAGGGAAAAGGGCAGGCGGGTAAACCTCAAAGCCCTTGAAAACACTGGGTTTCCGAGGGATAGAGGTCCTGTTGATTGACAAATATAAAATTGTAAATACCCTATTTGACCAAGGAAACGCTTGATTTTGTTGCCCCCCTTTCCGCCGAAAAACTACAAAATTTCTGAGGCTTCGGTAGAAAGAGTGGGCGGGTCAGCGGTTAGGGAGAGTGGGATGAAGATTGGAGCAGGAGAGCATAACCATAGCGAGAAGATTATCCACGTTGCGAAAGCCAAAAGCGGTACGGATGATGAGTTTGATT
>CAJTGJ010000065.1 GCA_910575695.1 Oscillospiraceae bacterium | reverse complement strand
TTTATGGCTCCTGATGAAACGGGAGTGGTGCGTCAGTGAACTGGCAGGGGAAATGAAAATGACGGAATCGGCCATATCGCATCAGCTTCGTATTCTGCGGA
Organism: Oscillospiraceae bacterium; assembly: GCA_910575695.1. GTDB lineage: Bacteria > Bacillota > Clostridia > Oscillospirales > Oscillospiraceae > Enterenecus. The sequence continues at coordinate 13,457 of CAJTGJ010000065.1, read as the reverse complement.
GCGCCCGGTTGGTGATTGGGCATAAGGCAGGAAAGAATGTGTTTTACAGTCTGACCGATGAACACGTCAGATGGATTTTGGAAAAGACCTACGATCACATCTCGGAGCAATAGGCCCTGTTGGAAAGCGGGTGCATGAGGACATTCCCCAATGCACCCGCCCGCAGGATTTCTTTATATTTGCAGCAGCCTTTCGATATTGCCGCCCAGCGCCATTTCTGTGGCGGAAGTGGACGGGCTGACAAATTCAATCAACTGCCTGCATAGCTTAGGCTCTCCGAACGGGGCATCCGAACCGAACAAGCACCGTTCCGGCATTTCGGTCAGAGCCGTTTTGACGGACAGGGGCGTAAACGCCGCAGATAAGTCCAGATATATGTTTGCCTGCTCCTTTGCAAAGGCAATCACATCCATCCAGTTTGAGCCGCCCATATGTCCAAAGATAACTGGCACGGTGGGGTATTTCCGGCACAGCTCCATGAGGATTTGAATGCCGTTCAGCGTGACAGGATTGAATGTGTGTACCCAAATAGGCAGGCCAGGATGATCGGTCAGGGCCTTGAACACAGATTCAAGTTGCGTGATCTGCGATCCAGAGCCAGGGGTAAATTCTCCGATGCCTTTGAATGAGTTTCCGATGATATAGTCCTTTACCCATGCGGCAGTATCGCCGTCAGCAAGCCCCAGCGGTACGGGGCCAAAGCCATAGAACCGCTCTGGCGCATCCTGGATGGCCTGATTCAATTCCAGGATGGTATCTTTCATTTTGGCGATCCTGGCTTCGGGAGAATGGCTGCCGGACAGAAGTTGATACAATACCTGCATTTCCGCACCGATTGCGTCTAAGGTTGCGGTTTCGGCCTTTTCAACATGAGGGGTCGTTGAGAATAAAATCGTTTTGTCCACCCCTGCCTCGTCCATTTTCTGAATCTGCATGGACGTGGGGAGCATAACGTGTTGGTGTCCGTCTACAATCATTAAAATCATTCCTTTCTTTGCTTGGATGTGGTACCATCAAGGATACCACAGGCAAAAAGGATGAACAAGAACGCACTTTTTTGATATGTAGTGTCTTTTTTGATACTGCTATGGAGGAAATTTTATGGCAAAAGCGGTTGCTATTACAGATCAATGCCCTATGGAGATCGGTCTGAACATTTTGGGCGGCAAGTGGAAATTGAAAATCCTATGGCAAATTTCCAAAGGAGCCGTGCGCTTCAATGAATTGCAACGGCGCTTGGAGAAAATCACAACGAAAACTCTGACACAGCAGCTCCGGGAACTGGAAGAACAGAAAATCATTCAGAGGACAGTCTATCCAGACAACCCGCCGAAGGTGGAATATGCTTTAACAGAAATTGGAAAGAGCATTTATCCTGTTTTGAAGTCGCTGTGTGATTGGGGAACAAATTATCAAACGTGTATATTACAGGAATAGTTTATCCTCAACAAATTTGCACCAGGGGGATGTCCCCTGGTGCAGTCAGTTGGTTTACAATTTCTCATAGGATACCAGCTCGCTCACCGGGATGCGCGTCTGGCTGTGCCGCTCCGGGTCAGCGAAGTTCTCACCAGCGTAGCCGACAACCAGGATATTGACCGGCTCCAGGTTGGCGGGGAGGTCAAACTCCTGGCACAGAACATCCGGCTTGAAGTAGCACACCCATACGCTGCCCAGGCCCAGCTCCGTGGCCTGGAGCATCATGTGGTCGGTCAGGATGGACGTGTCAATGTCCCCGGTCTGTTTCTGGTCAAAAGGCCGCACCCATGCCTTGTTGTGGTCGGCGCAGACGATGATGGCCAGGGGTGCGCCATAGATACCAGCGGCCTTGCCGATCTTCGCCAGCCCTTCCTCGCTCTGAACAACGATCAGGTGAACCGGCTGAAGGTTGGCGGCGGTGGGGGCCACATGAGCGGCCTCCAGAATCTTCTCCAGCTTTTCCGGTTCCACCTTCTGGTCGGTGTAGCTGCGGATGGAGCAGCGGGTCTTTGCAATCGTGATAAAATCCATGATAGATTTCCTCCAATTTGATTTGATGGCTGGCCTGCCAAGGCAACCACCTGATATGATTTTAACATAATCAGGACGGCCCGCAAGATTGCACTTTTTCGGTAGATACTTCCCAAAAAGTAAGTCCTTTTCTAAATTGACGCACTATGATATACTTGCCGTGAGGTGATTCCATGAAACAGCAGCAATTTAACTGCCCTGTTGAGGCAACACTGTCACTGATTGGCGGGAAATATAAACCGCTTATCCTCTGGCATCTGGTGGATTGCCCTCTGCACTATATGGAGTTGCAGCGTAGAATTCCCAGCGCAACGCCCAAAATGCTCTCCCAGCAGCTCCGCGATCTGGAGGACTGTGGCATGATACATAGAGAAGTGATCCCGGAGAAGCCGCCCAAAACGGTGTACTCTCTGACGGCATTTGGGGAAAGCATCATCCCGGTTTTGGATGCTATGTGTCAGTGGGGAACTGCCTATATGGATGGTCTGGATGTTCAGTCTCCATGTTGTAGCGCAGGGGCATGATAAAGGGGACATAGCTGCCTGTTGAGCGGCTATGTCCCCTTTTCGCTATATTAGATTTGTGACTGCCGGACATAATTGCACAGCACCGCAAAATCAATATTGGGATTCTCCCTCAAAATCTTCTGCATACTTTCCTCCGCCTGTTGGTGTAGGGCGGGCTTTTTCAAATCGTCCAGCAGGAAGAAAATGTTCAACCGCCTGCCAACCGCAAACAGAAGTTTTTCATCTGGCGGGAGTTGTAAAAAGCGTTCAATCACAGAAAGCATTTGTGCCTTGTCAGTCTGTAAATTGCCGCGCACTTCCAAAAGCAAATTGATGATATGCTCGTTTATATAGAAGCTGTCCATTGGCTGAAGTTGTTGCAAAAAGGATTTTTGCTCTACTACAATTTCTTCCTCCGATTGCAGCGTGAATGAGCCGTTTCGGACGAACTCGCCTAATTTCGATTCCGGCTTGATTCCAGTGGCATGGACACGGATATAGTCGGGCCGGATGATATTCAGCGCCTCGGCGGTAGCGGCGGCATTTTCTTTGGACAGCTCTTTGCCGCCGATACCCAGCAGAATAAACTCGGACAATATCATACCGGCCTCTTTTGCCATGCAGCCGCTTTCTACCACCGTGTCAGCTTGAAAGCCCTTGTTAATAAGTTTCAATATCTGATCGGAGCCGGTTTCCATCCCGCAGTACAGATGATTCAAGCCAGCTTGCCGTAGGGCCTGCAATTCGGATAAAGTCTTGCGGGTGATACTGTCGGCGCGGGCGTAGGTCGTGATGTATTGCAGATTGGGGAAATAGCGATTGAGTGCGTCCAGTATGCGGAGCAGATAGTCGGTTTTCAGCACCAGGGCATCACCGTCCTGCAAGAAACAGGATGTGAAATTTTTCCCTTTGTAAAGCTGGGCTTGCTTTGCAATATCTTCTATGGTTTCCTCAATAGGCCGCATGGAAAACTGCATGGATTTGTAAAGACCGCAGAAATAACATTTGTTCCAATGGCATCCCCGTGTGACCCGAATCAGCAAACTATTACTTTCAGAGGGTGGGCGAATCGGCCCGATTTCTATGTTGTTCATAGGAGTATATCCTTTCTTTGTACTCACAGCAAGAATACCATCTTGCTCAGAATGAAACAAGAACGCACTTTTTTGAAAGATACTTCCCTCAACAATAGCCCCTATCTAAAAGCGTGTGGACATTATGGTATGAGATAAGGTTATTATCGTGCCTTAGATGAACTAAAAAGTGAAGCAAAGAGAAAATTACATCATTCCAAAGAGCGAATATGAACTATACAATGTGTTTGGGTGATGTAATATGGCAAACGTCAAAGATTGTCCCGGTTTTGAAACTTTTGGAGAGGATGTACGGGCGGGGCGGAAGGCTCAGGGAATGACGCGCAGGGCATTGGCAGAGGAAGTGGGTGTATCGACACGCTATCTTGCCAACATTGAATTGGGCCTGATAATTCCCAGCGTCCCGGTTATACTGCAACTGATACGGATTTGCCATTTGCCGGTGGAACGCTATTTCAATCCTAATCTTGTTCAAGAGAACAGCGAAGTGCGCCGGAGGGTACGCCATAAGATGCAGCTATGCCCGGAGAAATATCTTCCCATTGTAGAAGCCACTTTAGATGGGGCAATCAACATGAAAGAGTAGGGGCCGTTTGATTATAGGATCAGCGGCCTTTACTTGTATGTACCAGCCGCCGATTATGGCGGCTGGTTTTTAATAGGCCGGGGTGCCGTACCCGTAAATCTCATAGTGACCTATGGCGTAGCGGTTCTCCCGGCAGCTATCGCCGGAGTTGCCCTCCACGGTGTAGACCATTCCGTTCTCCACCTTCTCCACGATGCCCACATGATCGGCAAGGCCGTCCTGGGGGCCGGAACTTCCCTTGTTGTCCCAATCGAAATAAATTATATCTCCTGGGCGGGGTTCATAGCTGTTATCCTGCCACAAGCCCCGCTCCTTGAACCAATTAGAGCCAGTGATGCAGCCCGCCGTTTTAGGGATCACGCCAGCGTCCAGATACCCGCACTCGTTGGCGCACCAACTGACAAAGCAGGCGCACCACTCCACGCGGGAGTTGAAGCCGTACCATGACCAATAGGGCTGGCCCCCCACGTTGCCGAGTTGGGAGAGGGCCACCACCACGATCTCTCCATCGCCTACGCCGATACCGTATAGGGCGCTGCTCCACATACTGCGGTTTTCTTCAGCCAGTAGTTCCGCAAGCTGCGCCCGCTGGTCGGCGGTGAAGTTGTAGGCGTCCGCCATTTCATCGGCGGTCTTGTGGGTCACGGTGATATAAAGGGTCGTTGTCGTTACCTCAACTTCTTCCTCAACGATATTGCCCGCCCCGTCGTCGGTTTCCACGGTTTGGGTGGTAGTGGCGGTTTCCGAACGATGGCTTATCTCGTTCATGGCCCAAAATATCTCTTTCAACAGCTCCTTTTTGCTGTCGTCTATCGTGGCGACTTCCTGGGGGGTGTCCGGGTCGGTGGTGGTCTTGACGGCGTATATTGCCAGCACCTCCGGCCAGACGGCGCGGGAGCCGGACATTTCAAGCGTGTCATGGGCGGTGCCGTTCTTGGTCTCGTCCAGCTTGCCCTCATATTCCTGGTTGATCTCCCGGACGACGGCGGGCATGGTCTGTCCCGTGCCGTTGTCCTCCCCTGAGAAGAAGATACCGAAGCAGGAGCCGACGATCAGGCCAATCAAGCAGATAATTACAACGGCAAGGATGGCAACCCAGCCCCCAGCGGCAATAGCGGCCACCAACGCCTTAACGGACGCAATCATGGCCTTTACCGTGGCGGAAACGCCCTTTGCGGCGGCTTTTGCTGTGGTGGCGGCGGTCTTGGCCGTGGCACGGGCGGCGTGGGCGGTCATTTTTGCCGCCTTTGCGGTGGCCTGGGCCGTTTTCTGTGCGGCCTTTGCCGTATGGTCTGCGGTCTTGATGGCAGTTTTAGACGTGCGCTGGGCGGTTTTTACGGTGCCCTTTGCGGTGCGCTGTGCTGTCTTGACCGTCCGCTGGGCGCTCTTGATAGTGCCCTTTGCGCTCCTGCCGGTTGCCTTTGCGGTCTGCCCCATAGTCTGGGCGGGCCGTTTCGCCATTTTTACGGGCGTTTCCACGGTGTTGACCGCCGTTTCCACCTGCCGGGGCGCTTTGACGGTGGCCTGGGGCTTTACCTGCGGTGGCCGGTCAGACTGAACAGCCCGATTTTTCACCTGCCGTTTCCGTTCGGCCCACTTTGCGGCCTGTTTCTTGGCGAAAGTCCGCCCACGCGCGTCGTCGCAAGCTCCATATCCCTCGCTTCGCCCTGTCGGGCAAAGCTCGCTCATTCCGCTGCTCCTCCTTTCCCAGCGCAACCCGCTTCGCTGGGCTTGCGCTGGGGTGGGCTGGCGCTCCGGGGCTGTCCCGGTTCGCTGACGGGGCAAACGTCCCTCCGGGGCCGTACCCTGGAACGGTTCGGGGGCAGGGGCCTGTTCCGTGGTGGCGGTGTTTTCCCGGCGCTTCTCCGCCGCCCGCTTCTCCCGCTGGCGCTGGAACAGCTTTCGCCCCTGGCGTACCGCCGTTTTTGTCCCGGATACGGCCACATTTGCCGTATCATGGGCCAGATTGTCGGCGGCAAACTCCACCTTGTCCTCGGCGTACTCGCTGGGGGTGGCCTGCCGGTCGTCCATCAGCGCCGCCGCGTTCCGCTTGGAGCGGATAAAGGCGTTTTTCATGCGCTGTCCCACAACGGCGGATTTGTCAAGCACTTTAATGTCCTTGACCTTTTCACGGGTCTTGATCTCTCTCATGGCCGCTCACCTGCCCGTCTTTTCATCCAGCGGTGTTTCAGTTCGGCGGGGGCCACATAGTAGTCCCTGCGGCGCTGGCCTGTCCATTCTTTACCACCGGCCACACCGTCAAAGGCAAAGCCAGCGGCCCGCAGGGACGCTCCAGTTTCCGATGCCAGCGTATAGGTGACAATGCGCTCATAGCCCATATCAAAACCGATGCGGCAGCAGGCTCCGTAGAGCTTGGAACAGGCGTTGTCCGTCCCGTCCGTACAGCAGCGCAGGATTTCCAGGGTCAACCCATCGTCCAGATACCGGGCGACGGGACGGCCACAAATGGCGACACCGCACAGGCTGTCCCCATCATAACAGGCCACGGCAAACTTGCCGCCCACGGGCGGGATGCTGTGCCGGTGATACCGGCCCACATAGTCCTTTGCGGCCCGCAGGTGGCAGGGCTTGATTTTCAATGGCATTTTATCCCTCCATTCAAAGAGGGGACAGGCATTAAGCCTGCCCCCCGGAAAAGCGGCCCTCACCGGGCCGGGTGGTCATCAAGCGGTACAGTTCGGTGTTGGAGGGGAAGCGGTTGACAAAGGGCACCAGGGCCGAGCCATACTTGATAAGCCCGCACCCGGCGGGGGCGTTGGTGATGTGGCCCATCTGTTCCTCGGAGATATTCAGCAGGCGGGCCAGCTTCTCCCGGTCGCTTGCCGCCTGGTTCAGCATGACAATGAACTCGGAGTTGGACAGCATGGTGCTGGCCTGCACGGAGTCCAGAAGATACTCCACGTTCTGCGTGATGGCGGTGGGGTAGGCGTTGCGCTTGCGGAACTGCCGCCATGCGGAATTGAAAAAGGCGGCGGAAAACTCGTTCTCAAACATGACGTGGAACTCGTCGATAAAGACGTGGGTGCGCTTACCCTTTTTCCAGTTCAGGGTGACGCGGTTGAGCATGGTGTCGGTGATAACAAGGTGGCCGATGGGCTTCAACTGTTCGCCCAGGCCGTGGATGTCGAACACCACCACCCGCTTGTCCAGGTCAACGGTGCTTTCGTGGCCGAAAATATCAAGGGAGCCGGTGGTAAACAGCTCCAGGGCCAGGGCGATCTCCTTTGCCATGTTCTCCGGCTGTTCCATCAGCTTCTCCCGGAGGGTCGCCAGGGTGGGGACTGTGCCGTTCTGTTCCGCTTCCTCGTACACCGCCGCCGTGCAGCGGTCAATGATGGACTTCTGCTTGGCCCCCACGCCGTTGGGGTCGATACGCTCCACCAGGGACATGATAAACTGCGATTTCACCACGATGGGGTTGTTCTCGCCGTAGCCGTCCACCATATACATGGCGTTCAAGCGGTCTTTGCCGCCAGCGGACACCCGGACAACGCTGCCCAGGCCGTCCATCGCTTCAATGAGGGGGGCGTACTCCCCCTCCGGGTCTGCTATGAGAATATCGTCGTCCGTGTTGAGGATCAGGAACGCGATTTCCTCTTTCACGCTGAACGATTTGCCGGAGCCGGGGACGCCCAGCCGGAAGGAGGACTGATTGAGCAGATTGGCCTTGTTGCACATGATAAGGTTGTGGGAAATGGCGTTTTCCCCGAAGTAGATGCCGCCCCTGTCCATGATCTCCTGCACCTTAAAGGGCATGAACACGGCAAGGCTCTCGGTGGTCAGGGTGCGGAAAGCGTCGATCTTCCGGGTGCCGATGGGCAGGACGGTGTTCAGGCCGTCGAGCTGCTGGTATTTCAGCACCGCCAACTGGCACCGCCCGGACAGGGAGCGCACCTTTTCCGTGTCGCTGTCAAGCTGCTGTTTGCTGTCGGCGGTGATGACAAGGGTGAGGACAGCCTGCATCATCCGCTGGTCGCGGGTGGTGAGGTCGGCCAGGAACTCCTTGCTCTCCTTGCGCTGCAACTCCATGTCGTAGGGAACGATGGCAGAGAAGTTGTTGTTCTGATTCTGGCGGCGCTGCCAGTTTGTGATATTGGTTTCTACCCCCAGCAGACGGTTCTCCACCTCCCGCACGGCCTCGTCGGTGGGCACGGAGAGGATGTCAATGGACAACATCATATTGCGGTTCAGGTCGGTCAAGTCGGCCACGATCTCGTCCTGGATATAGTTGGCGTAGTCCTTCAGGAACAGCACCCGGCAATAGCGGTCGCCCAGCTTCAGGTAGTCGCTGTGCTTCTCAATACCGTCCGGGCAGATATAGTCCTTGAAGTCGTGGCCCTTCCGGGCCATGTCCGCCATGTCGAAGCGGAAGTTCCCCTCGTCCCCGGCCCGGTAGAAGTCATGGAGGATACGCAGGCGGTCAGCGGCGTCCAGCTCCACACACTTGGAGCCGAGGGCGGCGAAGCGGGCGGTCAGGTCGGCCCCGATGCGGGTGAAATAGGCGCGGGCGTCCTCAATGTCCCGCTTGTAGACGGTCACGGTGACAAGTTTCTCCTGGATGATGCCGTTGGCCCCGGTCGCCTTGTCAATGAGCATTTGGTTGTACTCCTGGCGGTACTTGTCCAGGCCGTCCCCCCGCATGGACATAAGGACAGACTGCTCAAAGTCCGCTTGGCTCTGGCGGCGGTTGCAAATAGTCAGCTTGGTGGTGGCGGCGCTGTCCAGGCCGTTCAACAGCTCCGAGTAGGCCAGGAACATGGTTTCCTTGTCCTCCCGGCTTGCCACCTTGTAATTGATGTCGGTGAAACGGTAGGTCTTGGAGAACTTGATGCCCACCTTAAAAATGCCGTCCGGCCAGACGCATTGAATGGGTATCACGTCCTGCACCCTGCGGGGGATACGGTACGGCTCCCGATCCTGCCGCATGATGGTCTTGATACTCTTAATCATGGCGCTTGTATTCCTCCTTTTCCCGCTTATCCATGCCGGGTTTCAAAATGTCGTAGTACAGCGTGGACGATTCAAAGCGGAGTTCTCGCGGTTCCAACAGCTCCGAGCGCAGCCACGCCCAGATGAATTGCTCCGCCGTCATGCCGTGGTAGGTGAAGAAGCCCAGGGCGGCAAAGGGAGCCGCGCCCAGGACGCACATCCAGGACACGGTTTCCGTGCCGACATAGGGTTTCAGCAGAAAGTACAACCCCACGGCCACGACTACCGCCAGGGCAGAAAAAACGAGCTGCCGCAGGGACAGCCCAAAAAACACACTTTCCGTGTAGTTGCGGATTTCACGGTTGATTTTGACTTCCAATCAAAGCACCTCCTATAAGCCCATCATTTCACGCACAACATGGTCGGACATTTTGACGCTGCCCACCAAAATGAGCATATGAAACACCAATTCCCCGATATAGCTCCACACCATAGAAGCCGCCGCCGCGTCCGGGTCAACAGCGGGCGGGGAGCTGGCAAACACGGAGAAGATGATGCAGGCCAGCACGATGACGGCCCCCTCCAGACAGACGGCGGCGTAGCTTTTCAAAAAGCTCATGCCCACGTTCTGGCTGGGTTCCCCGGCGAAACTGGACAGGGGGATGGGGGCCAGCGCAGCGTACATATACATCTTGAAAAAGCGCCCGTAGACGCTCAAGATCATCACAAAGGACAGCACCCAAATGAACAGCCCGCCGATCAGCGTCACCGCCCAAAGGGGTATGCTCTCAAAAAAGCCGCAGTCCTCAATGGCCGTCACGATCTCGGCGGGCAGGACGGTGGACTGCGGCGCTCCGAAGCCCGCCGCGTTCATAATGGACGACACGATACCCTGGATGATGCTCAACAGGGCCAGCATCAACTCCATACCATAGGTGATAAGGGCTTTTGCCAGCGCAAAGCGGACGAACATTTTTACCGCCAACTCCGGCCTTTTCATTTCCGAAAATCCCGAACAGGTTTTTACCACGCCCACCACAAAGAACAGCACCAGCAGGGCGTAGCCGATGGCCTGCAACGCGCCGTGGATGTCCGCCATCACGTTCCAGATCGCGCCGCCCTTGAAGTCCTGGGGGGACTGCATAATGAGCTGCCATATCTCGCTCAACTTGCCGTTCCAGACCTCCAAAGCGTTCTCTAAATTCTGGACTACCCAATTATCCGACACAAAAAGCACCTCCTTTTGGGGGGCAGACCTGTCTATACAGGTCTGCCCCCGTGTCAATGGATAATGAGTGCTTACGCGCCAGTGATAAGGGTCAAAATCTCCTTGGCGAAAGTAATAATTACGCCGCCCGCCAGGGTCAGGAAGCCGTTGGAACGCTGGGAAGGGTCGTGGCTCTGGAGGGAGAGGCCCACCTGAACGATGCCCCAGCCCAGCAGAATGAGGCCCACGGCCCGGATCAGGCCGAAGATGAACGTGGACAGGTTGTTGATAACGGTGAGGGGGTCGCCGCCAGCGGCGGGGGCGGCAAAGGCCGTCATGGTGCAGCAGCCCATCAGGGCCACGGTCGCCACCAGGGAGCAGTAGTAGCGGAAGCCCTTCTTCACCTTGTCGGGCGTGGGCAGTCTGTTCCCGATGTTCTTCTCATTCTTCTTGAAAATGTTCATATTGTCATACCTCCATGATTTTTGATATATTCCTCTAATTCTTCCTCGGTGAGAAGAATGAAGTGGTGTTCTCCGGCGTCCTGTTCATCCGCTTTCGCCGCCTGCTTCAGCAGTTCCTCGTCAAATTGGATGGACGCGATGCTGTGGGTGTCCTCGCCGTGCCGGTACGGTTCGGCCCCGCCGTCTGTGGTCAGCTTCACATTGGGGTGTTTCAAAATGTCGTACTTGAAGTCCTGGATGGGCCGCTCCCCACGGATAAAAAGAAGCGCATACTGGTTGTCCAGCATACGCACTTCATCCGGCATAAGCAGTTCGCGGCCCGCTAATTGCCAGTTGGTGGAGTAGCTGCCGCTCCGCCCCCTGGACTGTCCGTAGGTGTTCGTGTCGATGGTTTCCTTGCCCAGCAGCTTGGAAACGTACTCATGCGTCGCCTGCTCGTTTCCACCCAAATAGATAAACTCGTCGCAGTTGCCCACGATGCTCTCCCACTGTTTCTCAAAGAGGGCCTTTAGCTGGGCGAGGTTCTGGATAATGATACTCACGGAGATCTCCCGGCTCCGCATGGTAGCCAGCAGCTTGTCAAATTCATCTGGCAGGGCGACGTTGGCGAACTCGTCCATCACAAAATGCACATGGACGGGCAAACGCCCGCCGTGTACCACATCGGCCTGATAATAAAGCTGTTGAAAAAGCTGGGTGTAGAGCATACCTACAATGAAGTTAAAACTACTGTCATTGTCGGGGATAACGGCGAAGATGGCCGTCTTTCTCTCGCCTAAACTCCATAGCTCCATCTCGTCCGTCTGCGTCATACCGGCCAGCGATTCCAGGTTGAACTTTTCCAGCCGGGACACCAGCGTGATCTGGATGGATTTCAGGGTCTTGCCGCTGCCGGAGCGGTAATTGCGGTAATATTTCAGGGCGATATGCTCCGGGTTCCGCATTTCCAGACGGTCAAAGAGTTCGTCCAGCGGCGATTGAAATTCGTCGTTGTCCTCCCGGACTTCCCCGGCCCGTATCATTTCCATGACCATCGGGAAGTTCTGTTCATCGGGCGGGGCCTCATAGTGGAGATAGAACACCAGCGCCAGCAGGAGCATTTGCGCCGCCTGATCCCAAAAGGGGTCTTGGCTCTGACTGCCCTTTGGCGTGGTGTTCTTGAACAGGTTCGTCACCAGCCGCTGGATGTCGTTGTCGCTGCGGAGATAGACGAATGGGTTGTAGCAGTAGCTTTTTTCCATGTTGATAAGGTCGATCACCTTAATGTCGTACCCCTTGGCTTTCAACAGGTTCCCGGTGTCCCGCAGAAGTTCCCCCTTGGGGTCAAGGCACACAAAGCTGGTGTTGGCGTTCATGATGTTGGGTTTTGCAAAAAACCTCGTCTTGCCCGCGCCAGAGCCGCCGCAGACCAGGATATTGAGATTGCGGCGGTGTTTGCGTCCGTCCAGGCCGATAGCCACGTTCTGCGTCAGTATCTTGTTCTCGGCGGCCCTCTTGTCGGCGTACTTCTTTCGGACGGCCTGGGCGGTGCCCCACTTGGCGGAGCCGTGTTCCTCCCGCCGACGGTAGTTGCGGTCGGTGGAGAGATACACGCCGATGCCCAGCCCGTAGCACAGCACAAAAATAAGGACAGTTTTCAGGCTGTCCCCGCACAGTACGATGTGGAGCGGGTCATTCAGCACCGCCCCGCCGTAACGCACCAGCCCCAGCAGACCGCCGCCCACATAGGGGGCCAGCAGCAGGGCCAGCCAGACCACGGGGATGATGCCGCAGGCGTAGAGGGTCAGGTGGGCCTTGGAAAATTTATCTTGCCTCACGGTCAGCCCTCCTTTTCTGGCGCTTGGTGGGTGCGTCGATCACCTTCAAAATCAGGCCGTCCAAATCCTCGGTGGGCTTGCCGTCCCGGATGGCATCGTTGCGGAAATCGGTCAGGCCCCGCACCATAAGCCGCTGTTCGTAGTCGTTCAGCGTGACCACACGTTTTTCATCACGCATAGAGCGCCCTCCTTATCTCGCGCCGCCGTCCCGGTTTTTCTGCGCTTTCTCCTGGGCGGCAAAGAGCCGGTTCATGTCGGCGGTGATGCTGCCAGCCACGTCCCGCATGACGCCCACCTCGGCCCGGAGCGCCTTGGCGTCCATCATGGCGTAGCTCTCCGGCAGGCGGTCAAAGGAGAAGCCCTCCACCGACACGCCGTTTCTCTTGCACAGCATATAGGACACGCTGTACGCCGCGAAGTCCGGGCTTTCGCAGGCAATACCGCCCCTGTCCATGTGGGCGCGGGCCAGCTCCTGGGCCAGTCCCCGGAAGATGGTCGGGGCGTCCAGCCCTTGCCGCACATAGATGATATTGTTCTGCGGGTGATAGGCCATGTTGGTGCCCTCCGGCAGTTCATTGGAGATGGAGAAGCGGCAGGGGGCGTTGTTCATCAGGGCTTTCAGCAAAAGCCGCTCATCACGGGCCACGGTGGGGGCGGGCCGCTGCTCGGCCCTGGTCTGGGAAATGTCAAAGACCTTTTTCACATTGTAGGACACGCCTGTGCTTCCGTCGTCCTTTCTGTACTCCTTGCCCGGTTCCAGAATGGTAATGGCGTCCTGGCCCCGCTTGACGTACACGCCGTCGGCCTTCCAACTGTCGAAGTC
>CAJTGJ010000064.1 GCA_910575695.1 Oscillospiraceae bacterium | reverse complement strand
CTGCGTTCCGCCGATCTGTGTCAGGTAGAGAGAGCCGCCGCAGATGGAGAGATAGGCGGGGCTTGCGGAGGACAGGGTCTCAGCACCAGAAACAGGGATGGTCTTGGCGGTGCCGGTGGGCGGAATACTGACCAGAAGGTGGGCATCCACCAGATAGGCCCAGATGGAACCGTTGAACACACAGGTATTGGTGATGGCTCCGGCCTTTTCCGCTGTGTAGGCGGTGAGCAGATCGGTCGCGGTCGGCTCTTTGTGGTTGAGCAGCGGGAGCAGTTCGGGGTAATCATCCTCGCCCACAAAACTGCCGTCACACTTCACCCAATCCGGGCCAGGGTCAGCGGCACTGTACTTGATGGTGCCGACCGGGGGCGGGAGATTTTCAGCCTTGTGGTTCAGTTCCTCCCGAAGCTCCTGGAGGCCGTCCTCCAGACCGGCGATGCTGGTCTCGGTGTCGGTGAACAGGTCCTTCAGTACATCGATCTCGCCCACCACATCGCGGGCGGTGAACACGCAGGTGCCGTCCTGCACCGTGTCGCCCACTTGGGCGATGCCAGCGTACTCCACAGGCTCCGCGGCGGCGGTCATACCAGCAGTGGTGCAGTAGAGCGTCACCCAGCCAGGGGCCTTTTTGCAGGTCACGAAGTCGCCCTTGAAGTATTCGGTGGACCTCTGGAGGGAGCTGGCCCCGCCACTGCCGGAGGCCCCGGTGATCTTCTCGAAGGTCGGCACCAGGTTGGTGATGCCAGTCCGGGTCACACCAAAGGTAGCCAGCTCCAGGTCGTAGGCGGTGTTGTTGAAGTTCACGTCCTCGTCCCCGGTCAGGTCGGTCAGCACCGAGGCCGTTTCCGTCAGGAGCTGGATCGGCTCGTCCGCATTGGACAGGTCCATGTGGATGTAGAGCCTCCCCTGGAGGGTGCCGGAGCCGCTGTTGAGGATGACGCCAACCTCGCAGTCGTACACCTCGAAGAACCGCCCCTTGATCATGCCGAAGCCCTGGGACACATGGAGGACGTTGCCTCTGGCATAGGTCACGTTGCAGCCCTTGAAGATGCCGTTGGTGCCGATGACCGTCTGCTGGATGATGGCATCGTCCAGCGGGGTCACGCTGCCGCCGCGAAAGGTTTTCAAAACGATGTTATTGGCCATTGCCGCCCCTCCTTAGTATTTTGGTCAGGTCCAGCCGGACAGTGCCGAACACCAGCTTGGTGTTTTTCCCGCGCTCCCGCCCGGTGAGGATGCTCCGATAGGCCACCCCGTCCGAGATGATGTCCACCTCCTGTCCGAACTCTATACGCTCCGGCTTCACCAACCCATCGTCATTCGCCATGGTCAGCTCGATGAGGTTGGAGTAGGCCAGCCCGGAGAACTTGTCGTGGGCGGCGCGGATGGCGGCGGCATCGAAGGAGCTGCCCTCCTCGTGCTGCACCGCCTACATCTCACACACCACAGGGGTGATGCGGTCCCGGTCATAGGTGTCGTAGCCCAAATCCGGGTGGAGGTAGTAAGTGCGGGTGGTGGCATAGTCGGTGCTGTCAAACAAAATCAGCTTGTTCACATCGGCGCTGACCTGCTTGATGGTGACGCTCTTCTTGATGATGTTGGGCAGATCGGCCTCTATGGTCACCACCCCGGAACCGCCCCGGCCCACGGTCATGTGTATTTCCCGGTTCTGGATATCCAGCGCGGCTTTGACCAGAATGCCGTATTTCTGCATGGCGGGAATGACCACCGAGTCCATGAGGTTGACGATGTTGTAGTGGCCCCCGCTCTCCGCCGGGGTGATGCGCAGGCTCCAGTCGGCGGTGGCACTGGTGTGGGCCACGGACAGGCCGTGGATGTTCTGGAGCGTGTCCGGGTTGGTGATGAAGGTTTCCGTCACCCGGTCGCAGATGAACTCCTCCAGCGTCCCCTGGCCCTGGGCGTTTACATCGAACAGGATGCCGGTGTTGAGCAGCTCCACCAGGGGCTTGTAGGAAATGGTCTGGAGCCGCTTGGAGCGGTCGGTGCCGTAGCCGATCTCGGTAACCACCCCGGCGTACTCCTCGCTGCCCCGGCTGATGCGGATGAAGTCCTGCTTTTCAATGCCGGGGAGGGCCAGCACCGTGATGGTGTTCTCATCCGAGGTGAGGTAGTCCTCTTGGTAGGTGACCTCGTTGACATTGGTGTTTCCGACCATGGTGAAGTCAGGCCGGAATATCTCCACGCTATACGGTTTCATAGTTATGACCATACCTTTCCGCTGCGCTCCAAGGCACCAAAGGGGATGAAACACCGGTGGCTCTAACGCAGCGAGTCAAAATTTGTTAGAATAGGTTTGAGGAAACAGGCACACTACAGAGCGCGAGAGGGTGAGTAGGCTCAGCAGTTTCGCTGGACTGAATGGTTATGTGCGCCGGACACTCTTTCAAGCACCAATGAGTAGGGCATTGCACCCTGTAACCTTATCTTTGGAGAGACAGACTACTTCAATCTTTCAGTGAGCGTCCAGTTCCTGCCTGTTCCCTCAAATATCATTCCGAGGGGATGTGTTATGCTCAAAATTGTTTATCCAATTTGCTGCGGGATTGATGTCCACAAAGGCTTTATCGTGGCGTGTATTGCCTCGACAAACGAGCAGGGCGTTACAACTTACCAAAGCAAACGGTTTTCTACCTTCACCAATGACTTGCGCCGGTGCGCTGTCTGGCTGGCGCAGAATCAGTGCAGAGACGTGTGCATGGAATCCACAGGGAAGTATTGGATACCTGTTTACAATGTTCTGGAGACTGCCTGCACCATCGTCTTGGCACACCCCAAATATGTGAAAGCGATACGGGGAAAGAAGACCGACAAGAAAGACGCCAAATGGATCGCCGATATTTTCAAACACGATTTGGTATCCGGCAGCTTTATCCCTCCAGCAGATATCCGTCAACTTCGTGATCTGATGCGCTACCACTCGAAGCTGACCAATTTCACCACTGGGGAGAAAAACCGCGCCCAAAACTGCCTGACCGTCTCCAACATCAAACTGGACGATGTGTTCTCCGATGTTTTTGGCAAAGCTGCTACCGCAATCACAACCAGGCTGCTGGAAAGCAGTGAACCCTTTGACGTGACCCCATACCTCACCAAAGGCATTAAAGCCCCAGTGGAGAAGATCCAGGCCGCTGTGGACGGAGAGATGTGTGCTGAACAGGCTGAAAAGCTCCGCATTATCCGCTCCCACATGAATGCCTTGGAATTGTGTAAACTGAACCTGCAATCGCTGATCCTGACCACCGCTGAGAAATACCTTCCTCAACTTAATCTTGTTGCAACGGCTCCGGGTATCCAAGCCTTTTCCGCTATTGGCATTATCTCTGAAATTGGCGTGGATATGGCCGTGTTTCCCACCTCAAAGCACCTTTGCTCCTGGGCTGGGCTTACGCCGCAGAACAACGAAAGTGCCGGGAAGAAAAAGACTACCAGGATCAGCCGTGCCGGATCCTATATCAAGCCCCTGCTTGTTCAGTGCGCTTTGTGCGCCATCCGGGCCAAGCAGTTTCCTGAAGTCCGCCGCCGTTATCTTGCTTTGAAAAAGCGGCGGGGACATAAGAAGGCAATCATCGCCATTGCCAGGATGCTCCTGACTGCCATTTACAATATGCTCAAGAAAAATGAGCCCTACGATCCTGAGCTTTATCGCAAAGCTGACCGCCCTCCTGTGCATCGTGAGGTTTCTCTTGAGGAGGCCATCTACATCATCCAACGGCAAGGATATTTGGTGACTGCGCCCCCAACCCCCTAAACTTCGAGCATAACTTTTTTTGCCCGCTTTCAGGGGGCTTGGTTTTGTGCGCCCTTTGGGGCAGTGGCGCTTAAATTACAATGTTTCAACCTTTTTCCCTCCACCTCGTCGTCGCAAAGTCCGCTCTGCTCCGTTTCGCCCTGGTGGGCAAAACTGCGCCCGCTCCCTTGCTCCTCCTCTCCCCACGCAACCCGCTTTGCTGGGCTTGCGCGGGGAGCCCATTTAGACTGTCTCATAAGAAATCTTCCCTTCTACCATCATCTTGACGGTATTCAGCCCATCGTGGGAAACGGAGATGCGGTTGCTGCCATGTTTCAAATGGAAGAACCGCTCCGTGGTAAAATCGCAGAGCTGGTAGCGGTCGGCCACGATGTCGTCTGCTGCACCGCGCTCGGTGATACTGTACGGGATGCCAGTGGCGTCCACCACCAGCTTGTGGTCCGCCATAATAAGCCCCTCGTACCGCCCTGTTTCCACCAGTACATTGTCCACGTAATGTTTCCAGACCGGGTTGAGGCAGGGGCCGAAGATGGTGACCTTGCAGGGGCTGTCCTCATAGCTGTCGCTGTCGATGACCAGCGTGTTCTGGGACACCTCGGCGTAGGAGTAGGAATAGGTGTACGGATACACCTTGCCGCCGATGGACAGCACACCGCTCTGCCGGGTGACGGTCTTGTAGAACAGCCCGGTGGCGAGGAAGGCCACATCGCAGACCAGCCCACCGCCGCCCTCCATCAGTTCCCCCTTGGAAAGCTCGGTAAGCCGGACAGGGACTCGGTAGGTCTCGTCCGTCTGGTAGATGAGGGTGAGCGGCACCGCCCGGACGAACCGGGAGAAGTCCCGGTAGGTCTGGTAGGCGGCGGTACCGCCGAACAGGATGCGGCCCGACATCTCCCCCTGGGAGAACAATTCTTCCAGGGGGATGAAGTCGGTGCCGACCTGCTCGTATTGGGTGCCGTCCTTGAAGCCCAGGCCAGCGATGGCGTGAAAAAAGGAGGAGCGGCTGTTCAGGTCCCAGCCGTCCCCCACGCCATTGGTCAGTCTGAATTTTCGGATCATAGCAGATTCCTCCCCAGCGTTCGGTTCATGCCATCGGACAGTTCGCCCACCAGGGTGCCGGAGTCCAGCACGATCTGGCGGTTGGCCAGCCGGGGCAGGTACTTGGTGACCACCTCGTACATGGCGTCCAACCGAGCAGCCATTTCGGAATTGCCGCTGACAGCGGTGACGCTCTCGGCCTGGGCTATGCCTCCGTTGCGGAGGGCCTCCAGCCCGCTGGTGGTGGCGGTGATGGTGGGCGTGAGAGTCAGGTCATCTGCCACGCTGCCGATGGCGGCGCGGACGGCTCCCCGGCTCTGCTCGATGCCCCTGGCAAGGCCCGCCATGAAGTCGGGCATCCAGCTCTCGTAGTCGGTGAGCGGCCCCTCATCCGGGACGGAGAAGTGGAGGAAGGACTTGATCGTGCTTGCCACATTCCCCACGGCATCTTTCACCGCGCCGATGGCCCCCTTGATGCCGTTGACGATGCCCATGATAAGGTCGCGGCCCCAGCTCACCGCCTGTTTGCCCAAGCCGAGGATGTGGTCTTTGACGAAGTTGAAGCCGGATTTCACCGCGTCCAGCACCTTGGTCATTGCCGTTCTCACACCATCGGCGAGGCCATTGAACACACCAGTCACCGCCTCCTTGATGCCGCCCAACACATTGGTGACAGCCTCCTTCAGCGCATTCCAGGCGTTGACCACGGTTTCCTTCAGCCGGTCCATGATGCCGGAAACTGTATCCTTGATGGTATTCCAGACCTGGGTCACTGTATCTTTGATGACGTTGACCACCGTAGTAACAGCGGTCTTAATGGCCTCCCAAGCGGCGGTGATGGCGGTTTTCACCGCCTCCATGACCGTCAGCACAGCGGTCTTGACGGCTTCCCAGGCAGTGGTGATGGCAGTCTTGATGGCCTCCAGCGCCGTAGAAATGGCGGTTTTGATGGCCTCCCAAGCGGTGGAGATAGCCTTTTGAAGCGCCTCCATCGCCGTGGTGACCACGCTCTTGATGGCCTTCCAAGTCCCGGTCACCACCGTTTGGATGGCTTCCAGCGCGGCGGTGAACACGCCCTTGATAGCCTCCCAGATGCCGGACAGAAAATCGCGGATACCGTTCCACGCGGCCTGGGCCGTGGTGGAGATACCCTGCCACAGCCCAGAGAAGAACTCGGTGATGCCGCTCCAGATGGTTTGCGCAGCGGACACGATGCCAGACCACAGGCCGGAGAGGAAACCGCTGATGGCTCCCCACACAGCCTGGGCCGTGGAGGAAATGGCCTCCCACAGCCCGGAGAAGAAGTCGCCGATGCCGCCCCAGATGGTCTGGGCCAGGTTGACGATGGCTTCCCAAGCCCCCTGGAAGAAGGAAGACAGCGCCTCCCACACGGCGATGGCGGCGGCTTTGATGCCCTCCCACAGCCCGATCCAGAACTCCCGGAAGCCCTCGCAGTTGTTCCAGAGGGCCACAAAGATAGCGATGAGGGCGGCAACGGCAGCGACCACCAGGCCGATGGGGTTTGCCGCCAAAATTGTGAAAAGCCCGGTGGCGGCGGTCTTGACCGCGCCAATGACCGGGCCGATCTTGGACACCACCGAGAGGATGGTGCCGACCGCCGAGATCACCTTGCCGATGACGATGAGGACAGGCCCCACCGCCGCCACGATCAGGCCGATGGTGACGATGGTCTGCTTGGTGCCTTCATCCAGGCTGTTCAGCCAATCCACAAAGGACTGGATGCCAGCCACAATGTTCTTGATGACCGGCATGAGCAGCTCCCCGATGGAGATGGCGAGGCCCTCCAGAGCCGACTTCAGAATGGTGAGCTGGCCTTGGAGGTTGTCCAATTGTGTGTCCGCCATCTGCTGGGCAGCTCCGCCGCTCTCGGTGATGGACTGCTGAAGGGTGTCCCAGCTCTCTCCGGTATTGGCGAGGAGGGCATTGACGGCGGCGAGGTCGGTCTTGTTAAAGATGGTGGCGATGATGTTGGACTTCTCAGCGGAGGTCATGCCGTCCATGCTGGTGTTCAGATCACCCAGCACATCATTGAGGGAGCGCATATTGCCCTCGGAGTCGTACACATCCACGCCAAGCTGCTCCATGCAGGCAGCGGCCTTGTCGGTGGGGTTTTGCAGGGAGAGGATGACGTTGCGCAGATGCGTACCGCCCTCGGCTCCCTTGATGCCATTGTTGGCGAGGATGCCGAGGGCGGTGTTCAGTTCGGCGGTGCCGCCCTTGACGGACTTCGCCGTAGCGCCGATGGTCAGGATGGCATCGCCGAGCTGGGCCACCGATGTATTTGTGGTGGACGAGGTCTTTGCCATCTGGTCAACCATGGTGGTGGCCTCGTCTGTACCCATGCCCAAAGCGGACATGGCGTCTGTCACCATATCGGAGGCCGAGGCCAGGTCGATGCCGCCAGCCGCCGCCAGGTTGAGGACGGTAGGCAGCGTGTCGCACATCTCCTGGGTGTCATAACCGGCGAGGGCGAGGTAGTTCAGAGCCTCGGCGCACTCGCTGGCGGAGAAGGCCGTCTCGCTGCCCATCTGCTTTGCCAGGGCGGAGAGGGTGTCCATGGTGTTCACGCTCTCGCCGTTGACCATGGACATGGCATCCTTGGTGATGCCCATGGTGGCCTGCACCTGGGACATGGAGGACTCGAAGTTGGCGGCGGTGGCGACAGCGGCGGTGCCAAGGCCCACCACCGGGGCGGTGACCGACTTGGTGAGTGTTTCGCCCACCCCGGACACCTTATCGCCCACGGCCTGGAGCTTATCGCCCACCTGCCCGATTTTTTGAAGAGCGACAGACGAATTTTCCGCCTGCCGCTCCAAATCCTTGAGTTTCTGTTCAGTTTCGATGATCTCCCGCTGGAGGGCATCATACTGCGATTGGGTAATTTCCCCGCTGGCGAGGGCTTGATTGGCCTGCTCCGCCGCCGTTTTCAGCGTGGCCAGTTTCTCTTTCGTTTCGGAGACGGCCTCGCCCAGCAGCCTGTGTTTCTGGGCCAGCAGCTCCGTGTTGCCGGGGTCCAGCTTGAGCAGCTTATTGACATCCCGGAGGCTGCTCTGGGTGGTGGAGAGGGCCTTGTCCACATCTTTAAGGGCGGTGGTCAGCTTTGTGGTATCGCCGCCGATCTCCACCGTGATGCCAGCGATCCGTCTTGCGCCCATAGGTCGTCACCTCCCATCAGAAGCGGTCGAAGTCATCCTGGGTCGCCAGGGTCGCATACTTGCAGTCATCGTTCAGATGCTCCGCGAAAATGTCGTTGACCATGCCCACTGTCAGCAGGTCGAGGTCCCGGAGGGACAGCCCGACCTGCAAACAGCGGAGCAGGAACAGCGGCGTAGTCATTTCCCGGTCAGTCGGGCGAAGTTTTTTTTAGACTGAACATCCGTCTGTACATTCAGCCCCCACAGCTCGATAAGCTGGGGCAGCACCTGGTAGATGGAGAAGGTGTTGAAGCTGTCCAGCCAATCCTCCGGGGAATCCGGGACGGCGGCGGGGTCGGCGTGCTTCGCCATGATGTAGGCGATGTTCTCGAACATCTCCAGAGAGAACATATCCAGCCCGGAGCCGCTCTCGGTGTTCTCGCCCACGCTCTTTTCCAGCGCGGCGAGGTCTTTGTAGATGTCCCGGTGGAACTTCAGCCGGTAGATGCGGGGGATGGCGGCGCTGGCCTTGAACGCCACCTCCTGGCCGTCGATCTCGATGGTGCGTTTGATACCCATAGTTCAGCCCTCCTTTAGCCCTGACCGCCAGCGGAGGCATCCTCGTCCACAGCCGGGGTGTCGGCGGGCTGGTAGACGCTCTTGTACCAGTTGTTGTAGACGCTGGCCATGGTAGAATCGCCGGTCTTGGCCTTCACATAGCCGGTGGACAGGGGGCGGGCTTTCACCGTCAGGGTCTCGGTCTGCACCTCCCGGTTCTCCTCGTTGGTCTTGGCGGAGATAGAGGGGCGGGAGGCGGAGCAGTTGTAGAGGACGTGGCGGATCTTCCGCACATCGCCATCAAACTCAAACAGGAGGGCGAACTTGCCCGTCTCGCTGGCGGCGTTTTCCAGCAGGACGCTGTTGGCATCCGTGGTCTCCATGAGGATGTCGCGGCGGAAGGACTCCGGGATGAGGGCCAGCTCCAAATCGCCGTCATAGCCCTGGTTGTTGTTGATGACGTAATACTCGATGCCGTCCGCGTAGAAGCTCTCCGGCTCACCCTGGGGGTCCAGAGACAGAGACACCGCGCCGGGAAGGGCCACAGGGTCGCCCCAGGTGTACTTCCCATCGTTGTCCTGGGATAGCGGGGCGTAGTGGACATTGCAAATATTGAACTTGACCTTGTTGCGTTTATTGGCGCTGCTCATGCAGATACCTCCATTTCATAAAGGACTTCGTACAGCTTTTCGCTGTCGATCCATGTTTCGCCTTTGCCGTAAAAAATGCCGCTCTCATCCAGAGCGGCCTCGATCTGCTCCTCCAGAGCCAGGTCTTTCTTGTCGGTGTAGACCTCGATGTGGAGGACATCGTGCTTGAAGTAGGCCACCCCATCGGCGGCGAAGTTGTCCGCCTTGGGGTAGCGATACACCAGGAAAGGCGGGTCAGGCCCTTCGCCCTCGGCAAAGTGGTCGTAGGCGAAGGGAAAGCCCAGCCGCTCCAGCAGGGCGGGAACATCTGATTTTTTCATCTGCGCAGTTTCCTTTCTGCGATCTCCAGCAGCTCTTTCTCCGCCAGAGCCTCGCCGGGGGCGATGTGGGAGAAGGAGCGCGTCCTGCCGCCGCCCCGCTTGGCGTGGCCGTTCTCCAGCAGATGGGTCAGCCGGTAGTGCTTTGCTGAGTGGACAGTATTGACCAGCGATTGGTGTGTTTCAGATACCTTGGTGACCGTCCAGCTTGCCTTGTATTTGCCGGTCTTAACGGGAGCGCGGGACTGTATCTCGGCCTTCACGTCCTCGCTGACGGTGCGGACGGCCTCCTTGACCTCGTCTGAGGCCATGGACACATATTCCTCAAGCTGGGCCATGACCGCACCGGGGAACTGGTCGATGGACACCCTGTCACGAGCCATGCCGTCACCTCCGCTCCCGCTGGGCGGTGAGCTTCAGCCGTTCGTGCCGGAACTGCACATCGTCCACGCAGGTGATGTTGTAGACGGCCCCGCCGAACAGGATGCGGAACCTGGTGCTGTCCAAATCCCGGAGCCGCTCACACCAGCGCACCTCGAACACCAAAGTATCGCTGCCAAGGGTCTGCCCAGCGGCCCCGTACTCCTTGCCGGAGGCGAGGTTGGCGTAGGCGGCGCAGGACCAGAAATCCACCCAGGCGTTGGTGTGGTTGCCGATGGCATCCTTCTGCACCACGGCCTGCTGGATGGTGATGCGGGAGCGCAGCTTGGAAATCTCCATCAGAACACCACCTCCCGCTCGGTAGCGAGGATGTAGCGGAGCATCCGGGTCAGCTCGTCCATGTCGGCGCTCTCCCGATGCTCGTAGAGGTAGGCCACAGCGAACAGAGAAGCCACCTTGTTGATGGGGAGCGGCTCCGCAGGTTTCCGAAGCGTACCCTCGCACAGTGTTTCTGCCGCCCGGATGAACTTCCGAATGATGGTGTCATCATCGTCATGGTCAACCCGGAGATACTTCTTAGCCTCGTTCAGCGTGACAATCAAAATGCTCACCTCCAGAATGGGCAGGGGGTCCCGGCAGATACACCACCGGGACCCCAGCAGATCACTTCGCGGCGGCGCTGGCCTTGATAGCCAGAAGCTGCACCGCCTCCGGCAGCACCAGCTTGCCGTCCACCCGCTCCTTGGCGACAAAGCCCACCATACCGTTCCCGGCGAACAGCTCCTTCAGCTCGGCGAAGGAGCGGGTCCCCCGGTCGCCGATGTTGTAGTAGCTGAAATCGCCGAAAGCGATGGCGGGCTTCCCGGCGGTGACGGTCGGGAAGTAGGGAGAGGTGTGGATGGCGTAGCCGAACAGACGGTCCGGCTCCCCGGCCTGATAGGAGGGCTGCCAGAGGTACTGGCCGTTGTTGTCCTTCAGCTTGCGGATGGCCTTGATGGTGGAGTCGTTCACCACCCATGTGGCTTTCTTGCGGTAGGGGGAGAGCAGGCTGAAGTAGAGGTCCAGCAGCTCGTCAGCGGTGATAGCCGTGGCGGCGGCGGTCACACCTACCTCGGCACCGCCCTTATCCGCCAGCAGGCCCAGGGGCTTGCCGGAGCCGTCCCCGTTGAGGAAAGCGTCCTCCTCGGCGTTGCCCAGGGCCTTGGCGAACTGGGCGATGATGTAGCTCTCCAGCCCGAAGGCGTTGTCGTAGAGCAGCTCCTCGGTGACCTTCACCGCCACATGGAGCTTGTGGGCATCCAGGCTGATCTGGGCGAAGGTGGCGTCTCCGAAGGTGAGCGCGCCGCCCTCATCGATCCACGCGGCAGCAGGCTTGGTGGCGGCGATGTTGATCTTGTGTTCCCCGCTGGTGGTGATGCGGTGGCCCAGCCTGCGCATGATGTTCTCCTCGGTCAGCCCATCGATGAGCCGGGAGTCGTACTCCTCCGGCACCAGGTAGCCGCCGTTGGCGTCGATGCCCTCTTGAAGAACGTTGCTCACCTGGCGGAAGTTGGTGCGCAGGGCGGTGATCATGGCCTCCTTGTAGGCTTTGGAGGCCCGCCCGGTCTTGGGTTCGTCAGGATCAGCGCCGCCCAGGGGCTTGCCGGTGAGGGGGCTGGCGGTGGGCTTGGATAGCTCGGCGTCCAGCGCCTCCTGCCGCTCCTGACGGGCGATCTCCTTGCCCAGGTCGGTGATCTCCTGCTCCATCTTGGTGTAGGCGGCATCGTCCTCGGCGGACAGGACGCCCTTCTCGCTGCGGCGGCTGTCCAGGAAAGCCTTTGCAGCCTCCCATGCCTTGGCCCGCTTCTCTCTCAGTTCCAGAATGGTCATGATGTGTTCCTCCTTAAAATTTCAAAAGTTCAAGCCGCTCCATCAGCGTGTCGATGGAACGGCCTGTGGGTTTGGGATGTTCAATTTTGCATCTCTGGGCGATCTTCCCCATGAGGGAATTGACCACCGCTGCCGGGGAGTACAGCATGGAGCCAGCGGGCGGGGCTTCGTCCCCGGTCTGGGCGCGGGACAGGATGCCGTCCGCAAAGCCCAGCTCCACCGCCTTGTTCGCGTCCATCCAGGTCTCGCTGTCCATGAGGTGGGACAGCTTGGCGCGGGACAAGCCGCTCTTGATCTCGTAGGCGTTGATGATGGAGTCCTTCACAGCGTCCAGCATGGCGATGGCCTTCTCCATATCCCCGGCATCGCCCCAGGCGATGGTGGCGGGGTTGTGGATCATCATGGTGGACACCGGGGACATCAGCACTTTGGTGCCAGCCATAGCAATGACCGAGGCGGCGCTGGCGGCGATGCCGTCGATCTTCACGGTCACATCATGGGGGTAGTCCATGAGCATATTGTAGATTTGCGCCGCCGCCACGCAGTCCCCGCCGGGACTGTTGATCCAGACCGTGATGTTGCCGGAGCCGCTCATCAGCTCATCCTTGAAAAGCTGGGGCGTCACGTCATCGTCATACCAGCTATCCTCGGCGATGGTGCCGTTGAGGAACAGCGTCCGTTCCTCCGGGGCCGTCTCCGTCGCCGCCTTCACTTTCCAGTTCCAGAATTTTTTCATCGGAATCCTCCTCTCCTGTCGTGGTTTTATCTGCAAAAGCCCCAGCGTCCTTCAGCGGGAGCATATTGCCGTTGATGAGGTACAAATCGCCGCCCTCCTCGGCAGGGATGCGGTCCAGGTTCTCCAGTTCCCGGATGTCGTTGGCGGACATCCAGCCATTCTGACGGGCGGTGGCATAGCTGTTCATCCGGCTCTCATAGTCGCCCCGGAGCAAACCCTCCAGATTGAACTTCACAAAGTACCGGGCCTTTTCCGCCTGGGTGAACAGGGCGCGGGTGAGGGACTGCTCCCAGCGCACCACCCAGGGGTTCAGCGTGTATTTCACGAACTCCAAGGACCGCTGCTCAATATTAGAAAAGCTCGACTTTTCCAGGTCGCCCACCATATGGGGCGGTACTCGGAAAATTCGAGCGATCTCATTGATTTGAAATTTTCTGGTTTCGAGGAATTGGGCCTGCTCCGGCGAGATGCCGATGGGCGTGTATTTCATGCCCTCCTCCAGAACGGCGATCTTGTTGGCGTTGCCGCTGCCGCCGAAGGTGGACTGCCAGCTTTCCCGCACACGCTGGGGGTCTTTGATGGTGCCGGGGTGTTCCAGAACACCGCCTGGAGCCGCGCCATTGGCGAAGAACTTAGCGCCGTACTCCTCACAGGCGATTGCCATGCCGATGGCGTTTTTCGCCATAGCGATGGGCGAGTAGCCCACCAAGCCGTCAAAGCCCAGACCGGGGATGTGCAGTACATCCGTGGGCCGGAGAGTGACAAGCTGCTCCTTGTCGCGGATGGCCTCGTCCGTCCCCCGGTAGTAGCGGTAGTAGAGCTGCCCCCGCTCATTCCGATCCACGGTCATTTTGTTAGGCATGAGAGGGTAGAGGGCGATGACCTCGCCTTTGCCGTTGCGGATGATCTGGGCGTAGGCGTTGCCCCAGAGGAGCAGGTGTGTCATGAGGGTTTCCCGGAACACGAAGGAACTCATTTCCGGGTTTGGCTCGTCATGGAGCAGCAGATACAGTGGGTGGTCGATGGCTTTCTCTTTGCCGCCGTCCTCGGTGTAGCGGTAGAGGTTCAGCGGCAGGCCAGCCACGGCCTCCGCCAAGATGCGGACGCAGGAATACACCGCCGTCATCTGCATGGCGCTCCGCTCGGTGACAGTTTTGCCGGAGGTGGAGCCGCC
>CAJTGJ010000063.1 GCA_910575695.1 Oscillospiraceae bacterium | reverse complement strand
ACGGAAACATTCTGTAACAGCAGCGATATTTGATTGTTGCACACTGATTTGTCGAATTGGAGAGAAATTAGCAGTTTACCCCTCCCAAATGCCTCGTGTTCTTAAATAGGTTCCGCAAGGCGCTCATGTCGTTGTCGCCCTGGGCGCTGTCCACGCCGTCATTGATGGCGATGAAGCGGACGCCTTTCTTGGGGAAGGTAATTTCTGTAAATAGGCCCACTTGCAGATAATTCCGTCCCAGGCGCGAGAGGTCTTTCGTCACGACCGTCTTGACCGCGCCGCTCTCCACAGCGTCCATCATCTCGGTGAAGCCGGGCCGCTGGAAGTTGGCCCCACTCCATCCGTCATCCACGAAAAACTGATAGGGCATCAGGCTATGCTCACGGGCGTAGCTTTCGAGGATGCGTTTTTGATTGCTGATTGAGTTTGACTCGCCCTGCAATTCATCGTCGCGGCTGAGGCGGCAGTACAGGGCGGTGATAGGGGCCTGCGTGGTTTGCTGTCTAATCATCGTTCCTCCATTCCGACAGCCCCGGCCCCGCTATTCCGATGGCAACAGTATAGCACAGGCCGGGGCGGTTGTATAGTGCTTTTTACTTCCTTACAAGAAATAGTTTTAAGCTGGGGCTTATCGCGGAACTACCAGCAGGAGGTCACAGTCCGGGGCTGTTCTGGCAGCGGCTCTCGGCCTCCAGGACTTTCGCCATTTTGTCGGCGGCGGTGTCGGTGGTGTCCTGCTTGAAGTAGCCGGAAACGGTGAGGACGGTGTTGCCCATGCGGATTTCAGTCACGCAGTCCGGGCGGCGGGTGGTGGTCTTGCTGGGGGTGTCGGTCATAGGCGGCTCCTTTCAAATTTTTGTTGTGGGCATTCAGAGGGCTGTTTTTAAGTCTTGGAATGGTAACATACGGCCCCCCTGTTGAGGACGGCCCAAAAGTCCCGTGATACCGGGCTTTTCGAGGGCCTAAACCGTTACATACCGGCCCGGTAGCGGCGCACCCGCTCACAGGTCTTGCGGCGTTCTTCCTCCTTGGCGCATTCCGGGCAGTATTTGGCCCGGTTGGATTTTGGGATGTACCAGCCGCCGCACAGGGCGCACTTTTTTCTTTCCCGGCGGTGGAGCAGTTCGGCGCACAGGCTCTCATCCAGGGGCAGCACCGCCGCCCGAAACCAGCGGCAGATCAGCGAGTAGGAAATGCTCTGCGGGCAGACACATTCCTCCCCATCGTCCAGCAGGATGCAGTTGCCCTCCTGGTAGTTGCAGCAGTCATGCACCAGCCGCCGGACGGCTCGGTATTGCTGGTAGGTCAGCCGGACGGCGTTATCGGTCATGCTCGTCCCTCCGCTGGCTGGGCGCGCCGTGCAGCGTCTGGTCAATGTTTCTCTTGACGGTCAGCAGCTCATCCGCCTTCCGCTTGCGCTCCTGGTACTCGTTGTATCCGGCGTTCTTCTCGGAGGTCAGGGCCTCGATCTCCGCCGTCAGCTCCTTGACGGTGGGCAGCTTGGTGATGCCCTTGGCCTTGAAGAAACGAATGGCAGCCTCGGAGCGGAGAAGATCACCTTCATGCTCCTGCCGGTAGGCGGCGCGGGCCTTGGGCGTTTTCTGTGCGGCGAGGCCATCCCGGACTGCTTTGGTGTTCCGGTAGATGATGATCTGCCGCCGCAGCTCCTTTTTTTCTTTCAAGGCCAATTCGGTAGGCTTCAGCTTGGCGGAGCTTTCAAGCACAGCGGCATAGGCGGCGGACACAGCGGCGTCCAATTCCTCCGGCGAGGAAAAGCCATACTCTGTGTAGATGTTGAGGGCGTTTGCCATCTGTTTCAGATTGAAGTTGGCCGCCCAACGCTGGTAGCCAATGCCCTTACCCTGGGCTTTCTTGGCCTCGATGTCCACCATGCGCTGGATGCCCTGGGGCTGGTGTAGCTGCTCCCGGATGCTGGGCTTGGCCCCCAGGCTGGGACGGGCGGCGTTGCGTTCCAGGGCGGCACCGACGGCGGCGCGGTCAAACTCGTCCCCCAGTTTCCGGGCGGTGATGGGCTTGGCCCGGTCGGGGGTGAGGTAAGACAACCGTCCCCGGCTCTCCTTGACAGTGATGCCCCGCTGCAACAGCCGCTGGGCAAAATCCTCGAAGCTGACGGCCAGGTTGAGGACGGCCCGGATCTCCCGGCGCAGCTTCTCCTTGTCCGTTTCAAACTTGGTGGGCGGCTTCCCCTGGGCGGCATTGTCCTTGTCCAGAGCAAGCTGCCCTTTCTTCTGCGCCCAATACTCCCGTTCGGTGACACGGCTCCTGCTCCCACCCAGCAGGTCGATCTGGTACAGCCCCGCCTCCTGGCACAGCTCCATGACCTCGGCCCGGAAGTGGTGCATAGCAGCGGCGGTGCAGCGGTGCTTCGCCCCGGCCTGGGTGTCGCTGGCCCTGTCCATGTAGGGCTTGCGCTCCACCTCGGCCACCCGCAGGGAGTTGATGACAATGTGGACGTGGATGTTGCCGCTGTGGTTGTGGCCGTCCGGGTGGGTACAGACCAGGGCCTGGTGTCCGGGGAACTGTTCGGCACAAAACCGCTCCCCCAATGCCTGGGCCTTGTCCATCGTCAGGCCGTGGTCGGGGCCGTCCCTGGGGTCAAAGGACAGGATGTAGTGGTGGCTTTTCACGTCCTCCCGCCGCTGGTTTTTGCCGTAGCGGAGATTGGCCCGCATACAGGCCACAGCGAAGTCCTCCCCGCCGCAGTTCAAAGAAGAAATGCGGTAGTCCCGGCGGGGAACAAGCCGCCCATGCTCGTCCAGGATGGGCCTGCCGGTGAACTCGTCATGCTCAAAGGTGAGGTACTGCTCCGCCGCTCCGTAGTCGGCATTTTTAGAGCTTAAATGTTTCAGTGTTGCCAATGGCTTCACCTACCTCCCGAAGCACCCGAAACTTCAAGGCAGCGAGGTCAGACAGCTCCGCCCGAACCTCGGCGGCGAGGGCGTTGTACGGCGTCCCAAACTCGTTCAGATAGCGGGCGATCTGGTTGAGGTTGCCGCCGATCTTCCCGTACTCCCCGGTCAGTCTGCCGATGGCGGCAAGAACTTCGTCATTGACGGGGGACACGGTGATGATGGGCTTGACGGTCGCTCCGGTGATCGCCTGCCGGATAAACTCGGACTGGCTCATGCCGTAGGCGGTCAGGCGCTCCATGAAGTCTGCGTGTTCTTCCTCAGTCACACGGGTCTTGATGATGCGGTCGCGGTGGGGCGTGTTGTAGCGTTTGGACAATAAACTTTTACCTCCTATTTCAGAAATTTTCATCAGGACATAGTACGCCCGTTGCATTTTTGGAGTTTGTCAAGTGTTTTGTGTAAATCCTCACAGAACATCTGACACTTCGATATTCAGTTGTCAAGGTGCAGTTGGGCGTCCGTCCCGGTCACTGTCTACGCAACGCCGGAGGGAGCATCGGCTTTGAAAAACACAATGCACCCAGGTGGTCAAGACCACTTGGGTGCAGAGATTTTTTTCCGATATTCACTTCTGGCATCGCTCATCGCTGGGGCCATTATAGGGCAAACGCAAAGAATTGTCAATGCGTTTTGGTGTCTACTTTTGTCGTATCCCATGAGGTGTGCCGCCCTGCGGTGATTGCGGAAACGGCCTCCGTTTTCCACCCGGTCAGGCGAAATCGCAGCGGGCGAGGCTGGCGGGTTTTTGTGGCGCGGCAGCGCCACAACACCGGCGCGAAGCGCCGGTCAAAGGCGGGTTTGGGGTGGCAACCCCAACAAGTATCAGACCAGGGGAACAAATGAGCGGAGCGAAATTTGGGCCACGGGTCGATACTTGCTCTACACACTCTCTCCACTCTTCCTGATAAAATGGAAATCTTTTTTATTGCGCTCGACGCACTTCGTCTCGGTAGAAGCAGTCACCCTTGAACACAGTAATCAACTCCCTACGGTTTACCATAGCTTGGATACGCTTGGCAATCCACCAGTCGCAAATACCCAGTTGGTATCGGCCCAGCACCTCGCCGATAAGTTGACCCACCCGGAAAGATCTGTCATGGATATGGGCACGGATAAATGGGTCATAGAAGGCCTCTCCTACACTGTGCAGACGGCCATTGACAACGGTACGCAAGGGTGCATTTTCTTCTCGAAGCTGCGACCACTCCATAGCGATAGCTCTGCGGACATTTTTGGGGATTTCCCTCTCCAGAGACAGATACGCCGCCCAGTCCCCAGGAGACAGTTCCCCCCAGTTCAAACAAGACTGCGCCGTATTATCTCCCAGCGGCATCCACCGGGGCATCTCCAAAGCGGTCACGGGACAGTCACAGTCCCGCAGTTGCCAAAGCACATCATAAAACCCACACAGGGAGTAAGGTGCGTTGCTGTACCAGATACGCACAGTCTCGCCGTTTTTTCCTCTCTCTAAAAGCCGCTCCCTGTCCCGCTGGCGTTGTTCCCAAAGCATATCCCGTTGGGTATGATCGTCCGGGTCGCTGTCCGGGAGTGGGAAGTCGCCCCCTAGCCAAGCGGTGAGCAAATCGAACCGAGCCTTCTCTACATCAGAGCCGCTTAGGGGGCCAATATCCAGTCCAACAGACGGGCATAGCACATCTCCAGGATTGCCGCCCACAGGCCGCGCCCGGCGGTTCTCCTTCTCCCTCTGGGCCTTGAATTGGGCCATAGCTTGGTCTTTCTCTTCCTGAGTGGGTTCTTTCTCTCCGTCACCGCAAATAAATCCAATTAGCCCATCATCCCAACTGGACGGTCCACAATGCGTTGCCAACTTCAATGTTCCACATTCGCTATCAGAAAAAACAACTTGTAGCATGGTAAAAACTCCGTTTCAAATCCCAATTTTTCGGATTGTTCTGAAAAAGTATAGCATCACAGGAACCAGTTTTCAAGAGGCATATTTCTCTATTCGGCATAGCAGGGCGGGCAGTCAATTCGACAAAGCTTTCTTGTGATACTTTACCACACATGAGCATTGGCACCGGGATTGTCGTTGCCGTAGCCCTCAAGCAGATTGATAACGCCCCAAATGCCGAGGCCCGCGCCCAGCGCGATAACAAGGGTCTGAAGAACACCAACCGCAGAATTGAAAAATGCCATAGAAAACTCCTTTCCTGCCGCGATTCGCGGCTGCCCCACAAAGGGGGCAAAGGGCGGTCTTGCCGCCAAAAAAGCCGCCATTGCTTCCGGCGGCTGCGTGGGTATGGAAAACCGCGCCCGGTGGGAGCACGTATCATGTAGCCGATGTTTACGTTTCTGATTGTGTTACCACCTCCTCAAAATCTGCCGGATATGGGAAAGGCGCAGACGGATTTAACCGCGCTGCGCCTGCTGTTGTTCATAGAGCCTTTCGCAAGCGGCGATAAACCGCCGCATATCAGCCTGCCGCTGGGCTTCCGTCAGGGGGAGAATCAGCGGCATACCAAGCGGATTGTCCTTGTCCAACTCAACACGCACTCCGTACTTTGCGGAAAGCTCCTTGCAGCGTTTTTCACGCTCCGAAACCATTTCCTGATAGCAGAGGACAAGCCCGTTGACCGTCCTTGCCATTTCCCGGTTTTGCTGCTTCTTCCTGATACGCTTATTCATGGCCTGTGTCCTCCTGTAATTCGTCGGCGTCGATCTCGTAGTAGTCAAACACTTCATCAGGCTTGACGATGGCGGGGCGGCGTTTTAGGTGCTTCTCCATGTCAAAGGCGTTTTTCGGGTCAGCGTCGGACAGGTGCTTATACTGTGGGTGCTTCGTTATATCAAACTTATCCGAGAAGAACGGGCGCACCCCGCGCACCTGTAAAATGCACTTGCCGCCGTCCATGACCGCGATTTCGTCCTGCGTCATAAGCTCTTTACCCAGCTTTTGATAGTTCAGCCCGTGGGACAGCTCCCGTCCCCGCGTTTCGGACGTGTTGAAGCTGTCAATCGTTTCCTTGCCGAGTATTTCCGAGATTTCCTTTAGCGTGGATTTCTCCTTGCCACCCAAGAAAAGGGTGGTGTCGCAGTTGCCGACTATGGTATCGGCGTTGTCCTTGTAGATGGCCTTTAGCTGCGACTGGCTTTGCAGGATAATCGACGCGGAGATTTCCCGGCTTCGTATCGTGGCAATGAGCTTTTCAAACTTCGGAATCTGCCCGATGTTCGCAAACTCGTCAAGTAAGCAGCGCACATGAACGGGAAGCCGCCCGCCGTACACATCATCGGCCTTGTCGCACAGGAGATTGAAAAGCTGGGTATAGAGGATTGAAACGACAAAGTTAAAGGTGTCGTCTGTGTCGCTGATAATGACAAACAGGGCGGTTTTCCTATCCCCCAGCGTGTCCAGCTCCATTTCGTCGCGCTCCATCAGTTCGCGCAGTTCCCGAATGTCAAGGGGGGCCAGCCGCGCACCGCAGGAAATGAGGATAGAGCTTCGGGTTTTGCCAGCGGAAAGCAGAAACTTCTTGTATTGCCGGACGGCAAAATGCTCCGGGTCTTTTTCTTCCAGCCGTTCAAACATCAGGTCAACGGGGCTTTGAAACTCCGGGTCGTCCTCGCGGGCTTCGCTGGCGTTAATCATTTCAAGCAGCGTCGTAAAGTTCTTCTCGTCCTCCGGGGCTTCATAGTGGATATAGCCAATCAGGGCGCAGTAGAAAAGCCGTTCTGATTTCACCCAAAAATCCTCCCCGGATTTCTCCCCGTCGCCTTTGGTGTTGGCAATGATGGTATTTACCAGCTTCAAAATGTCCTTTTCGCTGCGGATATAGGCAAAGGGGTTGTACTTCATGCTCTTGCGGAAATTGATGGTGTTTAGAACCTTGATTCTATACCCGCCCCGCTGCAAGAGCTTCCCGCACTCGACTAAGACGGTGCCTTTCGGGTCTGTGACAACATAACTGCTGTGCATTTGCATAAGCGACGGCTTGACAAAGAAGCGGGTCTTGCCGCTGCCGGAACCGCCGATCACAAGGATATTCTTATTCCTCGCGTACTTCGGCTGCTTCGGGCGGCTGTTCATGGTGAGCCGTTCCGTCTGTGTGAGGGGGATATTGTTCTCAAATACGGGGTCGATATAAGGGGCTATGTCTTTCGGCCCGCCCCAACGCGCCGAACCGTACTCCATGCCTTTCCTGTATTTCTTCGCGTTCTTGCCTTTTACATAGACGGCAAGCCGGATAAGGAGCGCACCCGCAATCCCGATCAAGAGGTCTGCCGGGTGGAAGCTGGGCGCGTAGCTGGCAAAGGCGGCGGTAAAGCCCTCGCCCATGTGCAGCAGCTTTTGGCTTGCGTCCGCGCCGGGGGCAAGGCGCACCACTTCGCCCAGCTTGTCAAAAAGGTAGACAAAGAGCAGATAGGGGGCGTTTAGGATAAACAGCTTCTTGATCTCCGGCTTCATAGGGATTCCTCCTGCACCTTGTTCTTTGTCCTCTGACGGCTGGCGTTTAGCTGCTTCGCCTTGTCCCGGAACGCCGCCAACGCCTTACGGATAGACGGCCTTTGCTCCTGCGTCAGCTTTCTTGCGGAAAATTCCTTGAAAGCGGCGGTCAGCACGTCGGTGTCCCGCCCCTTGAAAAACACAAGGTAGCGGGGCGGGGTTTCCGTGGCGTCCTTTTTCAGCGCGTAGTCAATGCCGTATTTCTTTGCCGTACTCTCAAAGGCTTTGATATTGCCGTCGGTAATCTCAATATTGGAAACGCCCGCGTTCTGCTTCATAAGCTGCTTTAGGGTCTGTTTCCCGTGGGGCGACTGGCTGATATGCTGCTTGCCCTTGGCTAACAGGGCTTTCATGGCCTTTTGCAGCATTTCAGCGGTGAGCTTTGAGCCTTTGATAGACAGGGCCACTACTTTTTCGTTGACTTCATCTTGCAAATAACCACCTCGCTTTTAGGTGGGAATGGGGCAGGATTTATCTGCCACGTTCCCCGATGTCAATCAAAATGTTCAGATTTTTTGATGTTCTGTGTTCCAGCGTCCCGCTTTCACGATTGCCCTGTAGGGTACAGATCGTTAAATCCGTACCCGCAGACCGCTCAAATCCTCGGCGCGGATTCCGACAAGATACCAGTTCGCGCCGTACTCAATGCGGGTGGGCTTCCACTTGCGGCCTGTGAACACTTCCAGCGTGTCGCCGCAATGCAGCCCGCCGTAGTAGTCCCCCAGCCCAAAGCGAATGTCGTAGCGGTCGGTTCGCTCGTCGAAAATCAAGGCTCCCTGTTTCATGCTGTGCGCTCCTTTCAGATTTGCCCCGTCGCCATATCGTGGGCGACAAGGGAAGTGTAGTAGTTGTTGATGGTGGACGGGGCGTTGAAAAGCACCGTCCGCAGGTACTGCTTCATGTTGCGGATTTTCGTGGTGTTCTCCTGCATACAGTCCAGCACAAAGCGGATATGTTCGCTGTCCAGCTTCATAAACTTTGCCTTTACCAGCTCGGCGGGGTAGTCGTTCCTGGCAATCCGTACCGTCGCCCTCGCGGTGCAGACGGTTTCCAGCATAATGTCCACCAGCTCGTCCAGCCTGTCCCTGTCAACGTGGCTGTCGGTTATGAGAACGTCATAGCTGATATTGTCCATAATGATCTCCCGGTAAATCTCAACCGCGCTCTGTGTTGCCGCTTCCTTTCGCTTCCGTTCCGGCGGCTTTGCCGCAGCGTCCCCGCAAGGTGAGGGGTCAGGGGAACGGATAGGAATGGAATCGGTACTTGATAAATCCGTAATTGATTGGTCTTTTTTTGGTAAATCAGTTCTTGATATATCTTTATTTAATTGCGTTGGATTTTCCGTCGTCGGTTTAGCCGTTGTCGGAAAATCCAATGACGGTTTAGCCGATGTTGGATTTTCCAATATCGGTGAATCCAACTGCGGCGGCTGGGGCTGCTCATAGATGGTGTACTCAATGGCGGTCATTTTTCCCCTCTCGTCACGTCCTTGACGCCTTGTGATATATCCGGTCTTTTCAAGCTCCCAAATGGCGGTGCGGATAGCGTCGATACTCTCCTTGTTGATAAGGGACAGGCCAGCAAGGGTATAGTCCCAATCTTCGGGGAGTGAAAGCATTTGTGACAGCAGCCCCTTTGCCTTTAGGGACAGCTCTTTATTGCGCAGATGGTGGTTTGACATGACGGTGTAGCCACGGTTGCGCTCCACGCGGAAAACTGCCATAGTGTGATACTCCTTTGCGGTAGATTTGTTACGCAGTAGAAGCGCGATTTTGAGGGGTCAGGTATAAACTCCCTACCCCGCCAAAACCGCGCCCGAAAAGCCGCATGGCGCAAGGCTTCTTATGCCCCTACTGCGTAACAAAGGGCATAAAAAAAGCGGCGTCCCTTTTCTCCCCGCGTGGGGAGTGAAGAAACGCCGTCATGGTCGGTATATAAAATTGTCATGGTATGGGGGCTATCTGTGTGCCGCCCTCTCCGGGCGTCTGGCTCTCGCGGTGCTGTGCATATCAAGGCTCTTTCCTCAAAAGTAGTAAATCGGTAGTAAATTCCTTGTCCATATCCGCGAAAGTGCCTGTATTTCAAGGCTTTTCAGAGATAATCAAGGTTGTTCTGAGAAAATCAGAACGAAGCTCTCTATGCCTCTCGCTATTTGGGGGTACAAGATAATGGCAATTCCTACGGGGCGAAGTTCTGGTTCAGCATTGGATCGTTGTCCCAATCGCTGTATGGCTCCCCGGAAAGCGATGCCTACTACTCTTACACCAGTTTTGCAAATATGGCTGAAGCCATCGAAAAGGATGAACGGGGCAAGTACATCCAGAAGTTTTTTGGAGAAAACTACATCCCCCAGATGATCACACTCCCCTCAGGCGCCAATAACGAGTATCTCTACAATGTAGACCTCATTGACCGAAAGGTCACTCTGATGCACGGAAGGTACAACGGCGGGACGCTGCCGGAGTGGAGGGAGTTGAATATCAAGCTGCCGTCCAGAGCAGTGTTGTTCACCGATTCCGTCTGCTATGTGGCGGAGCAGTCCATGTGGTTCATTTTCGTGGGGACGGGGCTGCTGTTCGGCTCCAAGCTGGCCACCAGTGGCTGGGGCTATATCGACACGATGGGCCTCCTGGGGCTGGTGGCGAAGCACGGCTGCATCACCTATCTTCCCGGCGAGAACGCGCTGTATATCAGCGGCCTCAATACTGCCGGTGTCCCGGTGGTGTGCAAGCTGTTGTTCGATGGGGCGATGGATTTCACCGGCGAGGGTGCATGGCTCCCGGTACTGGTCAAGGACGGCATCCCGGCCTATATCAAGGCCAGGACAACCGAATAACGGATGAAGGGCTGTCCGCCGCTTGGCGGATGGCCTTTTGTTATACCAATTTTCAGAAAGGTCGTGAATCTCAATGAAGGAATTTTGGAACACGATGCAGATGGTGTTCGCCGCCGTGGGCGGCTGGCTGGGGTACTTCCTGGGCGGCTGTGACGGCCTGCTCATCGCCCTGGTGGTGTTTACCGTGGTGGACTACATCACCGGGGTCATGTGCGCCATCAACGACAAGAAGCTGTCCAGCGAGGTGGGCTTTCGCGGCATCTGCCGGAAGGTGCTGATCTTCTTCCTGGTAGGGGTGGCAAACATCCTCGATGTGCAGATCATCGGCACCGACTCGGTGCTGCGGACAGCTATCATCTTTTTCTACCTGTCCAACGAGGGTGTGTCCCTGGTCGAGAACGCCGCACACCTGGGTCTGCCTGTGCCGGAGAAGCTGAAAGCTGTGCTGGAGCAGCTCCACGACCGGGCGGAGAAGGGCGGTGACGGGAAATGAAGCTGGTGGAGTCCATCCTCACCAAAAACCCCTGCTACACCGCTGGCCGGAAAATCACGGTCAAGGGTCTCATGCTCCACTCAGTGGGCTGTCCCCAGCCCAGCGCCTTGGTGTTCGTCAAGAACTGGAACAAGGACAGCTATGACCGGGCCTGCGTCCATGCGTTCATTGACGGCAACGATGGCACCATCTACCAGACGCTCCCCTGGAACCACCGGGGCTGGCATTGCGGGGCCAGCGGCAACAACACCCACATCGGTGTGGAGATGTGCGAACCAGCCTGTATCAAGTACACAAACAGGGCCACTTTCACCTGCTCCGACACCACCACCGCCAAAGCCGTGGCCCAGCGCACCTACCAGGCGGCGGTAGAGCTGTTCACCATGCTCTGCCAGAAGTTCTCCCTCGACCCGCTGGGCGATGGGGTGATCGTCAGCCACAAGGAGGGCTGCAAGCGGGGTATTGCCTCCAACCACGGCGACCCGGAGCATCTCTGGACGCAGCTCGGCCTGCCCTACACGATGGATGCGTTCCGCAAAGCGGTCAAGGCCGCGATGGGCGGCGGAACCGTTGCTCCCGGCGGTGTGTCCGCCACGAAAATCATGGGCGCGGCTGTCGCTACGGCGGAGCAGATGCGCGCCTACATCAAGGCCAAGAATCCCAATGTGGCCCAGAGCATTCTGGACATGGTGCCGCTCTATCTGTCCGAGGGCGCGGCAGAGGGTGTGCGGGGAGACATCGCTTTTGCGCAGTCCTGTCTGGAGACCGGGAACTTCGGCTTCGCTGGCTCCGCCGTCACGCTGGAGCAGAACAACTTCTGCGGTATGGGTGTCACCGCCAATGGGCTGAAGGGAAACTCCTTCTCTACGGCCCAGCTCGGCATCCGGGCGCAGGTGCAGCACCTCAAAGCCTATGCCTCCACTGAGCCGCTGAAGAACAAGTGCATCGACCCCCGGTTCAAGTATGTGGCGCGGGGCTGTGCCGAGGTGGTGGAGTGGCTGGGCCAGAAGGAGAATCCCCAGGGCAAGGGCTGGGCCACCGGTGCGGGCTATGGGGAGAAGATCATCGCTATCCTCAAGGCCATCCTCGCCACCGCTGGCAGTGCGGCATCGGCTTCCGTTGCCGTTCCCTTCAAGGTGCGGGTTACCATC
This sequence comes from Oscillospiraceae bacterium, assembly GCA_910575695.1. Classification (GTDB taxonomy): domain Bacteria; phylum Bacillota; class Clostridia; order Oscillospirales; family Oscillospiraceae; genus Enterenecus. Next base: position 2,080 of record CAJTGJ010000063.1, on the reverse strand, counting down.
ACTGACCTGCGCATCCGTAGCAGCCCCGGAACAAATACCGCCGCTACCGGGAAATTCACCGGGGTTGGGGTGTTCACCATCATTGAGGTAAAGGACGGCCCTGGCTCCACCAAGGGATGGGGCAGGCTGAAATCCGGCGCAGGGTGGATCGCGCTGGACTACGCACAGAAAATCTGATACGCACCACACAGGCCCGCTGGGGAGTTTTCTCCCTGGCGGGCATTTTTTGATTTTGCGCTTATACTTTTTCACTCCCATGGCCTACCTGTGAGGAGGTCATATTTATGGCAACAGAAATGTCACAAGAAATTTTGAAATACCGGAGCCAGGGGCTGGGCTATAAAAGGATTGCCACACTCACCGGCTATTCCATCAATACGGTCAAATCCGTGTGCCGGAGAAACCCGGACAGAGAGGAAAAACTGTGTCCTCAGTGCGGGGCAAAGCTGACGCCTACTCCCCATCACCGGGAAAAGAAATTCTGTTCGGATGCTTGCCGTATGGCCTGGTGGAACAGCCACCCGGAGGCGGTCAACCGAAAGGCCGTCTACCACTTTATCTGCGCACAATGCGGCCAGCCCTTCGACAGCTACGGCAACGACCACCGAAAATACTGCTCCCGCGCCTGTTACGCCCAGGCCCGGAGAAAGGGGGTTAGACCATGACAGACGAGCATTTCCGTAGGCTGGCGGCATATAAAGCGGCGATGAGTCTTGCCAAGGGTATGCTCCACCAGGGCATCATTTCCGAGAGCGAGTACGCTGAAATCGATACAATTATGACCAAAAAGTACGGCCTGTCTTTGGATAGCATTTTCCGCACAATTACTTGATAAATCTGCGGTTTAGAGCGAATATGTGACCACCAAGGAGGTGATTTTTTTGGAACGCATTATTCAGAAAATGGGACTGAAAGTCCCGGCCCAACCCAAGGCAACACGGGTCGCGGCATACGCCAGAGTGTCCTCCGGCAAGGACGCCATGCTCCACTCCCTTTCGGCCCAGGTCAGCTATTACAGCGGCCTCATCCAAAACCATCCCGGCTGGTTATACTGCGGGGTGTACGCTGACGAGGCCCTGACCGGCACGAAGGGAAACCGGGAGGACTTCCAGCGGTTGCTGGCCGAGTGCCGCGTTGGGAACGTCGACCTCATCATCACAAAATCAATTTCCCGGTTTGCCCGGAACACTGTGGTGCTGCTCCAGACCGTCCGGGAATTGAAGTCAATGGGTGTGGACGTGTACTTTGAGGAGCAGAACATCCACTCCATGAGCGCGGACGGGGAGCTGATGCTCACCATTCTGGCGTCCTACGCCCAGGAGGAGAGCCTTTCCGCCAGCGAGAATCAGAAGTGGCGCATCAAGAAAAACTTCGAGGAAGGGATGCCCTGGTCTGGACAGGTTTTGGGGTACAAGTATGTGAATGGCGTCTACATCGTCAAGCCGGAGGAGGCCGAGATCGTGCGGAGTATTTTCGCCGACTACCTCTCCGGCATGGGTGTCGAGACCATCATGAAAAAGCTGAATGCCCAGGGCAAGCCCTCCCGCAACGGTCATGCCTGGTGCCGCTCCAGTGTTCGGAAGGTGCTGGGCAACTACTCCTACACCGGGAACCTGCTCCTCCAGACCACATTCCGGGAGAACCACATCACAAAAAAGACGCTCCCCAACCGTGGTGAACTGCCCAAGTACCATGCCGAGAACACACACGAGGCCATCGTCAGCATGGAGGATTATCAGGCGGTGCAGGCGGAGATGGTTCGGCGGTCCGCCAAACACAATAAAACCGCTCATGGCCATGTCAAGTATCCCTTTACTTCGATGATCGTCTGCGGCACCTGTGGCAAGGGCTACCGGCGAAAGGTGACTCGCACCGGCCCGGTGTGGATTTGCAGCACCTTCAACATCTACGGAAAAGCGGCCTGCCCCTCTAGATGGTGTCGTCAATAAACGAGGAGCCAAATGGCAATACAACGAATTTGGACAGCAGCGACGAAGGAAGCGACATTTTTGGCGTAGCGCGCAGCAATGCCGCGCCAGCGCTTGAGAAGAAGAAAAGCGTTCTCAACGAGATGGCGAAG
>CAJTGJ010000062.1 GCA_910575695.1 Oscillospiraceae bacterium | reverse complement strand
AATGCGGCTCCAGCAATGCCCATACTTCGTCACTTATATCATGGCGGTGATACGATGCTTCCATTTTTTATTCCTCTTCTTTCTTTTGTTTGCTTCTATTTTACCACCTATGTCAAACTTGTGTAGACACTATCTAGCGAAAGCGAAAGCAAAATACCAAGGTGATGACTTGGCTACCTTCAAGCGAACGCTGAAAGATTTATCCGATTTGGGTATCAACCCTGTAACGATCCCCAAAGAATGGGGGATTGGACGCATTTGGAATCTTTTAGAGATCTACCACAGTAAAAAATGTATGGAATCCCTCATTCGCTTATAATTACTGTATGAAAACGGATAAATAAGGGCCGCATATCTCCGTCGATGGTAAAGATATGCAGCCCATTTTGACTCAGAAAACTATTTTTCAGTGAGACACTTTACCCTCCGATAAAAGGTGGTCTTACTCATATGCAGGGTTCGCATGGCATCAACCGCTGTAATCTCGCCTCGGTGCCACTGGCCGACCACCCGGTCAAAGTCTGGCACTTGCATAGGCTTTCTTCCAGTATAGCGGCCCTGCTCCTTAGCAATGGCGATTCCTTCCCACTGACGTTGCAGGATGTATTCCCGTTCCAGCTCTGCCACAGCCCCGAAGATGGTCAACATAAATTTCCCGGTGGGCGTAGTTGTGTCGATGGCCTCCTTCTTGCTGACAAACTCAACGCCCTTGGCCGTCAACCGTTCCACCAAGTCCAACAGGTCACGGGTGTTCCTGGCAAACCGGCTGATGCTCTCCACGATCACAGTATCACCACGGCGCACATATTCCATCATTCGTTGCAGCTCTGGCCTGTTGGTGTTCTTGCCGCTCATGCGGTCGATGTAGACTTCATCCACCCCCAGCGATTCCATCAAGACCTCTTGCCGGATGGTGTTCTGTTCTTGGGTACTCACCCGGATATAGCCAATCTTCAAATCAAATACTCCCTTCTGAATTGCCCGCTTGACATTCGGGCATAATTGTAGTACAGTTGCAATACAAGGAGGCGGTAATAATGGCGATGGACGCTACGGTACAAATCAGGATGAATGGCGACCTCAAAGCCCAGGTAGAGGAGCTCTACCGCAATATGGGCACGTCCTTTGCGGAAGCCGTGCGCATTTTTGCCCAACAGAGCTTGCGGGAGGGAGGTATGCCATTCCGCCCTACCCTTAAAGCCTGGGAGGACATGACCACCGAAGAAGTGAATGCGAAGCTGCTCCAGAGCGAGGCGGATATAACGGCTGGCCGGGTGTGCAGCCAGGACGAGCTTGACTGCCGCATGAAAGGACGGTTCGCTCATGGATCAGATACAGCGGTATAAGATACTCTACACCGAGGCAGCGGCGCAGGACATTGAGGAAAAGGCGGACTATATTGCGGCGCAGTTCTGTGATTCCGGCTTGGCTGAAACGTGGTATCTCAGGCTGAAAGCTGATTTGAAAGAACACCTGACCACCTTCCCGCTAAAGTTCCCGCTTTATGATGTGGCTCCATGGAACGAGAAAGGAATCCGGGAGTATGTCGTCCGAAATGATGTGGTGCTGTACAGCGTCGATGAAGAAAGCCAATGTGTCTACATTCGGGCTGTCTGTACCAAGGGCAAGGATTTGGCGGCGCACCTGAAGGAGCAGAGTTAAGCCTATATTTGTCCCGATAGGGTCGGCTTCAAGTCTGGAACGTGCCAAGACTTGAAAACCAACTCTATTGGGACGCTTTTTCATAGTCCCGTTTGGGTGTACCCTAATGGGACACTTATATGAAATCAGACACACTCATTCCAGGTGCGTCCCATGGACTGGAAGGACTGTAATCGCCTCCTGTGCTAGACGGAGCTGCGTGGTTGTCAGTATCTTCCTCGTCATCGGCCAACTCGTCCACCGCAGAGGACGGATGCTGCCAGTCACAATAACAGAACAGACACTTGGCCTTCTCCGCATCACCCTCGCATTCATCGATGAAGTCCTGGCCTGTGTAGCACTGGCTCAAAACCTCGTCCAATTCCTCCGGGCCTGTAATCGGACGGTCAAGAGGGATGTGATTCAAATGCACGTCGGGAACATAGATAACCGCATCCCCGGCATGGAACTTGTCGGCCTTGAATACCTCGCAGTCCTGGCCGGGGCGAAATGCCAACAGGTCATTGAGCGTATGGCCCTGCTGGAGCTGTGACCGCAGCATGGTCTTTGTTATCGTGGACATCCGCTCGACCTCCCGGCAGCCAATATAGAGATATTCCCCATAGCTGCCTTTTGGTGTGGCCTGACACATGAAGTCTCCGTCCTCGGATCGGATTGTTGCCAAATCTCTCCACTCGTAGAAGTAGTTTTCTTCGGCAAGGCGGCGCAGTTCGGGCAGAACCTTTGTATTGATCCAGTCAAAGAACGCATCCTGCTCCCTCTGGCTCCCATCCAGCCGCTCAAAACTCTGGCGGTCCGGCAGAAGATCCAGCGACTTTCCAAGCTGGCCGCTCACTCGCTCAAGGATGGCCCTGGCCCCCCAAAACATCTTCGGGATGAAGTTCTCGGGGTAGTTTCCCCACTCGCGACCCATAATCTCAACCTCCTTATATTTACCAGACATCCCGGAACGGCGTAAAGATGAAGTCAACGTCCCTCACAGGACCATCCGGTTCCCCATCAAAGTCATTCTGATACTTAGTGCAGATATTCGGCCCCCAGCCCTTCCGAGGGTCAACATCGACATACAGATTTCTGTCAGGCCCTTTGTAGACGGGGCGATCCCAACTGTCACGGCCCTGGAGGATCAGAAGCATTTGGCGACAGGTATGCGGGAGGTAGCCGACACCAACGGCATCTTGGAGATCCCCGGTCAGATTACCGTAAACATCGTTCCCGTTCGGCGTCAGTAGTCTCCGGGCCTCGTTATCCCTCACGGGCCAATAGGTAATGGGAGAGGCCCAGCAAACCGCTGGGCCTCCCATGGTATGAATACGGATAATTTCTGCGCCGCAATGCTTACACCGCATAATTCCCCTCCTCAAATTCTTCTGAATCGTCCGCATTATCAAGATCAGCTTCTTCCGGGTCAGGTTCCTCTGATTCGCTGGTTGCCGGAATCAAGGACCACATAGTATCCCGCCGTGTTTGCACCGAAGTAGGTTTTGCGCTGCCAGCAGATACCGTGTGATTGTACTCCGACGATATGGAAGGATGGCCGCTGAAGAACTCGGTCAAGGTGCGGTTGATTTCGTCCTGGCTCACATCATTCTCGACTGCCAGACAGCAGTAATAGGCACAACTGATGAAATGCGTTCTGCCCTTAATGGTGCGAAGGACTTTGTTGTTGACATCAATCAGGCTCCTGGCGAACATCATATAGGCATCCAGCCCGGAATTGATCGTGTCCAGCACTTCACTGTTGACCTTGACCTTGCTGGCCCACTCCCGGAAGGGTTTGGTGGAGAAGTCGGGGGATTCCTCTGTGATAAGCTGGTAGAGCTGCATGGCTATCATCTCATCCGTGAACCGCTTTCTGCCAGCCTCCGAAACCACAAACTGAATTGCGCTGTGCTTGGCAAGCTGCTGAAAAATCACCAAGCTGGGGACATTGGCACGGGTCAGCTCGATTGCAGACAGGGGTTTGCCGTTGTTCAGCCTACGGAAGAACTCCCGGATTTCCTGCTCCGTCATATCTGCGTAGTAATAGATGGTCAGGTTATAGTCCTTGATTCTGTCCTGCACCCACTCCGGTAATTGGGAGAAATACATTCCGCTGATGTCCTCCATGCTCCCGTTCTCGTCCATAACAGAAGGGGTATCATCAGACAGCGGAAATTCATCATGGAGAAATTCGCTGATGGCATTAGACCGCTGCTTTCCGTCCAGGCTGTCATAAACGCCGTTCTCGTCACGGGTAAAGTACATGGCGGGGATAGCATAGCCATAGATCATACTGTGGATCAGGAGGGACTTTTTCTCAATATCCCACACAAGGTTACGCTGCACGGCGTTGTCATAGTTCACCTTGCCCTTCTCCATCTGATTTACCAGGGCTTTGGCGGTCCAGTTGATATTGAATCGCTGCATGGCATCATGTCTCCTATTCAATAATTTCCCAGCACTTCCAACCGTGCCAGGTATGTTCCGGGTCCATTTCACGCCAGCGGTTTTCGTCATAGAAGAAAGCGCAGTTGAGAGTTCCCTCATGGCCAAGACGATCCGAGAATCTGGCACGAAACTTCCTGTGTGCTTCTTCCCAGGAATCCGCATGAACGACTACCCAGCCGTTTTGATAGGGAAAGCCAAGATCGCTTCCAAACGTGTAATAATAGCGGTTCATATTATTGCTGCTCCTATTCCATAAAGATACCCCGCCATCCTGAATTTCCGGGACAGCGGGGCTTTAAGCGAGTTACGAAAAGGTTCCCGCAGGAAACGGAACGCAGAGAATACGGCCATTGGAGCCAACGAACGCTTCCGGGGTATGGAACTGTTCTTCAAGCTGCTCCGCCTGTTCATGCGTCAGCCCAATAAAGTCCTCGCCATCCGCAGGGGCGCCGCACAGGAAGAAGGTTCCCCAAATGATATTGTTGACCTCGCCGTTTTCGTCCCGCAGGGCACGGTTTCCGGGAAGGCCGCGCACCCAACCCTCCTCGTTGCAGACCAGAGCGATCCCCGGAAAAGGATAGATTGCCTGGATGTACCCGCCTACAATGGACTGCATCTCTTTCAAATTACCAGATATATCCTTGGTTTCGGGAACTTTCCCAGGCTCCACAACCAAAATCAACATAATCGGTTCCTCCAATCGAACAGTTTATGCGGAGATCATGGAAAGGAACTCCTGCTCAGTCAGGACAGGGACGCCCAGTTCCCGGGCCTTGGTGAGCTTGCCGCCGGGCTTCTCCCCGCAAATGAGGTAGCTGGTCTTGCGGGTCACGGAACTGCCAGCGGTGGCCCCGAGGCTGGCGATCTTGCTGTTGATGCCGTCACGGGTGAAATGCTCCAGCTTGCCAGTAGCAACGATGGTGCAGCCGCCAAAGGGATTCTTTTTGTTTTCCATAGTAACAACGTCCTTTCTGATTTCAAATTCAAATTCTCCCTGAAGGGTTTGCCACAGTTTAAGATTCTCCGGCACTTGGAACCAATCGTGAATGTTTCCGCTCAGAGTTGCGCCGAAGTCCGGTAACACAGTAAAGTCAAAGCTGCCTGTGGCTGCTTTCTCAAACTCGTCCAAATTGCCGCCGAAGTAGTTTTCTAATGCCTTGCTTGCGGTCCTGCCAATCATAGGAATGTCCATAGCCACCAGATACCGTGCAAAGGTGGTCTTTCTACTGGCGTTGATGGACCTCTGGAGATTTGTGTAAGACTTGATGCCAAAGCCCTCTATGCCTATAATCTGATGGCGGTATCTGTCCAGATGGTAGAGGTCCTGATATATGGTCAGGAATCCCGCTGAAATGAACCTGTCCAGCATTGCTTCTGAGATGCCGGAGATGTCCATAGCCTTCTTCCCGACGAAGTGGACGAACTTGCGGAGGATCTGATTACCGCAATCAGGATTATCACAGTGGAGCGTTGCCACCTGTCCACCTTTACCACCGGAACGGGCATAAATCCTTGTAGTTTTCCCACAGCAGGGACACCGCTTCGGAATAAGGCTGGGAGCATAGTGGCCCCGGTCAAGGTTTTCCTCGATGTGGGGAATTATCATGTTGCGCTTGGAAACGAGGATACGGCAGCCTGGGTGCAGTTCCAGTTCTTTGATGAAGGACAGGTTGTGCAGACTAGCCCTCGACACAGTGCAGCCGTCGATCTCCACAGGGTCAAACAGGGCTACGGGCGCGATTTTCCCGGAACGGCTGGGTGTCCACTCGATGGAGCGGAAAACAGTTTCCAGTATATCGTCCTCAAACTTGAAGGCGATTCCGTCCTTGTAGTGATGCCCTGTCCTTCCCAAAGTCCGGGAGTAGGAAATGCTGTCGTGGCGCAGCACGATCCCGTCAATAGGCAGCTTTTCGATGTTGGCTATCGTTTTTAGGTGCTGGACTTTGCTCTCCATCTCTGCCGGGGACACGTTCTTTACTAACCGTATGAACGGGCAGACCTCAAAGCCGAGAGCTTCCAAATCTTCCAGCAGCCACCCACGGCTATCTGCGTTGCCGCCCAAGGTGCCCATGCCCTCGATGATATTGAAGGCGTAGAAGTAGATGCGACGCTCTTTACAGATGGACGGATCAAGTAATCGAATAGAACCAGCGGCCAGATTCCGGGCATTTTTGATGTCTCTGCCCTCGGTGTCCTTCATCTGCTCGAAGTCATCCGTGTGAATCAGGCCCTCGCCTGTGATCGTGAGCTTCCCTTTGTGGGGAATCTTCAGCGGCACGTTGCAGAACGCCGGGATGTTGTGGGTGATGTCCTCGCCAACCTCACCATCCCCACGGGTGGACGCTTCCACCAGTTCACCGTTCTCATAGCAGAGCTTGACGGTCAGGCCATCCAGCTTCAGCATGAGCAGAGCCGGAGCTACAGCGACCATAGAAACCAGATCATCGGTCTGCTTTGTCTTGTCCATGCTCAGGAGCGGAATGGTGTGCCTGACCTTCCGCAGCGCACTCACAGGAGCATAGCCTACGGTCTGTGTGGGGGAATTGCCGAGGACGATCCCCGTCTTCCGCTCCAACGCTGCCAGCTCGTCAAAGAGCCTGTCGTAAACCGCATCGGACACGCTGGGCTTTGCGAGATTGTAGTATTCGTGCCGATAGCGGTTGAGCATTGAAACTAACTCCGTGATCCGCTGGACACTGACACCATCAGATTTTGACTGTTTTTTCTGCATTTTCTTCACCATCCTTAATAATCGTCTTGGAGCAACTTTGGGCTGCATCATTGTAAAGGTCGGTCAGTCGGCACTTAACCATCTTTACGACCTCGGCGTGGGCCTTGTAGCTGATTGCCGATTGCTCCACCAATGTCTCGGCCATCCGATGTTCGGCCAACTCAAGGCCACCAGCGAACTCCACCAGGAAATCAAGCAGGATAGAAAACTCGCTTGCTGGTGGAAGCTGGCGCATTTTTGCCAAAAGCTCACTAACCCCCAGCCATTCAACAATGGACTCCACCTGTTCGCTGCCAACGTCTGAACGGGCGTAAGGTACATAATGCTCCATCTTAACCAGCCTCGCTTACTTGCGCCGCCTTGTGGAAGGTGTTGGCATAGGAATCGTCAATGCTGAAACACCAATCGCCGTTGTAAGACTTCCTGGGCTTGCGGGTGATGGCCTTTCCGTCCCTATCAATGGGTTTCAACTGGATCGTCTTGCTGCTGGCCTTGATAATCTCATAGGTAATGCGGACACGGATCCATTTGCGGGAATCATCCTCCTGGATGTACTGCTCCGCTGTGAACCGTTCGCCCACAGTGAAAGGGTGCATTTCTCGATCTTCCTCTGCCTTAATGATTTCCTTGATTTCGGCATAGGCAGCTTGAAGAACCATCCCCTTTGCACCCCCGGTCAGTATGCGATAGGTGATATTCTGTGGGCCAGCTCCAATTACTTCAACCTCGGAATCAAATCCATCATTCAAGCGGACTTGAAAACCAATCTTGATGTTATCCTTGCTGAACCGGATACCGCCGCATTGGTCAACACAGGCTTCCAGGAATGCTTGCTTATTCATGGCCTTTTCGATCAACTCAAACTCGTGTTCTATCCAGCCGATAACTTCTTCTACAGAAATCGGCGTACCATCGAACCGCTTTTTCTTCTCACCCTTCTCCATAGCAGCCAAAGTTTCCTCATAGTGGACGATGTTCTTTTTCCTGGCCCGGATTTCCGTCTTGCACTCCTTGATACGGCGGTCAAGGTAAGCGACATCACGGTATTTTGCCCCATCTGCTGTTGCCCTGGCTGTCGCTGCTCTGTCTTGAAAATATCCGCTCTTGCGATATTCCTCAAAGCCTTTCTCGTACTGGGTGAACATCTTTTCCCGCCGACGTGCAAATGCCTGACTGCCAGCATGACCAGCAATAATCGGCTGGGTAAAGAACGCAATATCGCCGTGCATCCGGTTAAGGGGCTGCTGCAAGGCTGCTCCCCGGCGTTCTGCGTTCTCGGCGTACTGTTCGTAACGCTCGGCCCGTCTCTCGGCCCGCTCTGCCTGACGTTCCACCTGCTCGGAGAAGGAAAGACGCTCACCCTGACGCTGTTCCTCGGTGAATCCCAGCTTGGCGGCGACCTGCTTTGCTCCCCACAGGTTCGGCTCTTTGGCCCTGCTCACCCAGCAGCCCCCGGTACGGCTCCAAAGGAACGCACTTTTCAGGTCGGCCTTCTGCTCCGAAGTAAGAGCGTTATACTCGGATTTCTCAAAATGAAGCTCAATTTTGGTGGTTTCCAGATTGAAAATGTACTGTTTCATCAGACCGCCTCTTTCTGGATGCCGTAAACATCGTCAACGTAATAGGCCCCGGTGAAGAAGTTGAAGATCGCCGTACACCGCACACCATTGACCTCGGCCAGATACAGGTTATCGCCTATCTGCCGGATGATCTCAGCCTCGCCCATCACATGACGGTTATGCTCATGATCTTTCAGGCTGTGAATATATGCTTGAATTTTCATAGGTAATAGCCCCTTTCATGTGTCTTGTTCAAATTGATAAAAGTCCTCGTCACAGGTGAAGCACTGGAAAGCGTAATCAGCCGTCAGGCTCTTGAACAGCGAACTGCCGCATTTACAGCAAGTGCCGCAGCTCTCCATGATGGTCATTTGCCGCAGATCCTCCGGCTCGACACCAGCGGCGGTGAGGAACGACATAGCCTGTTCTGGACTGTCGAATATTAGGACAGCTCCGCTATCATCAAGCAGATATTCCAGTTCACCATTGAGCGTGATTCCGTTGACCGGACGTGCGACTACTGCCTTGCTCATACGCCCACCTCAAACATTCCCCGCAGCCAGCGGACGGCCTGACGCTTCCGGGGAAATTCCTCCGTCCAGGCATCTCCGATAGAGTTATCTACTGCTACCCATTTGTGGCCCTCTTTCGCCAAGAAAAGCCCACAGGGGGTACGGTTCTCTATAACTTCGCACAGAGATTTTGCACTGACACGCTTAATATGGACCCAGCATTGCATTAGTACACCTCTAAGGTAAAGATAGGAAAGCTGTCCCAGTTGGCATCCTTTGGGGACTCGATTTCATACAGTTCAAGGGCAGCGTTCTGCGCTTCCGGCGTCAGATCCCGGAAATAAATCTCAAGTTTTTTCAATGCAAATTACCTCTGATTCTTCAAAATGAAACAACGGACCCGGCACCCCCGCGCAAAGCAGAGACATCGGGCCATCATCGTGTGTTTGCTTTAACTGGCCTCCGCCAACTCCGGCACCAACTGTGCGGCGTTTACGATCTCCATGAACTGCTGACCGAACGCTTTGGCACTGGCGGCTTCCTCCGGGCTGAGTGTCCCCACCGCCTCGAAGTTGAACAGAGCATAGGGCTTACCCTGTTTGCTGGTGGCCTTTTCCAAAGTGATTTTCGTGACCACACTGGAGATTGGCGTCAGGCTGCTCAAAAGGCGGGTGGAGTATTTCAAGAACCGGGGTTTGCTGGTCACAGGGACACGCACCAGCAGAGGGATAATGCTGTTGGGCCGCAGCAGGAACAGCAGAACGGATTCCTTACAGGCTTTGGCGTTGCTCTCGCCATCCTTGGAACCGAACGTGTTGAACGGACAGTGCGCACAGGCTTTTCCATCCTCGGAAATGATGCTGTTCTGGCTCAGGCAGACAGGCGGCGTGCCTTCCACCGGATCAGGGGTGTCCCAGTAGGCCCTCGGCGTGGTGTAGTCCAGGACGATGCCCACCAGCTCCTTTTCCGCCTCAGTCCCGGACAATCCCGGCACCTCGAACACCGTGGCGCCGCCGGAGGGCGACTTGACCACATCGAACAAGTCCAGCGTCAGCGGTTGGCTTTTCAGATTGGCCCGGATGATGTCCAAGGCATTGTTCGTCAGGGCCAGATAGGTGGATTCCACCGGGGCCAGAGCGGTATCGGGAGCAGCAGCAGCCCCCGGTGGCTGCTGCTGCTCCTGCATTTTGCCGCTCATGCGGGATTTGAGTTTCGTATTGTCCATGTTGAACCTCCATTCAGCTTGCCGCCTTGATGGTAAAGCGGCGGTACGATGTCTTGTTGGTATATTTCTTGCAGAGTGCCGGATGTTCGGCCTTCAAGGTCTTGCTGTCAAGCCGCTCCTGGGCCACGCTTTTCCAGGTAATGATTCTGCCGCCAGCGGTGCCAACCTCGTTTTCGCCCATCATCTCTTTCAAGAGATTTTCGGCTTTCTGCTTACGCTCGGTGACAGCCTCCAACTGCTCACAGGCTTCATCATACTGTGCCAGCAGATCGGCGGCGGTGTCGGGCAGGACGATTTGGGACTGAGGTTTGCTGCTGGGGAATCGCTCGGCCAGGAACTTAGCCGCTGCCTCGGAGCCATCCAGCGGCGGAGGAGTGCAATCCCGCACATGGTTCCAGAAGGCCGATTCCAGCTCAATGAGCATGGAAATCAATTCCTCGTCCCGCTCCACGAACTTCCAGCGGAAGGTGTTGCCGCCAATGAGAACGGCGATATAAGCCCCGGCGTAACCAGTAACCGCCATGTAGTGCTGAATCTGCAACTGGTATTCGTCCGGGATGGTGTCCTCCCACCCGCCAGCTTTGTAGGCCGAGGCGGTCTTGGCCTCAAAGATGCAGGTACCGACATCAGGCACTTCGCAGATGCCGTCCAGATTGGCAAGCATGAACGGGTGGTCCTCGCTCTGGAGAATCACAGTAGGCTTCGTGACCTCGATCCCGGTACGCTTGGTAAATTCGTCCCGGACGATGGACTCCAACTGCGTCCCCCAGTATGCCGCTTCTCCGGCCTCCTGGGGCGGGAGCTGGCCCGTCTTATCCAGCCACAGCTCCACGGGGGACTTGTACTTGTTGATGCCGCAGACCACCGAAGCATCAGAGCCGCCGATGCCCAGCTTGCGGTGTTCCAGCCAGTCCTCGTAGCTCATGTTTTCCGTAGACGCTAAAACGACTGCCATTCTTCATCATCCTCCCTTACGCCACAGCGAAGGCGCAGTTATCCTCGGAAATCGTATCCAGAGACAGAATATCATTCCATCTGGAATTGTAGGGCAGACCAGTGATTCCCGTCCGCTTGAGGGGCGTTTTGCAGTTCAGCAGTTCATACTTGAGCTGGGAATAGATGTGGGCGTGGAGCGTACCCTTGTCGGGGTCGAAGTTTTCCACGCAGCGGATCAGCCGAATCGCCAAATCCTGGTACACATCATCGTAGTCCAAGTGCGCGGCTTTCATCAGCGCCCAGTTGTGGCGGATCACTTTGTCGATCATCGGAAGATTTTCTTCCACAATGCGGTTGCGCTCCGCAATCGAATAGTTGTTTTTCATGACGCTTTCCCTTCTTTTCTCGGAGTCCAGAAGCGGCAGTAATCATGGCTGCGATCCTCCATGAACATTTCGCTTGTGTACTCCGGTGAATTGTATTCCGGGCAGTTGCAATGCTGCCGGGCCTTGTAAATCAGCCGCAGAGGTCCCCGGTTCTTGGCCTGATACGAATAGATGCAGGTATCACAGTGTTTCTCCAAATCCATCCTCCCAGAACGCAGGAAAGGGCCAGGAGGACGAATCCTCCCAGCCCTTTCCAAAGGTTTTTGATGATAAATTACGCCGCCGTGACCAGTTCGTAGGCTTTGTCAATTAGGGGATTGCCCTCAATCGTCTTGGCAAACATATTTTTCTGATAGTTGGCCGTGTTGCGCAGGGGTTTTGCGTGAGTGGCAAAGTCGGACACGGCATTGATGAAGCGGTAAGCGTTCTTGCCAACGTGCTTCAAATCGGGAGCGTCGAAATACCGGGCTTTCATATCTGCCCGGATACGGATAATGTTCTTGCGGTGGATCTCCGTGGGCTGCTCGTCCATGGGCAGGAGCAGGTCGATGTACTCCAAGACTTTCTGATCGGACAGCTTGATCTTGTTGAGGCGGGAGAACTCCATACCCAGCCGCCCCATGTACTTCTCAGCCAGAAGCAGCGTGTTGTGGGCCTCGTCCATCTTTGCCGCCAGATCGCCAATGTGGATCGTAGACCAGGAACGCCTCGCCGTAGACATAGCCAGGTTCAAGGTGTTCTGGCAGACCACCCGGATCGGGGTCATGGCGACCTTGATGGAGCCGCTGCCATCGTGGGAACTGCTGAACACCAGATAGGGGTCAATTTGCTCCCCCTCAATGATGTACTTGTCAGGCAACTTCGCCAGAATCCAGATTTTCTTGCCATCCTGCAAAGAACCGGCAGTCTCATACTTCACGCCCTCGCCCAGCAGAGCATCGGTAAATGCAAAGGCTTCACTGTTCTGGACAACACGGTAGCGGTCCGTGACAACGCCAAGGACACGGTTATCGGAGTCCCGGATGTTGGCCCTGTAGCCAGGAATGAGATTGCCGGAGGCGGTCATAATGGGCTTCTGGATCACGTTCCAGTTGAGACCCGACATCACCAGGGCATCCTCGGAGTTCAGCGCGGATTCGACACGGACACCCAAACCGTGCCAGGGAGCTTCGCGGACATAGAACATGGTTTCAACGTTAGCGGGCATAATTGTACCTCCTAAACAGATTTTGATTGGGTCTTGGACGACAAATAGAGGACTTCCCGCGTGGGAAGCCCTCTATCGCTGGCGCTTATTCAATTTCGTCGCTGAACTCGGCGAGGATGGATTTCTCCTTCCCCTCCAGACTTTGTACTGTTGTCAGCAGTACAGAGAGCACCAGCAGGATCGTTTTGAGCACCTTTTTCTTGGACAATACAAATCACTCCGTTTCCTTTGATGTCACCAGTAGAATATATCGCTGAAACGGAGTGTGATGCGATGCTCATGATTGTTTTCCAGTAACATCCATACTACCACTGGCCGAGTGAGCCTTGTTTGTGAAGCGCTTATATGCTTGATATCCATCCAACTTGCACTGGGGACAGGGGTTGACTAATGTGCGTACCAGCCCCAGCGCATAGGGACATTTGGTACAAGGTAAGGCGATTTGATAATGCAGATTTTTTGTTTTCAATGGATACACCTCCAATATACAAAAGGCAGGAGGGCAGCTGTGGCAGCCCTCCCGAAGTAGCAGGTTACAGTTACATCTGATTTATGTGACATAGCGTTTACAGGTTTTGCATCTTTTAGAAATCCAACTGATTTTTCCTCCACAAGAGGGACAAAGTCCAGCTGCTTTCCATGCAGCGCTTTGTGCGTCTGCTTCTCTTAGCTGCCGAGCAAGCTGGGGCGAATAAGGGCCAACAATTTTCTTATATAAGTCGCGTTCACCAGATTCATTTGTCCCTGTCGATATTAACGTGCCGTCCGATTTGACGCCGATGCTATATCTATCTCCCGCTGATACAGCGACGATATCTTTCCACGTTGA
This sequence comes from Oscillospiraceae bacterium, assembly GCA_910575695.1. Classification (GTDB taxonomy): domain Bacteria; phylum Bacillota; class Clostridia; order Oscillospirales; family Oscillospiraceae; genus Enterenecus. The sequence goes on along the minus strand of CAJTGJ010000062.1, from coordinate 570 downwards.
TACTTTACATTGATCAAATTCGTCTGCTCCAGTAGCTGAAACTGTGCCATCCGCATGGAGCACAAGCAAATGACCAACACCCACGCTGATGGCAACAGCGTTCTTTATGGAGGAGAGGAAAAAACCCTCTGGATGATCTTTGCTGGATATAATTACCTTCCCTTCCCTGGTTAGACCTACTGTAAGGTTTCCGCGACTGCTGATAGCTGATATATTCTTCCAGCGAGATACATTACATTGTCCGGAACTGTTGTCACCTACTGCGACAACAGTTCCATTAGCTCGTAATCCGACCGAGTGAAAATCACCAGCAGAAATTGCTACAATGTTCTGCCATGTATCAACATCACACTGACCATCCGTAGTGGATGAGGTATCTATAAGGGCCGAAGCCACGGTGCCATCCTTGCGTAATCCTAGACAGTGTTTACACGAGTTAAGTGCGAATAGCAGCCCAAATAGCGATACAACGGACGTGTACCGCAGCGATAAAAGCATCTGAGGTTTTGGCATAGCGAGTGGCAATCCCTCTCCAGCGTTTCAGAACCAGGAAGCAGTTTTCTACCAAAT
>CAJTGJ010000061.1 GCA_910575695.1 Oscillospiraceae bacterium | reverse complement strand
TGTCCCCCGGCGGTCTGCCATGCTGTCACTGTTGCGGGATAAGCCCCCGGCGCGTGACATACTCCGTTGCAAAACGGCGGTGTTCCGCTTCCTTTTCCCTCCAATACTCCCATAATGCAGCGTCGGCGGCTTCCGCAACATTCATTAAAAACCGTTCAAGCTGCTTTTGTTTTTCCTCTGCACTACGTTTCCTCATGGTCTGCGTCCTCCTGTAAGTCTGCCGCGTCAATCTCGTAATAGTCAAAAACCTCGTCGGGCTTGACAATGGCGGGGCGGCGTCTTAGGTGCTTTTCCATGTCAAAGGCGTTCTTCGGGTCTGCGTCGGACAGGTACTTGTATTTCGGGTGCTTCGTTATGTCGAATTTGTCCGAAAAGAACGGGCGCACCCCGCGTAGCTGCAAGATACATTTCCCTCCGTCCATGACTGCGATTTCATCTTCCGTCATAAGCTGCTTTCCCAATTTCTGATAGTTCAGCCCATGCGAAAGCTCCCGCCCCCTTGTTTCGGAAGTGTTGAAGCTGTCTATCGTTTCCTTGCCTAAAATCTCCGATATTTCTTTGAGCGTCGTTTTTTCCTTGCCGCCCAAGAAAAGCGTGGTGTCGCAGTTGCCGACTATGGTATCGGCGTTGTCTTTGTAAATGGCTTTTAGCTGTGACTGGCTCTGCAAGATGATTGACGCGGATATTTCCCGGCTTCGTATGGTGGCTATGAGCTTTTCAAACTTCGGTATCTGCCCGATATTCGCAAATTCATCAAGCAAGCACCTTACATGGACGGGAAGCCGCCCGCCGTATTCATCATCTGCTTTGTCGCACAAGAGGTTGAATAGCTGTGTGTAGAGAATACTCACGACAAAGTTAAAGGTGTCGTCGGTGTCGCTGATAATCACGAAAAGGGCGGTCTTTCTGTCGCCTATGGTGTCAAGCTCCATTTCGTCGGTTTCCATAAGCTCCCGCAGCTCCTTAATGTCGAATGGGGCTAACCTCGCACCGCATGAGATAAGTATGCTTTTTGCGGTCTTGCCTGTTGCTGTTTGTCAAGGACTTTTTCATCAAATTCATAATTTGTTCACATCTCAAGGTAAAAACAAGGGCGAGAACCCGGTCAGGTTCTCGCCCTTGCATTGTATCAACTTTTATGCACTTTGCCCTGTCTGCAATTTTTTTACTTCATCAAGAGAAAGCCCAGATATTTCAGCGATTTCCTCCAGCGCATATTTTCCAGCCGCCAACATACGATGCGCAACTTCCATCATGCCCTCGCGTAAAGTCTGGTTACGCATATCTTCCATCGCTTTACACATAATCGCAACACCCTCCTTACTTTCTTTGAAAAATCGAACTCTGTCCGCCAATATTCCATAGTGCATATCCGCTGGGTCAGTACAAGAAAAATCATGCATCAGTTTTCCGATAGGCGTCTCGTCACGGTATGCCCCATTGACATACATGATATGCGCACCATCCTCAAACCTTTCACCCGTTGCCAAAATGCACCGTTCGATCTGGTATACAGGTAAACCCTTCGCCAATACATCATGTTCGGTGATAAACACAACGTATGTCTCAGGCAGATCGTCAAACTTCTCACCCTTATGGAGAAGATTTGCGTCCATCATGCTGCTGTTGTATCGCGCACGTTTCCGTCCTGCGCCCCGATCAGCCCGCTGGATTTCGATGTTGAACTTCCGCCCTGTGCTGTCAGTCGCCAGAACGTCCAGCCGGACGGAGCGATTAAGCAGATTTTCTACAAATACCTGTGTGCGAACATCGACAACGATTAAATCCGGCATTTCCAAAACAATCCGCAGGACAAGCTGGATACACTCTGTATCTCCCTCGAAGCACTTTGTCAGGAAATCATCATCCAGCAGGCGGAAACCATGGAGCCGCTGTAAATCCTCCTGGTGTCTCTGGTCAATCTGTTCTGTGATCGTCAAAACCTCACCCACTTTCTTATGCGGTGGTAAAGTATTGTTCTTCACGCTTATACTACCACATATTTTTGAACTTTTCAAGGATACTCGTTCTGTTATTCATTTTCCATCATTTGACGGACTTCCTCACGAAGCATACGCTTGATTTTGTCCTCCATCGTTTCAGTGCTGGTTTCGCTGAAATGCGCCCATACCCGATATGTGATTTTACCAATTTTCTTTACCAGGGCAGGCGGGGTGTCAGGAATAGGCTTGGGATAGATGATGGTTTCCGTAGAGGGTGATTCTTTACTCATAGTTCTCCTTTCTCGGTGACGGCCCGCTGATAGCTGGCCGTGGATGATGTGATGATCTGCCTCGCTGCCGCCTTGTTGCTGGCGGCGTTATCCTCCCGGAAGTTCTTCCCGGCAAAGAGAATAGGGGCGCAACGCTCTAAGATGCGGTCATAGATACGGGCGTGGGCGAGGTCCGGCGGGTTCTTCAGCTCGTCCAGCTTCAAATTGGTGGTCACGATCAGGGGCTTGCCGCTCCGGTATCGGCTGTCGATGATGCTGAACATCTGCTCAAGGGCATATTCCGTGTTGCGCTCCACGCCTAAATCGTCTATGATTAACAGGTCATAGTTTCCCAGGCTGTCCAGAAACTCCGTCCTTGCTTCTCCGAACGTCCCGGCTAGGCGCGCCAGAACACTTGGAAAGTTGGTCATGAGTACGGGTACATCTAAATCCAGAAGGGCGTTTGCGATGCACCCAGCTAGGAACGATTTGCCTGTACCAACGTCACCAAACAGCAGCAGACCGATGTTCCGCTTGAACGCCTCTTTCCAGTGATCGACATAAGCGTGGGCTTTCGCCATGACGGGGTTTTGCCCGTTGTCGTTGGCAAAGGTATAGCCGTACAAATAGCGGTCTTGGAGGCCCTGGGCCTTGCGCCGCCGGATACGGTCCATGCGCTGGCGGCGTTCCTCAGCTTCTTTGCGGCGCTGTTCCTTCTCCTGCTGGCAGGGGCAGACGCACCGGGGCTTGAATGTGCTGCGGTTGAATGGATGGGTTATAACCACCTGCCGGGGACCTCCGCACTTTCGACAATGGATAAGGCCGTCAGTGGGGTCAATGTATTCATCCTCGCGGATCTCACTCAAACGGTATCACCATCCTTCACGCTATAATCACGGTTACGCACAGCGGGAGCGGCTTTGCGGCGGTCATCGGCAATCCAGCGGCGAATGGTGGCGGCGTGGCTCTTGTACTGCTTGCCCGTGGATGCCATGTATTCAGATAACCGCTCGATGTACTCCTGGCAGATGGTAGGGAAGTCGGTTTGCAGTTCAGCCAGTTCACCAGCAGACAGGAAAACATTCTGATACCGCCCAAAAGCGGCGGGCGCGGTCTGTCCCTTTTCTAACTCTCTCTCTATCTTTATCTCTAACTCTATCTCTTTCTCTATCTCTGGTGGACGAACGTCCGGACAGTGGGCGGACATTTGTCCACCAGGATTTAGGGCAAGCCGATTTGCCTGCCGCGCCCGCCGTTTCCGCTCCCCTTCGGTGGAGGATTGGCCTATCAGAAGTTCGATGTTGCTCATGTAGAAGGCCCCGTCCGGCATTTGCTCCATAAGGCCCAACTGTAAGAAAATCTTGATTGCCCTCTCCACGGTTCCAATCTGCTGGCGGGTGATGGTGGCGATCATCTGCGGGGTGTAGGGGATGCTCTCGTCGAGTTGGAGCCGTCCGCCGTGTTTCAGCGATTTCAGATACAGCTTCAGCAGGATGTAGGAATACAGAATCCCGTCCTGCATACTCTCCAACAAGACGATGGAATCATCGTCAAAGTAGGTTTCTTTCAGCTTGAGGTAGTAGTATTTTCGATTATCAGCCATAGGCAGTTTTCTCCTTTGCGTTGGAATCGCCATTTAGAGCCGTTTTAAGGCCGTCCGGGGGCTTGGACGTAAAAAGTATCACGCCCCCTTTGAGCCGTCCTCGAAAGCCCTTGCAAATCAAGGACTTTCGAGAGGCTAAAGCGTTACACATCAGCCCTATGGCGGCGTACACGGTCGCGGGTCTTGCGCCGCCGCTCCTGTTCAGCACAGGCAGGGCAGTATTTCGCCCGGTTGGACTTCGGCAGGTAAAGGCCCCCGCAGAGGACGCATTTCTTCATGTCGGCCCGGTGGAACAGGGCGGCGCACAGGCCAGCGTCCAGAGGAAGGACAGCGGCACGAAACCATTTGCAGATCAGCGAGTAGGTGATGCTCTGCGGGCAGACACATTCCTCGCCATCATCCAGAAGCAGACAGCACCCGCAATCGTAGTTGCAACAGCTATGTACCAATCTGCGGGCCGTCCGGTACTGCTGGTAGTTCATGTGCAGAATCACGGCTTATCCCTCCCTGCGGGCAACTTGACGTAGATGTGATACGGGTCACTCCGGGAAATCAGTTTCTTTTCCACCAGCCCCACGGCCTCCAGTTCTCGTAGAGATTGGGCCACGGTGCTGGGAGTGCGGTCGATGATCTCCGCGATGTCCTTGTTGAAGAACGCCAGGTACTTCCGGCCCTGCTGGTCTGTGTGAACGCCAGATTCGTCCAGCACCATGTTCAGCATGATGGCGTAAACCTCCTTGGCGGTCAGCCGGACGCCCTCTATCCCCAGCAGAAAACGGGGGTAGAGAATATGGGACGGCAGCGGGGTACTGCTGGTGATGTAGTCAGTGTTCATTATTGTTTTCTCCTTCAAATCGGATTCCGTTGACTTCCTCGAAAAAGTATTTGATTGCGTTCGTGACGGCGTACGCGCCGTCCGCCAATTCTTCAAATTGGAAGTTCCTCATTTGGGCGAAAATATCCGCTTTGTACTGAAGAGCCTTAACGCCGGAGACATAGTGGCGGCAGAGAAATGTAAATTCAGCCAAAAGGGATTCTCGGTCCTCCACTTTCTGCTTCCTCGGTGCAGGCGGCGATACTGCCAACACAGCGGCGGCTTCTTCCTGCTGGTCAGGGGGAAGTCGGGAGATTTTTAGAGCAGCGTCCCGGCTGATTTTACCGTCAGCGGCCTGGATCACCTTCTTGGCCTCTGGGGTCAGATTGGCGGCGGTCTGAACCAATCGCTCCACGGTACGCTTGCTCACGCCCAGCTTATCAGCGGTGTCCTCTGAAAAGGGTTTCGCTTGTAAAAACGTCAAATTGTCGTTCTTAGCCGTCTGGCCGTTGCGCTTGCCCTGCTGTGTCTCTGGGTGCAGGGCTTCATAAAGTTCCTTCCGGCGCAGAAGCAAATCGCCCAACTCCCGGTGGGACAGGCCAGCCCGGACAAAGTTCTCGTCAATCTCCGCCAGTTCCGCTTGAATCCCCTGGGCATCGCTGACGGTACACTCGATCTCCGTCCAGCCCAGCAGCTTTGCCGCTTCTAAACGGTGCAGGCCAGCAATCAGGGTGTTGTCCTGGGTGACGGTGATCGGATTCATCAGGCCCACGGCTCCGATACTCCGGGCCAGCTCGTCCACGTTCTGCTGCTTCAAATCCCGCCGCCCTGGGTTAATGCGAATATCGCTGATTTTGATTTGCATGGTAATCGTCCTCAATGAGAAAACTGGACGATGATCCGCTCCAACTTTTCCCGGTCAGCGGCATCCAGGCTTTCGCCCACTCTGCGCAGAAAAGTGATCTCGTTGGAGTTCAACGTCCTGCGGTCCAGGTGGAACCAGTCGGCGACCTTGACCCCGCCATGTCCGCCCTGGATAGTTTCAAGCGGATAGGAGCAGGTCAGAATTTCAATGTCGCTGTGGATGGTCCCCCGGCTGACGTTAAACTCTTGCGCCAGACGGCCAGCGGTATCAAACCGCCGTTGGCACAAAACCTCCAAAAGTTTCTGGCGGCGTTCCCACGGTGTCATGTTCATAATTCAAAACTCTCCTTTGGTAAAAATTGATGTGTTATCGTTCTTGTTCCTTCTGCTGGTGCTGTCCCTCATGGGCGATGCGGTCAGCGGCCTTTTTCAGTGATTCCACCGCTTTGATTTCATCCCGCATGGCCCGCATTGCGATGTAGTCGGCATCCTTCTGCGCGGTCAATTTTGCGGCCTCGGCCCTCCACGCTTTGGGTGTGATTTTCTCACCAGACGCTTTCAAATCTTTCAGAAATTGAACGGCGGCGTCAAAGGACATCAACTCGGCTTTATGCTTCTGCTGGTACTTCTCCCGCTTGCCGGGTTTCAGCTTGTCCAGCTTCTGGCGAATGGGCTTGTATTTCTCATACTGCGTCCACATTTCCAGTCGTTCATCCAGAACGGCGAGGCGGCGTTCTGCTTTTACGATTTTGCCGCGCAGATCGTAATAATCATCATTCATGGAGGAAACTTTTTCATAAAGCTCCTTCATGGAGTTGATGCCATTGGTCTGCAAAAATGCCAGCAGTTTCGCGTTCTCCTGGAGCGCCCTAATCTTCCCGGAACGATAGCGGGCTTTGTCCATGTTGACTTGGGCCTGGGCTTCAAAAAGACGGGCCGCGAGACTTCCTTTGACCTGGGGCTGTTCAGCCGCTGCCTGCTCCTTTGACCAGTTGTAAATCCGGGTGATACGAGCTTTGATCTCCTTCAGCAGCTTGTTGTCCTCGGCAATCTGGCGGTTAATGTCCCCCTTCTCCGTTCGGATGCCCCGCCGTTCCATCTGACTGGCGGCAACGCCCATGTGGATGGTGGGAACTTTTTCAATACCCTGCCGTTTGTAACTGCGGTGGTCGATACGCTCCGGTCGGCCAGCGGTTTCCAGCGCATGATTGGCGTAAGCGGCCCATGCCGCCCGCCACTTCTCGGCGTTCTCCCGTTTGTTCCAATCGGTGGTATCCTCCCGATGATTTTTCCAACCGCCCTTACCGTCCGGGATGCGGTCGCCATTGCTGTCCAGGTCGTAAGCCTTCCGGCACTTCGGCCCCCATTTTCCATCAGGCCGCAGGGGCCGGATCGTCAGCATGATATGAGCATGGGGGTTCCCATCGTCTTTGTCATGGAGTGCAAAGTCAGCGCACATCCCAGCCGCCACAAAATTGTCTTTGACGAATGACCGAACAAGGGCTAATTGCTCCGCTCTGGACAACTCCACAGGCAGGGCAATTTCAATCTCGCGGGCAAGCTGGGCGTCGCTGGATTTTTCGATTTGTTCCACACTGTTCCACAGAGTAGAACGGTCCGAAAATTCTGGCGGGGCGTGGGCGGGAAGCATGATTTCCGAATGTACCACACCGGGCTTATGCGTGTAGTCATGGGTCTTGCCGTCCCACTCATTTGTCAGCCGCTCGCCGCTCCGGTAGGCGGCAGCGGCAACTGCCGAACGGCCTGCGCTCCGCTTGATAATCTGAATGGGACAGTGAAAGATTGCTATGTGATCGGCCTCCTTTCGGTGACGGGGATAACAGGCCAGTGGAAACGGAACAGGCGCAAAGCGGATGTTTCGTTTCCACTGGCGCACAAGGGGTTTGGGGAAGGTACTTCCCCATCGCGTCCGCAGGACGCAACAGCCCCCGGCAGGGCGCACGACACCGGAACGGTGTATAAGTGCGCCGTTCTCCGAACGGACTTATCCCTCGTCCCCCGCCTCCGGCGTTTTTGGCGTGATCTCCGTCGCTCCCGGCAGGCGGGAAAGGGCGATTAGGAACGCCTGGACAGCCTCGTTGTCCTCGATGGTTTTGAAGCAGGGGAAAACGCCCTCAAAGATGGCTCCCCGCTGAATCAGGCGGTGCTTTCGGGCGCGGCGTTCTAAATCGCGCTGCTTGTTCAAAATGATCTTCTGCTGGTTCTCAAGCTGGGAAACTTTCTTCTCCGCTTCTGCTTTCTGCTGTAACAGGGATTCTTTTTTGTCCACTAGAATCACTCCTTCGCTGTTTTTAACCATTTTTGCTGAATGAAATAGCGGCGCATACGCCGGATGCCAGAGCGGACAGAATGACCGGCTTCGGATTCGCCTGTGCCGTCCGCTTCTCCGATTTCCCGCAGTTTCTTCCCGCCCATGTACCGGGCGCGGATGCGGCGGGCCTGAGTGGGGGTTAAATGGGAAAAGGCTTCGTTCATGCGGGCTAGGTTCCGTTCCTGGTCGGCGTGTTCCTCGGCCTGGAGCATGACATCCTCCGGGGACTGTGCGTAGACAGAGATATGAAGCTGTGTCCAGTCGTTGGTGTCCATAGAGAAAACCTTGTGATACAGCATTTTCTTCTCCTGCCGCCGCTCCACGCGAAGCCCTTCTTCCAGAGCCTCGGCCACCTCGCCGCTGACCTCTACAAAGGTGTCCTTCCTGATCGTGGGATAGTAATACTTTCGCAGGTTGATAATTGGCATAGTGGGTCTTACCTCCTTCGTTCAGAAGGGGGACAAGCGGGTGCTTGTCCCCCTCGGTGATGTGAGGGGACTTCCCTCACTGGGTAAGCCACTTAGAGGGCCTATCGACAAGGTGGTTAGGAGAAATATTTTAGAAATTTTTTGCGGACAGCCTCGATGCTCAACCGCACAGCTTCTTTGGAGCAGCCGCACATTCTTCCAATCTCGGCGCAGCTAAAGCCGTCCAGAGCAAAGAGCAAAAATCGCTCACGCTGGGTTGCGGTGCAGGCGTCCAGAACGCTGAAAATCTCGTCCAGCGTTTCCTGCTGGCAGGCCAAGTCCTCCGGCGTGTACTGGCAGGGCAAAAGGCCCTCCGCAGCGACTATGTACTCGTCAAACTCGCGCCCGTCCCAATGCCGCCGCTGTTCGTGGGAAAGGTTCTCGCTCTTGCGTCTGCCAGCGTCCATGTACTCGGCTACCTCGGCGCTGACTTCAACAGCTACCATGTGGCCATTGATTTTGATGGTGATCTCCATCCTGTTTTCCTCCGTTCAGATTTTTGGGGTTGCGGTCTGAACGGAGGAGGGGAGCGGCACCGGGGGAAAAGGTCAAAATGAAGTCGGCAGGAAATGGAAACGCCCGCACAGCGTTGTACTGTGCGGGCGCATGAAATGACAAGATTCTCTATGTACTTACAAATTTCGCATTCGTGGCTAGAATCATCCGGTAGGATAGCTATGCTTTTTTTGACAAATCAAATGGAGCGGAAAAGAAAAGGGACACAGCGATACCTCCTGGATACCGCCATATCTACATGAAATAAAAAACAGCGGCCTTGATTTCTCAAAGCCGCCGCTTGTGGGCGCGATAATACTCCTGCTTGTACGACGGCTTTTTTTCTTTTGCCGTCGTGCGGCAGATTGTTTAATCTTGTGTTACAATGCAGAAGCCGGAGCTGGTCTGTGCCTCTCTGCGTGTATGTTCATCAAATTCCTCTTGGCTGAACTTCTCAACGCCAGTCAACGTCCCATACCCGTTAGCGTCCAGATTTGTAAAGTCGCGCACCGTGTAAATGTCGATAGTTCCGTCTGCACTCCCCATAGTGCGGATTGCGCCGTGGAAGTTTCCCCCGGTCAGGTTCTCACCGTTGGAAATCAGCACGTCCTGAAAAATCCGAACCTTTTCGCCGTTGAAATACCACTGGTCATTTTTAATGTCATAGGTGACACCAAACGCCTCATATTCCTTTGCCCTATCTTCAAGTTCCTTGGCAGTAGGCGGATCACCAGTTATGGCAACAGGGGACGGCGGATTTTTGATTGCCTCAATGTCACGGGCGGCAAATTCTTCCGCCGAAAACTCCTTTACGCCAATCAGCTTTCCGCTGGGGTCAAAGGAGCCATCGTCAGCTCGGACAACATTGTTGAAATCACGAACGGCATACACATCGACAACGCCGTTTTCGTTGAAAAAGTCCTGGCCCGCCTGAATACCATCCGCTACGGTATAGTAGTCCTCAAACCACCGTACCACTTTGCCGTTGTATTGCAGTTCATCTTTGGTGGCATCGTATGTCAAGCCAAACTGCTCATAGGGCTTGAACTGCTCCTCGTAGGAAACATAGGTGTCAGCCTCTCCACCTTCAGCCGTTGCGGAGAGGGTCGGGCCGGATGCACTTGAAATTTGCGGAGAAGTAGTGCTGATAGGGGAAGTGATGCCGCCTTGGGATGCCGCCGCCGTACTGCACCCGGACAGGCATCCTACAAGCAACACCCCGCCAAGGGCTAATGCGAGTAAGTTTTTTGTGTTCATTGAAGAAACACCATCCTTTCTTTGAGATACCTAAAGAATACCATCCTTTTTTGTGATACATTTGGGATTAGTTTGTGATTTGTGTGTAGTTGAAAAGCGACGAGTGAGCCACCCGCCGCTTTTATTGCTGTGCTTAAATTGTAAAGGAGAATTTTACCCCGGACTGCGTATTGCAGACCCTACATTCACTTCCATGTTGCCGTAGGATTTCCTGCACAATATATAGCCCAAGTCCACTACCACCAGTTTTGCGGCTCCTGGACTGCTCCACACGATAAAATGCGTCAAACAGTTTCGGAATACTGTCCTCCGGGATATGCACACCTGTGTTCTCAGCAGAAAAGCATATTTGTTCTTGAACTGCATAGGCGGAAATGTAAATAGACGCCCCATAGGGAGAATACTTGACTGCATTTCCAATGAGATTTGAAAATACCTTTTCCATCAACATTTTGTTACCTCTTATACAAGCTGTTGGCGGTAAGTCAAGATGTATTTGCAAATCTTTCTCTGCAATTAAATCTTCGGTTTCGCTTAAATAGGATTTGACGATCTGAACGCAATCCAAGCGTTCTTGCCTAAGATGTTCTCCCGCAGTTTCTAGCCGTGAAATTGTCAATATTTCTTGTACCATTGTTTCAAGCGTGTTTGCAATTTCCAGCGCCCTTGTCAGATATTTCTCATGGTCTTTATAGGCCCCGATGCCAAGGAGCATCCCCTCTAACTGGCCCTTAATGATGGTAACGGGTGTTTTCAGTTCATGGGACACCGCCGAAAAGAAATCTGTACGGGCCTGCTCCAATTCTTTCTCATGCTCAATGTCGGCCTCAAGTTTTTTGTTTGCAATTTGCAATTCGGAAAGTGCGCTGGAAAGATTGCGCGACAACGTATTAAGGCTTTTCCCCAATATGCCCAATTCATCTGTGCGCTGTTCGTCAACCTGCCAATCCAACTGCAAGTTAGACATTTTTTCTGATACGCTGCTGATTGCCAGCACTGGCTTTGTAATGATGCGGGAGTATAGCCAGGACACAACAAAAGCAGCCACCAAAACAACCAACAGGATGAATGGGAAAATACGGATAAAAGATTGTTGCAGCTCTGCAATCTGTTCGGCCTCTCCATAGACAGTAAGCATATAGCGGTCACGACTATCAGCAAAAGAAAAGTAGTAACTGTTTGATAAGATAGGATTTGCTTCGCCAAGGCCGGTATCTGTTGATTGTACGATATTAACGCCCCACTCATTATCAAATTCTTCCGTGGGTAAGGAAACCCAATCGCCGCTGCTGTTGTATAACTCAACAGAATTGATTTCCATGTCCGCTATAAACTGATCGAACAAGCCTCCGCTATCTGAAAAAGCTACCTGTTCCAGTTCGGAAATAAACCTTTGCGCTCGGTCATCCAAAACTGTGTTTAACCTATTGGAATAGGTCTGTGGCATGAGCCACGCCAACAGCCCAAATACCAGTAGCGCAATACATAATAGCATAGCCGATGTGGTGAGAAAGACTTTTGCAAATAAACTGCTCTTAATTTTCTTTATCAATTTTATATCCCACCCCTCTGATCGTCTGGATAAAGCTGATGCCCAGTTTCTTCCGTAGGTTTTTGATGTGGGTATCAACAACACGTTCGTCCCCGTAAAAGTCGTATCGCCACAACTTGTCCAGCAGGTTTTGACGGGTCAGAATACGTCCTTGCTGGGTCAGCAGTTCTTTCAGCACCTCAAACTCCCGCTGGGTCAGTTCGTGCGTAGTTCCATCGACAGTAGCGGTATGATTATCAAAATCCAGAAGTAAGTTTTGATAGGTAATCGTCCTGTGTTCGCCCTCCTGTGGCCCACCACTACGGCGGAGGACAGCCGCAATTTTGCGAATTAAAATCGGCATGGAAAAGGGTTTTGTGATGTAATCATCAACTTGCAAATCCAGCCCCCGGATTTGTTCTTCCTCTCCGCTCAATGCGGTAAGCATGATAATAGGAATTTGGGACTGCTTGCGTATCAGTTCGCAGACAGCAAAGCCGTCAATCTTGGGGAGCATTACATCAAGCAATACCAAGTCAAAGTGTGTGGCAGAAAATGCTGATATAGCCTCCACGCCGTCATTGGCTAAAACAATCTCATAGCCAACCTCTTGCAAAAAGTTTTTCAACAGTTCTTGAATATCCAAGTCATCTTCGACAACTAAAATTCTTTGCATAATGACACCTCCAAGGAACAGCATAACATGGAATTTTGTGATTAGTGTGAAGTTTGCAAATTTCTTGCTTATTATATCCTTACTCATGTTGTTTCGCAATCACATAAACACGAAATAAAATACTACTAAAACATAAAAATGTGCTTCGTTCTCATATCACATCCCGAAATGTAAAATAATTTGGGGGTGATATAGGAATGTACCAATACGAAAAATCTTTCGATTGCCACGCTTTCGGTAAAGAGGTCAAACGCAAACGAAAAGCCAAAGGGTGGACGCAGGAGCAGCTGGCCCAGCTTGTAGACCTTACTCCGCGCTCCATCATGTATATTGAAAATCGGGGCCAGCACACAAGCCTTGACGTCTTTTACAGGCTTGCTACTATTCTGGATATTTCTGTGGATGAATTTTTCTACCCGGATAAACACAATGGAGAGAATGAGCGCCGGAAACACATTGATCGGATGTTAAACGGTATGGACGAAAGAGAATTAGCCATTATGGAGGCGGTGGCAGAGGGTATCGTGAAATCAAGAGAAGTGGAGGCCGGATAAATGGCCCCCACTTCTTCTGTGTTACCGAAGTTTATCCTGCACCGTCTCTCGTTGCACAGCCACCTGGGCTAAATCATCCTCGGTCAATTCTCTGCGCCCCAAGGTTGCTTTATATTCCAAATAGTTGGTCAGGTGTTCAAGCAGCGTTTCCGCCATATTGTCCGGCGTGACACACAGCTTCACGCTGATCCACTCCTGACAGCAGGAATCCCATTCCAGTATCGTATAGCCGTGGGATGTTGAAACAATCTCGTATATACCCTCTGAAAGGAACGGCTGAAACACATCCAGCACTTTTTCAAATGTCAGCATCAGACTGTCCCCCTAAACATAGACCCATTCGGACAGGATGATTTCTTCAGCGCGAGCAATGCAGTTATTCATCAGTCCCACCCACGCCATCTGGTCACGGGCTTTCAGTTCCTCGGTCACGCCAGCAGCCTTCATCATTTCCGGCAGGAGTGCGTCCATGCGCCGCTCCGCTGCACGTTCAATGCCCTTCAAATGGTCGGCCAGCGTTCCGTTTTTTACCAGTATCGCAAACAGCCTGGGCTTATGCTCCCGGAGGTAATCACGCCGAAGATCACCATACTTGCCATAGAATACATCCTGCTCCGGTTCCTCGTCAAGCACCAGATCGGGGATGTAGTAATCGCCAACTTTCGTATAAGTCAATTCAATCATGTTGTACTCCTTTCCGTGTCCACTCACACACTTGCGCGGGTCTGTACTGTGACCCTCTGAGGTTCCGGGCGGGGCAGATCGCCAGCATGGGTATACACACCTGCGGCCATATCCTCGGCCCTTATAGCCGCCTTTCTAGCGTCCATTTCAGCCTTTTTTGCAGCCCTAATCTTATCTTCATACCGTTTCTGCGCTCCGCTGGCCTTGCGACGAAGGTATGCTTGATGAAGTTTGTCCTTGCGTTCCTCCTTCTTCCGAAGGGCCTCCTGTTCCTCCGGGGTCAGGGTTACTTCTCCGAAATGGGGCGGGATATATTTGCCGATAAAATTGAAGTAAATCTCAACGTCCTGCGTAGTGTCCTGGCTCCCCTTGCGGTCACGTTCATGGACAAGAATTTTCTTGACAAACTCATTGAGCATTGTGATCGTCATAGTATCAAATCCCTGGTATTTGTCAATCAAGGCGATAAACTTCTCGGCAGACTTCCGGCCCTGATCGTAGCTGGTGACGGACTTTTCCAACTCGGTGATCTCACGGGCAAGGGCATCCTGCTCTTTGGCATATTGAGCGTCCAGAGCGGCATAACGGGTATCAGGCAGACGGCCGAGGGCGTTATCCTCATAGATTTTGCACATGAGCCGTTCCAATTCTCCGGCCCGTTTCTGCGCTACTGCCAGCCGCTTTTTCTTCTTTTTGATGTCGCTGTCCTGCTGGTTGACCTGGGCCTCCTGGACAGTGCGGATAAACTCGGCTCGGTCGTTCCTGGCATAATCAGCTATGGCGTGGAGCGTATCGGAAATAAGCGATAGGACAGAACTCTCGGCTATGCGGTGCTGGGTCTGACAAAGCGTTCCCACAGGAACTTTACTGTACTGAGCGCAGGTATACTGCGGAGTACGCTTGCCGTTGTAGGTGCGATGGACGTACATCTTACCGCCACAGTCGGCGCAGTAGATCAGCCCGGTCAGCGGTGCGGCCTCGCCCCAGCCGTCAGGGTATCGCTTGACGTTAGAGCGGATGCGCTGCACATTGTCAAAAGTCTCCTGGTCGATGATGGCCTCATGGGTATTTTCAAAAATGGTCCATTCGCTTTCATCAACATAGTGACTTTTCTTGTCCTTGAAGTGCTTTTTCGTTTTGAAATTGACAGTATGGCCTAAGTATTCCCGCTTTTTCAGAATGTTTACAACCGTTGACGAACTCCATCCGCAGGGGTCTTTAATAGCCTTGTTCTGATTCACACCTTCGCCATAGTGCGCCAGATGCACAGAGGGAATTTCGATTTTCTCCCGTGAAAGCTGCCTTGCAATCTGATAGGGGCCGTAGCCCTCCAGCGTCAGGGCAAAGATACGGCGTACAACAGCGGTGGCTTCATCGTCCACAAGCCAGTTTTCCCGCTTTTCATCCCACAGATAGCCATAAATGACGGTTCCGGTCATGTGCTTGCCGCTCATGCCTTTAGCCTTGAATACGGATTTGATCTTCCTGCTGGTATCACGGGCGTAAAACTCATAGAACACGAGGCATTTGGGAGGGGTAAACTGCTAATTTCTCTCCAATTCGACAAATCAGTGTGCAACAATCAAATATCGCTGCTGTTACAGAATGTTTCCGTCTG
>CAJTGJ010000060.1 GCA_910575695.1 Oscillospiraceae bacterium | reverse complement strand
TTATTCTCTAAACTGGATGAAACGGCAAAGACCGAGGCTGCTCTCATCATCCTGGCCATGAACGCCTGCCTCCGGCTGGTGCGCTGGCTTGCACTCTTTTTCCGTTCCCTTCTGTCCTTGTTCTTATATGTGCCTTTTTCAGCAGACCCTATCATAGTCCTGTTTCTGCTCGGATGGACTGCTATCTTTTTCTTCACCAACCAGACTGGGAACATTCTGGAGGGAGTTTCTATAAGCCCGGCTTTATCCAGGTATGTTCCCGCCCATGCAGCACGGTTATCAAATTTGCTCTGTTTCCCGCTCGGAAGCAGTTCTCCACGGCCTTCTTCCAAAAGCTGCATATCAGAAGCGAGTATTTGTGTTGCCTCATCATAAAACACGCAGGCTTCTCATAAATATATGCTGCTCACAGCCCGGAGCGTTTACCAGAATGTGCGCAGCGCATTATACGCCCGAATCCCGCAAATAGAAAGCCCCAGCGGCGTTTTTCCCAGTTTTTCACAACTTTTCCCCGGCGTTTCGCATACTATGACATAAACAAAAGCTTTTTTCATTTGTTTTTTGTGCATCTTGACTTTATGTTCCTGTCAAGCTATAATGTGACATAGTAAAGTACGCCTCCCGGCGTACACAACCAATTTACTGAAATTTCCGCCCGTTGACGGCGGAGGTTTGGAGGCACTTATGTTGAAGAAAGCAGACCAACTCGGCGACGCCATCGCCCGCTTTAGCAACGGGACAAGCTCCGACGCCTATCAGTTCCTGGGCTGTCACAAGCAGGCAGTGGACGGACAGGAAGGCTATGTGTTCCGCGTCTGGGCGCCCCATGCCAAGAGCATCCGGGTGCTGGGCCGTTTCAATGACTGGGACAAGGCTTCTCCCACTATGGAACGCATCGCCCCCGCCATCTGGGAACGGTTCATACCCGGCGTTGAAATCTACGATGATTACAAATTCTACATCGAGCGGCCCGACGGCACCTTCGTATTCCGCGCCGACCCCTACGCCACCCATTCCGCCACCCGCCCGGAGAACTCCAGCAAGGTGTTCGACCTGGACGGCTTTGAGTGGACGGACGCCGCCTACCGCCGGGCCCGCGCCCATAAAGACGTGCTGAAAAGCCCCATGAACATCTACGAAATGCACATGGGTTCCTGGCGTCGGCACGAGGACGGCAATTTCCTGTCCTACGTGGACTGCGCCAAGCAGCTGGTGCCCTACCTGAAGGAGATGGGCTATACCCATGTGGAGCTGCTTCCCGTCAGCGAATACCCCTACGACCCCTCCTGGGGCTATCAGGTCACCGGTTATTATGCCCCCACATCCCGGTACGGCACCCCCCACGACTTCATGAAATTTGTGGATATCTGCCACGCCGAGGGCATCGGCGTCATCATCGACTGGGTGGGCGCCCACTTCCCCCGGGATGAGTGCGGCCTGTTCGAGTTTGACGGCGGCTACTGCTACGAGCCCGCCGACCCCCTGCGCCGGGACCACCCCGACTGGGGCACCCGGGTGTTCGACTACGGGCGGCATGAGGTGCGCTCCTTCCTGATCTCCAACGTGGTGTACTGGCTGGACAAATTCCATGTGGACGGCATCCGTGTGGACGCGGTGGCCTCCATGCTCTACCTGGACTACGGACGGCAGGGCGGCGAATGGCGCCCCAACCAGTACGGCAGCAACATCAACCTGGAGGCCGTGGCTTTCCTCCAGGACATGAACGCCGCCGCCTTCGCCTTTGACCCCCACGCCGTCATGGTGGCGGAGGAGTCCACCGCCTACGCCAACGTCACCAAGCCCAAGGAGGACTTCAACGGTCTTGGCTTCAACTTCAAATGGAACATGGGCTGGATGCACGACATGATCGACTATATGTCCACCGACCCCCTGTTCCGCAAGGGCAAGCACAACAACCTGACCTTCTCCCTGACCTACGCGTTCTCGGAGAACTTTGTCCTTCCCCTGTCCCACGACGAGGTGGTCCACGGCAAATGCTCCCTCATCAACAAAATGCCCGGGGACTACGGCGAGAAGTTCCAGAGCCTGCGGGCGTTCTACGGCTATATGATGACCCACCCGGGCAAGAAGCTGCTGTTCATGGGCGGAGAGTTCGCCCAGTTCATCGAGTGGGACGAAAAGAAACAGCTGGACTGGTTCCTGCTGGACTACGAAAAGCACCGCCAGCTGCGGGAGTACGTGAAGGACCTGAACCACTACTATCTGGAGCACCCCGCCTTGTGGCACAACGACACCGACTGGCAGGGCTTCCAGTGGATCTCCTGCGACGACTGGCAGCAGAGCGTCATCTCCTTCCGCCGCATCGACGAAAAGGGCGGGGAGATCATCGTGGTGTGCAACTTCTGCCCCGTCGCCCGGACGGATTACAAGATCGGCGTGCCCAAGGCGGGCAGCTACGTCCCCGTGCTGTCCAGCGACGACGCAAAGTACGGCGGCTCCGGCGCCGGACTGACCGCCGTGCGGGCCAAGAAGGCGGAGCTCCACGGCCTGCCCTACAGCGTGTCCCTGACCCTGCCGCCCATGTCCACCGTATTCTATGAGCACAAGCCGTCCCGGGGCGCTGCCGCCTCCAAGCGCGAGGGGGACAAGACGTCCCAGGCCAAGCCCGGGACAGGCCGGGTCAAAAAGACCGCTGACGCCCAGCCCGCGGAGGAAAAACCCGCCCGCAGGACCCGCGCCGGAAAGGCGGACGCCGTGGAAGCCGGCGACAGCCCGAACCCCGCCCGTAAACCCCGCGCAAAAAAAGCGGACGCCGCCGGAGAGGATCAGCCCAAGCCCGCCCGCAGGACCCGCGCGAAAAAGGCTGATAATGCCAACTAAGATTTGAGGGGGAGATCAACTTGTTCCAGCGTAAAAAAGAATGTATCGCCATGCTCCTGGCCGGAGGCCAGGGAAGCCGCCTGTATGTCCTGACCCAGGACACCGCGAAGCCCGCGGTGCCCTTCGGCGGCAAATACCGCATCATCGACTTCCCGCTGTCCAACTGCGTCAACTCCGGCATCGACACCGTGGGCGTGCTCACCCAGTACCAGCCCCTGGAGCTGAACGACTATATCGGCAACGGCCAGCCCTGGGATCTGAACCGCAACTGGGGCGGCGCCCACATTCTGCCGCCCTACACCCAGTCCAAAACCGAATCCTGGTACAAGGGCACCGCCAACGCCATCTATCAGAACATTCCCTTTGTGGACCGCTACAACCCCGAGTATGTGGTCATCCTGTCCGGCGACCACATCTATAAGATGGATTACAACAAGATGCTCAAGTTCCACAAGGAGAAGGGCTCCGAGTGCACCATCGCCGTCATGCCCGTCAGCATGGAGGAGGCCACCCGGATGGGCATCATGAGCGCCGATGAGAACGGCGCCATCACCGACTTTGAGGAAAAGCCCAAGAACCCCAAGAGCAATCTGGCCTCCATGGGCGTGTATATCTTCACCTGGTCGGCGCTGAAGCAGTACCTCATCGACGACGAGGCCGACCCCAATTCCGAGAATGACTTCGGCAAGAACATCATCCCCGCCTTCCTGCGGGACAGCCGGCCCATGTACGCCTACGCGTTCGAGGGCTACTGGAAGGACGTGGGCACCCTGGACAGCCTGTGGGACGCCAACATGGACCTGCTGGACCCCACCGACCCCATCAATATGCGGGACACCTCCTTCCGCATCTACGCCCGGAACTACGCCTCCCCCGCCACCCGCATCGACGCGGGCGCCCGGGTGACCAACTCCTTCGTGGCCGAGGGCTGCATCGTCCGGGGCAGCGTGGAGCACTCCGTGCTGTACACCGGCTGCGAGGTGGAGGAGGGCGCCATCGTCACCGGCGCGGTGATTATGCCCAACACCAAGGTGTGCCGGGGCGCCAACATCAGCTACGCCATCGTGGGCGAGGGCTGTGTCATTGAGGAGGGCGTGCGGATCGGCGAGCGGCCTGAGAACGCCACCCAGGAGGACTGGGGCATCGCCGTGGTGGGCCACGAGAGGACCCTGCCCGCCGGTTCCGTCATCAAACCCAAGGAAATTGTTTAGGGGGGTGTCCACTATGAACATGACTGGTATTATTTTCTCCGAGCTGTACTCCGACAAGCTCAGCTCCTTTACTTACGACCGCAATATGGCCGCGATCCCCTTCGGCGGACGCTACCGCATGGTGGATTTCGTGCTGTCCAACATGGTCAACTCCGGCATTGCCAACGTGGGCGTGCTGGCCACCCAGCACTATCAGTCCCTGATGGAGCATCTGAACAATGCCCAGCAGTATGACCTGAACCGCAAAAACGGCGGGCTTCAGATCCTGCCCCCCTTCGCCACCCAGAACGCCGGCGCCAACCACCGGGGCAAAATGGATGACCTGCGCAACGCGCTGGACTACCTGGAGACCATCTCCACCACGCCCTACGTCCTGCTGGCCGACGCCTATGTGGTGTGCAACATCGACTACCGGCCCGCCCTGGAAAACCACATCGCCAGCGGCGCGGATATCACCATGTTCGGCACCCTGGAGACGGAGGATTCCGAGACCAGCTTCAACTCCGTCATGCGGGCGGACAACACCCGCCGGGTGACCTCCTACGCCCTGGACTGCGCCGCCAAGGCCGGCGAGTACGCCAGCATGGGCCACATGATCATCTCCCGGGAGCTGCTGACCAACGCCGTCCGGGACTACACCTCCCGGGGCATCTACGACCTGCTGCGCGACTTCATCCAGCACGAGTTCAACCGGGGCCGCCTGTCCATCAACCTCTATCAGGTGGACGACGTGGTGCTGCGCATCCGGGACGTGAATGAGTATTTCAGCAGCAGCCTGTCCATCATCGACAGCGAGGTGGGCACCCCCCTGTTCCGCGGCGACCGGCCCATCTTCACCCGCGTCACCGACGAAGTTCCCGCCTACTACGGCATGGAGTGCGAGGTCTCCGGCTCTGTCATCGCCGACGGCTGTATGATCGAGGGCAGGGTGGAAAACTGCGTCCTGTCCCGGAGCGTCAAGATCGGAAAGGGCGCCGTGGTCAAAAACTGCGTCATCATGCAAGGCAGCGTTGTGGGCGAGGGCGCCAGCCTGGAGAACGTGGTGGTGGACAAGTGGGTCAACATCACCGGCGGCGCACAGCTCAAGGGCCTTGCCTCCAATCCCGTTGTCATTCGTAAAGGAGTTACCGTATGAAGATCTTACTTGCCACCAGCGAAGCCGCGCCCTACATCAAAACCGGCGGCCTGGGCGACGTAGCCGCCGCCCTCCCCAAAGCTCTGGCCGAATCCCCCAACACCGAGGTGGCCGTGTTCCTGCCCTACTACAAGGCCATCAAGGACAACCCGGAGTTCGAGCTGGAGTACCTCACCAACTTCACCGTCCCCCTGTCCTGGCGCAATGTGTACTGCGGCCTGTTCCGGGCGGTGAGCAAGCGCAAAAAGCTCCAGTATTATTTCATCGACAATGAGTATTACTTCTACCGGGACGGCTGCTACGGCCACTACGACGACGGTGAGCGCTTCGCGTTCTACTCCAAGGCCATCCTGGAGGCCCTCCAGCACCTGGACTGGTACCCCGACGTGATTCACGCCAACGACTGGCAGACCGCCCTGGTGCCGGTGTTCCTGCGGGCGTTCTATATGGGCCTGGACAGGTACCAGCCCATCCGCACCCTGTTCACCATCCACAACATGGAGTATCAGGGCCGCTTCCCCGACGCCTTCGTGGACGAGTGCCTGGGCCTGCCCGAGGACTGGAAGGGCACCATGCACTTCGACACCTGCACCAACCTGATGAAGGCGGCCATCCTCACCTCCGACCGGGTGAGCACCGTGTCCCACACCTACGCCTACGAGATCCAGAACCCCTACTTTGCCCACGGCCTGCATGACGTACTGCGCCAGCACAGCTATAAGCTCAGCGGAGTGGTGAACGGCATCGACACCGAGGTGTTCGACCCCGCCACCGACCCGCTGATCTATGCCAACTTCTCCGCCGGGGACATGGAGGGCAAGCTGAAAAACAAGCGCTTCCTCCAGGAACGCCTGGGCCTGGCCGTCCGGGACGAGGCACCCATGGTGATTATGATTACCCGTCTGGTGGGCCACAAGGGCGTGGACCTGGTGCAGGCCGTCATGGACGACCTGATGTGGGACGACCTCCAGCTGGTGATCATCGGCACCGGCGAGTGGCAGTACGAGGAGATGTTCCGGTCCTACGCCGGCCGCTTCCCCGCCAAGATGTCCGCCAACATCGTGTTTGACAACACCCTGGCCCATCAGGCCTACGCCGGGGCGGATATGGTGCTCATGCCCTCCAAGCAGGAGCCCTGCGGCCTGACCCAGCTGATCGGGATGCGCTACGGCACCATTCCCATCGTCCGGGAAACCGGCGGCCTGTTCGACACCGTCCCCGCCTACAACATCGAGACCGGCGAGGGCAACGGCTTCACCTTCAAGAGCTACAACGCCCACGATATGCTCGGCGCGGTGCGCCGTGCCGAGGCCCTGTTCCACGACAAGGAGCACTGGAACCAACTCCAGCAGAGCGTCATGGCCTATGACAGCTCCTGGAAGCGCTCCGTGCAGGAATATTGGGATATTTACCGCTCCCTGGTGGAGTAAAGGGCGCTTTTCCTCCTGTTTCCTTCTCTTTTTTCCTTTTTTAAAGCTGAAGGAAAAAACTGAAATTTATAGTACAAAAGTGACCGTCTTTGTGATATAATAAACGGGCGTATGCCTCGCCCTGTGCAATCACAGCCTGCGAGAGCAGGCTGTGATTGCCTTTTGCCGTTTAATCTCCGGCCCCAGGCCGGTTAAGTAAGGAGTCAATCGTCATATGGATCAAAAACAGATTATCAAGCAATTGGACGAAATGCTGCTGGTGCGCTACGGCTGCTCCATGCAGACCGCGTCCCCCCAGCAGATCTACCGCGCCCTGTGCTACGTGGTCAACGGGATGCTGGCCAGCCGCAGCGCGGAATTTAACCTGAAAAACCAGGGCAAACAGGTATATTATATGTCCATGGAGTTCCTGGTGGGCACCTCCCTGCGGAATAACCTGTACAATCTGGGCCTGGAGGACGTGTTCTCCAAGGCCCTGCGGGACTGCGGCGTGGACATCCACGACCTGTACGAGATGGAGCCGGACGCGGGCCTGGGCAACGGCGGCCTGGGCCGTCTGGCCTCCTGCTATATGGACTCCGCCGCCAGCCTGGATCTGCCCATGACCGGCTATTCCATCCGCTATGAGTTCGGCATCTTCAAGCAGAAGATCGTGGACGGCTGGCAGGTGGAGTTCCCCGACGACTGGCTGAACATGGGCGACGTGTGGCTGGTGCCCCACGAGAGCGAGGCGGTGGAGGTCCGCTTCGGCGGCAGCGTCCATGGCTGGGAGGACGGGGGCAAGTACCGGGTGAAGCACCTGGACTTCCAGTCCGTCATGGCGGTGCCCAACGAGATGTATATCTCCGGCTACGACAGCGAGGCGGTAAACCCGCTGATCCTGTGGTCCGCCAAGTCCCCCAACAGCTTCGATATGTCCGCCTTCTCCCGGGGCGACTACGCCAAGGCCCTGGAGGGCGACACCATGGCCGAGGTCATCTCCAAGGTCCTCTATCCCGCCGACGACCACGCCGAGGGCAAAAAGCTGCGCCTGCGCCAGCAGTACCTGCTGGTGTCCGCCTCCATGCAGACCATTCTGAAGAAGCATCTGCGGGATAACAGCAGCCTGGACAGCCTGCCCGACAAGGTGTCCATCCACATCAACGACACCCATCCCGCCCTGTGCGTGCCCGAGCTGATGCGCCTGCTGGTGGATGAGCATAATTACAACTGGGATAAGGCGTGGGACATCACCTGCCGCACCCTGTCCTACACCAACCACACCGTCATGAGCGAGGCGCTGGAGCGCTGGAATGTGGACCTGTTCCAGCAGCTGCTCCCCCGGGTGTACCAGATTGTGCAGGAGATCGACCGCCGCCTGCGGGTGGATCTCCACGGCTACTACGGCAACGACATGGGCAAGATCGAGTATATGGCCGTCATCAGCCGGAATGAGATCCGTATGGCAAACCTGTGCCTGTCCGCCTGCCACAAGGTCAACGGCGTGTCCAAGCTCCACTCCGAGATCCTGACCAACTCCATCTTCCGGGACTACTACCAGATGGAGCCGGACCACTTCTGCAACGTCACCAACGGCATCGCCTACCGCCGCTGGCTGTGCCAGGCCAACCCCAGGCTGTCCGCCCTGCTCAAGGAGCTGATCGGGGACGGCTTCGCCAAGGACAGCACCCAGCTGGAAAAGCTGATGAAGTACCACGACGACCCGGCGGTGCTCAAGAAGCTCCAGGACATCAAGCTGGACAACAAAAAACGCCTGGCCGACCTGATCCTGAAGCGCAACGGCGTGGTGGTGGACCCCAACTCCCTGTTCGACGTGCAGATCAAGCGTCTGCATGAGTACAAGCGCCAGCTGCTCAACGTCCTCCAGATCCTCCATATGTACCTGGAGATCAAGCACAACCCCCACGCCCCCTTCCAGCCCCGCACCTTCGTATTTGCCGCCAAGGCGTCCGCCGGCTATATCATGGCCAAGCAGATCATCCAGCTCATCGTGTCTGTGTCCAGCATGATTAACCACGACCCGGACGCCCGGGACAAGCTGAAGGTGGTGTTCATGGAGGACTACAACGTCTCCCTGGCGGAGATCATCATCCCCGCCGCCGAGATTTCCGAGCAGATCTCCATCGCGGGCAAGGAGGCCAGCGGCACCGGCAATATGAAGCTGATGATCAACGGCGCGGTAACCCTGGGCACCCTGGACGGCGCCAACGTGGAGATCCACGAGCAGGTGGGGGACGACAATATCGTGCTGTTCGGCCTCAAAACCCCGGAGGTCAACGAGCTGTGGCAGAGGGGCTACAACCCCCTGGACTACGTGCGCAGCGACCCCGAGCTGAAGGCCGTCATGGATCTGCTCATGGGCGGCATCGGCGGGATGCACTTTGACGATATTGTGCGCTCCCTGACCACCAACCACAAGGGCCCCGCCGACCCCTATATGTGTCTGGCCGATTTCCACGACTACGTCCGCGCCCAGCGGGATGTGTCCGCCATCTATGCCGACAAGCGGCGCTTTACCAATATGTCCCTGGTGAATATCGCCAAGGCGGGCTTCTTCTCCGCCGACCGCGCGGTGGAGGAGTACGCCAAAAACATCTGGCATACAAAATAACGGCGGGCCCCGCCGGCATAGGAGGACTTTACCATGAGACAGGTTTGCTTTGGCGTAGACATCGGCGGCACCACCATCAAAATGGGCCTGGTGAGCCAGGAGGGCGACCTGCTGGAAAAGCGGGAGTTCCCCACCCAGCGGGATCTGGACGCCGCCTTTGACGATATTGCCTCCAACGTCCGCCAGGTGCTGGAGAGCTTCCCCGACGATTTGTGTGTGGGCGTCGGGGTGGGCGTACCCGGCCCGGTGCTGGAACAGTCCCTGGTCCAGGGCTGTGTCAACCTGGGCTGGGGCGACGTCAACGTGGCCCAGGAGCTGGGCCGCCGGGTGGGACTGCCCGTAAAGGTGGAAAACGACGCCAATCTGGCCACCCTGGGCGAACAGTGGCAGGGCGGCGGCAAGGGGTGCCGCAACCTGGTGATGTTCACCGTGGGCACCGGCATCGGCGGCGGCGTGATCTGTGACGGACGCATTGTGGCCGGGGCCACCGGCGGCGGCGGCGAGGTGGGCCATCTGCCCATGCCGTTCCACAACGAATGGCAGTGCTCCTGCGGCAAATACGGCTGTCTGGAGGTCACGGCCTCCGCCACCGGCATCATCCGCGCCGCCCGGGAGCACGCCCCCTTCAACGAGATGGAGACGGTCACCGCCAAGGACGTGTACGACGCCGCCGCGGCTGGCGACGAAAACGCCAGACAGGTGGTGGACGATGCGGGCAGCGCCCTGGGCATGGCTGCGGCCATTCTGGGCTGTGTGGTCAACCCGGAGATGGTGCTGCTGGGCGGCGGCGTGTCCGCCGCGGGCCGGGCCCTGCTGGACCCGGTGGAGGCCGCGTTCAAGAAAAATGTATTCGGCCCCTGCGGCAATGTGCGCTTCGCGCTGGCCCGTCTGGGCAACAACGCGGGTATTTACGGCGGCGCGGCCCTGTTTTTCACCCAGGGCGCATAAAATCCCCGCCATCGGTGTACATTTAATTTGAAATAGGAGGATCAATTATGCTGAAACTTGATTTATCCAATCTGGAGGGCGTTGTCTCCCAGGAGCAGGTCAACGCCCTGGCCCCCGAGGTGGAGGCCGCCCATGCCAAGCTCTACGATCCCGCCGCCCCCGGCTCCGATTTCACCGGCTGGGTGCGCCTGCCCGAGAACTACGACAAGGATGAGTTTGCCCGCATCCAGAAAGCCGCGGCCAGGATCCGTCAGGATTCCCAGGTGCTGGTGGTTATCGGCATCGGCGGCTCCTACCTGGGCGCCCGGGCCGTGCTGGAGGTGTTCCCCTCCGACGGACCCGAGATCTGCTTCGTGGGCTGCTCCCTCAGCCCGAATGAGCTGGAGGCCGTCATCCGCAAGCTGGACGACCGCAGCTGGTCCATCAACGTGATCTCCAAGTCCGGCGGCACCACCGAACCCGCCGTGGCCTTCCGCGTGTTCCGGGACCTGCTGGTGAAGCAGTATGGAGCCAAGGCCAACGAGCGTATCTACGCCACCACCGACAAGGCCCGGGGGGCGCTGAAGTCCGTGGCCGACGCCAACGGCTGGGAGAGCTTTGTGGTGCCTGACGACGTGGGCGGGCGGTTCTCCGTGCTGTCCGCCGTGGGCCTGCTGCCCCTGGCCGCCGCCGGTGTGGACATCGGCCAGCTGATGGCCGGCGCACGGGACGCCATGAACGCCTATGACAAGCGGGATATGTCCAACCCGGTGTGGCAGTACGCCGCCGCCCGGAACCTGCTGTACCGCCAGGGCAAGAAGATCGAGCTGTTCTGCACCTATGAGCCGTCCTACTCCTTCATCGGCGAGTGGCTCAAGCAGCTGTTCGGCGAATCCGAGGGCAAGGACGGCAAGGGCATTTTCCCCGCCTCCGCCCAGTTCACCACCGACCTGCACTCCCTGGGCCAGTATATTCAGGACGGCGAGCGGCATCTGTTCGAGACGGTGATCTACGTGGACGACACCGGCTGTGACATCGCCATTCCCTACAGCGAGGATGACGGCGACAACCTGAACTATCTGGCGGGCAAGCCCCTGAGCTTCGTCCGGGAGATGGCCTTCCAGGGCACCCTGGCCGCCCACAAGGACGGCGGTGCGCCCTCCATGGTGTTGCGGATGGACAAGATGGACGTACACGCCCTGGGCGAGCTGCTCTACTTCTTCGAGCTGTCCTGCGGCATCAGCGGCCACCTGCTGGGGGTCAACCCCTTCAACCAGCCCGGCGTGGAGGCCTACAAGAAGAATATGTTCGCCCTGCTGGGGAAGCCCTGATATTCCTTTTCTTGAACCAAAAAGGGGCCAGAAAAGTTCTTTCAGATTGCTGGTGTAGTGTGGCAGTCATGACACATTTTACGATGGTAATATAAACCTTGGAAACCCGCCTCCATTCTTTACCGATTGGGGACGGGTTTCCTGGCCAATTAAAAGGAGTAATCATAATTATGGATTTTAAAACATTTTTTATTACATTGTTTTTGGGGGTGTTAGGAACTGTGATTTTGGGAAACCTCTTAAATATTCCAGATGCAGGAGCAATTGTTTCTATCGCGTTCGTAGGTGGGTGTATTGTCAAGGAGATCAATACGGGGCATAAAGGAGAATAGAAGGATCTGAAACCCAAAAATTTCGAGGAGGCCTCAAACGAACTTAGCCTCCTCGAATTGTCTATTATAATTCAGATTATTTTACAGTAACGGGCCGAGCATCATATTGTGTGATTTGAGCACCTAATTTAGGTGTCAATGTTACTTCTCCATTTTTAATGCCAACACCAATATCAGTAATACCAATAGTGGTATGTCCATAATGTGCTTGGATATTGCATGTGCCAGATGTAATTATCCCATATGATAAATAGGCCCTAAAATATATATCTTTAGCTGGGCCTCCACAATAATTACATTTAGGGGATAGCGGTACGAACGAGATATATGGAGTATAATTTGAGTATTTGAGAATTAAATCGTCCTTTATCGGAGAATTCTTGTTAACTGTCCGATTTACTAAAATGCACTTGACAAGGAAAAAGGTTTTGGATATAATATTGTATGAATTAAAAGGCGTTGATGGGAACAAGACGCGGTTTCCCTCGCTCAGAGAGCCGGTGGCTGGTGCGAACCGGTGCGAGGCCCCGCGTGGATACTGGCCCCGGAGCCGCCGGCCTGAACCGCTGAGTAGGGCCGGACGGGTGGTCCCGTTACAGGCCGCGGCCTTGCTGGAGGCCAGGAGCGCGCATTGGGTAACCGTGCGCGGAACTAGGGTGGTACCGCGTAATAGCTGCATTATATTACGCCCCTGACTGAACGTCGGGGGCGTTTCTCGTACCCCGGCCCATTTCCAAAGGAGGAAAACAGCCATGAGTTTAAAGCCCGGATTTGAAAAGTACATTCCGTTTACGCCCCAACCCATTGAGGGCCGCACCTGGCCGGACAAGGTGATCACCCAGGCCCCGGTGTGGTGCTCGGTGGACCTGCGGGACGGCAACCAGGCCCTTATTGACCCCATGAACCTGGAAGAAAAGCTGGAGTATTTCCACACGCTGGTGGACATCGGCGTGAAGGAGATCGAGATCGGCTTCCCCTCCGCCAGTGAGACGGAATATGAGATCTGCCGGGAGCTGATCGAGGGGAACCATATCCCCGACGACGTGACCATCCAGGTGCTTGTCCAGGCCCGGGAGCACCTGATCCGCAAGACCTTCGAGGCCATCAAGGGCGCGAAGAACGTGATCCTCCATTTCTACAACTCCACCTCCACCCTCCAGCGGAAGGTGGTGTTCCACATGGACTGCGCCGGGATCACCAAGATCGCCACCGACGCGGCGGATCTGATCTACGAGATGGCCCAGCCGGTGATTGCGGATGGTATGAACCTTCGCTTTCAATACTCTCCGGAATCGTTTATGGGCACCGAAATGGACTACGCCGTGGAGATCTGCGCCGCTGTGCTGGACCACCTCCACGCCAATGCGGACAACAAAGTAATCCTCAACCTGCCCACCACAGTGGAGAACTGTATGCCCAACCAGCTGGCGGATATGCTGGAGTACTTCATCCGGAACCTCCCCGGGCGGGAGCGGGCCATTATCTCCCTCCACCCCCACAACGACCGGGGCACTGGCGTGGCCACCACCGAAATGGGCCTGCTGGCGGGAGCCGAGCGGGTGGAGGCCACCCTGTTCGGCAACGGCGAGCGTACCGGCAACGTGGACATGGTGACTCTGGCCATGAATATGTACACCCAGGGGGTGGACCCCAAGCTGGACTTCCGCGACATCAACAAGATCCGGGATATGTACGAGCGCTGCACCAAAATGAAGGTGGGGGAGCGCCAGCCCTACGCCGGTGAGCTGGTGTTCACCGCTTTCTCCGGGAGCCACCAGGACGCCATCAACAAGGGCGTGCACTATATGAACGAGAGCGGCACCGATCTGTGGGAGGTGCCCTATCTGCCCATCGATCCCGCCGACGTGGGGCGGCAGTACGAGCCCATCATCCGCATCAACTCCCAGTCGGGCAAGGGCGGGGCCGCGTTCGTGATGATGCAGAATTTCGGCTACGACCTGCCCAAGGCCATGCACGCCGAGTTCGGCGCCATAGTCCAAAAGGAATCCGACCGGGTGGGCCGGGAGCTGAAGCCGGAGCAGATTTTCGAGCTGTTCGACCAGGAATACCTGTCCGTTCCCAAGACCTACCAGCTGGAGCGCCACTCCTTCCGGGAGGATTCCCGCCATGGGGACGTGAGCCGGGTGGCTTTCGTGGGCCAGGTGGGCTACAAGGGCCGCACCATGGAGGCCTACGGTCAGGGCAACGGCCCCATCGACGCCTTCTTCAACGCCCTCCACGACCTGCCCCAGGGGCATATCGAGGGCTACCAGTTCGTGGACTACAAGGAGCACGCCATCTCCTCCGGCTCGGACACCCAGGCGGTGTGCTACATCCACCTGAAGGCCCCGGACGGCCGGGACGTGTTTGGCGTGGGCAAGAGCCACAACATCAGCCGGGCGTCCCTGCGGGCGATCCTGTGCGCCATCAACCGCTCTCTGCATAGCCAAAGCTGATTGGGAAACGCAAGGAGTTCAACTTATCGAACAGTTGAAGCAGACAACTTTTGCAAAAAGCAATTCGCTGTTTGACAGATTTTTAATGAACGCCAACAACATTGGGTTTGGCGGAAAAATTTGTGTACAGGCATTGCAACAACAACTGACCAAATAACAGCTTAATCACAAATGCTCTGCGGAAACAGATGAAATATCAGTGACCTTTTCTCGATATTTCATCTGTTTTTGCGAGAAAATGACATTGTCAGTTGTTGTTGCTGTTTAACATTTACACAACTTTGTCTGCCCTCTCCGAGAACGTGGTATTCCTCGGCCCGCCAGGTGTGGGCAAGACCCATCTCGCCTCCGCCCTAGGCCTTGTGGCGGCCCAGCATCGCTTCTTTACCTGCTATGTGAATTGCCACCAACTCATCGAGCAGCTCAAGAAAGCCCATTTTGAGAACCGTATTGATGAGATCGGCTGCCTTCCCAGGAACATCCAGGGCGCGAATCTGTTCTTCCAGCTCATTGCCAGGCGGCACGAAAATACGTCCATCGTCTTTACCTCCAACAAGATCTTCTCCCAGTGGAACGAGGTCTTTGCAGACGTCACCACCGCCCCCGCTATCTTGGACCGCGTCCTGCATCACAGCACCGTGATTAACATCAAGGGCGAGTCTTGCCGTCTGAAGGCGCGCAAGGAATTTATGCGCCAAAAACCGGGCACCATCAGGGCACCACAGCATACATTTTTACGGAATGGATTGCATACGGCAACCTTTGCGGGGCACCACAAATCGGGGCACCAAGGGCACCATTTCAGAAAATCCAGCAGAACAGGGCACCACAGGGAGCAAGGAAAAAGCCTTGAAAACGTAGTGTTTTCAAGGCTTTTGTGTCCTTCGTTGACAAAAAAGATGCAGTCACTAAGTGCAGTTAACCTCAAGTCAGTTAGACCTTTTAGATTTATTCATCAGGTTTTTTGGCTCATCGGTAGAATGAGTGGGTGGTAAAAACTGAACAAGCCCTTGGCAGCACAGGGGAAACGACTATGATTAAGTTGCGAAACAAAAATCA
>CAJTGJ010000059.1 GCA_910575695.1 Oscillospiraceae bacterium | reverse complement strand
CCATAAAAATACATCCTTTCAATCAAGTTTTTCCTTGCTCCGATTCTTGACTGAATGGATGCCTTTTATTCTCTTTTACACAAATTTTTCGGCGCTCTCAAGAGATATGGCGGCAGTCCTTTGATGGCCTCCAGAAGCACCGCAACCTGTTGATCGCTCAGCGCCTCCTTTTTCTGTGCCGGTCTCCCGCCTTTTCCCGATATTCCCACACAGGGGTTATCTGCAAGAAGCTGGCTGCGCTCGGCAGAATAGAAAACACACTTGATGAGCATATTCACTTTGTTATACAGGCCCTCGGACTTCTTGGACAGTGGCACCAACGCCAGCCGGATGTCATCAGCCGTTACTTCCTCCATATACATATCGCCCATTGGCTTGATGACGCAGTTCCTCATGTTGGAAGTATATCCTTTCAGTGTGGCCGCCGAAACCTTTGCAGATTGCATCATCAGCCATTTCTCGCAATACTCTGCGACGGTCGGATGCTGCCGGTGAAAGAGAATCTCCTGTACTTGGCGTCTCGCCGCTAATTGCTTCTCATAAAGTTCCTCACAAGTCGTTGCGTACAGGCTGACCTGCTTGCCATCGGCGTCCAGAATCCTTGTCCTATAATACTGGATTCCTTTTCGCTCCACACTTGTATACTGGGGAATTGTTTTTTTCTTAGCCATAGATAATTTCCTTTCTTATGCGCAAATTGGTTCCTTCACTCCCTTTTTATCAGAAAGACCTGATTAAATCAAAGATGCGGATTGAGAAAAACAAAGAGCGAGGCGTCTTTGCCTCGCTCTTGCTGTATTCTCCGTTCTATGCCCACATGGCATCCCATTGGGAAAATGCGCCGCCCATCGCTTTGACAACCTGATCCGGTTGGTTGTATTTGACTTTGGCGTAAATATCCATCGTGATTTTGCTGCTTTCGTGCCCTGCCAGGTACTGCACCGTTTTGGGGTCCACCGAAGAATGAATCAGGTTGGTTATGTAGGTGTGCCGGAGCTGGTGGGGTGTGACCTCGAAATCCAAGCTGTAAACACAGTGACCATTGTTCCGGGCTTTCTCTCCCAGCTGCGGGTAGAGGATATACTTCACATATTTCCCGTCTACCAGCTTCCGGGCCACTTTCGGTTTGGCAGTCCGCGTCACAATATACTGCCACAGCCGCTTAAATTGTGTGTAGGACAGCGGGCCGCCATCCCGATTCGCCACCACATAATCAGATGTAGATGTTTTCTTCGCCTCCCTCAAGCACTCTGCCAGGCAGGTCGGGAGCGGGATATTCCGCTCTGCCGCCTTGGTCTTTAGTTCGGTGAGAATGACTGGCCGATTATGCTCCGTGTGCCATGCCCGCCGGACTGTCAGATAAGGGGCATCTGTGTCCAGATACACCGAATCCCATTGGAGCGCAAGGATTTCTTCTCTCCGCAGACCGGCATATAAGCCGATCATCACAGACACATAGGGCGGCAAGTCCCGGATCGCGTCTAAAAGTTGCTCGACCTGTTCATCCGTCAACGCCTGGCGGTCCTCCTGTGGGACACCGCCGCCTTTTGCGTTTAGATGGAGCGTTGGATTCACCTCGATCACATGGCTTTCCTTCGCCGCCCGAAAGATGGATTTATAAAGAATCACAACGGCCTTGTAAACCGATGCCGATTTTTTGGAAACCGGGACAAGAGCGAGCTGGATGTCATCCAGAGTTACATCTGCCATCCGCATCTCTCCCAATTCTTTAATGATATGCCGCCTCACCTTGGAGGTGTAATCTGTCAAGGTGGTCTGCCGCACATGGACCGACTGCATCAGCAGCCATTTCTCACAGTATTCTGCTACCGTTGGCGATTTCCGATGAAACCGGGCATGACCGATCTGCTCCAACGCCTCCGTTTCTTTGTCATACAGTTCTTCGGGAATTCTCGCATAAAGGGCGACCCGCTTGCCATCGGCATCCTCGATTCGGGTTCTGTAATACTCTACGCCATTCAGTGTGACCGTACTATAATCTGGAATTAGTCGTTTCCTTTTTGCCAATACCGTTACCTCTCAAGAATCATATTCAGCGCTGTATCTTTGTTTTACCAGACACCACTTATTTCAGCAAGGATACGGATCAGCTCACGCCTCGGCACGTCGCACTTTGCGGTATGTGGCGCACTTTTCCACCGGCTTCGCCCGATGCGTGAATTTTGCGATGTACTCCTGAAGGCTCGCGTCTGTGAAATAGACACAGCCGTTCTGCACATACTGAACATAGGAAATCAGGCCATTGTTGCGGGCCGTGTCCAGTGTTGCAATACTGATTCCCAGGATTTTGGCCGCTTCTTTCCTTGTAAATAACTTTTCCATATAATCTCTCCCTTCTTTGTCAAGGATATGGTTGTGGCTTCCAAAATCACATGAATGCGCTGGCAGTTTTGCCTGCCAGCGCATGGTATCTAATTTTGAAACTTTTTTTGTGTTACGCCACATTTGCCACGCATCCCTGACGCTGGGGACAGAACAGGTCTCCGCTGGCGCGGCTGTCATAACTCCGCAGCGTCGTTCATAGCGTGCGCCGCAGGGTTCCCCCCAAGTCTTTGGCGGGCCGTGAGGAAGTATCTTTAAGCCCCCGCGCAGTCATCGCGCCGGATGTGCCACCATCCGGGTCACAGGGACGTTGATCGCTCCGAAACAGCTTGTCCATCACCTCCTGGCTGCTCCATCTTCGCGGCGTCCTGCACTCGCTCATACGCGGGTTATGTACCTGTTCTGCCGTGTATTCAGTTGTCAATGTACCAATGAAGGTGAAAAGCTATCCTTCTAATGGTAGTGAAGAAAACAGCGACATTTTGGCCATGTTAATTAAACTTTTTGCACCTTTTTTCTCAGGCGCTTCAACCCGCGCTTTATGCTCTTATATACCCAGCTGAGATCAACACCTTCCACCTTGGCAATTTCCTTAATGGTCATGCCCAGGTAGAACCGGGCATAAATCCACTTGGCCTGCTTGTCTGGCAACTCCATCACCGCGGCATAAAGCTGATCGCGGAGTTGCTTGTCCTCCAGTATTTCTTCCGGGGTCAGCGGATGCTGTACCACGGCTTTCTCAATGCCGTTGTCGCAGTCCAGGGAATAGTGCGCTTTATAGTTATACACCTGTCGCAGGTAACGTGCTTCAGCTCGTTTGTCGGCCAGGAACACTGCCTGTACTTCATCGGATATTTCCAGATAAGTATCCGTTTTAT
Organism: Oscillospiraceae bacterium; assembly: GCA_910575695.1. Lineage (GTDB taxonomy): Bacteria > Bacillota > Clostridia > Oscillospirales > Oscillospiraceae > Enterenecus. Next base: position 12,257 of record CAJTGJ010000059.1, on the reverse strand, counting down.
AAATGTCGGGATACAGCTCCCGAAGATTGATTTTCTGCATTATGTACCTCCATTTCGATTCGCGGGTCCAGTTGACGGGTGAACTGAAATGAGGTGGAGAACGGCACCGGCACAATTCGTGGCTATTCCACAAGAAATAACAAGCAAAAACGCCAGTTTCCCAAAGTGGGAAACTGGCGTCAAGCGCATTTCTTTTATAATTGCTGGTTAGTCGGCAGGATAATGCCGATGGTGGAGTATAGTGAGCCGAGGCGTGAGCAAGGCTTTTTTTGATGAACATAAGTTAATTAGTATCAGATAACACTCATATACTCCAAGCTGTGCATTCCTTCTACGTTTGGGACAACCACTGTCTCCCATCCCGTCCAGCGGAACACCTTATAGAGCCGTCCGCCTTGCAGATAGTAGATGTAATTTCCATCTATGACAAAGGATGTGGAGCCCGCATCTGCCAGCAGTTCGTCTACTGTCGGTTCATGGTCAAACAAGCCCCAAAAAGTCGCCGTGTTATCAGAGCCGGTGCTGAAGTAAAGCCGTGTGGAAAAATCCTTCAAGTCGATTCGGTAAATCTGAAAACCATCGCCCACCTCGCCGCTGGAAGCGTAGTAACAGGCGTCCTCGTCAACGTAGATGCTGGAGATCGCCCCGGATTGTCCAAAGGGATCACGGGTCAGCAGGATGGCCTCACCTGTGGCCTTGCTGGTCGCAGTGATGGTGTTCTCCACCATATCAAGCTCCACTGTATAGGCGCTGTTTTCTCCCTTGGACGCATCGGCCAGAAAATCATGCGTAATCTCACGGGAATTGCTGTACCCGCAGCCAGTCAATGAAACGGTCATACAGAGTATCAATGCCGCTGTCAGGAGAGGGCGAGTAGAAATGACCTTCCGCCTGCCAACATAAAACCTGAGACAGAGCCAAACCAGCAGACAGACAATAGCCAAGAACAGAATCACCAAAAGTCCAAACTGCTCCGGCGTAATACCCGGAAAGGTCACTATATCAATCAGGTTCCAGTCCTCGTCATATCCAACCTCTGTCAGTGTTCCCCACACATAGCCGGTTCCTGCCAGCAACCCCGCAGGAAGCGGAAGGACATATTTGAGAAAGCTGCCGCCGATCAAATGTGGCAGGATAGAAACCGCGATGCCGGAAAATGTAGTCAGTACCGTCTGCCGGAACAGGATGGAGAGCAGGGCAATCAGGATTGCAAACCAAGCAGCGCCCAAGCACCTGGACAGGACTACGATCCCATACGCCTGTCCAACGGAAATGAGATAGGGCGAATGTTCAAAAAAGGACAGGCTTTGCAGCGGATAGGATGCTCCATCCAGGCCGACCAACAAGGAGACAACAACAAACTGCACCAACTGAAACAGAGCCGTCGCCAGAACCGCCAGGGCCGCCATTACGCCTAATTTGATTCCAGCCAACCGCCCTCGGCCATTTCTGCAAGAACGGAGGATCTGCGCCATCCCACACTGGTATTCCCCACAAAATACTGGAACACAAAGCGCCAGCAGGAACAACAGCAGGATTACATTCACTCCATCGTGGGTCAGGAGTGTGTCCCATCCCCGCTCATCCATCAGGAAGCGATGGGCGGGGTCCTCTTTTGCGTAGTAATACTGGTTATAGATGGTCAAGAAGGTGGCTTTTCTGCCGTCATCGGAGCGGGTGGCTTCTGCGTATTCCGTCTCCATCTCCTGCGCTTTTTCCTCTGTCACCTCGCCTTGCCAGCGATCCATGTAGGCCAGATAAGTATCTTCATTCCGGTCAATCATATAACTGCTGTCGTAGCCGCTGCCGACGCAAAAGACTGCATAAGCCGCCAGAGCAATCAGAAGAAGTAAAAGCCCTTTATGATGAAATAATATCTTCTTTAATTCTACTTGCAGCATGATTTCCTCCTGATTGCTATGACCAGCAGACACGCGATTACAGCTTGAACGATCAGAACCACGAAAAGTCGGAGCAGATATACCCCGCCGATGCTCACCCCAGACAGGCTTTCCAGCAGTTTACTGCCGCTGGTCAAGGTGAATGGGCTGATGCAGGAGAGGGCCTGTTTCCACCACACGGGGGAGAGCGCCCAACCAGTGCAGTAGTTTAATGCCACGCCAAGCCCCAATCCCATCAGACATGGATAGAGTGATTTTTGGAAACAGGCGGACAGGAGAATCAGCAAGAGTGCTGTCACGCTGAAACCGATGGCCTTTAACCCGCAAATCAATCCATAGAACAGCAAAATCGAGCCGGAGAATGGAGTATATTGATAGCTTTCGATGGCATAGAGCGGGCTGCCCCAGCCATCAAAACCGCACAAAAGCCCAAATACCAGGAGGTTTAACAGGGCGAACAGGATTGTCGGTATCCATGCAAATATCACTCCAGCGCCGCATTTGGAAATAAGCAGAGGCCATCTGCCTCGTTTGCAGGAGGACAGAATCAGGGTCATCCCGTTTTCCTTCTCCCGCGTGAATGCAGGCGCTACCGCCAAAATGAGTAAAAGCAGGATCAGTAGATCGGAAAAGTCATAGGACAGTAAAGCTTCCCAGCCATCATACAGATAAAACGCAGGAATCGTTCGGCCTGCATAGTGATGGAGAATGCAGGCATTTTCTGCCGCTCCCGCTGTGTTACCGCTCTCTTGATAGAAAGTCATATTTTCTTTCGCCTGGGCCAGAATCTCCTCCATATCAGAGGAATACTTGACACTGTACTCCATGTGGGGATAGAAGTAACTGTGGAGCAGATAGTAGTCGCCAAAGATATAGCCGCTGTAAGTCTCCTCCTGCGGCTCCCGGCTATATGTTCCATCTGCCGTCAAAGCGTCCAACCGCTGGTACTCTGACGTGAGGAAGCGTACGGTTTCCTCTGTAATGGGGCCTTTGATCCGCTCATAGATGGTGTCGTAGCCTGCCTGCATTCCGCTTGTATTGGCCGCAACGGGCCGTATCTCTCCGGCGTGATAGTCCGCGATGATTTTGACCGTATTCAGACATAGGAACAGCGCCAGCGCAATCAGTGTATAGCGCCGCAGGATGCCTTTTCTGGCCTCCAAATAGAGAAAACTCATATCTGTCCCTCACTTGGCTGGAAAAAGGTGTGCAGGAACACTTCGTCCAGATTTGGGGATACCGGCTTTGCGCCTCGGAGCGGTTTCCCATCATCCACAATGCGCAGCAGATAGGAGCCATCCTGCTGCTTGATATTGCTCACGCAGTAGGTGTCCACCATCAGAGCCATATCCGCCTCGTTGGCTGATACCTCCCACACCTTTCCCTGGATGCTCTGCTCCAGTTCCCTGGGCGTGCCCTGCATGACCAGTGTACCCTTCCGCAACAGGAGGATCTCTTTGGCGATATATTCCACATCGGAAACAATATGGGTAGCTAAAAGGATGATGCGCCCCTTGGCCAGACGGGAAATGAGATTGCGGAAACGGATTCGCTCACCAGGGTCAAGGCCCGCCGTCGGCTCGTCCAGCACCAGCAGTTTAGGGTCGTTCAGAATAGCTTGGGCGATCCCCAGCCGCTGTCTCATCCCACCGGACAGCGCCCCGATCCGCTTGCTGCGGTTTTCCTCCAAATTGACGAAAACCAGCGCCGCGTCGATGCTCTCTTTTGCGTTCGCTACCCCTTTTACTTGGCACATATAGTCCAAAAATTCCTGTACGGTAAAATTTGCATAGAACTGAGGGTACTGGGGCATATAGCCAATCTGGTCAAAGTAGCGCCCGCCCATCTGGACGGTGTTTTCACCGTCCAGATGGATCACGCCGCTGCTGGCAGGCAGTATTCCAATCAAAATGTTGATCAGTGTCGTTTTGCCGGCTCCATTTGGCCCCAGCAGACCGTAAACGCCTTCTGTCAGAGTAGCGGATACATTTTGGAGCGCGGGATATTTTCCATAAAATTTTGTGATGCTTTCAAGTTCCAGTTTCATCATGTATTCCTCACAGAAGGTCAACCGCTTGTGAGAGGGCATAGCCGTCATCCGTGCCCAGGGCTGCATAGGCGGAATGGCCGATGACCCAAATCTCATAGGGTTTGCAGTTTGTATCCATCGTATAGGTTTCATCAGCAACTTTTGTGCCATCGCTGACCTGATAGGCCCGCAGAGTACCGCTTGGGCTGTCTCCACCCGCACAGGTCACAATGTACTGGCCGTCTGCGGATACGGCGGCAATCCCGCTTTCATCTCCGCTCTCCACGTTGATTACCTTCCCCTGCTGCTGGGTCAAATCCAAAAAGAGGACGGAGCCGGTCTGCTTTGCGCCTCCCATGCTGGCGGGCAGAATCGTATCGGAAACAGCAGCATATTCTCCGTTTACAGAGAGCATGGAACCGGAAAAGCCCTCAGCAGAAAAAATAGCGGCGGTGTTGCTGCTCAGATCAATCGAGCCATAGGCCGTGGTATTTTCCTGCCCGTCCAGGCTTCCGAAAAAGGCCAAATAGTCTCCGCTGCCGCTGTACCCGACCGCCTCAAAATAAACCGTTTCGCTCATGGCCGGAGTGATTTCCGTCAGTTCCTGTGTATCAAAGGTATATTGATAGAGGCTGGGCCCTTCCGCATATACAAGGATTTTCCCATCCGGCGCAGCAGCAAAGACAGAGCCCCAAAGACCATTTACCAATGCTTCGTCTGTCAATTCGTAGGCGCCCACCAGATTAAGGCTCTGATCGAATAGCCAGTAATACAGCGTCTCCACAGAACTGTCGCCGGAGATCACCGTGACCCCGCCGGTGTCCTGCACATCCGCCGCTGCCTGACTGGACAGCATGACGATGACTCCCTGGCTGGTCTTGTCTGTCAGCAGGGGTGTTTGGGCGGTGTCAAAAGCATAGGTGGCTGTTACTTCACCGGTAGATAAATCGGTCAGTTTCAGCTCATTGGTGGTATAATCGTACTCCGGCGAGAGAAAATTGGCTCCGCTGCCGGCTGTCTGTTCCGCCGATTCGTCAGGAGCCTGCTGGGAGTCCGCTGAGGGATTGCTGGACGAATTTCCGGTGTTAGCCGCCGGTTCGTTGCCTCCGCAGGCGGAAAGCAGAGAAAGACTGAGTACAAGTGCAAGCAAAATACTGATTCTTTTCATGTTCGTCAAACCTCCCCGTTGACCAAAAGTACAGATGCTGTCTTAACTGGATTGTTGATCTCAAGCTCCCCATCCTCCGGGGTAACGGCAATGGCATAGACCGCGTTCAGCGTACCAAGTGCAGAGGTATCAATCTGGAATGTGGCTTCTACCATCTGGTTTTTTACAGTCCGAACAGAGAGATAGTCCGCTCCATTGAGTTGGACAGGCTGGTGGTTGATGAACAGAGTGATATTGAACTCCGCCTCCGGCCCGCCGTAGAGCTGCACAGTGATTGTCGCTGTTTTCCCATCTGCCTGGATGTAATTTCCATCTTCAACACCTAGGGACAAGGTTGCCGTCGTGTCCAGAATATCGGTCGCACCCCACGCAGCCAGGGTATCTAATACGTTCTGCGGCAAATCCACCACATTGTAGTCCGTACCGGCTGCGGCCAATGTCTGTACGGGGGCGTCTGCTGCAAAAGAAATCTGGCGGGATATGGTTGCAGATTCCTGGTGGTGGAAGCCATAACGCGGATTATCGGGCCCTTCTGCTACAAAACTGGGCTCCAGAATTGTGACAGCCATAACAGGGACGGTTTCCCCCGCTTTGCCGGTCACTGGCTGGAATACCATGTTGAAATTCTCTTGCTGTCCATAATCCAGGTTAAAGACCTGCATATAGCTTTCCTCAAGCTCTGTACCATCCTCATAGACTGCGGAATAGGGCTGGGCCATCCCATCCACAAATAGGAGGACGCCAATCTCTGTGGTTTTTCCAGAAGAAGCGCCGGTTATGGAGAACGGAATTTCCAAGGGCTCACCATCGTAGGTATAAACCATGTCCATCGGGTCTTGCAGACCAAATTCCGCAGAGCCCACCTCATTGTCCGCTGGTTCTTCCTCAAAATAGGCGTCCAGGTTGTCCGATTCATCCGTGGCTGGGTCGCTGGTCTGCGGCGCGCTGCACCCAGCCAGCAAACATACAAGTGCCAATGAAATAAAAAGAAATCTGCGCATAAAAATACTCTCCTTATCGTTAGGATAAGGAGAGTATAATTGGAAAAAGTCTACGATTGGTCAATCGGCATCAATTTTTTCCGCTTGTATCTGCATTTCTACGCAAGCTCCGTTGTTATTGCTCAGAGAGAGCGTTCCACCCTGTTTCTGACAAAGGGTGTTGCAGATCGAGAGGCCAAGCCCGAAGTGGTCATTTTCCGTATTTTCCTTGTAAAACGGCCTTGTGGCGGAGCGGAGGGATTCTTCTGAAAAGCCCTTCCCATCATCATGTACTTGAATTGTAAGCAGACCTTCTTGCCACCCGGCCTTTAATGTGATCTCACGGCGGGCGAAGCGCAGGGCATTAGAAATCACATTGTCGATCATACGATGTACCAAGATCCCATCCAGCATGACCTGAATATCCGGAACCTCACTAATATCCATAGAGAATTGAAGCTGGTGCTGCTGCGCTAAAACGGCGTATTCGTCCTCCTGTTCCTCAAAAAATTTCCGCAAAGAGCAGGATGTTGGCTTCACTGGGATGGCGTCCATCGCCTGTATCTCGCGCACCTGGTTTGCATACTGTTCCAGTCGGTCTGTTGCCAAAGAAAGATTGCGGATCGTGCCCATCAGTTTGTCCTCGCTGATGCGTCCAAGCGGAACATTATGCGAGAGATATTCTGTGTAGCCTTTCATCACGGTGATGGGGGTACGGAGGTCATGGGCGATGGAGGCGCTGAGCTTGCGCCGCTCCTCTATCATAGCCCAAGTCTCTTGATTATTTTTTAGGAGGGCGGCCCGCATGGTGTCCATCGCCCGACAGAGTTCACCCATTTCGTCCGAAGCGGGATAATCCAAACAAAAATCCAGGTCACTCTGTGATATGCGGTCGGCGCTCTGTAAGAGTAACGATAGCGGCTGTTTCAGTTTGATGGAATAGAACATCCAGGCGCAGAAAATCGTACCAAGCACGAAAAGCAAGGTCGGCACCAGGACTACGGCTGCTTTTGCCGCATAGTAGGCGACCCGTTGTGTATCGCTCAGGTTGGCGATTTGGTACTCGGTGGATAAAATCACAAGCTGTCCATTTTCCCCTGGGACGATCTGTTTATTATCTGCAATCACCAGGTTATATTCATCCTCAGTCTCTTGGGGCGATAACACCTGGTAGTCAGTCACACTTTCCAAGATTTGATTTTGCACGTTGACACAGGTAAAAATGGTTACTGCTGAAATACCAGCTACAAGCACCGCCATAACAAGGACAAGTGATACAAAAGCCCGGCGGAGAGGCATGGAGTGAAGCCAGTGTTTTATTTTGCCCATTTATAGCCGCACCCCCAGACTGTTTCAATATACTGCGCCCCCAGCTTGTTTCGGATGCGGCGGATGTGTTCCTTCACCACAGCATTGTCAGCGGTGCCGTCAAAACCCCGCACCTGTTCATAAATGGTCTCCCGGCTGAATACCTGTCCAGGGTGGAGGGAAAGCAGTTCCACTATATCAAATTCCACCTTGGGAAGTTCTATGGGCTGGTCATTTCGCGAGACAGTCCTTGCGGCGTAGTCCACCACAATGTCTCCAAAGCCCCGGACACTGATTTTTTGCTGGATACGGCTCTCTCTGCGCAGGTGGGCCTCTACACGAGCAGTCAGCTCAGCCAGGCTGAACGGTTTCAAAATATAATCATCCCCACCGGCCCGCAAGCCTGCTACACGATCCGCTTCCTCAATCCGGGCGGTTAAGAATAGGATGGGGCAGGTTACATGATCGCGGATTGCCCGGCACAACGCAAGGCCATCCATCCCTGGCATATTGATATCCAGCAAAATAATATCTGGCTGCTGGGTCAGTTTTTGCAGGGCCTCTTCACCACTTTTTGCGGTAATGACCTGATATTGCTCCATTTCAAACTGATCCCGAAGCATATCTAAAATCATCTGTTCATCATCTATAATCATAATCGTATAACTCATGGTTTCACCTCGCTCGCTGGTATCATAATAGGAAAAAGTCTATAATCAGTCAAATTCACTTTTTCGTTAATCTCATTGGTTGTTTTTTCCCTTCTTCCTACGCCTGTCAGCAGACTTCTCTGCGTCTTTCGGTATCAGCCAGATTGTCGCCATCTTCACAGCCCCGAGGATACGGCTATCGGCGCAATAATAGTTTATCTGTCGAACTGAAACTCCCCATTTTTGGCTTGCCTCTTTTAATGTTATGTAGTCCATTTTGCACCTCCTAAAATATTATATTTTAGGGTTGAGCAAAACGCGAGTTTTGCAAAGTTGAGTCACAATATATAGGGCTCAAGCGAGCCGGATAGCACTATTTATTGTATAGTCTTATGAGCAAATCGGAGTTTTGCTCAACCCTAATTATATTTCGTTTGCTCGAAGAATACAAGTTTATCCCTATCTATTGCTCCACAAAAATCAGCATAATCATACCGTTCATCAGGTACAATAAGGTTATTTCTTTGCATAAACCGGAACGATACAATATTCTTGAGGTGAACGATTATGCCGATTGATGATTTGACTGCTTTGGGGCAAAAAATGCGGGAAGCCCGAAAGAAAAAAGACCTGACACAGCAGGAGCTTGCGGATCTGAGCCATGTTTCTGTAAAGCAAATCGAAAATATCGAAAAGGGGAAAATGAATCCTTATTTGATTTTAAGAGCATTGGCAAAGGTCCTGCACATCTCTTTAGATACGCTTATAAATCCAGATATTTCTCTGGAGGATGAGGGTGTCAATCAGATGAAAATGCTTTATTCCAGCTGTCCGCCAGAAATGCGTGACACCCTGTTGCATCACACCCAAGAAACGGTGAAAGAACTGACAGAGTTGTCCGAAAAATTTGAAACGAATTGAGCCAGTGAGTGAAATTTAACGATTCTCTCACTGGTTCTTTTCATTTTCGGAGAAAAGAGGCAAGCAATGCCCCAGGATAGCCATCCGGCTCCTGGCGCTGCTTGTTGGGGATTCCCCAAGCCCCTTTTGAACACAGAATTTCATTCTGTGGCTGCGCGTTCCTGCGGAACGCTTTTTCCCGGCCTGCGGCGGTGAGAAAATGCGAAAAAACAGGCGCGTCAGCGGTCCTGCCCCTGTTCCTTTTCCCGGTCATTCTGGCGTTCCTCCCCATATCCCATCAGCCGGTCCACGTTGGCTTTTGCGGCCAGCAGTTCCCGCATTTCCTCGCGGGAGCGCCGGTACTCGGCATAGTCTTTTTTCTTTCCTTCCAACAGCTGGGCATACTCTGCCTGCAAGCTCTTGACGGTGGGCAGCTTCTTGATACCCAAATCGTCAAATGCCTGTTTTGCCGCCTTGTGGAGCAAAATATCCGCTTCATGTTCCGCTAAAAATTTCTTGGAATATCCCGCCTTGCGGTAGGCCGCATAGACCTCGCGGGTCTTGGCATAATTGATGATGTGGGTCCGCAGTACGGCTATCTCCGCCATGCGGGTTTCCGCCGCCTTGATCTGCGCCGACAGCTCATTGTGACGGGCCGTAGCCGCCGCCGCTTTTTCTTCCAAGACTGCATATTCCAGCAGGCCATGCTCGGTGAGATAGTTCATTGTCTGCGCCATCTGTTTCAGATTAAATACCTTTGCCCAGCGCGCGTAGCCAGCGCCTTTTCCGGCCTGCAATTTCTCCTGAATATCCACCAGAAGATTAACCTTGGGCGGCTCTGATTGAACAGCCGCTTTCTTTCTTGGGGTATGCTCTTTTTCCCCAGCCAGTACCGCCCGGATTTCATCTTCGCTGTACCCTTGTCCCAGCTTTTCATCCATGCGGGCAACATTTTTCCAGCCGGGGGCTTTGAGCCGGATTGCCTGTCTCCGGCGTGACACCTCACAACCCATTTCCGCAAGCAGCTTTAACAGCCCGTCAAAGTCTGCCGGTTTCTGTTCTAATGCCTGGTCAATCATCACGCGGAGCTGTTCCCGGTGAGAGGGCTTCGCCTGATCCCCCAGCCATTTGTTGTAGCTTTTTCCATGCGGTTTTGGGTCCTCTACAATGGAATAGCCGTTCTCAACGCAGATGGTATCATTCAGCCGCCGGACCGCGCGGGTGCTGCCCCAGAAGTTTCGGAATTTCCGGTCACAGTTCAGATTGACTGCGTTCCAGATGATGTGATTATGGATATGGGACTTGTCGATATGGGTGCAGACCACAAAGGCGTGACTGCCCTTGGTGAACCGCTTTGCAAACTCCACGCCCAGCCGGTTGGCTTCTTCCGGGGTGATCTCGCCGGGGACAAAGGACTGCCGGACATGGTAGGCAAGTACATCGTCCGCGCCGCGTACCCGGCCAGTGGTGGAAATGTACTCCCGTTTCGCCAGCAGAAACTCGGCGTCGGCTACCCGGCTGTCACACGCAAAGCCGGTGACGAGCCTGCCGTTATCTGTCTTTTGTGGGTTGGATACATAGTCAATAATGTCACTGACCGCCTGGCTTTCGGTGCGGCCCTTGCCGGTGTGCAGCGGCATGATGCGTGTGGTTGCCATATCAAACACCTCCTACTGTTCTTAGCAGCATTGAATTGATATTATTTGAAAAATCCCGTATAATAGGGAATAGAAATTTGAAACCGAAAGGGGGTCTTGCTCCTATGACAGAATATGAACTGTTGACGCTGATACATGGCGGTGAAAATATCCGTGTGGAGTTTAAGAAATCCACAAACGAGATTACCAGGGATGTGTATGATACTGTCTGCTCATTCTCTAATCGGGATGGTGGAATCATTATCCTGGGCGTAAAGGACAACGGAGAGATTTTAGGAATTATCCCGGATGCAGTTGACCGCATGAAAAAAGATTTTGTTACCTCTATCAACAACGGGCAGAAAATCAATCCTCCCCTTTATTTACAGCCGGAAACTTACCAGATAGAGGGGCGCACACTTCTGGTAATTCAAGTGCCGGTCAGCAGCCAGGTATGCCGTCATCGCGGGCGTATTTTTGACCGGAACCATGAATCGGATATTGACATTACGGATAATTCAGATATGGTGTATCAGCTGTATGCCCGTAAAAGCGGCAGTTATTTTGTCAACAAAGTGACCCGGTTTCAGCTTAGTGATCTTCGCTCTGACCTGATTGAAAGGGCAAGAACGATGACTTCCAGCCGTACCGCAAACCATCCGTGGAAATCCATGTCAGACGAGGAAATGCTGCACAGTGCCGGTCTGATTCTAAAAGATGAAGAAAAGCAGATGGAAGGTATCACTCTTGCGGCAATCCTGCTCTTTGGAAAAGACTCTACCATCATGTCTGTTCTTCCGCAGCATAAGACAGATGCTATTTTTCGGGTAGAAAATTTGGACCGTTATGATGACAGGGACGTTATCATAACAAATCTTTTAGAAACCTATGACCGTCTGATTGCGTTTGGGCAAAAACACCTTAGTGATCCTTTTGTGCAGGAAGGGATTCAAAGCATCAGCGCCAGAGATTGGATTTTGCGGGAAATTTTTTCAAACAGTCTGGCACACAGGGATTATTCCAGCGGATATGTGGCAAAGTTTGTAATCGAGCGAAACCGGCTTTACACCGAAAATGCCAACCGCTCTCACGGACATGGGGAACTGCTGTTATCCTCTTTCGAGCCGTATGCAAAGAACCCACCTATATCGAAAGTGTTCCGGGAAATTGGATTGGCTGATGAACTGGGTTCCGGTATGCGGAACACCTATAAATACACCCGGCTTTATTCCGGCGGGACACCAGAATTTATCGAGGATGATGTATTCCGCACAATCGTTCCGTTGGCTCCGGTTGCCATTGAAAGGGTGGGGCCGCAGGAAAAGACCCAAGTGACAACCCAAGTCAAGACCCAAGTGACAACCCAAGTGACAATCACTGATAAGATTCTGGTCTTTTGCCTTGAACCACACTCTAAAGCGGAAATCGCAGAACACTGCGGATATAAAAACACAAAGAACTTTACACAAAAATACCTGCGGCCTCTGCTTGATACTGGAAAGCTCCAGATGACAATACCGGACAAACCGAGAAGCCAAAATCAAAAATATATCACATCTGAACGCTGAACTTTAAGGCAAAAAGAAAAAGCGGAGGAAGGCGCGGCGAAGAACGCCGTTCCTCCCTCCGCAGATGGGGTAAACTCTCCGGTCAGGAGAGCTTAGAAAGCTGGGCCAGTATCTTC
>CAJTGJ010000058.1 GCA_910575695.1 Oscillospiraceae bacterium | reverse complement strand
AGCTGCTGACGAGGGAATGACGCCAGTTATCCCTCCAAAGAAAAACCGCAAAGAATTACGTGAATACGACGAATATCTTTACAAACTTCGCCATCTCGTTGAGAACGCTTTTCTTCTTCTCAAGCGCTGGCGCGGCATTGCTACGCGCTACGCCAAAAATGTCGCTTCCTTCGTCGCTGCTGTCCAAATTCGTTGTATTGCCATTTGGCTCCTCGTTTATTGACGACACCATCTAGTAAAAATCTTCTAAAGTTTTTCGCATTGCTATCGCCTCCTGCAGCGACACAACATACCACAGGCTGGCGGGGATAGCTAGTGCAAACGGCGAGAATTATCAGTCCAGACACATATTTTTTGGCGGTGTGCCAAGGGGCTGATCTTTGTAGACGGTGGTGCAATTCGCACTCCTGCACGGCGGCACACAAAGGGGCCAACACCGCGCTTTGCTTGTGGAAGGTATACGGATGCCACCCAGCCCACAGGATAGGCACAAATCGCCGCACAGGTGCCAACACGGGCAGCACTCCGCTTCTGTGGAGTGCTGCCCTGCGCTATTGTGGAAGCCTTATATTGTTTACTGCGGCGCAGATTTTGTGTGGGGTTACATGGTTGGGCCGATGTATCCTTGCTCCTCGTGGTCATCGGGCTTGTGGCCCATGGCGATCTTCTTCTCCATAAGCTGTTGGAACCGTTTTCGGTCGATGTGTATCCCAGGCGGCGCTGGAGGCGGGGTGTCCCGGATGATCTGGGCCATTGAGCAGAGAAGTCGGGTCGCGCAGAGCAAGGCGGATGGATCGCGGTCTTCTTCCATGTGATCCAGAAAGAATTGCGCATACGCATGACCCTGCCCTGCAGCTTGGCTCAGCCAGTGCTCGGCTTTGGCATAGTCCTGCTCCACCTCCTGCCCCAGGAGGTAAAACTTGCCCAGGATGTACTGCGCCTGAGCATTGCCCTGCTCAGCGGCATTGGTGAAATGCTCAACTGCCCTGGTCTCATTTTTGGGAATGCCTTCGCCGGAGAGGTAGAGCTTGCCGAGTTGGTAGCTGGCAAATGGATTCCCGTTCTCTGCAGCCTGCTCATACCAGGGTATCGCCTCAATGATCCGCCTCTGATTTTGAAGGAGCTTTGCCAGCGCATACTGCGCATCGCTATGCCTTGATTCAGCGGCGCGGTAAAACCACATCTCTGCTTTTTCATCGTCTGGAATGACGCCCAGACCGTCCCGCCAGATTCGTCCCAGCTGATAGGCAATGGAAGCGGAGCCGCCGTCCTCCCAGTCCCGCTCCAGCATCTCAATCACAGAGCGCTTGTCCTCGTTTGAGAGATCAGGGTCGCGGAAGCGGGTATTGTCCGGCGGCTCATCCGCCATCTGATTATCCTCGAAGGTGAGCACCCCCAGCCGCAGACTTTCTGCCTCCTGAATGACCATATTTTTGATGGCTTTGAACTCCTTCTGCTGGGAGAGCGGCAGGTGCTGACGGGGTGTGTCTTTGTAGTAACTCTCCAGCTCATCGCGCAGACGGTTCCAGATGTCATAGCACTCTGCTACCTGCGGCACCTTGGCCAGCTCATCCACGATGGCGTCCACCTGTGCCTTGAGCGTTTTCTTCAGATAACCATACACTTTTTTGCCGGTCACATCTTTTAGGCTTCTCGCCAGCTGAACCATCTGCATCTCAATGGCAGGGCTGTCGCAGATGGTGTTTTCCATCTCCTGAACCAACTCGCGCAGGGACATGCGGGCCTGGGCAGTCAGCTCTTTGTACGAAATATCTTTGCGCTGATACAGCGAGTACAGTTCGTCCTGGAAGATGCTGTTTGTCAGCACAGAGCGCATAGCTTTGATCCCCTCTTTAGTGAGGAAGCCCTGCTTGGGGTCATCGGCCCAGACCGTCATGTGGATGTGGGGGTGCTCCACTTCATCGTGGTACGCGGCGTACCACCGAAACTGCTCCGGCGGGATCTTCATGGCGGTGGCCAGCTCCACCTGGTGGGCTTTGATGAGCATCTGCCAGCCCTTGGCATTGTCGTAGCCCAGCCGTGCGGCATCCTCCCGGCGCAGGGAATAGATCAGCGTCCATACCGGGCCAGTGTGCCGCTCTGCCTCCTTCATCACCGCATTCAAATCTACGGGCTGGCTGCTGAACAGGCCGTGGCCATCGTGCCGCTCCGCGCCGGGACGCATGGCCATGTACTCCATGTAGCCCTCCGGCCCTGGGAGCTTCTCCACGCCGTCGCGGGTGGCGATGTAGCCGATGTACCCCGCAGCCTTACCCGGCTTGATGAAGCCGCTCTTTTGGATCAGTTTGGGCATGGGATCACAGCCCCTTTTGGCGGCGGAGCGCGTCCTCAAAACTGACCTCGCCGTGGGTCTGCTTCACGTGTTGGACGCACTGGCCGCGGAGATGTTCGACGGCGTCCAGGTTGAACTCGCCCAGAGCCGCGAGGATGTTCGCGTTCAAGTCCTGCTCCACCGCCAGCTTGAACAGCAGCCGCCCGATTCGGCTGCCCAGCGCACCCAGCTTGCCCTCCAGCACGTCGGAAAGGACACGGGGCAGGTACTCGCTCGCGCCCGCCGCGTCCAGGTAGCCGGAATAGAAGCGGATAGCCTTTTCGATATACTCGTTTTTGGTGGAGCAGTTGTCCTCGTGGTAGTGTTGCTCCACCATGTTCCACACCGCTGGGGCCATCCAGACAGTATGGCGTTCGTTGCCATTTGTCATGCTGAAAATCCTCCTTTTTTGAAATAGCGTTACGCAAAAGCCGCAAATTGCGGCCCTTTTTGCCCGTCTGCATTAAAACAGCGTCAATGGCGTTTTTGGTTCCCCAGAAAAGCGTCGGCGGCTGTCCTTGAAACTGCCCGCACTGCGGGCAGAAGTGGACGCTCCGGCGCAAATAAGCGCCGGGGCTTTCTCCTGCTTGTCCTTAAATCGGGCCTTCTGGGCTACCCTTATCACCCTCTGACGCACCCACCGGCGCAGTGATGCTGAGCATCTGCCCAACATTGCCCATACGGGGGCCAACACCGCGTTTCAACGTGTGGATGGTACGGATATCGCTCAGCCCGTAGGATGGACACAAACGGCCTTACAATGCGAAACGGGGGCATCACGCTGGGCACTGGCGTTTTGCGTGCTGTGCCCGCATGGTAGCCAGCTCCAATTCGTCCAACTGGCGCTGGATGTGACGGTCGATCACCTCTTGGATGGGTAGGATAGTGTACATCAGGTTCCCGTTGCGCCTTTTTCCGGCTTTGGTGGTGACAGTTGTGGGTTCTGTGCGGATCAGCCCTTTGTTTTCAAGATTGCCGACGTATTTGGCCACCGTATTTTCCGTCATGCCTACAGCTTTACCGATCGTTTTGTAGCTGGGCCAGCACTGGTGAGTCTTTCGGCTTTCACAGCGGAGCAGGTATGCGTAGACCGCCAGCTCACCAGGGCAGAGACCGAGAAGGAAAATTTCATTGGGCAGAGGAAAAGTATTCTTGAGAGGATTGGACTTTTGGCGATAGCTCAACCGCACTCACCGCCCTTCGTGTGCCGCTCCACCCACTGGATAAATTTTTCCTTGGGCACTACAATTCGGCTGCCGATTTTCAATACCGGGAAGTCGGCTTCATGCATCAACTCGTAGCTGCTGGACGGAGCGATACCAAGCACCTTTGCCACCATTGCTGCGTTGAGGAACAGCGGCAGGTCATCATAACTTTTGTACTCAGATATTTTCATGTATGCGTTTGGTTTCCTTTCTTCAGAATTGGAACGCAGAGAGAAAAAATTCTTCTGCGCCTTTGCTGGATTCTCTATTGGCCACACACCGTACACCTTCCTGCCCCAGGTTTGCTACGACGTTTTCACCCTGTTGGCACGCTCACCCTGTGCGGGAGTCATGGCGCTGCTTCACTCAGGGAGTATGCACTCCGGCGGTGGGTATTCACTTGTCAATGTTCAACTGGCCCTTCCCTTTGGGACAGCTCCATGATAGAATAGGCGCAGAGGGTTTTACATCAGGAAGTGATCTTTTTGGAAAATAAATTGCTTAGTGGGCCGCAGCTGCTGTTGGTGGAGAAAGGAGCAGGGCTGTTTTCTGCGGTGCTCCACTATGGGGATGGGACGGAGAAATGGCTTCCCGCTACCATGCCGGCGAAGGATTTGATTGCTGCCACAGAAATCGATTATCGTGGATACCGCAGAGAGATCAAACGCTTTCGGGAAAAGCATCCGCTATTTCAGGTGCGGCTTGATATTTCCGTGGCTGACTTTGAAGACCTTGTGGCGGAAGCACTGCTGCTGCCGTCCATGCTCCAGAAGAATGACCCGGTAAGCTTCTTTATCTTGGGAGAGCTTCTGCATCAGAGTTTGCAGGCGGAGGACGATGGCAGCGCGTCATTCCTGCTGAACGCTGCGGAGGATCTGCTGTATGTGTTAGAAGATCCAATCCGCACACAGGTCTGTCTGCGGAATATTTTTGAGGTGACCTTTGATGGGATGGAGCGGGTGACACAGCAGGAGCGGTTTGAGAAGCTGCGCCAAACTTATCCCGATATTGGGAAGCTGTGCGATCCGTCCACCTTGCCAAATGTGGAGCCAGGGCAAAGAATCTTTAGGGTCAATTCCATCTTTGGGCTGCGGGTGTTGGAGCTGGCGCTCTATTTCCAGCAGGATAACCAGCGCATTGCCCGGTGCGACTACTGCTGGGGTTGGTTTATCCCGAAGACGAAAAAAGCCACCCGGTACTGCGACCGGGTGACGGATGGGTTTCCCTGCAAAAAGCGGGGCGCGCGATTCAAACGGAATTTAGTGGAGGAGCAGGACGGTGCCCTTCGGGTGTGTAATCAACTGCGGGACCGGATGTATGCCCGTTTTCTGCGCTGGCAGGATGCTGTACCAAGTGAGCGGGCTAATTTGATCCCCATGGACTATGACCAGTACACGGCATGGAGCGAGAATGCGCGTCTGGCGCGGATGGAGTACTTGGATGGGAAACTCACCGCTGAGGAATTTCTGCGGAGGATTGATATGACCCATGAGCTGGAAAGCTATGAGACGGGAAAAACAGAGTTGGTAGAGGAGACTGTCTGGCAGAATCGGGTGTCTGGTGATTTCAGCGTTGATCCAGAAACATATTACCCGGAAACGATACAGGTACTCGATCTGGGTGCGGCAGAGCCTAAATGGGAATTGCGTACTGCGGACGATCTGCGGCAGGAAGATCAAAAGGGGCATCAGAGCTTGCGGGAGAGATATGCGAAGGAATAGCGGCAGGACTGGGGCCGGTCCTGCCGCTAATATGTTCTATTCTTGTTTACTGTGGCGCAGATTCTGCGCTCCGTTCTTGCTGGTTGGAGTACTGCCGCTCACATCACAAACGCTTTGCCGTATTGGTAGGTTTTTCGGCAAACTCTCCAGGGACAATCGTGGTATTGGTTGATAATGGGGCGCTGGGAGTTTCCTTTATCGCGGCGCCGAGGCGGGTAGCCTCCACGATGTCGTGGGATTTCCGGCACAGTTTTGTGATTTCCTCCCACTTCTGGCTGTCGATCAGATCGGCGGTCACCATATAGGACCCACCACTGTTTGCTGTGTTGGTTGTGGTGTTGTGCTGTGAGGTGGCAAACGATGCTGCTGTCGATCAATACCACGATATTGTGGCTCCGTGAATGTTGGCTTCCAGCACAGATATGTTTTCCACAATACATGGTTAGTGTCAACAAGCTACGACCCTATGCAGCCTGCATATATTGCGCGGGATTCATAAAGGTGATATACTATAGATTATATAAAAATTCTCCGTGCCAGTGGATATGTGAGGAAGCCCGAGTTGCAGCGAAAAAATTATTGATTAAAGATATAGGGAAAACCAGGAAAAGGAGAACTGCCATATGGACAACAGGAAAGAGACTGCGGCTGCCCCGATTTCGCAAATCGATTATAGCGATCTGGCCAAGGCCATTGCCGGTGTACTGATCTCCGCCCCCATGACTGCGGCGGAGATCAACGCCGCCCTGGGGACGGACTATACACCTCTGCAGATCTCAAACGCAATGCAGCGCATCTCCGGCGCGTCCGCCGGGCGGGAGGTTCGCATGACCGTGGGCGCGAGCGGGCGGCGGCGGGAAAAGGAGTACGCAGTCTATACCCTATGCGGGACAGGGGCAGTGATCCAGCCTTCCGCTGGGGCAGTGTGGAAGAAGAAACCACCCAGGCAGCGGAGGGAAAGAAAACCCCTCTCCCGGAGTACATCGCGGCAGAGAGACGGAAGCGGGCCAAAGCGACTGCGGAGCGGGCCAAAGCGATTGCGAAGGTGCTGGGAAATGAACCTATGACAATGCGGGAGATCAATGCCGCGCTGGGCACGGACTACGGGGCCTTACAGGTATCCAACGCAGTGAAGTCTATTCCCGGAACCGCTGTCTGCAAGGTCACGCGGACCGTGGTCAACCGCCGGTGCGAGACGGTGGAGAAGACCTATACGGCGTATTTTTACGAAGGCTGAATTAAAAAGAGAGGAGAAGTTACGATGAACAAGAGCGATTTTGTGATTCAGAAAGACGTTTTGAAGCGGTACAAGGGCAGCGGCGGGACTGTGGTGATCCCAGAGGGGGTCAAGAAAATCGGGGACTACGCGTTCCGCGAGGAGTACGACCTGACCGCTGTGACGTTTCCGGAGAGCCTCCAAAAAATTGGATCTTGGGCATTTGAGGACTGCGGGATCCTTGAGGTGACCTTCCCGGAGGGGCTTCGGACCATCGGCGGAAGCGCGTTTGAGCGATGCACAGGCCTTCAAAGCGTGACCATTCCAAAGGGCGTTATCGAATATCAGGCCTTCCAAAACTGCACGGGCCTTCAAAGCCTGACCCTCTTGAAAGGGGTCACGAAAATCGAGACAGCGGCGTTTGCAGGTTGTACCAGCCTGACCAGTGTGACAATTCCAAAGGGCGTCAAGGAGATCGGGGCCAGGGCCTTCGCAGGCTGTACTGGCCTTCAAAGTGTGGTTATCCCCAAAGGGGTCAAAAAAATCGGTTATGGGGCTTTCAAAGGCTGTACGAGCCTGACCGATGTGGAGTTGCCGGCGGATATTACGGAATTGGCGGGCAACGCCTTTGCGGAGACCCCGTGGCGCGAAGGCCTGGGGGAGCTTGCGGCGGTCAACCATGTTTTGCTGGACTATTTGGGAGATGACAGCCATGTGTCCGTCCCGGAGGGTGTTACCGCGATTGGGGAGGCTGCATTCGAAGAATGTACGGAACTGATCAGCGTATCCATTCCAGGAAGCGTCACTGCGATTGGAGGGAATGCGTTCGAGGGGTGCACGAAGCTGACCAGCGTGGCCATTCCAGAGGGGGTTGCGGAGCTCGGAGATTATGCGTTCATGGATTGTGAAGCGCTGGCCAGCGTGACGATCCCGGGGAGCGTCGTGAAGATCGGGGACATGGCCTTTGCGGGCTGCCGGTGCCTCCAGAGTGTGAGCTTTCAGGAAGGGGTCCAGGGGATCGGGGTGCAGGCGTTCCTTTCCTGCCAAAGCCTGACCAGCGTGACGATTCCGGGGAGTGTCAAGGCAATCGAGCACAGAGCTTTTCAGGACTGCGAGATGCTGGCCAGTGTAACCATATCAGAGGGCGTCCAGAGAATCGATGAATGCGTGTTTGAGGGATGTACAGCTCTGACGAGCGTGGAGCTTCCGGAGGGGGTCGAGAAGATTGTCCGCGGGGCGTTTGCTGACTGCACGGCCCTGATCTGTGCGGCCATCCCGGCCAGCGTCACAGAGATCCAGAATGGGGCGTTCCAGAACTGCGAAAGCCTTACCATCCACGCCCCCGCCGGGAGCTATGCGGAGCGGTACGCCAGGGAGAACGACATCAAATTTCAGCCGCTGTGAAGGTCCCGGCAGCATCAAGGTAAGGTGTTTGCGGATGGTATGGCCAACGCCGCTTCCTTTGCTTTGCGGCAACTTTGCCGGAGGTGGCGGGAGATGCTGTTTTCGCGTTTTATGAGAGACAGGTATTGATATTATTTCGCAAATAGAATATAATATTGTCGAAATAGACAGTAGGGAGATAGAGTATGGATCGTACAACTATTGTCAGCGATATCAATGCTTTGTTACATATCACAGCTGGCTATCTTGCGAATTGGCTGGACGAGATTTTACCCAGAGTGACGGATTCCTGGTGGGAGGATTGTGTTCTGTCCAGTCTCAGTTATTCGCAGCGGGAGGTTGCTGAAAATAGAAATTTCTCCAAGCTGTCAGATTTCGACCTGGCGGCCCTGCTTCGCATTGCAAATAAATCCTGGTACGATATGCGTACTGTTGCGTATTTACCAACGAGCGAACGGGAGTGCGTCCGCAATATGATAAGCGTCCGCAACAACTGGGCGCATTGCAGCGCGGAGCTCCCCGATAAGGATACGATATTGCGCGATTTGAAAATCATCCTCAAATTTGCGCAGCAGGTCAACTGCGAGCATGCGGTATACTCAAAGATCAGCGAATTGACTGCCTTTATCGAGAAGCCAGGCAGCATTGCCTTTACACCGCAAAGAGCGGAGGATTTATCAAAACCCACAGCGGCCTTACCCGCCGAGAGCAGCGCAATCACGCAGAACTCCATGGTCTGTCTTGTCAGCGATCCCCAGAAGCGCGGCTTTGTCGTTGGCATTGCCGAGCTTGGCGGAACAACAAAGTACAGTGTTTTTATTGATAACGCAATTCACACTTACTATACCGGACAGATCGCTCCCGTTGTAGAAACGGCGGATTATCAATGGATTGATGTGAACCGGTTCCGCAACTTGATGACCGCTTATCAAATCAACAATCCGTCGGGGCAAAATTTGTATTCCTTAAATTCTGCCCGCATCGACTTTGTTCCCTATCAATTCAGGCCCGCGCTCAAAATCATTCATGCCGATGAGCCAAGAATTTTGATTGCAGACAGCGTAGGCGTCGGAAAAACGATTGAAGCCGGACTGATTATTAAAGAACTAGCCGCCCGGCAGGAGTTGGAGAAAATCCTGATTATCTGCCCTCGCCCCCTCGTGGCTGAACGCAAGTGGGAATTGGAAATGAAACGCTTTGATGAGGACTTTATTCCGCTGGACGGGGCAACCCTGCGGCAGGCAATCTCGGATACAGATCGTGACGGTGAATGGCCGCAGCGGTATTATAAAGCGATTATTCCGTACTCCATCTTGGATGGCCGTGCATACAGCGGTGAAAGCTCCAATAGAGCAAAAAATTTTGGCCTGTCAGACCTTGAACCAGCTCCACATTTTGATCTCGTTATCGTTGATGAGGCACATCATATTCGAAACGGCAGTATGGACAAGGAAAAGGCGTTCGCCTATAAATGCACAAAATTTTTCTGCGATCATGCTGACGCGGTTGTTATGCTAACGGCGACCCCGCTTCAGACCGGCGATGATGATATATTCACGTTGCTTAATATATTGCGCCCGGATATTGTCATAGACCAGAAAACATTCCATATGATGTCCAAGCCCAACGAATACATTTCAAAGTGTGTTCGCACAATCCGAAGTGCGGACGGGAGCTGGCAAACCAGGGCGGCGCAAGAGCTGCTTCAGGTCAGAAAAACGCAGTGGGGGGACAGCGTTATTGCAGGCAACCCGCTGTATGACGACATCCTGACGCGGCTTGAGCGAGAGGACATATCACGTGAGGATCGTGTTCGCTTAATTTCAGATGTCGAGTCATTGCACAGTTTCAGCACCATGATTAACCGAACCCGCAGACGTGATATTCAAGATTTTTGCGTCAGACGCAGCATAACGATTGAAACGGAATTTACGCCTGAGCAGAGGCAGCTTCATGATGAATTGCTGCGGTTTGAGGCCAGCTCACTGGCGGCGCTGCATGGCGCAAGGGCTGTTCCATTCATGATCAGTACGATTCGGCGGCAGGCGGCGAGTTGTATTTTTGGACTTGCTCCCCATATTCGCGATATGATTGAGCATCGCTTTCAGAGCATGAACGATGATCCGGAACTTGATTTTGAAGATTACGACTTGGATTCCGATCGTTCCGAGACGCTGGTTTGCTTGGCAAAGAATGTGCTTGCGCTGGCAGAAGCCCTGCCGGATCGCGATCCGAAGATTGAAAAAGTGTACGAGATCATTCAGCAGAAGCAAGCTGACGGCAACAACAAAATCATGCTGTTCAGCACATTCCGGCACACGTTGGCCTATCTCAAAAAGAAACTGCAATCCAAAGGGCAGCGCGTTGAGCAGGTGGATGGAAGCGTGAAGGATGAACAGCGCTACGAGCTGAAGCGCCGCTTTGAGCTGGAAAGAGAAAATCCGGACGCTATTGATATTCTTCTGTTTACAGAGGTCGGCTCAGAAGGTCTTGACTATCAATTCTGCGACACCATGATCAACTACGACCTGCCCTGGAATCCAATGCGTATCGAGCAGCGTATCGGCCGAATTGATCGCAGAGGCCAAAGAAGCGAAGCCGTAAACATCTATAATGTCATTACCAAAGGAACGGTAGATGCTGATATTTATGAACGCTGTTTGATGCGTATCGGTGTTTTCGAGAACAGCATTGGCGAGTGCGAAGAAATCCTTGGCGGCATCGCCGCACAAATCGAAAGGATTGTCCTTGACTCCAGGCTTTCCGACAGTGAGCGCAAGAAAAAACTTGAACAGATGGCCGATAACGAGGTTCGTAAAATCATGGAAATGAACCGCTTGGAAGATGAAGAAAAAGAACTGTTTGGGTTTGACCTTTCCGAATTTACAACCACACAGGAGATTCGCAGAGCGGAAAATCCGTGGCTGACGCAGCAAACGATTCAGCTGCTTGTTACGAACTATCTCAACAAGAGAATCGGCTCCGGAATGTATATTCTGGGCGATAGCGCAAATAAAACCTTGCGCTTATCCGCTGACGCAAGGGCCGCCATTCTGGCAGACCTACGGAATCTGCAAGGAGTTAGAAGTGCGGTAAGACGGACATGGGAAAACTATTTAAGCGGCAAAAAGGCGACAATTTCCATTACATTTGACGCTGAATCCGCATCCAAAAATCGAGACAGTCTGTTCATTACCGCGCTGCATCCGTTCGCAAGACAGGCGGCTAAGTACTTTACGGCTGAAAATACTTCATATCTGAAGATTAAGCATCGGTCCGATACGCTTCCTGTCGGAGTCTATCCCTTCTCCATCTATGCGTGGAGATATACCGGCTCTAATCCTTATTCCCGCCTTGTGACCATATGCGAGAACGCCACGATTTCACGTGAGCTGCCCGACATCCTTGAGAGCAACCCTGCGGAACTGACGGGTCAAGTGGAGCACGACCCGTCTTGGGACGCCCTGGAATTGCTCCATGCGCAGGAGTGGAAGGCCGCAAAGGAGAAGTATCTTTCTGATGCGGCGAACACAGCCATGTTTCGGCTCGAAAGTCTTGAAAATACGCATCGAAACAGAGTCAGAGCGTTGGAGCAGCAAATCAGCGATGCTTTTGATGACCAGATAAAGCGAATGAAAATGGGCGAATTGGAGACAGTTCAAGCTGATTTTGACAAAAGAGCAGCAAGCATTCAAGCGGATCAAACACGTTCAGATATTCATACTACCCTCTTGGCGAACGGCATCATTGTTGTAGAGGAGATGTAATATATGGCCCTACTGGATCGGCTTTTTCAGAAATTCGGAGCTATGCAGCGGACGGAGATCACATTACAGCAATTAGAGGAATTGCGGGACGGGTTAAAGTCGGTGGAAGCGGTGGAAATAGCTTCGCTGACGAATGCGCAGGATTTCTTGTCGTTGCTGAGGAAATTCCGTGAAGGCGTTGCGGAAGCGGACAAGCTCCACGGTGATAACTATCCTCAACTGCTCAATTCTTTGCTGTCGGTCGGGGAGGATGGCCTGTATTCGAATAACCTCCGCTTCATCTTTGAGTTAATTCAAAATGTAGATGACTGTGAATTTGCCAATACTGAGGACCATTCTCTGGACATTCATTTTGACTTTAATCACGACAAGATCGTGCTTCGTTACAACGAGGAAGGTTTTACTCCATTCAACGTATTTGCCATTACCGGCATCGCCGAGGCTGCGAAGAATGTATCTGCCAGGAAAAATGAGATCGGTGAAAAGGGCATTGGCTTTAAGTCTGTTTTTGGCGTTACGAATACCGTTTTGATTCGCAGCGGCTGGTTCTCCTTTGAATTACATAAAGAAAACTTTACAATACCGATTGCAAGCTACCAAACGCACGAGTATTGTCCTGGAACGGAGATGACATTGTTTGTTCCGGGAGGGAAAGCCAGCAGTATTTATAGTGAAATAAAGGAGCAATATTGCAATAAAGATGCTTTATTTAGCAGAAATCCCCTTCTCTTTCTCAATAAACTGACTTCTCTCAGGATGTACTATGATGAATTCCGAACAATGGAATTCCGAGTCAGCAGGCCGGGCAACCCCGCCTCATCAAAATTCTATAAGGATGAAGACGTACATATTTCGGTCGATCTCCATGATTATGAATTGGGCTTAGAGAGAAATGTCGTAGAAGAAATTTACTGCACCCGTTATACATCGTCTGTCGTTTTTGGTGAAGCCGCCTGCAAATCACGATATGGCGCGAAAACAAAGGTGGGCAGTAACGGCGGCAAACCAATGACCTTACAGGTTGTATTTCCTTACCCGGAGTATTTGGACACTGTTGGAAATGGAGCGCTATATTCTTTCCTGCCAACCCAGCTTCGTTTCAATGTACCTGTGGTCTGCCATGTTCCATTTAAGCTGGACGCATCCAGAGAATTTGTTGATCCTCAGGAGAATAACATTTGGTTCCGGGACGCCATCCGATACTTATCTGAACTGTTGGACTATGCGTATCAGGATTGGGCGAGAATCATTAAGAATGACATTATAGCATATTTGCCAAGCGTGAACCGAAGCTTGTTTGCAGATAACAACGGAAAAGAAAAGTGTCTTAGCTCCCAGGAATCGTTCAAAGGAGGGTATTTTTCCAAACTGCCGATTTTCTTTACCAGCAGCGAACACTTTGTTGACATTGATGAAGTATTCTGCTTTGACAGCGCGGAGGAAATCTACGAGCCCGAGGAGGCATATTTTTTACTGTCTCTTTCAAAAGAACTTTTTACGTTTCCTAAACAGAAATCATTTGCCAACATTGGAATTCAGAGCGAGCGGAATATTTATCAGCGGTTGTTTTCTATCGCGCTCAAAGATCCGGCAAAGACAGGGCGGATCTTGCAATATCTGAATGCGGCTGAGTTTCATCCTATGGAGTCCAATATCCCGTCAGAGACATTTGAATTGACGCAGGAGCAGGTTGGCCTTTTCATGCGATATGAGGACATTGCAAAGCTTTTTGGCGAATATGCAAAAAAATGTCTGCAAGCGGGAAGGCGGCCCGTGTATCGGATCCTGTCCGCGATGCAAACGCCGATTCAAGACGCCTTGTATCAGGATTTTAAGCTAAGCGAAACTCCAAAAGCCGTTGAGAGATATTTGAGATGGTGTCAAGAAAAGTGTGTGCTGATTGATATCGGGGAAGATCAGTATTTTCCGTGTCATAACGCGCTTGTGCTGTCTGTAAGGAAGCCGTTGACCTCCTTCTCCACATTTTGCTATGCGGTGGATAGTAAAGATACTTTTTCCATCAGAATGAAGCACAAGGAAATATCCGATCGCTTGAATCGGCTCTCGGAGTCCGACGAAGGCAGTGCCGAAGATTACCTTCGTGAATTACGGAATAACCGCCAGCTTGGCAGAGATGCCATCGGAAAACAGCAATATCAAAATTATATTGACCTGATATTGCGGTCAGGCATCAGCCCTGTGCGCTTTATTCAAGAACTGCTCCAAAATGCTGATGATTGTGAATATGGAGAGGGCATCGTTCCGGAGTTTTCCTTACACCAGGACCAATCGAAGATCGTCACAGAGTATAATGAGGTTGGTTTTACCCGGGGAAATATTCGGTCGATCACCGCGATTGGTGAATCTACAAAAACCCATCTCATGAATCAGGATGCCGCCAAAATTGGCGAAAAGGGTGTAGGCTTCAAAACAATTTTTTCGATCGCCTCTGAGGTGCGGATTCATAGCGGAATGTATCATTTTTCTTTGCTTGCAAAAGCGCCCACGATCCCGGAAAGCTTAAAGGATCAGCATGGTAATACTCTCGGAACACGGATGGAGATTGTTTTGAAACAGGGGATCCGGTTGTCCAACTACAGCGAAAAGGACATGCTGGAGTTCTGCCTGTGTCTCAGAAAACTCCGTAAAATCAGGATCAACAATACCTTCATCACAATTGAGGATTCCGACAATATCCGGACGGTTACCATTAACAAACGGCAGCACACATTCAGGCGTTTCATTCATCATTTTTCGATGAGTGATGAAGCCTTAAGGGAAAGAGAAAATGGATTGCGCAGTATTTCCAGCGGCCAAAGCATTGTCTGCTATATCCCGGATAAGGGCGCGGCGAAGGACTATCCTCTGTATTGCGGTCTGCCTACAAGGCACAGGATCAAGATTCCGCTTGTGGTTGACGCCCCGTTTATGCTGACCACCTCAAGAGAAGAAATCGAGTTTGGAAGCCGCCTATGGAATGATCGTGTCAGGGCAGAGGTATACACATCATTGCTTTCCATCATGGATGAAACAAAGCGCAATGACCGGCATAAGGTTTTGCGCTTGGTCAGATTTGTTCCTCGCCGCCAGGGGACACAAACGGTATATACGAATGATTTTTCTGACTGTGAGTATCTGAACCAATACGACTTCTTATCGGAGGTCAGGGCAGCAAACCTGCTGCCGACTTTTGAAAGAAGCGTATTCGTTTCGGTCAAGAGCAGCGCTGCGTACCGTTTCCCCGAAGCAGCGAATTATTTGTTTGAGGCCGGTTGCTTTGGCGCAATCCCCGCCACGACAGTATTGGATATTCCAAGGGACGAATCCTTCGATTCCACTCTGAATGCAATGGGCTGTGTAGAGGCGCCATTCGCGCAGGTGATCCCTCTGTTGAAGAAATATGCAGGTAACTATATTGAAAATGATATTTTCCGGGAAAGTTTTTATGCCTATTTGCAAAGCGTTCCGAAAGAATATCTGCTATCCTTGAAAGAAACTCCCATCATTCCGGTATTCAGCATACAGGGGGATCAGACACAATACATTCCATGGAAAGACGATGTGATCTTTGTCAAGAAAAACTGCACAAAGTCAGAGCATAATTACTATATTTTGAATGAGCGTATCCTGCCTAAATCGATCTGTGAGAAGATATTTGGCGTAAACGTCAATGAGATAAACGCCGAATGGGAACGCAGCCGCTATAATGACGGGCTACGAGATATCATCCGCGGAAGCGATACTGCTGAAATCTATAAATACCTAATGGAAGAATTTTTTAAGGGTTCTTTTGTACGATATCGATCACAAGAGATCTTGATGGGTATGAGAGAATTTATTCCCCTTAGGAACCAGCTTGGAAAAATTATCGATACAGGAGTATTTATCTGCAACGAACCGATGGGATATTTCCGGTCCGGCATTGTGCTGTCGATCGCTGTGCATGACGAGTGCAGGCAATTGGCGGAATACTTAAAATATCCTCTATTGTCGAAGATTCATTATCAGGATATATTGTATGTTGAGGATTTGACAGAAGATGATATTGAAGACTTTACCGATGATTACTTTGAAAACGGCGAAGAAATTCTTAGAAATTTTCACCGCAACGGTCAACTGTCCGATGACCTGATTGATGAATACGGCCTTGAATACATTACAATGCAATCCGGCCAAGATGACGATGATCTCGAATTTCCAGAGAATCCGGTGTCAAACATGGAAAGGCTGAGAAAGCACATTCAGACACTGCTGAATAATCCAATCAAAATCGTGGCACGAAAAGTCGAGCTCACAGTCCATAAGGCGAGAGACTCATTGGGCAGGGAGTTTGGACTTGATGACAGAACTGTTCGCGAACAGACGCTGAAAAAATACACCCCTGACGGTGTCCATGGGCGCTGCTTTTGTCAAATGTGCCGCAAGGTAAAGCCTTACGAGTTGATGGAAGTAAACAATATCATTGCCGCCCCTCGATACTTTTTCCCTCAAACAAGAGTTGCGTTGTGTCTTGAATGCAGCAAAAAGTTTGAAGCAATACGATTTGCCAATGCGCCAAAAGGTAAACTCGGTCGTGAAGCTCCCTTTGCTGCGGCTCTCAAGGCGGCGAGGATTTCCGGCGGCTGCGTTGATGTAGCAATCGGGAAGGAAAGCATCCGCTTTACTGCTACGCACCTTGCGGAAATTCAAGAAATCTTGCGCTCTATGCCTGATAAATAATTTTTTTATCATGATAAGCAGGTAAATGGAACCCCAATTTCTAATTTAGGGCTTACTGAAAAAGTCGCATAAGTGATGTATATCGTTGGTTTTAATTGATGAGAGAACAATTTTTGTGCCAATGATTCCAGAATCCGTGTTTTTCAAAAATCAAAATGACCCCAGAATCAGAGGTTTATACGC
>CAJTGJ010000057.1 GCA_910575695.1 Oscillospiraceae bacterium | reverse complement strand
TCTGATTTTCTCCCAAGCTCTGTCGCTTATATCATGTCGATGCTGTTCTCTTGCCATTTTTCTGCCCCCCGCTTCTTTTGGGGACTATTATAACACACCTTTATTGACGACACCATCTAACATAACTTTTTGCATTTGTCATTAGGAAATCGACCCGTTCTCTGAAAAAATGAGGCGCTTGACCTTGTTGGCCAGCGTCTCATTTCCATCACACTCTGTTTTGACGATGTACCAAGTATTTCCGATTTTCCGTTCAACAATGTCACAGAATGGATTCTGGGGCTCGTCCCAAAGACCAGCAGGAGGGAAAACCATAGGCTCATAGCAGGCACAAAGGTCAATAGGTTCATACACATAGCTCTTGAAATATTCGTCAAAATCAATTATCATTCAATTACCTCTCAAATTGTTTTGTATGATGCTCGCTTTGGTACGCTTGTAGGATTTCCGGCGGGATATGATCCACTGTCCGGCGCAGTTCCTCCAGTTCTTGAAGCTGCTGCGACACCTCCAACTGGCGTTTGATGCTCTCCTTGCTGGAATTGACTTGCTTTTTCAATCCAGCGTTCTCGGCCCGGAGTGCTTTATAGGCGGCATCATACTTCCGCATCTGCGTCTGCATCCGCTCTACGCCGGGGATGTACTGCTCCAGCAGAGTCTCAATCTCAGCGCTTTTCTTCTTAGCGTTGAGCGGATTGACCTCCCCAAGCAGTTTCATCAGCATATTCCGCTGGCGGTTGAGATGTGCCGCCTCCTTGAACAGACGGGGCGGAATGTGTGTCCTGCCAGTTTCGCTGGCACTTTCGCCCCGCTCCAGATCAGGATACTTCCTGACCATGTGTTTCCAAAAAATATCCTGCCACCATGTCAGCTTCTTCTTGTTTCCGACAATATCCTTGGCACTCAACCGCTTGTCCGGTGTCAGCGGGACAAAGGATAGGTGCATATGAGGCGTTTTCTCGTCCATATGAACCACGGCGGAGATAATCGTACTTTTATTCTGATGTTTCGTAATAAAACGAACTGCTTCTTCAAAGAATGTCCGAATTTCAGCCCTTTTCTTCCCTTTGAAAAACTCTGGGCTGGCCGTCACCAGGGCCTCGACCACCCGAACGCTGTCCTTTCGAGTACGGCATCCGGCCTTGGCAATCTGTTTCTCAGCCTCGGCACGGTATTTCCGCTCTGGCTGGACAAGATGGTAATTGAGATGACTGCGACTAACATCCACATCGGGATTACTGGCGTATTTCTCCTTTTTTCGCTCGTTATGGGCCTCAATTTGCCCGATTTCCGGTCCCTTGTACTTGGCAAAGCGGAGAATGGCATACTGCGGCTTCTGCATCGCGCTCACCGTCTACCCTCAAGCTGTGCCGTAAGCCTATCCGCCGCTTCACGCAGCTTATTGGCTTGAATCCGGGCAGTTTCCGTCTGTTCGTCAGTAAAGTCAGGACTGGCCGCTAAAAGCGAGGAAAGCCGCTCAAATTCATTAAGAATCAGACTTGAACTTTCCATAAAGCTGTCAAAGGATGAGGGAGTATCAGCCCCGGCGGTTTCCGGTTCTCCCTGCTTCAAATATGTGTTCACCGATTTGATCTCGCTGGACAGGAACTGCGCGGCGCACTCAGCCTGACGGTCCGGTTCCAAGCGGGCCAGCTTCATCAGCTCACTCCGGGGAGGCTGTTTATCCATTTTTTTGAGAATCTCACTGGCTTTCGGTGTCAGATGTTCGGCCAGATACAGCTGGCGCTCAACAGTCCTGGTCGAAACACCCAGCTTTTCAGCGGTATCTTCCACAAAAGATTTCACTTTGGGTTCGCACGACACATTGTCGCTCGAACGTTGGTGATTGCTCACATGGCCGGGATGGTTCCGGGCAATCGTCTCTGGATGCAGAGTTTCATAGAGTTTCTTCCGGCGGGCAAGCAGACTGCTCACTTCTGTGTTGGTCAGACTTCTGCGGATCACATTTTCGTCGATCTCCGCCAGTTCCGCCCGGATACTGTCGATACTGCATACGGTACATTCGATTTCTGTCCAATCCAGCAGCTTTGCCGCTTCCAGCCGATGCAGTCCAGCGATCAGGGTGTGGCTGCTGTCAACTGTGATTGGATTGAGCAGACCCACATCGGCAATACTCTGAGACAACTCGTCGATATGGGTGGGGTCGGCCTCCCGCCGTCCGGGGTTGATTTTGATTTCACTGATTGGAATACGCAATGATTTGATACCTCCTAAATTGATTTGGCAAATGTTATTTGCGTATTTCAATATACCGGAAAATCGTCTATAGCCTTTAATTCCTGCATAAATGCCCGAAAAAACAAATCAGCCAGGAAATCCTGCAAAAATGCAGTTTCCTGGCTGACCCCAAATTATGATGTTATTTTACAATATTCGACATTCAATCGAGCGAATATATGGTAAGATAAGCAGAAAGGGGTGGATATATGGCGAATATGTTATCGGATACCACGGGACGCCGCATTACCGGGCTTCGTGCACATGAGGATATGACTCTGGATGAGTTAGCGGCTAAAATCGGCATCAACGCCACTACACTGGGCCGCATAGAGAAGGGCCAGACGCAGAAGATCAACAGTGATGTGCTGGTGGCGCTGGCGCGAGAGTTCAGCGTCTCCACTGACTTTCTGCTGGGCCTGACCAGTATCCCGGAGCGCAAAAACTATGATATAAGCGAGTTGGGCCTCTCAGCACAGTCGGTACGGAACCTTTACACGCAGAGGGTCGATACGGATGTGGTCAACCGCTTGCTGGAGCATCCACGATTCGCCACGCTGACTGCTATGATTGCACAGTATCTGGACGATACTTTTGCTGCTGGGGTGGCTGTGCAGAACCAGATTTTTGCGTCCATGAGCGAACTGCTGGTAGGAGCAGGACAGCGAGAAGCAGCCCAAGCTGTCAATTTGTCCAAAGTCCCACCTCATCAAGTAGAACTAACAAAAATCCAGACTGTGTTTATGAATATGCTGAAAGAAATGAAACATGATGTCGGTTCAGACCTGGGAACTGCCAAAAACGTGACAAAAGAAGTTGTTGAGCGGATGATGGATGAGTTGTCAAAAGGCCAAGAAGCACCATTGACTTCCATCACGCCAGATCAGGTCACCGATGCCATTTTACATACGGTGGGCGATGAAATTGATCGGGAGAAGCTGGCAGAGCTCCGGCGTGGGCTGGTTTCGCTCTTTGAAAATCTGCCCAAGGCAAATGATACAAGCGGCCAGTAAGTGGCTTTACTTCGCGCCCAGACGGGTGGCTCGCAGGCCCGATTATCGGCCCGCTGGCGATGACGCTGCGGCGGGACGGGGGACGGGGGACGGGGGCTGTATATACCTTTTGTCCCTCCCAAAATCAGGCAGTGGGATGATTGCTGCCGCTCCATCCCACTGCCTGATTTCCTGGTGCGGGAAAGTGACTGCGCCAGACCGCGCCGCCCCTTTCCCGCGCCAGCCGGGACAAAAGGTATAACACACTAGACTTTCTCCGAAAGTCGTGTGCCAAGAGGGGAAGTCTCCCCCCTTGGATTCCCCCTCCATTTTCGGGGCGTTAGGTACCCATGCTGCCAGATTGCAGCCTGGATACCTCGCCCCGAAAATGCTAACAACTCCACGGTTCTGCATCCGCAGAGCCGTGGAGTTGTTACTGCTCATCTGGAACATATTCGGCAATATCTTCCAGACGGCAATCAAGGGCCGTACACAATTTATTCAGTGTCTTGGTTTCCATGTTGTCGTTTGCCCGCAAGCGCCGGATGGTCTTGCTGTCGATACCGCACTTTTCCCTTAGTTGGTATGTGGAAAAGCCTTTTTCCTTCATCACATCCCACAGTTTATCAAAAATAATCACAGCCACACCCCCGATTGACATTATCCAGTATGGGGGTTATAATCTCCATTGTTAAGGGGATATAATCCCCATAGTCAAACTAAAGTCAGGAGATAGATTGTGATGATTGAAAGATGCTGTGCGTTCACAGGTCATCGTCCGAAAAAATTTCCCTGGGGCTATAATGAGGCTGATATCAGATGTGTTACTCTGAAAAAAGCAATTACCGAAGAAATTGTCAAGCGGGTGGATGCTGGGTATACGGACTTCCTCTCCGGCATGGCGGAAGGCACCGACACCTGGGCCGCTCTGGCGGTGCTGGCATTGAAAAAAGAAAATCCCGCGCTGAAGCTCCACTGTGTCCTGCCCTGCGAGGGACAGGCGGACGAGTGGTCGGCTTCGGCGCGGGAACTGTATTTTTCTATTCTGGAGCAGGCGGACGAGATTGTGTATGTCAACCGGGAGTATAGCAAAAATTATATGCTGAAACGCAACCGTTATCTGGTCGATCACGCCGCCTGCCTGCTGGCTGTTTACAACGGGGAGTAGCGGGGTGGGACGGCAATGACGGTGAGGTATGCTAGGAAGTTGGGGCGGGAGATTATCGCACTGAACCCTAATATGGTTATGACAACTACTCAAAATGTTTGTGACTCATGAAAAAGTTATTCCATTTTTCTACAAAATGCGGTACAATAATAACATCACTAAAAGAGCCGATTGTGATAGCCTCAGAACCATTGGTACACCTTTGTAACAACGGCCACAATAAACTACTACTTTCATGATACAAGGATTGGATAAAAAGATGGCAAAGAAAGAAATAAGAACCGATTTGTGGGTAGCGCGTCAACTTGATGACTCCAAAATTAAATATGATGCCCAAGGTAGTAATGTGAAAGAAATTAACGATGCTCTACAAAGTGCTTCAAAGCGTGGTACCGGAAACGCTGGATATCCGGAATATGTTGCAGTTGTCAAGGACTTCGTTATTGTCATTGAGGATAAAGCTGATCTGGCCAAGCATCAAAAGCTGACCGATACGGGAATCCTATCTGTTGAACAGAGGGATATTGCTGACTATGCTGTTAATGGAGCATATTTTTATGCCAAGCATATTGCTCAAAACAGTACATTCCATAAAGTGTTTGCAATCGGAGTTTCGGGGGACGAAAAGCATCACAAAATTACTCCTTTGTATGTAGATGACAGAGATGGATACAAACTCTTACCTGATATTGAGTCTTTTACATCGTTCACTGTTACTAATATAGATGAGTATTACACCCGCTATGTTC
The DNA here is from genome assembly GCA_910575695.1 of Oscillospiraceae bacterium. Taxonomy (GTDB): domain Bacteria; phylum Bacillota; class Clostridia; order Oscillospirales; family Oscillospiraceae; genus Enterenecus. Next base: position 11,698 of record CAJTGJ010000057.1, on the reverse strand, counting down.
TTGCGGAAAAGACGGATATAGAAAAAACTACCGAGGAAATTTTGAAAGATGCAGCGGAATTACATGAATATCTGCGCACCTATGGCTCGCTAAAAGATCAGGACAAGCCGCTGGTGGTTTCCGGTATCCTGCTGGCATTGGATGATAAATTTTTCAAACCAAGTGACTTACTTGGTGATGAAACTACTACAGATGGCCAGTTAATCTATGATGCCATCCAACGGCGTCTTAAAGCATCCAATGTTGGGCCAGATGCAAAGCGCGATAAGCTAATGAGTGAATTTTCGATTATTCGCACAAGCGCTCGCTTGAACGAGATCGACCACAAACTGGGTAAGACACCATTGAAATTCTATACGGAATTCCTGAAAAAGAATGTTTTCGACAACATTAAATATCGCAGTTCCAGTGAAGACTTTATCGGAAGATTCTATGGCGAATTTATGAGCTACTCAGGCGGTGATGGTCAGACGTTGGGGATTGTCCTTACACCTCGACATATCTGCGACCTGTTCTGTGACTTGCTGAACATCCAGGCTACGGACATTGTGCTTGACCCTTGCTGCGGTACCGCTGGCTTTTTGGTTGCCGCAATGCACCATATGCTTGAAAAAGCTGGTACCGATCAAACGAAGCGAAAAAGCATCAAGAAAAAGCAACTGCACGGATTTGAACTCCAGAGTAATATGTTTGCAATCGCTGCGACCAATATGATCCTTCGTGATGATGGTAACAGCAACATCAAATGTGAAGATTTCTTACGTCAGAATTCTGCTCAGGTGCAGCTTAAAGGGGATACTATTGGAATGATGAATCCGCCCTATTCTCAAGGTACCAAAGCTGACCCTTCGCAGTATGAACTTTCGTTCGTGGAGCATATGCTTGATTCCTTAACCGAAGGAGCGCGGGCTGCGGTAATCGTTCCTCAGTCTTCTATGACGGGTAAAACGAAGGATGAGCAGGCGTTTAAGGAAAGCATCATGAAGCACCATACTTTGGAAGGCGTCATTACCTGCAATACAGATACCTTCTACGGAGTGGGTACTAACCCCGTCATTGTAATCTTTACCGCCCATGAGCCTCATCCTGAGGATAAAGTCTGCAAATTTATCGATTTTCGAAATGATGGGTATGAAGTGCGTGCTCATGTTGGCCTTGTGGAGGGCGATTCCGCTAAGGACAAACGTCAACATTTGCTCGATGTATGGTTTGGCCGGACTGAAGCAACTTCGAAATTCTGTGTTGAATCCACAGTTAAGCCAGAGGACGAATGGCTCCATTCTTTCTATTACTTCAATGACGAGATTCCAACTGATGCTGATTTTGAGAAAGCCATTGGAGATTACCTGACGTTTGAGTTCTCAATGATTATGCAGAATCGAGAGTACCTATTTGAGCAAGGAGGTAACGAAAATGCAGAAACTTGAAGGAAGGACGTGGGTTTCTGTAAGTCTGGATTCGATGTTTAATCTTGAACGTGGGAAAGAAAAGAACATGGCAGCACTTGCGGAGGGCCATACTCCGCTAGTATCTGCCCGAAAGGTAAATAATGGTGTTAAAGGCTTTATTGCGACTCCATCTAAAGTAGTCAAAGGTGGCAATGTTATATCGCTTAACAATGATGGAGACGGTGGTGCGGGTTTAGCGTACTATCAACCAAGCGATTTCGCGTTAGATACTCATGTTACAGCATTACACCCTAAAAATATGGTTTCACCTGATGCTCTGCTTTATATGACAGCAAGCATCTCAAAACAGCACTCCATTTTTGGTCATGGGCGATCAATTTCATTACCACGAGCAAAGCGGATTCAAGATATGCTCCCTGTTACAAATTCGGGGGAACCGGATTACAAGTATATGGCAGAATATACACAACAGAAACGTCTGTCTTTAATAAATAAGTACCGTACTTATGCCCAAAAAAGTATTGCTAATTTAGGTGAAGAAGTTAAACTTCCTGCTTTATCAGAAATGTCGTGGGATTCCTTTTCTATCTCGGATGTCTTTGATATTTTGCCAGGTAAACGACTTGTTGCCGCAGACACGACTCCCGGAAGCAGGCCATTTATAGGTGCGTTAGATAATAACAACGGGGTAGCACGTTTTGTTAGTGATAATAATGCATCATTAGACAGAAATGTCCTCGGCGTAAATTATGATGGGAACGGAATGGTTATTGGATTTTATCATCCATATGAATGCATTTTTTCTGACTCAGTAAAGCGATTTCATCTGAAAAGCTATAAAGACAATGCGTTTGTTCTGCTATTTATGAAAGTAGTAATCTTGCAGCAAAAAAGCAAATTTGGCTATCTATATAAATTTAATGCAGAACGCATGACCAATACCCGAATTATGCTCCCTGTTACCGACAGCGGAACGCCTGACTATGAATACATGGAGCAGTATGCTAAAAATATGATGCTTCGCAAATATAAGCAGTATTTAGCGTATCTTGATTCAAAAAATAAAACTGATACGATAGCCACAAACGATTGACAGCTTACTACAGATAGAAAACGGAGGCAAATATGCAATTATCAAAAATCAGAATCAAAAATTATAGATTGCTTATTGATGCCGAGTTGGAAGTTGATCCTAGGACAACCTTAATTGTGGGTAGGAACAATACTGCAAAAACATCGTGTTTTTCGTGTATTGGAAATGTGCTGGAAGGAAATTCTATATCTTTCGATGACTATCCGCTATTAATACGGGAAGATTTCTATAATAAATTTGCACTGTTTATGGAGAAAAAGCTCTCCTATGAGGACCTTTGTAAACAGATAGAGGTTATCTCCATAGATTTCTTGGTGGATTATTCATTAGAAGACCCCAATGATAACCTGGGAGCTTTGTCACCTTTCATTATTGATGTCGATGTGGATACGACAACAGCCCTGATTCATGTAGAGTATCGTTTGAAAACAGACGAAAAAACATTGCGGGTACTCTTGGAAAGCAGCTATTATAAGGACGGCGCTTTTTCACCGAACGAGGAAGCGCATAATGTACTTGCCGACAATTTCGGCAAATTGTTTGGATTAACCGTATATGCCATCAATCCAAACGATCTGGAGGACAAACAAGTAAAAAGCCAAAAAGAATTACATGACTTGTTCCCATTCCATGCCATTCCCGCTGAACGAGTTCTTGGTGAAGACGACACACATAATAATTCCCTTAGCTCGCTGATTTCTAATTTCTTTGATATGAGTGAAGGGGATTTGGATCCAGATATTGCCGAAGAAATAAAGCGATTGCGTGCAATCGTAGAAAAAGCAAATAACGATGTTCAAAAGCAAAGTGATGAAATTCTGAGTGCAGTTGTGAACAGTTCTATTGGCTTTGGTTATCCAAACATAGAAGAATTGACGCTTGGGGTTACGACTCAGCTCAGCATCGATGATCAGATAAAGAATCAGACTAAGCTATCGTATATCTCTGGCGCAGCAAACGAAAGTTTGCCGAGTTCCCACAATGGTCTGGGTTACAAAAATCTGATTAAAATGGAGTTCCTCCTTGCTGCATTTGCCAAGGATATTGAAAAGCGTGGTGTTGCGTGTGTTCCGCTGCTCTTTATTGAAGAACCGGAATCCCATATGCATCCGCAAATGCAAACCGCTTTTGCAGCGTATTTGGAAAAGTTTCTTAGCACGCTCTCTACTGTTCAAATCCAGACTTTTCTAACCTCACATTCTGCTCATATAGCAAACACCATGGAATTTGCAAAGGTTCGCTATGCGCAAAAGTCTAACGCTGGTGTGATTTACAAGAATTTGAGTACCTTTGCTCAAGCCAATTCAGATAATGTGGATTTTATCAGGAAGTATTTAACTTTGACCAAATGTGATTTGTTCTTTGCGGATAAAGCGATTTTCGTTGAAGGTGCCTCCGAGCGTTTGTTACTACCAGATATGATCGGAAAGTGTGAAACAGGTGGGGTATTTGGTTCCTGCAAATATCCTTTATCTGCACAGTATTATGCGTTAATTGAGATCGGTGGAGCCTATGCACATAAATTTATTCCACTTATTGAATTTCTGGGAGTACCATGCTTGATTCTTACTGATTTGGATTCTGTAGCAGACCGAGTAAGCAAAGGTGGAAAGGTAGTAAAAAAGTCCGTAGTGGTTAGTCAGGGAGAAACAACATCGAACGAAACAATAAAATGGTGGGTCCGCAGAAATAAGGACCTTCCAGAGAACGACACATCAAAAATCGATCTCACAGAAATTACTTCGATGACTCCAGATGATAAGACCAGAGGGAAATGTCATATAGAGTTCCAAATGGCCGAAAACGGGTTGTGCGGACACTCGCTGGAGGAAGCAATTCGCAATGTCAATCGAAAGTACTACGATTTAGGTGACAGCATAAGCGAAGAAGATCTTGAATTCAAGGGTGAAAGTAAAACAGATTTTGCACTCAACCTTATTTATGAATACCCCGATTATTGTGTTCCGGAGTACATAAAATCGGGGTTGATATGGCTAAATAACCAACGAGTTCTTGAGTAAGGAGGTGCCAGTTCATGAGTAGTGAGTATACAGGTGCAAATTATAATCTTGCAAAAGCTGAAGCTGACAAGATTGATGCAGAGATTATTGAAACGCTTAAGTCCGGGCACAGTTTTCGTGTCGAAGCAGGTGCGGGCTCTGGCAAGACTTACTCTCTGAACCGAGCTATTGAATGGATACAGGCAAATAAATGGTCTGATTACAGCCGAAAAAAACAGAATGTGGTATGTATTACCTATACAAATGCAGCAGTAGATGTGATTGCAGAGCGACTTGCAAAAGATTCGTTTATTCTTCCCTCCACAATCCACTCTTTTGCATGGAATGCTATCAAACAGTATCAGAGTGTTTTGGTCGATGCAGTCACAACAAATCCTGATTTTCTGCCAGACGAGGGGGATTTTAATAAAGTTACTGAAGTTGCATATACTTTGGGACATCGCTACAAGGAAAATGGCATTCAGTACCTTTATCATGACGATGTTTTAAAGCTATTCTGCTTACTTTTAGATAATGCTAAGTTTCGCCGTGTGTTTGCGGACAAGTATCCTTTAATTCTAATTGATGAATATCAGGACTCTTATAAGCCTATTATTGACCGATTTGTTGATTATTTCATTGCGAAAGGTATTGGATCGCAATTCGGTTTTTTTGGTGATGCTTGGCAAACAATCTACCAATCTAATAAGGCTTGTGGCGCAATAGAACATGACAATATCGATGTAATCAAGAAAAGTTCAAATTTTAGATCCGCACCGAGAATAGTACAGCTTCTCAATGATATTCGTCCAGACTTACCCCAAAAATCTGCGATTGATGGATTTGGTGGAGAGGTTCTTGTAATTACCTGTGAGGATTACAACGGCACTCGACGCACGGACCGTAATTTCAAAGGCGAGCTGCCTCCCGAGGTATTAAAATCTCGATTAGATGAAATAGAAGCAAAAATAAAGCAGGACACCCCAAATGATGAGTCCATTAAAATTCTGATGATTACACATAAAGTTCTTGCAATGCAACAGGGGTATGAACAACTTTTGGATGTTTTGGGTGATGGACTTCGCAACAAAGAGGATCCTTTTCTCTTATTCTTTATGAATACAGTCGAACCGATTTACAAGGCACTCTGCACATCAAACACACAGCTTCTATTTGATACGCTTGACATTAAACGCTATCCTATTACCAAAAAGTCTGAAAAGGTAAAATGGCAGGAACTTCGGGAACGGTTGGTAGAAGCTCGGGCCCAAAAAGCGATTAATGTGTTAGAATTGGTATATCAAACTGGTTTAATTCCCATACCTCCAAAACTGGATGGATATTATCGTTTGTACCACGATGCTCCGGAAACCATCTATATTGCAGAAGTTACAATTCGATCTTTCCTGGAGTTGGAATACACACAGTTTCTGGCTGCGATAGACTTTTTGTATCCAGAAGCAGTATTCTCTACTGAGCATGGTGTCAAAGGTGAGGAATATGACAATGTCGTTTTCGTTGTGAGCAAAGGGTGGAACCAATACCAATTTGAAACCTATGCACCAATGATAACAGGTCATTCTCCTGTTCCTAGAGGCAAGGAGGCATCATTTGAACGAAACCGAAATCTTTTCTATGTATGCTGCTCAAGACCCAAAAAAAGATTATTCCTTTTCGTTACCGTTCCAGTAGAACCTGTATTTGAGGATTTCTTAACAGACCTCATCGGTAAAGACAACATCTATACCTACTCACAGTTTTTGAAAACAACACATTAAGATAACAAAGAACAGCCCACCGATCATCTGACCGATGGGCTGTTCCATGATTATTTTGTTCAATCCATCAGCCGATGTTCCGGTGTGCCTTTCACATACTGTTCCAAGTCGCCGTCAAGAACTAGCTGCACATACTCCAGAGGTTTATTATAGATTAGCCAATCCAACTCTGACCGCTGGTACATATTCTTGGCAACCTCATCCTCCACAGCGGTACAATCAATAGAAATCATGCTGCCATCGCAAAATTCAACTCTACGCAAGCGGTGTCAATGTTGAACTCGCAGGAAAGTAATGATGCCATTAGCAGGAACCTCCTTAAATCATCTTGAACGAATTACTGGTCCTATGCACTACGAACTGCCAGCTGATGATGTCAAGTCGAGGTAGTTCCTTACCACTAGAAAGGCAACGGTTTGAGGGGTTTCACTTTTTATCGGTGCATTGCAGTTTGTTAGTAACGCGTAAGTAATCATAAAAAAGGAGGGGAAGCCCCCTCCTTTTTACGCCCCCTCCAATTTTCGTATGACGTTGGTATAGGCCCTGCGGTTGACCACCTGGAGCGCGTCCATTAAATCATCCATGATAGCCCAGACCTTTTCCGGATCTTTTCCAGATACAGCCCTAAGAAACTCGCTGTCTCCGTACTGGCCTAACGCTTCTTGCCCCGAGGCGGGGCCCGCTGTCCCGGAGTACGCCGCAATCTGCGGCTGAGCGGCGGACAGGCCCAGCATTTCATTTCGCACCGTGTAGAGGTTCGCCAGCTTTGCGTAGACCGGGAACGAGCTTTCCCCCTTCTCCAGCTCCTGGATGGCCCACTCTATCTCTTTGAGGTTTGGCGCGGACATAGCCGCACCCCCTTACGCGTTCTCCAGCTGGCGCATAAAGCGCTTGATGGTCTCCCTGTCCTGGTCGCTGGCACTGTCCAAGGCCATCTCCAGGTGCTCCATCATCTCAGAGCGCCCATCATCGCGGCTGTATCGGCCCCGGCTTTCACGGCGGGAGCTGTAACCGCCCATGCCGTCACGACCGCCGTCCCGGCTGTAGTGCCCCCGCACATAGTGTTTGCCCCGGTTAGCGTAGCTGGAGCCCCGGCCATAGTCGCCGCTGTCCTCGCTGTAGCCGCCCTCCTCCAGCATACAGATTTTGTCGAGGTTTTTGATGGTGTCGGTGAGCTTGTGGATAACCTCCAGGTCGCCTGCGCCCATGTCTTGCTTGCGGGCGATCTCGTCCAGCTCTTCCCACAGCTTTTCTTTCAGTTTTTCCATGTCGTTTTCTCCTTTCACGCCACTCGGTCAACAATCACGTTGACATTTTGGGCCGTAATGGCCTGGGTGCTGGTGTTTTCCAGGGCAATGGTCAGGCAGCATCCCTTGGGCACGTCAATCAGCGCATCCACATGGACGTTGAACAGATCGCCTACAGCGGCGGGAGTGACGATGGCAGTCGCGCTGGCCAGGGGTTCCCCGGTGATTGCCAGGGCCAGGGAAATTGGCCCGGCAGTTCCGCCGGTGGCGATAGCAATGTTGGCGTCTGCGCTCACCCGATAGCGGGCGCGGCACTGATTGGTGATGCCCCGCAGAGTGATGATGCCGCTCCCAGCCCGGTGGCAGACATAGCCCCTGGTGCAGGGGATGGGCGTCTCGGTCAGCAGAACGTTTTGACCGGCGGAAACGGTTTGAGCCGCGTTCGCGGTAAACTCAGGCATGATATCAGTCCTTTCTGCCTCGAATTCGAGGCAATGAAAAATCAGCGGCAGGGTACAATTACCCCGCCGCTGTCGTCAAAATCGGCTCGGGGCCGAACATCCCGGTCAGGCCGGGAAGTTGCTTGCTGTATGGAATTTTAGCAGCTGCCGCAGTTGCCGCAGCCGTTATTCCCCCAGCCGGAGAACTGCCCGCAGCAGTTGGTGGGGAAGTTCACGGGCGTATTAGGCTGAACGACTACAGCATTCACGGGGCACTCCGCGCCGGTGCGGCGCAGGATAGTGGCCTCGCTGGCGGAGATCATCGCGCCAAATGCAGCATTCTGCCGGTACGCCTGAATCTCTGCGGCCTGCTCCGCAATTTTTTCATCCTTGCGAGAAGATTCCATTGCCTCCAAACGGGCCAGCACCCGGTCAGTGTCGTTGTGGGCGTTCTGGATAATCGCCGTAGTGTTCGCCTGATCGTTGTAGTTGGTCTGGCAGAAACCACGCTCGATCTGGTTCCCGACCTGCATAAGGCCGGTCTGAGTTTTGCAGCAGCAATCAGCCGCCTGGGCCTGGGCCGCGTTGAAGCCCTGCATCATGGCAACCTGGGTGGTGTTAAATCCCTGCTGGGTCTGATAGCCCAGGTTACAGATGGCATTATCCACGCCGTGGAAGCCCTGCATGACGTTCATGCCAAGGCCGTTGATGGAGTTCTGCATGGCGTAGAAGCCATCGCACAGGCCCTGGGTCACGCCGCGCACAGCGTTTTCCAGGCCGTTGAAGTTGAACTCACTGCACAGGTCGGCGCGGGTCAGGGCACCGTTTGCAGCGGCCATCATGCCGCCGTTGCCCCAGCCGCCCATGCCGCCCCACATCCCGCCGCCAAAGCCGCCGAAGAACATGGGGAACAGGAACAGCATAATCATGGCAATCAGCCAGTCACCGCCGAAGCCGCCGCCCCAGCCGTTGCCGCAGTTGCCGTTGTTCCGGTCGGTCACAGCGGCGATATCCGCCACGGACAGGCCGTTTTCAGAACCAAGAGACATATACAATTCTCCTTTGTTGATGTATTTCTAAAAATGCGGCCGCATTTTTTAGACTTGACTGCAAAAAGGTTTTGTGATAATATAAAGAAGCATTTATGGCAAAGTACAATGCCACGTACTTCTGTTATCTCACAGGACACCGAGTTGCCGCTCGGTGTCTTTCCTTTATCTTCGAGGAAACATGCCCATCATGCGCTGGGCAATCTTCTCCGCCGCGCTGTAGAGCTGGTTGACCTGCTCCTGACTGACACCGCTGGAATTGATTTTTTCTTGTAGCTGCTGCATCGGATCCCCCTGAAAATTCTGGAGGTGCTGGAGCAGGGCCGGGGCAAAGTTGCGTTGGCCACGCTGCGGGGCCTGAGAGCCGCCCAAAGCGGTCTTAAACGGATTAGCCATTGTCTGTATCCTCCTTCGGTTTGGTTTGCCTGACAGGTTTTTTAAGCCGCTCAGCAAGAATATCTTCCAACTGATCAATGGTGACATACCGGCTCATGTCGATCTGCGGCGCGGATTGCTGCGGGGCGGGATTGTCCGTCCGCTCCACCAGATCATAGACCTTTGTGGAGGGCTTCCCAGTGCTGTCCGCTTGACGCAGATAGATCACCGGATTGTTGCTGTCCCACAACGCCACCGCGCACCCCGGCGCAATAGGCCAATTGTCCGCCTCTGTTTTGCTCCCCACCCAGTTGATACCGCCGTTCTGCGGGGCAGGCTGCTGGATTTGGTTGGTCTGCATCGGCGGGACCGCCGGCGGGACCATCTGCTGCTGCCGAAGCTGGGCCAGCTGATCCGGCACCGGCTGGGGGTAGTAGGCCGGATAGCCCGAATATGCGTAGTTTGGGTATGCCATTGTCAACGCTCCTTTGTCCAGTAATATGAGGGGCACTCTCCCCCGCTCTCCCAGCTGTCATAGATTACGCCGTCCACTACGGTTACAACGTGCTTCCCCGGCATAGACAGAATAAACGAGCCTTTGGGATTGTCCGCCGCAAAATCGGCCACCGTGTAAGCGCCCAGGCCATCGTCAGGGATAAAGTGTCGGGTGAATCCATGGGCCTTGAGATACGGCCCCCACACGCTGTCCGCGTTGGGCAGGTCGCCCCGGATGAAACCCTCCAGAGCCAGCCCCACATACGTCTCTCCCCAACTCTGATCCAGCGCCTTTGACAGCGCCCTGACCGTGCAGTCCCCAACACTCTTGCCGCATGGGTTCGGCTGGTAATAGGCGTAGCTCATTTTTTACGGTTCGGGCAGCACGGGCAGTTCCCGGTTCCGCCGCATCCGCAGCTGCCTTTGTCTTTGTTATCCATCGTGGCCTCCCGAAAAAGAAAATAAGAGGGCGCGGAAATGCCTGTTGGCGTGGCAGCCTTGCCGCCGAATTTCCGTGTCCTCCTATGGATGTATTATCGCATAGAAAAAGAGAGGGAACCTGTCAAGATCCCCTCTCTTTTCTGTCACTTTTCTGTCAAAAAACTGTCATACACCACGACCTGTTCATTTCCAAATCTTCCGAATAACCCACCGCACCAGCACGAACACCGGCACAAAGATCACCGCAAACAATAAATATTTCATATTTACCCCCTTGACGTATGGTTTGGAATCCTTTATAGTTGGGGTGCGGGGGTTGAAGCCCCGCACCCCTTGGCCTTTACCAGTCCAGCAATTTGAGGATTGCCGCTGTTATCAGGCCGGAGATTGTGCCCGCCAGGATGTTGGCGACCAGGCTGTCCATCCCACTGGGCCGCGCCGCAGGTTTTCGCTTGCGGCGCTTCTTATTTGCCATTGCTCTCACCTCCTTTCTGATACCAGTATACTACGGTTATACCGTATTTTCAAGATGGAATATTGTACAAAAATACGATTTAACTTTTGTGCACTTTACTACTGTTAAACCGTATCAGAATGTGATAAGATTATTTCGGGTGATGATATGGTATCCAGCAATCAAAAAAAGGCTCGGAACAAATGGGATTCAGCGAATATGGTTGTGCTGGGCTGCAAAATCCGAAAGGACAAGGCCGAGCAATTCAAAGAGGCTTGCAAGGCCGCAGGAACCACGCCAAATGCCGTTTTCGCTGCCGCCATCAATGAGTTTTTAGCAGAAAGAGAACCCAGGGAATAGCCCCTGGGTTCTCCCTTTTTCTGTCAGTGCCCGGTCATCAGCCAGAAAAATCCCAGCGTCAGAACCGCGCCAATCACCGAAAATATGATGCCGCACTTCTGGTTCGCCGTCAGCGGGTGCGGGTTTGCGTGGCGGAACCGGATGCCGCGCTCGTTGATGGTCAGCTCGTAGAGCTTCATGGTGTCCTTCATGCCTGCCCCTCCGTCTGCCCAAACAGGCACATCTGCCCGGGGATCTGCTTTGGGAACGTGGACGGCACCGGCAGGCCCACGGCGGTGAACGTCTCCTTGACCATGCCGCACACGTCATACGGACTGCTTCCGGCGTCCAGCATTACCCAGCGGGTGACCGAGATCAGCTTTGCCAGCCCGCTGAGGGAAACGCCCTCGGGAAGGGCCACGCGGGGCGGGGCGGCGGGTGCGGCATATGCTCCAGTGCGGCGCAGGGCCGAGAGCGCCGAAAAATTTGTGTAAAAGAGAATAAAAGGCATCCATTCAGTCAAGAATCGGAGCAAGGAAAAACTTGATTGAAAGGATGTATTTTAATGGAAAGCACAC
>CAJTGJ010000056.1 GCA_910575695.1 Oscillospiraceae bacterium | reverse complement strand
CTCTCCGCTCGGAACACAGGTGGATAAGCCGAGTTTAGCCGGGTTGTGTCCAGCCTGGGAAATCCTCTGATTTGCTCCTGTTTCCTTGACTACAGCTTGTCTCCTTTTACACAAAATTTTCTGCCGGGCCATAAGAAATTTGCCCTTAATCTGTTTACCGTCTTTACGATTGCCTTCATCATTGAAAAACTGTTGTCTGATAAGGACAAAAAGGCAATTTATAAAAATGCGGATAAGCTATAACACAGCATTGACAGTTAGACAAGCAGGCGTGTCAAGATTCTCAATCTTAACACGCCTGCTTACTTATGAAATAGATGATTTAACGCACACCGGTCTTAATGAATTCAATCAATTTTTCCACATCGTCAAATTCATCATAGTCACCAGATATTCCCTCACGGTGATAAAGAATGCCTCTTTTTTCATTTGCTTCAAGACAATCCAACAGATGCGTCTCCCCATACCGTTTGGCAAACAGGGTAAAGGCGTAGGGCTTGATTTTATTCAGTAATCCTTTTTTACAGGTCTCTGTGCAGGCATAACAATGCGAAATGCCCCTTTCGGAAGAACACTTCTTGTTTTCGCACTTATTCACATCGGGACATCCATCCGACCCACAGCCATCGCATCTCACGTTTTCAGAGCACAAGCAGCACGCAAGACCACATCGCGCAATACCTAGTTCTCGCCGCATTTCCCCACCCCACCAAATCTTTTTACTGGATCGCGTCCTTCAGAGCTTTGCCAGCTTTGAATACCGGAGCTTTAGACGCAGCAATCTCGACAGGTTCCTTTGTCCGTGGGTTCCGGTCGGTGCGGGCCGCACGGGCCTTGACCTCAAAAGAGCCAAAACCGACCAGCTGAACTTTATTCTCCGCCTTGAGCGCATTCTCCACAACTCCAGTAAATGCGTTCAGCACAATTTCACAGTCCTTTTTGGGCAGGCCGCTGGCCTCAGCCATCGCAGTAATCAGTTCATTTTTGTTCATAAACATTCTCCTTCTGTATAAAAAGTCGCTCGTGTAATTATAGCCGCCCCATTGGGAAAAGGCAACCTACATCTCAGAAATTCTTTATTCCTTACTATACTTGTCATAGCGGCACTGCTCAAATACAGCGTTTCCCAACAGTGTAATCGCCTGCGCAGGGCATGAACTGATGCAGCGATAACACATTGTGCAGCGATCTCCCGCTGTTGCTTTGTGATTCTTTAGGGTGATGTTTCCCATTGGGCATATCTGGGCACATAGTCCGCAGCCCACACAGGCTTCACTGATTTTCAGCTTATCAGAGTAGTCCTTCGTCTTGCCATAATACCATAGGCGCTGACCCAAGAGGCCTGCTGCTCTGTTATAAAAGTTTAAGCCATCCCTTGGGTATTTGCCTTGCTTGATCTCTTGCGCACATTTTTCAATCTTTCTGTCCGCCGCTTTTATGATCTCCCGATTTTTTTCAACAGATCTTTTCAGCAGCTTCACATCGCAAATCGAATCCGGCATACAGATATGCAGGCCGCCAACGATACTCGCGCCACACTTTTTCAATAGCCGTGCAGAACATCCTGCTCCATCCCCGCTGAACAATCCCATTGTGGCAACACAAAGCACTTGCTTGTTTTTCCAAAGTTCCGAATTGTCTTTGATAAAGTTCCGTACCATAACTGGCGCATTGGAGAATTGAACGGGGTATGCCAATACAATAAACTCGTGCTGTGATAATAAACGCACAGTTTCTTTTCCCTCAATGGGAACTGCCTGCGCATTTTCATCCAATAAATAAATCAGCTTTTCGATACAGTGTTTTGTGTTCCCTGTTCCACTTAAATATACGCCAATCATAGCTTTGCCCCCAACGTGGATTCTTCATGCGGATACGACCAATCATTTACCCAGCTCACATTGTAGCAGCATTATAGAGAAAAAGCAATCAAAATTCCAAATTTATATGCAATCCATATCTTATTTTGATATTGTTCATATCCTTGTCCACTATACTGGTGAAACCTCGCCTGGCCTTCTACTTGGTGGATGGTGTATTGTGGGGATAGAAAGGAGTTGCTGAAAATGTTAGAAAGTTTGACTGTAACCCCAACAGCTATCATCATCATGGCGTTGGTTGGTCTGTTCACACTGGTACTGCCGCTGGGGCTTGGAATTTTCTTTTGGCGAAAGTCAAAGGGGCGGTGGCGGTTTTTCTTCATTGGCTGTATCATATTCCCCGTCTTTGTGCTGATCCTGGAACGGACTGCACACAGCCTCCTGCTCTATGGCGCTCCTGGAGCAGTGCTGCAGGGAAACATCTGGCTGTATGCTTTTTATGCCGGTCTGATGGCGGGCGTTTTCGAGGAATGCGGCCGCTGGCTGGCTTTCAAGCTTTCTCTCCGATGGAGCCGAGGGCCAGGGGATGCGCTGATGTACGGCGCGGGACATGGAGGCATAGAGGCGATTCTGCTGGCCGGGATGACGATGTTAAGCAATATTACGCTCGCTTTGGCTTTGAATCGCGGCGGACTGGAAGCGGTAGAGGCTATGATGGGTCCTTTATCGGAAACGGGGCTGGCTGCCATCCAGGGCTTATGCGCTAACCCGGCAGGCATCTATTTCTGGACCGGTTTTGAACGGCTGGTTGCAGCAGGGCTGCACATTGCCTTATCGGTACTGGTATATGTCTCCGTCAAACGGAGGGACAACTGGTCCTGGTTCCCCGCCGCTATCCTGCTCCACACCCTGGTGGATATGGTAACGATCCTTGCCAATGCCTGGCTACCCATTGCGGCTACTGAGGTGATTGCCGCCCTGCTGACTCTGGGCAGCATCGCCCTGGCCCGCAAAGTTTATATAGAAGAGAAAGAGGACAGCCTACCACCATTTTCCGGCTCGCACCCCTGAAGTGCTTTCTGAAAATTCTTTCCCATGCTATAAAAGAGCATTGTGTGAGAAGCACCCCCCAAAAGTACATGCTATGATAGGCCCATCAAACATAGGAGGTGCCAATATGCACGCATGGGAAACAATCGAACACTCTTTGGATTACATTGATGAGCATCTGGGGGAAGAGGTCAAGATCGAAGAGTTGGCCGGTATGGCCGCTCTCTCGCCATTTTACTTTCAGCGACTGTTCAAACGTCTAGTACACAAGCCGGTTCAGGAGTATGTCAAACTCCGTCGGCTGGCCAAAGCGGTAGAAGCCTTGCGTGATCCGAGCCGGAGGATACTCGATGTGGCTCTGGACTACGGCTTTTCCAGCCACGCCAATTTCACGCGGGCCTTCAAAGACGCCTACACAATTACCCCGGAAGAGTATCGGAAGGCGCTCCCTATGCTCAACACTTTTGACCGCCCGGAGGTCGCTGCCAACTATGTGCTGATTAGCGAGGGTGTTCCGCTGGTGGTGGGAGATATCGTCCTGGAGCTCGAACGGAAGAGTCTAACCGCACCGGAATCCTATATCGGGTTTGAAACCGCTGTCAGCATCGCCGCGCAGACGCCGGTCGGTGAGAGTACCGGCGTGGATGTTCCCGGCCAGCTCTGGCGCCAGTATCACACCGAGCGGAACGCCACTTCCCCAGGGATCCATACCGGGGTGGAACTGGGGATGTCGCACTCGGCGGATCCTAAGCTGGGTACTTTCCGGTATTTTGCTGGCGGATTGGCGAAAAGTGGTCCCGGCCCGCTTCCGGACGGCATGGTTCTGCGGGAGCTGCCCGCTGGCGAGTATGCCGTCTGTAAAGTGGAAGCAGAAGATTTCGAGACGCTGGTGACCGTTGCTCTGAACCAGGCCAGCCGGTATCTCTTTGGCACATGGCTTCCGCAGCACAGTCTCACGACCGAGCCGTTTTCGGCTGAAAAGTATTATCGGACCACGGAAGATGTAGCTTATATGGAGCTGTGGGTCATGCCCAAACCCACGCTCACCGCAGACGGAGCTACAACTGTGTGAGGACTCCAGAACAAGCCCGTCTTGCGCCTTGTCCACATACACCTGCACACGGAATCTTCCCTACTGGATGGTACCAGCCACAATAAAAAAGGGAAGGTGGTACAGATATAAAAACAGGGGCCAGAAACGACCTTGTTAACATGCGGTCAAGAGGCTGAAAAAGTATATGGAGCATTAGAGCTGAAGACAAGGTGGAAAAAATTCTCTGAAACCATCTTTGCAGGAAAGATTAACTATTAGAAGTCACCCCCGCCAAAATGAAGGACGGTGGAAAAAGTTAGATAATTCAAAAAGGGTATAGCAAAGCAGAGGTCCAGGAGGACCCCGGATAGCTATTGAGAGGAATCAGATCGCTGGGCAATAAGGCTGTTTGGATCTCCAGAGCGAAGATAAGCCGCACCAGTTTCTTATAAGGCGACGTTGCTTGCCGTTTAGCACATTCCCCGGAAACAGTGCAAAAATGGAGTAGGTGCTTTTAGCATGTGATAACCATTCACAAGGTTTATCCAAATTTTATTTTTAAGACCAAAGTAGTATTGACAAGAGATTAAGACTGTGGTAGTATATGAGCGTGGCCACTACCACAGTCTTAAAAAGGAGGTGTTACCAAATGGACATTAAGCTGTTTGCTTCTGAACTGAAAGTGATGTCTGTCCTTTGGCGCGATGGCGATGTTCCCGCAAAACATATCGCCAAATTGCTGACCGAGGAATTGGGCTGGAATGTAAATACTACCTACACCCTGATTAAGCGTTGCATCAAGAAAGGGGCGATTGAACGCTCCGAACCCGGTTTCATGTGTCATGCGCTTGTGCCGCAGGCGGAAGTACAGGAGGCGGAAACAAACGAGCTGATTGACAGGGTATATGACGGCTCTGCCGACAAGCTGTTCGCGGCTTTGCTGGGACGAAAAAAGTTAAGCGCCGAGCAAATCGAAAAGCTGAAACAGATTGTCGGTGATTTGGAGTGAGGTGTTGCGTATGAACCTGTTGCAAATGAGCTTTGCGGGGGCCGTGATGATTTTGGCAATCACCATCATACGTGCCTTGGCAATCAGTTGGCTGCCCAAAAAGACTTTCCTGGCGCTTTGGGGAATAGCGGTTGCGCGGCTGTTGCTCCCGTTCTCACTCCCCTCCATGTTCAGCATATATTCGCTGATAGGCAATCAAACTTCCGGGATTGCCGCAACAAAAGTCCCACAGATTGACAAGGTGTTGCCGATTGATACGTCAGGGCAAATGGCTGCTATGCCCGTTAATGTCGGAAATACCGCAAGTATCATTTCCCTTTGGGGCGCCGTTTGGGCCGCTGGTACGCTGGTCTGCGCTATGGTTTTTGCAATAGCGTATTGGAAGTGCCGACAGGAATTTCAAACATCCCTGCCAGTAAAAAATGACTTCATCAAAAGCTGGCTAAACGCCCACCAACTGAAACGTCCGATTTCCATTCGACAGTCCAGCCGATTTTCCGCTCCGCTGACTTACGGCGTATTCCGTCCCGTGATTTTAATGCCCATATCCACTGATTGGGAAAATACAAAGGCGCTGCAATATGTTTTGACGCATGAATATGTTCATATCCGGCGCTTTGACAGCATCACAAAATTGGTGTTGATTGCGGTGCTGTGTGTGCATTGGTTTAATCCCTTTGCTTGGGTGATGTATGTTCTTGCCAACCGGGACATTGAGCTGTCCTGTGACGAGGCGGTTGTCCGCCTTTTCGGAGAAACAGCAAAGGCGGCCTATGCGAGGGCGCTGATCAGTATGGAAGAAACACGGAGCGGCCTGAACCCATTGAGCAACAACTTCAGCAAAAACGCAATAGAAGAAAGGATTACAGCTATTATGAAAATCAAAAAATCGTCCGTTCTCTCTATCGCCCTGGCCCTGGCATTGGTTGTTTGTGTAACGACAGCCTTTGCAACTTCAGCGGCGACAAAAAATAACAATTCGCTTTCCGTCCCCTCAATCATTTACAGAGATGACGCTACTAACAAAACGTCTGAATCTGCTTTGGGAGCCGAAGATGGTTATCAATCATTGTTAGCGTTAAAATCAGCAGACTACCACAACCAGACTGTTGCCGATTTTGACAAAGCCCTTTTGGATTGGGGAAATCAACATTCAGAGGAACACGAGGATATTATCCAAAACGATATCGCAACATATAGCTTCCCCGCACACCTCACAACGGAGGAGAAGAACTTTTTAGCTTTAACCATAAGAGCGTCAAATATTGAAAACGCAATATTAGTAAAGAACTCTTATGGCAGTCCAGTGATTGATCCTGATTTGAGTTTTGAACTTGCAAGAGAAAGCCAGGAAACTGACCCGCCCACATGGGTAAGTTTGATGTATGGCGTTTCTTATCACCTTGATCCTCAAGTAGTCACAGTCGGAGAACGGGACACGGCACTTGCAAACGCAATCAATGATATTCAATCTTTTTGGTATGATACTAATCTCGAAACTCTTGCTGAAATGTCGTCGGACGAGGTGTTTTCCAAACTAAATGCAATCGCAGATAACAATAGCACAAACGCTGTACAGCTTTCGATTGTAAAGAATTATTATATATTTCAAGCATCCTCCATGTTTGATTAACCCCCAAAAACAAAGCGGCCTGCAACGGAAAATAAAAAACCGTTTTTACGGCGGATGGTATCACCACGCCCAAACAAAATATAAATAGCCTTGCGGCGGTCTTTTGAAAACAACAGATTTCAAGACCGCCGTTTTTATTGACACGACGGAAAAAGAAGGTTAGGCTGTGTCTTTTTATATTGCGTTATGTGCGTGGCGCAGTTCATTCATATCTGCACCACGCATTTGCTTTATTTCAGCCAGTCGAGCCAAAATTTTTCTGCCATACTCCAACTTGAAACACTTTATTGCAACAAAAATCCTGTCTATCCAAAAGCAATTTGCTGATAATAGAAAAAAGGTCTTGCTCATGACGCAGCGTCATGAGTTATACTACCCGCAGGAGGTGTCTTGCTCGTGGAGAAATACAGGGCAATTCCACAAGGCTATATGACTGCAGGCGCAGTCGCAAAGAAAATGGGGGTGACAGTCCGAACTTTACAACACTACGATAAAGAAGGTCTGCTTTCACCATCGGCTATGAGCGAGGGAGGCCGTAGGCTTTATACGGACAAAGACATTATTAAGCTCCACCAGATCCTATCTCTGAAGCATTTGGGCTTCTCCCTGGATGACATTCGGGATCGATTGATTCCGCTGGATAATCCAACTGACGTTGCACAAATCCTTTCAGAGCAAGCCGCTATTGTCCGGGAAAAGATTGCAAGTTTGACAGAATCACTCTCGAAAATAGAGGCCCTGAAAGCCGAGGTGCTGGAAATGCAATCCGTTGATTTCAAGAAATATGCGGACATTATTATCAATCTGGAAATGAAGAACAGCTTTTACTGGTTGATCAAACATTTTGACGGTGAAACACTGGACCACATCCGCAGCCGGTTTGACAAGGAAAGCGGCAATGTTTTTCTGCAAAAATTTCTGCGTCTGCAAGACGAGGCGATTCAGCTTCAGGAAGCTGGCATCTCAGCAGAAAGCCAGAGAGGATTACAATTTGCAAAAGCCTACTGGGACTTGATCATGGAGTTCACTGGCGGGGATGCCGCCATGCTCCCCAAACTCATGCAAATGGGGCAAAGCGATGAATTTAGCCAGGAATGGACGCAGAAGCAAGCCAAAGTAAATACGTTTGTTGAACCGGCGTTGAACGCTTATTTTTCAATCTTGGGGATAGACCCATTTCAGGAGGCAGGCACATGACAAACGCAATCGAGGTGAACGGATTACGAAAAAGCTACGGAGCAAAGGAGGTATTAAAAGGAATTGACCTGTGTGTGCGCCGGGGAGATATTTTCGCCCTGTTAGGTGTAAACGGCGCAGGAAAAACGACAACGCTCGAATGTATCGAGGGATTGAGAAAATACGATGGCGGCAGCATATCCGTAAACGGCAGCATCGGGATTCAGCTGCAATCGGCAGCATTGCCCGCACACATCAAAGGGATGGAAGCCGTGCGTCTTTTCTCAAAATGGAATCGAACCAACGCAGATGCCTCTATGCTGGCGGCGCTTGGTGCGGACAGCATAGCCAATCTGCAATATCAGGAAATGTCCACTGGACAAAAACGGCGGCTCCATCTGGCTCTGGCACTGATCCGCGACCCGGATATTGTATTTCTTGACGAACCAACTGCTGGACTGGACGTGGAAGGCCGGATTTCTCTCCACGAATATATCCGCACCTTGAAGGGCCAGGGAAAGACCATTATTTTAGCCAGCCACGACATGGCCGAGGTAGAAAGTCTATGCGACAGCATCGCAATCCTGAAGGACGGAGAGATTGCTTTTCAAGGAACCGTCATGGAACTGACCGAGAAAATTGGAAAACATTATAACATCCATATCCAAACAGACAAAGGCACAGAGCATTATGAATCCGACGACATTGGAAACAGCCTGCTGGCAATCCTCAAACATTATCAGGAAAAGAATACGATGATTCAAGACATTCAGGTGAATCGCGGCTCACTGGAGCAGCATTTCCTGAAAATTGCGAAAGGAGAATAGGCGATGAACGGATTCTTATATGGGGTTGTCTTACAGTGGAAGCTGGACTTGCGCAGCCGAACCATGCTGATTACCTGCTATGCCGTTCCGCTCCTGTTCTTCGCGGTCATGGGAGGGATTTTTACATCTGTCATGCCGGAGAGCAAAGAAACCCTGATCCAGTCCATGACGGTATTCGCAGTTACCATGGGTGCGCTGATTGGATTGCCCCCCTCTCTTGCGGAAATATACAGGAGCGATGTAAAAAACGCCTATCAGGCAAACGGCGTGCCGCTGTCATTGGGGCTGATTTTAACAAATCTTTCGGCGTTTTTTCATCTGCTCGTAATGAGTTTCATTCTTTATGTGATTGCACCGATTGCTTTTGATGTAAAGATTCCAGAGCATCCGGAAATATATTGGGGCGGGTTGGTTATCCTGATCGCCGCATCCCTCGGTATTGCCAGCTTAATTGGCTTAGCGGTAAAAGATACAGCGAATACATCCATGTTTTCTATCCTGCTTTTCCTTCCATCCACTATGCTGTCTGGGATTATGTTTCCAGTTGACCTGCTGCCCAAACCATTTGAGATTGCCGGGAAACTGTTTCCTGCAGCATGGGGATACCGGTTGATGCTTGAAAGTACGTTTACCGGACATACCCTCTGGCCGCTGATTGTTATCTTCCTTGCAGCAGTTGTACTATGCTGCATTTTGTTGAAAAAAATCCGGACTCGATAATCACTCCATCGTGATTGGATCTTTGGGACACACAGTATGAAAATAGAGTGATTTATCCCCCAGGCAAAACAGAGTGGCACAGCCCGCAATGAGCCGTGCCACTCCTTTTTTCTCGTGGTTCGTTTTACTCCCACTTGAAGCATTTTACCGCAACTCCCATACAGATCACAGTCACCGCCCCCATCACAGCTACAGGAACCCAAAGGCCGCCAGTGGGCAGGCCCAGGGAGGTCGCTTTCATCAGCCGGATGCCCTGGGTCAGTGGGAAAATGGACACGATTTTCTGCATGGCGCCCGGCATGACCTCCAGGGGCAGCGTCGCGCCGGAGAAGATCAACATAGGAAAGTAGAGCAGGCAGGCAATCACACTGGCGGACTTCGCATTCCTGGCAATCCCGCCCACCATCAGTCCGATACTCAGGGTGGACACCATCGTCAGCAGCCAGCTTCCCAGAAACGCTGGCAGGGAGCCGGGGATGGTCACCCGCCAGAACAGCATGGAGGCCAGCAGCAGCGTCACCAGAGATACCGCACAGTAGAGCACATAAATGGTAAATTCCACCGCCAGGAGCTTGGCCGGGCTGACCGGCGTCACCTGAAACCGCTTGAGGATTTTCCGCTCCCGGTACTCCGATACCACCAGCGGAAGGCCCATCAGCCCGCTGGCACAGATGGAGATGGTGCACAACGCGCCGACGGACTGCTCCAGGAAGGTGTAGGAGACGCCCTCCGCGGCCGGCTTTGTGCCGTAGATAAAGCCGAGGATCACCAGTACCACCAGCGGCAGGATCACCGCGAAGATTACCATGTTCATATTGCGGATATTCAGCTTCAACTCGTTTTTCAGTAATGTACGAAAGGATCTCACGCCGCGTCCTCCTCTCCGGACAGCTGAAGATAAGCGTCCTCGAACTTCTCACAGCCGCTCTGCGCCATGGCCTGCTCCACTGTACCGTAAAACACCGCTTTACCCTGGCGTAAGATACAGATTTCATCGCAGAGAGCCTCTACTTCGTCCATGAAGTGGGAGGTCAGGAAGATGGTCAGGCCCTCCCCTTTCAGCTCAGATAAAATCCTCCACACATCCCGACGGGCTTTGGCATCCAGGCCGGTGGTCAGCTCGTCCAGAAATACCAGCTCCGGGTTTGGAATGAGAGCCAGGACGATAAACAACCTCTGGCGTTCACCGCCTGACAGGCACTTAACCGCATTTTTCAGCTTGTCGCCAATCCCGAACCGCCGGCACAGCTCCCGCCAGTCCGCCGGGCGGTTATACAGGCAGGCGATCTCCTCACACAGCTCGAACACCTTGATCTCCGGCTGGTAGTCGCCCTCCTGGAACTGCACGCCCACCCGCTGGAATAGAGCGCCGCGTTCCTTCCTGGGGTCGTGGCCCAGCACCGAGACCGTGCCGGAATCCGCCCGCCGGGTACCCAGGATGCACTCAATGGTGGTGCTTTTGCCCGCCCCGTTGGCGCCCAGCAGGCCAAACACCGTACCACGCTTAACGGAAAGGTCCAGCCCGCTCAGCACAGTTTTACCCTGGTAGCTCTTGGTGAGGCCGGTTACTTGAATAGCCAGCTTTTCATCTCTCATACGGATTTCCTCCTTTTGATGGCCCGCAGCTCGATATAGCCCCGCTCGCCCCGGGGCTCCAGTTGGATACGGGGATTGCTGTCATCCCACTCATAGCCGATGACAGCCGGGTCGTAGTGGTCCATGGCGTACTGCACGGACAGGATAGCCTGGGAGTAGTCCTCCTCCTTGAAGGGTTCGCCCTGGAAGGCCAGGTACTCCGCGGCTGGCAGGGTGATGACATCAAACCCCTCCGGGATGTCACCGGCGTAGTCCGGAGCCACCTCTACGCCCTGCACATAGGTGGAGGTGTCCGGCTTCCTGTACCCATCCGGCAGCCAGAGGCAGACCGGCTCGCCGCACAGGGAGTCCATGCTGGCCAGGATGCCCCAGACCTCGCAGCTGACCTCCGCACAGTAGGTGAAGTAGTCCTCGGCCCGGACGCCGCGCTTGAGGATGACCTTGCGCTCCGGCTTGCGGACCACCTGGACGAATACGCTTTGCAGGTTTTCCATATCAACGGTATCCTTTCTCAGCTCCTTGAATTTCACGCCATAGGGGATAAACAGCCGGATTGGGACGGGGGCTTTCACGTAGTCCCCAGGGTTACAGCCAAATTCCCGGCAAAAGGCGCGGGTGAAGCCGTCTATACTTTGAAAGCCGCAGTCATAGGCCGCATCGGTGACAAAGCACTGTTCCTGCTTCAGACGCATGGCGGAGTGGGAAAGCCGCATCCGGCGGATATACTCCGCTGGCGTGAGGCCCAGCCGTTCCTTAAACAGCCGGTGGGAGTGCCAAGGGGAAAAGAGCGACACCTTGGAGAGGGTCATCAGCGTGATCTCCTGGTCCAAATGGGACTCAATGTAATCCTGCATCCGCTGAACCGCCTCAGTCTGCTGATCCAAAGTCCATCACCTCCATCTGTGTTTCCCATCTTACCACGCCCAGTACCGGCCTACTCGACTTTTTTTGCTATCCGGAAACTACACACTGGGCTGGCCCATCATACGGATGTGGTTTCTGGCCTTGGAGACCCATGCGGTCACATGGTTAGCCGGGGCGCCAAGCAGTTCGCCAATCTCCTTACTGGAGTATCCGTCAATGCGCATCCGGATGGCCCAGATGCCTTTCGCCGTGGTGCCGGTGGCTGTAGCTTCAGCCCGGTCCAGTAGCCCCATCAGTTCCCGACAGGCATCCCGCTCCTCCAGACTGTCGTCCACTACGCCGCAGGGCAATTCCGCCGGGTCTGTGGCCTGTTCCCGGCCGCGGCGTGTGGCGTATTCCATCTGTGTGTAGATCTCATTGCGGATCAGGCAGTAGGCATAGGTGGAGAATGCGCCCTTGTGTCC
This sequence comes from Oscillospiraceae bacterium, assembly GCA_910575695.1. Lineage (GTDB taxonomy): Bacteria > Bacillota > Clostridia > Oscillospirales > Oscillospiraceae > Enterenecus. Next base: position 5,466 of record CAJTGJ010000056.1, on the reverse strand, counting down.
GGGCTGGTCGGTCTGGGCCGCCTTGCACAGGCCAATGCACCCGATCTGGAAGAGATCATCATAGGTATAGATGCAGCCCTTGTCCAATGTGTGAACGCAGTCCCCTATTACCTTGCCCACAAGCCCCATATTTTCTTCTACTTTTACTCGCTGTTCTTTTGTAAGCGGCAGCATACCATTCACCTCCCGATATTTTAAGTTCACGCCGCCCCAGTGCGCTGGACCAGCAATTTCCTGCTCTCCCGGATCACGACCTGGCAGTAATACTCGCCCAGATGCCCAATGTGGGCGTGGGACATGGGCGCCTGGGTGATGTAGGCCAGCCACTGGTACGCCTCCCGCCTGGTCATCAGGCCAGACTTATGGAGCTGGTCGAACTGCTGATGGGCCTCATACCGCAGCCGTCTCAGCTCTGGAGGGGCCAGCGTGCCCATCGGCTCCAGAGTACCCGGGTGGGCCATAACGAAAGAGTCGCACGCGGGATAGCCGGAGCAGACATACACCTTGGCATCCGGCCGGTGGGTCTTACAGATCCCTTCCGCGCTGCGCAGAACTGCCGGGCGGCCGCAATGACACCGAACCTGCCCAGATGTACCTCGCGGGTTCCATACCTTTCCCCGATTTGATTTTCGTTTCATGCTCAAAACCTCCAAATAAAACAGAAAGAGCCGGAAGGCTGCCGAAAAAAGACAATGCAAAGCCAAGCGCTGGGATAGTGGGGTCGCACCCAGCCATTGACTCTGCACTGTATTTCAGCAGCCTTCCGGCTACAATTTTATGAGACAAGACCTGCGTCGTGTGGATCCGGCTATGCAGCGGATCCGTAACGATTTCCCGCCAGGTTCCGGCAGGTCTGACGCCAGGTTATCCCGGCGTATCGAGAGCCTGAACGCAGTGTCTTGCTATGGATAAATATTACCACAAATCTTTTGAAAGGTCAACTAAAATGCAGAAAATACACGGTTTGTTCACATCTTTTGTGCCAAAGTCAGTATGGGAGCGCGAAGTCAGTATCACGGCTCGTCTTCTTCGTCCTCCCACTCGTCATAGGCGTATTCCTGGCGCTTCTTTATGATGTGGAGCGTGGCAAATACGCCGGCCACGACGGCCAGGCCGATCAGAAAGATGACTGCCGGAAGCGGCAGGCCGTCCTGCTGTTCCGCTTTCTGCGGACTGTCCGGAGCCTCCGGCACAGGGTCGGGCGAAGTGGATGGAGGCGGATCGGTTGGCGCGGGTTCTGCGTCAGGGATCGGGGTGGTGGAGTTGATGCAGCTCAAGGTATAGGTCGTGCTGCCGCCCAGGTCCATGGTCAGAATGCCGTACTCGTCTACCACAACCGGAACAGGAAAGATACCGGCGTCGGTGCGCAGCTCAAACTCCACCCCGGCCCAGCGCGTTCCTAACTGCAGGACCAGTTGGTCGGGCTGCTGCACAATTTTCGGCTCAGTGCCGTCGGTATCCGCATAGGCGGCAGGGGTTAAAACGGCGATCAGCGCCATGACGGTTATGAGCATGGGAAACAGCCGGTTTTTTCGCTTTTTGGATCTATTCATCGGTTTATTGCTCCTTTGCAATGGATAGCAGAAGGGCAGAGCCGTTTTACCGGCTCCGCCCGTTCAAAGATAACATGGATCATATCAATTTGCTCGAATTTATACTGTTTCACTATCGGCGAGGACGGTTCCTATGTCCCTCCCCCCGTAAAGTACGCGGGTGATGTTCACGATTTTGCGGTCGTGATCCGGCGTATAGAACACACAGTAATGGTCTACCGGCATAACCCGCCAGCCCCGGCTATACCATGGCTCTTTTTCATACCGGCGATACCGCTCCGGCATCCGTTCAAGGGCGCAAATATTTTCCTCCAGTCTGGCAAGCTGCGCCGCAGCGTTATGGACCGATTGAAGCTCGTATGCGATATACGCAAAGATGCCGCGCAGGTCCTGTTCTGCTTGAGCTGCGATCTCGACTGAATATGTCATATACTGTGGTCCTTTCGGATTTCGTCAAAAACCCTGTTTGCCGGTCTTGTCCTGCCCGCCAGAACATCTTGGTATCCCTTTTCCAATTCCTGGTCAAGTTCCTGTGCGGTCAGCTTGCCCATATCCACTACCCTTGCCTGCGGCAGCTTCATTTCAAAGGGGATGCCACGCTGCAAAATGATTTGCTTATAGAACATATTGATCGCGTTAGAGACCGGGATACCCAGCGCAGCTAAAATGCTTTCCGCCTGTTCCTTTACTTCCGGCTCAATGCGGGCGTAGAGGTTTGCTGTCTTTGCCATGTGAGACACTCCTTCCTGTAGATGGCAAACTGTTTCCCTCATATTATACCACTATGTCCGCACAATAGCAATACATTTTCAGAAGCATGTGGTCTGGGTTGACTTTCCATGCTGCCGCACCGTACATGAGTCCAAGCTGAAAGATTGAAATCAGGACTTCAGCGCACGGTGGACATATGGGTGATGACGCCCCAGATACGGTTGCTCTCGTAATTGATGCCCAGGATGCGCACTGAGACACGGCAGCCGCGGGGCGGCCGGCCCCGCTTGGGATAGGTACACAGGCAGTCGATGCCGCCGTCCAGGGAGACAAACACTCCGGTAGTATCCACCATACTGACTGTACCCACATACAGGCTGCCCACCGCATACTTCTTCAGCGCTTTCTCATAGGGGTTCTCACCTGCCTGCTTGACAGATGCAGACACCCGGAGTCTGCTGCGGTCGGACCGGTCTACCTCCAGCACCCTTACCAGCACGCGCTGTCCAGACTGGTAGTGGGCGGTGGCGTCCACCCACCGCTGGTAGGACAGTTCCCGTAGGGGGATATAGCATTCCGCGCCGAACAGGTCCACGAAGATGCCCGCCCGGATCACGGAGACCACCCGGGCCTCGGCGCAGATGCCTGCGTAGATCTGATAGTTTCCATCCCGGTCCGTGCGGAAATAATACTCCTTCCGCTTCATGGCCATGGCCTCCAGGCGGCTGGCCGCCACAACCCCGCTCTCTTGGTCGATGCCCTTGATGATGTAGTCCACCTCGGCGCCCAGCCGCTTGTTGAGCAGGTAGTGCAGGACATCGCCCTTGGGCTGCCCACGGTAGTCCTCCGGCTCCTCCACCGCCTCCAGCACCGGGATGATGACCCTGTAGTCGCCATGATAGGTGACGGCGTAGGACATCTCCGGGTTGTCCGCCAGCCGCTCCACGCCCTGGATGGTGCCGGTCAGGATCTTCTTGCCCTTCAGGGACTCCACCAGGTCCAGCAGATCGCTGCGCAGCTTGTCCGTATCTGTCTCAACCGTGCGCTCAGCGTCAATGGAGACCACACGCTGGCCACGCCGGCCAGGCATTCTGAGCCGGCTTTTGGGCTGCCCGGAGTCAGTCTGGGGAAATTCCGGGGCTCCGCCGGGCTCCAACGTCCCATCTCCGGCAGGTTCCAAGCCAGTATGGGGAACAGCGGGCGGCTCGCCCAGGCCAGGCGGTTCTGCGCCGGGTTCCAGGTCAGTCTGGGGCGGCTGTCCGCCTCCCGGCTCCTGATTCATCTCAGTCTGGGGAGCGTTGGGGTCCAGCGGCGCGCCCTCCGCCAGCTCCAGGTCGGACGGGGTCGGAGCGCCAGGCTCACCGCCCGGTGTCAGGCCGGTACCGTCGGCGCCAGCGGTCTGATCCACAGTCTCATTGCCGAGCAGAGGATCCTGATCTTTCAATTCCTTTTTCGTATGTCAGCGCCAGTGATAAAATGTAAGAAAACGCCGAGGAAAAAATGTAGATTAGTGGCGGAGGAGGCGAAAAAAAGATAGACTCCCAACAGGGCGCAAAAGAGCCCGGAAAGGGAGTCAGGAAATGAAAGGAGCACAGTGGATGGACATCCGAAGCGACAGACAAAAAGGGCTGAGCTATGTGGAGTTGGGACGGAAATACCACATGGATCCGCGAACAGCAAAGCGGTACGCGGAATCGCCGCAGAAGCCGGAGTACACATTGAGCGAACCGAAGCCCACGAAGATGGGCCCGTACAAGCAGATCGTGGACGAGTGGCTGGAGGAGGCGCCGTATTCGGCGCTGCGGATACTGGAGAAGCTGCGGGAGATGGGGTTTGACGGGGGCTACAGTATCGTCAAGGCGTACGTGAGCAGCCGGAAGATGGATTTGAATGAGAAAGCGACGGTACGGTTTGAGACGATGCCCGGGAAACAGGGGCAGATGGACTGGGGATTCTTCGAGGATCACCTGGTGTACGAGGATGGGAAGTGGAAAAAGCTGTACTGTTTTCTCATGATACTGGGGTACTCGCGGATGCGGTACATCGAATTTGTCACAGATATGAGCACAAACACGCTGATCCGGTGCCATCAGAACGCGTTTCGGTACTTTGGCGGCTACCCGGAAGAAATTCTGTATGACAACATGAAGCAGGTAGTCATCAAGCGGCTTTTGAAGCAGGAGGACTCTACGCTGAACCGGCAGTTTGAGGACTTTGCTGGATTCTACGGTTTCAAGCCCATCCTGTGCCGTCCATACCGGGGCCAGACGAAAGGAAAAGTGGAGCGGACGGTGCAGTTTGTGCGGGACAACTTCATGGTCGGGATCAAGTACAACAGCCTGGCGGATCTCAATGGACAGGCCCTGGCCTGGTGCAACAAGGTCAATGGTAAGGTCCACGCCACCACCAATGAGATTCCCTTTGAGCGGTTGAAAAAGGAGGGCCTGAGCCCTCTCACCCGTGAGTACATCATCGACAAAATCAACCTCAGGCGGGTACAAAAAGACTGCCTCATCTCCTACGCCGGAAATCAGTACTCCGTACCGGCGGAGTACATCGGCAAAGATGTGGCAGTCGTGGCCCTCGATAACATGCTGGCAGCGTATTATGAGGGGAAGCAGATCGCTCTGCACCGGATATCGTATCAGAGAAAAGACATGGTCGTCAACCCTCAGCATTACCGAAGGCTTACGCTGAAACAGACGATGGACGCGGAAAATGTTCTGCTGGAACAGGACAAGGTGATTGATTCTCCTCTAAAGCCATCCGATTTGTCCAGATATGACGAGGTGCTGTATGAGTGAATTTACTATGGACAGGCTGCGGGAAAACCTGGAAAGCCTTAAGATGAAGAACACCCTGGAAATCCTGGACAATTACCTGGAACGGGCGGTGGCGGAGAATCTCAACATTGTGGACGTTTTGGATCACATCTTCTCAGAAGAGGCAAAATCCAAGCGGAAACGGGCCTATGAGAAGCAGATCCAGATGTCCGGCTTCCCCATCAGGAAGACCCTGGACGACTTCGATTGGCCCGGCAGAAAATTTTGTGTAAAAGGAGACAAGCTGTAGTCAAGGAAACAGGAGCAAATCAGAGGATTTCCCAGGCTGGACACAACCCGGCTAAACTCGGCTTATCCACCTGTGTTCCGAGCGGAGAGACGGTATGCGCGCGCAGCGTGAATGCCGTCTCCCCGCCCGG
>CAJTGJ010000055.1 GCA_910575695.1 Oscillospiraceae bacterium | reverse complement strand
GGCAGCTCGTCGCCCTCAAAGGAAATGGTGCCGTCAAAGCCGGTGATGCCGGTGGTCATATAGGAGCCGTCGATCTGCTCAAAGCGGAACACGGCCCCCTGCAAGCTGCCCTTATTCTGAGCGTCCACCTTTTTGATCGTAAAGCCCCGTTCCACGTCGTCCGTGATGGTCACATACTCGGTGCGGCCAGCGGTCAGGGTGACGTTCATGGGGGCCACGATCTGATAGCCCTCCGGGGCTGCGGTTTCCGTCAGGGTAAACTTTTCGTCGGCGGGCAGGTCACGCCACACGATCTGGCCGTTGCGGTCGGTGGTGCCGCTGACGCTGGTGCCATTATCGCCGGTCAGGGTAAACTCGGCCCCCTCCAGGGGAGCGCCGCCCGCCCCGGCCTTGATTACCTGCAAGCTGGCGGTGTCGGGTTCCTCCGTGCCGCTCCAATTAAAGGGGATTTGGGCGTCCAGGTTGGTGTAGCCGGGGTCGGAAATGATATAGGACTGCTCCGACGCGGAGGGGTTGTAGGCCAGATACAAGTTGAACTGCGCCACGCCGCCCGCCGCCTTGATGGTGAAGCTGCCCTCGGCGGCAGCGGTGTCCACGGGGATGCAGACCTTGAACGCGCCGTAATACTCGCCGCCGTTGGAGTTGAGGGTGGTGGTGCGGTTCTTGCTGGTGTCCACCTTGTAGCAGGTGGCCCCGTTTTCCTGCACCGTTTCCAGGGGCGAATTGTTCTCCGCCACAAAGATGGTGCCCTGGGGGGCGTCGGTGGAGTACACCTTGGTCTTGTAATCGTCGATCCAGGTGGAGGTGGCGGAGGACACATACACCACGCGGGTGTAATACTCCCTGCCGTTGATGCGCTCCAGCTTGATGCCGTCGGTGCCGTCCTCTGCGGCCCCTTCCAGGCCGAACTCGTTCACCACTTCCACGCCGCGCACGTCCCGGTTTTCCTCGGCCCGGAGGGACAGGCCGGTGTGGAGGTGCTGCGTCCAGCCGTTGGCAAGGCGCAGGATGGCCTTGATGCTGTCAAAAACGCGGATTTTCTGAGCGTCCGAGGTGGGTTCCGTCAGAACATCCCGGCCAGCGGTAAAGGAGGTGCCGGGGACGGAGAGCTGGCCGCAGGTGGCCCAAACCGCCATCTGGGTGGCGTATTTGTACTCGTCCTCCGTCAGACTGGCGATGCCCCGCACATCATTGGCGTGAAGCTCCTTGAACTGCTCCAAGGTGCGGTTCGGATAGCCATTCGCAAAGGCTCCCATCGTCTTAGGTTCCCGGTTGTACTCCTGCACCGTCAGGGCCTTGGAGGGGGATACCCCTTTCAGCCCGTGGTTGACGCAGTAGGCGGTGCCGGTCACGCCGTTGTTGCTGGTGTACTTCCAGTAGCCGCCGCCGATGGTGCCGCCGTTCTTCTTGGACAGATAGTTGCCGTACCCGGCCTGTTGGATGGTAACGGTGCCGCTGTCGCCCAGCGAGGCGGCGCTGGCGGGAACGGCCATCAGGCCGAACAGCGTAGCCACCACCAGCAGCATGGACAGCAGGCGGTTGAAATGCTTGTGTTTCATGGGTTCTCCTTTCATTCCGGGCATAAGAAAAGGCAGGCTGTTTTCACAGTCTGCCTATCCGATGCGGTTGTTCAGTTGTCTTACTTGGTGGAGCCGGGGACGAACAGCTCTTTCAGGAAAGCTGTCTGCTCCGGCGCTCGGTCTGGATGGTTGGGGTAGGTTTCCCGAAGCAGCATGGAATGGCTGCTTGTCAGGTCGTTCAGGGACACGTCCACATGGAGCCACTGGCCGTCCGCGTAGACCATATTCCATGTGTGGTTGCTGGTGCTGATGGTAAAGCAGGGGATGCCAGCCGCCCCGCACAGGAACTTGAACGCTCTGGCGTAGGAGCCGCAGGCCGCTTGCAGTTCCCCGCTGTGCTGGGCAAAGGTGCGGGTCACGCCCGCCGTCTTGCCCTTTTTGTAGGCCAGCAGGGTACACAGGTAATCGTTCAGGTACTCCACCTTTTCGCTGTCCGTGTCCAGCTCCGCCGCTTCCTCAATGATGGGCTGGATGAAGTCAAAGGGCGCTTGGTAGTTCTCCGGCATGGCGGCGGACACGGCGAAGTAGTCCAGGTGCTGCCAGTAGTTGGTGAAATTCTCCGGGACGTGATGCTCGTACCGCGTAACGCCCTCCATCCGGGCCAGCAGGTTCTTGACGGCGCTGTACTCGCTGTCGCCCACCATCGTGTAGGCGGGGGCGGTGTCGCTGGTGCCGTCCACCAACGTCTGGCGAATGGCGTTGTAGAGCGCCCGGTCATAGGTGGCGGTGAACACGTCCGGGTTGGCGTCCTGGGAGAAGTCCTCCCGGCTCCATTGGGCGGTCTGGATGGTGTAGGCTTCCGGCTGGACTTCTGCGGCGTGGGCCGGGACACTCAGACCGGCGATAAGGACGGTGCAAGCGATTCCGGCAATCAAACGGTTCAGACTGTTTTTCATTATGAATGACCTCCTGTGTGATATGTTGGGGTCTTTGCTTGTCCCAACAGTACCACAAAGGAGGGAAACAGTCTAAGGTGCGAATTTCTTTTCAGCGGGTATCAGACCTCCACGGCCCGGACAGCCCAGCGGTAGGCGCTCTGATTGCGGACGCAGGTAAACAGGGTCACGCAGTTTTCAGCGGTGGGGGCCAGCAGGGAGTTGTCCGTTTCGCTGATCTTGTTCACGCTGGCGACGGAGTAGGTGCGGGTGCCCAGCCGGGTGGTCAGGGTGATGGTGTCGCCCACGTTCAGGTTGTGGATGTCGCCAAAATAGCAGTTGGCCCCACGGTTGTGACCGGCGATGGCGCAGTTGCCGTCCCAAATGCTGGTGTCCTCAAAGTGGCCCGCCCCTTTCGCCAGGACGGAGCTGCCCGTGCCCTCGTAGACCTTGACGTTCACGTTCAGGCTGGGGATTTTCAGGGTCGCCAGATAGCCGCCCTTGTAGTAGAGGTCGGACGTGACCTCCGTGAAGCTGGTGGAGGGGGTGGGGGTAGCCGTGCCCCCGGTGTTGGTGCCGCCGCCGGACACGATGCCGCTGGGGATGGTGTTGAAGTCGGGCGGGGCCACGGTGACGCCGGAATTGCCGTTGATAACGGCCCCCTCGCCCAGCATATAGCCGGGGGCCAGATTGGGGGTCAGGGGGTTGCCCGTGTTCAGGGTGTAGGCGGTGGGGCTTCCGAACGTGGGCGGGATCAGGGCCGCGTTCTTGCTCACATCCACGTTGGGCAGCTCGCCCCGGTCAGCCGTGACCACCGGCTCGATGGAAGTGGACTTGCCGTACTCCGGGTCGCCGGGGCCGTCGATGTTGTACTCAAGGGCGCTGGCGGGGACAGTCAGGGCCAGCATCAGGCATAGAACGGAAAAAAGCATGGTCAGTTTCTTCATGGTAGTTTACCTCCTGCGTTTGATGAAGTAGAACACGCCGCCGCCCAGCAGCACCACCACGACAACGGCCACCACGGGCAGGACGCCGTTCTTCTCGCCGGTGGGGGTGTCCTGGCCGGTGGGGTCGGCGGGGTCAACGGGAGCGGTGGGGTCGGCGGGATCGGTCAGGCCGGGGTCGGGGGTGTCGCCGGGTTCCTCGGTGGGGGCGGGTTCCAGGGCCGTGCCCTCGAAGATCGCCACATAGCGGATTTTATTCAGGTTGATACGGCTGACGGTGCCAGCGTAGTCGGCGGTGACGGTGTAGCCCTTCACATAGGAGCTGGTGGCGGAGCCGGAGTAGGATGCCACGGCGGTAAAATGGCCGTCGCCCTCCGTCTGCCAGTTGACGGTCTGGAGGGTCAGGGAGTGGCCGTTGTCGGTGATGGACTTGGGGATATACTGCGTGTCCTGGTCGGCAAGGCCGGGATAGGTGCGGGTGGCGGTGACGCTCTTGGTGGAGCTGCCATACCCGGCCACCTCCACGTTCACTGTGTCCAGCTTCAGGGTCAGCACCCCGGACAGGCCATCCTCGGTGATGAACTCCTTTGTCTGCGGCAAAAGGGCCAGCACCGCGCCCATGTCCTTGCTCTGGCTGGGCACGGACACGGTTTCCGTGTGCTGGCGGCTCTCGTTGGCGGGAAGTTCCTGTTTCAGCAGATCGGTGAGGGTGTAGTGGTAGCCCTCCTGCTCAAAGTCGGAACGGGGGATGCCAGCGGGGTCGTCCTCCGGCCCCAGGTCGTACATCTTCCTGATCTCGCCGCCGTCCTCGCTCCGGGTGACGGCGGTGGGGTAGCAGGGGGACGGCTGGGCGGGTTCGGGCGGGTCGGCGGCAAAGGCGGCGGTGGTCATGGCAAGGGCCAGGACGCACAACAGCCGAGCCGCGTGGGTGATGGTTTTCCGCTTCATAGAAAAATTACCTCCATGTTGTTGATTTTGGGCGCAAAAAAGCCCGTGGCGTCCACGGGGTCAAACGGTGCCCGGTGTTTGATGGTTCGTGCGCTGGCGCGCTTCTCTCCAAAGGTTTTTACCGGCTGAAAAAGAATGGGCAGGGCCTTTCTTTTCAGCAGGTACAGCAGGTTCGGAGGGGGAGAGTGTGAGAGGGGGAGGGCGTGGAAAGTGCCAGGGCCGCAAAAGGGCATACTGCCCCCCAGGTGTAACATTCATCGCTCCCTCGCCCTTTCCCGCTTGCGGTACATCTCCAACGCCTTCACGATGGTGTCCTCGATCTTCTGTGCGGGCGTCCCCGCAGGGAAAAACTTGTCGATACGGTTCCGGGGTATCTTGAATTGTTCCACCTGATTGGGCTTTTCCTCCTGCAAAATGGACTGGATCACGCCGGAGTTCAGCTTGCCCTTTTCGGAAAAGTCCCTGATCTTGATGGCTTGGGCGTGGGAGGGGGTACAGTCCTCGCTCTCCATAGCCTCCAGCAAGGCGTTCTGCTCGTTCTCCGGCAGGTAGGACAGCTCCACGGCGGGGCGCAGGGCTATTTGCAGCTTGTCATTATCTTTCAGCACAGAATTGTCCACCATTTCGAGAATTTCCGGGATAAGGTTCGTCAGGCGGATATAGCGTTGAATTTGGGTATTGCTATCAGGAGATTTGTCTGCCAACTGCTCCCTTGATGTCTTTCCTAACTTCTGTCCCAGTGGGACAGAAGTTAAATCTGTGCGCTCACCTTGTTGCCGCCGCATGGCGTCCAGCTTCATTTTATAGGCAAACGCCTTTTCCGAGGGCAGGACACGCTCACGCTGGAGGTTGCTGTCCACCATGATAATGATGGCTTCATCGTCTGTCAGTTCCCGGACGATACAGGGCACCGTGGGCAGTTCCGCCAGTTCCGCCGCCATTTTACGCCGGTGGCCGGACACCATTTGATAACCGCCCTCCGGCATGGGCCGCACCAGCACGGGAGAGAGAACACCGCGCTCCTTCACGCTTTCCACCATTTCCGTCATACTCTCGTCCACCCGCACCTTGAACGGGTGGTCTGGAAAGTCGCTGATTTCAGCGATGGGCAAGTCGGTCACATAGCTGCGCTGGGCGTTGTCCCGTTCCTCCTGGGTGGTGAACATACTATCGACTGAGGTCAGCAGTCCGGCTGCGCTCTTTGCTGCCAATGTCCAGCACCTCCTTTGTCAGTCTGCGGTAGGCGTCTGCCGCCCGTCCCCTGGGTTCGTGCTGGAAGATGCTCTTGTCCGCTGTGCTGACCTCCGCCAGCCGCACCGTGGCCGGGATCACCGTGTCCATAACGGGCAGGTGACGCCCGAAATTGGCCTTGACGCTGTTCACGATGTCCTTGCGGAACGTGGTTTCATTCGCCATCGTCAGGAACACGCCGCCGATCTTCAGCCGGGGATTGATCTGACGCTGGATGCTCCGCACCGTCCCCACCAGCTCCGTCATGTCCTCCGCTGCCAGATAGTCCGCCTGGACAGGGACAAGCACATAGTCCGATGCGGACAGGGCGTTGATGACCAGCATCCCCAGCGAAGGGCGGCAATCCAGCAGAACATAGTCATAGTCCCGCTTTACGCTGTCCACATACTGACGCAGCACCGTTTCCCGGCTCATTACGTTCACCAGCCCCACCTCCACGGCGGACAGGCTGCGGTTTCCTGGCACGAAGTCAAAGCCCTCATGGTGGTGCATGATCTCCGGGTGGTCGCGGGGCATTGTCCCGGCCACAACGTCGTTCATGGCATTGGCAAGGGTCAGGGGCAGGTCGTGGGGCTTGCGCTGGCCCAGCATCTTGGTCAGATCACCCTGGGGGTCTACGTCCAGCAGGAGAACTTTCTTTCCTTCCAGCGCAAGACCGGCCCCCAGGTTGTAGACAGTCGTGCTTTTGCCAACTCCGCCCTTTTGATTTGCTACGCTTATCACTTTCGGTTTCGCCATTATGGGGATTCCTCCTTTCATGGATTTAGCCGCCTGCGGCGAAACAGGCGGCTATGTAAAGTGGGCCAGAGGCCCACCTGGGGCCTACTGCCCCTCGTCCATGAGAAGTGCCAGAACGTCCTCCATGCCAGCGTCAAAGATGAAGTCCTCGCTCTCCGCCAGAAACTCCTCCATGAACATCTGCGCCAGGGCGGGGTACTGCTGGCAGTCGGTGAAGTCCTCCGACGGCGCAATCTCCAACAGGGCATAGACGCCCTCCAGCACCTTCATGGCCCCGGTGCAGTCGCCGTGGCTCACCATGAGCCGCAGGGCCTTCTCCGTAGCCCGCACCATGTCCAGCTCGCCCACCTCCAGGAAGGCGCTCCACAGGGCCTCCATACTCTGCTGGGCGGTGCTGCGAACCTCGTCGGCCAGCTTCTCAACGCGGGCCTCGCTGTTCTGCGCCTCATTCTTCTTCCACTTCATGACTTGTCCTCCTACTGTAAAATTCACAGCCGTCTGCGGGATTTAGACGGCTATGTAGAGTCGGGGCAGGGGGGGTAATTACGTCTGCCAACCGGGACAAAAAAAGAGCGCCGTTTCATTCAGGGAATGATTCGGCGCTCTATGTATGGCTGAAATATAAACAGTATTCAGTTATGACAAATCAAGTCAAATCAGGAGAAAAATACAGATTGATCTTTTGGCATTGGGGGCCTTTAGAGAGGGTGATAGCCGCCCACGACGGCCTGCCCTAAGACCAGGCCCAAATCGACTTCTTTCGCTCTGTCAGTTAGCCCATTTTTTAACCCAAAAGGGCCGGTTAGCCCATATTTAACCCAAAAAAACAGGGTCAAATCGGGTCAAATCAGGCCAAATTTGGGCAAAGGCTATCAAAGGTTTTCAAAAGAAAAAACCCCGGAAAATCGAACTTTCCGGGGTTTTTGAGCGTTTTCGGATATAAAATCAGCGCTTGGAGAACTGAGGCGCGCGGCGGGCGGCTTTGAGGCCGTACTGCGCGAGTTTTTGAGCTGTTTTCCCTTGATACTCCGGGCTTTTCCGGCTTTCTGCCTCTCAGTTATCCGGTGTGCGGACCATAAAAAACGGCCTTTTTTCATTCAGCAATAGCCTGATGAAACGCACCATTTACTACCCCAAACAGCTCCTCTGGTTTATTGTACTTCACTTTTGCATAGATGTCCATAGTTGTTTTGCTGTTTTCGTGTCCGGCAAGGTATTGGACGGTCTTTGGATCAACACCAGCATAGAGAAGATTGGTAATGTAAGTGTGCCGCAGCTGATGCGGGGTTACATCAAAGTCCAGCGTATATCTGATTTTGGGTTGATTTTTCTGGGTCATGCCCAGCGTTGGGGTAACCGTGTATTTGATGCTCTGCCCATTCACATACTTATAATAGTTCCGGGGCTTAGTGGAGCGGACAACGACATACTGCCACACTCTTTGAAACTGCGAAGCAGCCAGTGGCTCTCCTTTGCTGTCAGCGATCACATAATCTGATATGGAATTTTCTTTCGTTTCTCTCAGACAATCCACCAAACACTTCGGTATCGGAATATCCCTTTTTGCCGCCGGAGTCTTTAGCACCGTAGAAATCACGGGTCTGTTATGCTCTGTACGCCATGCCCGCCTCACCGATAGATAAGGTGTATCCTCGTCCAGAAATACACAATCCCATTGCAGTGCAAGAATTTCTTCCCGACGCAGACCGGAATACAAACCGAGCATAATAAACAAATATGGAGGAAGTCCCTTGACTGTATCCAGAAGCACGGCTACCTGCTGATCTGTCAATGCCTCCTTCTTTTTTGTCGGTTTTCCGCCTTTACCGGATATTCCCGCACAGGGATTGTGTTCAAGAATTTGGTTTCTCTCTGCCGCATAAAAAATGCACTTGAGTAGCATATTGACCTTATTGTATAAGCCTTCCGATTTCTTTGACAATGGAACAAGCGCCAGCCGAATATCGTCAGCGGTCACTTCTTCCATATACATCTCTCCCAGAGGTTTTATGATATAGTTTGTCATATCCCTCGTATAACCTCTGAGTGTAGACGCAGACACCTTTGCCGACTGCATCAGCAGCCACTTCTCTCCATACTCGGCTACTGTCGGGTGCTGCCGGTGAAAGATAATTTCTTCCACCTGCTTCCGGGCCTCTAACTGCTTCTCATACAATTCTTCACAAGTTGCGGCATACAAACTCAACTCTTTGCCATCTGCATCCGTAATCCTGGTTCTGTAATACTGGATTCCTTTCAATGTAATGGTCCCGTACTTCGGGATCTGTGTTTTCTTTTTTGCCATCTTTGATCGTCCTTTCTTGATAATGTGTAGTCTCCGTATCTACACTCTCTTTTTATCAGAAAGCCTCGATTTAATCAAAGATACGGCTGAGGTAAAACAAAGAGCGAGACATCCTTGCCTCGCTCCTGCTTCATTTCCTATTTGTTATTACTGTGCTGCATCCCAGCTTGCAAACGCACAGTTCATTGATCTGACCAGCTCATCTGGTCTGTTGTACTTAACCTTTGCATAAATGTCCATGGTAATCTTGCTGCTTTCATGGCCTGCCAGGTATTGAACCGTTTTGGGATCTACCGATGCATGAATGAGATTGGTAATGTAAGTATGCCGCAGCTGATGGGGTGTTACTTCAAAGTCCAGACTGTAAACCACTTTTCCGTTATGAGCAGCCTTTTCTCCCAAGGCAGGTGTGACAGTATGCTTTACTCTTTTTCCATCTTCATACCGATAATAGCTCCGCTCCTTGACCGTCCTCGTAACAATATACTGCCAAAGTCGCTTAAACTGCGTGTAGGACAGCGGTTCGCCATCCCGGTTTGAAACCACATACTCCGAAGTCGAAGTTTCCTTTGCTGCTTTCAAACACTCAGCCAAGCAAACAGGAAGGGGGATATTTCTCTCCGCAGCCTTGGTTTTCAATTCATCCGAAATCACCGGTCTGTTATGTTCGGTGTGCCATGCCCGTCTTACCGTCAGATATGGAGTATCTGTATCCAGATATACTGAATCCCATTGCAGAGCAAGAATTTCTTCCCGGCGTAGCCCTGCATATAAACCAATCATGACAAAGACATAAGGCGGCAAATCTCGGATAGCATCCAAAAGGCGCTCCACCTGTTCATCTGTCAAAGCCTGACGATCCTCTTGTGGAACACCGCCACCTTTTGTTGTCAGATAAATCGTTGGGTTGTGGTCAATAATCCTGCTTTCCATCGCTGCGCGAAAGATAGATTTGTAAAGGATTACCACAGATTTATAAACCGATGCAGATTTTTTGGAAACTGGAACAAGGGCAAGCTGAATATCATCCAGGCTAACCTCACCCATCCGTTTATCTCCCAATTCCGCTATAATATGCCGCCTAACCTTTGAGGTGTAATCCGTCAAAGTAGTAGCTCGTACATGAACCGACTGCATCAGCAGCCACTTTTCACAATACTCTGCAACTGTGGGCGTTTTCCGATGAAAAGTGGCATTCTCAATCTGTTCCAACGCAAGCGTTTCTTTGTTGTATAGTTCTTCAGGTGTTTTTGCGTAGATAGCTACGAGCTTACCATTCGCGTCTTTGATTCTGGTCCTATAATATAGGACACCTCTTTTCATAACTGTGCCATATTGAGGAATTATTGTTTGCCGTTTGGCCAATTCCGTCACCTCCTAAGAATAGACTCCAGCGCTGTATCTATGTTTTATCAGACCATTATGATTTCGACAAGGATACGGACCGGCTCACACTCCAGCTCTGCGAGGTTTACGATAAGTTGTGTTCTTTTCTGCTGGCTTTGCTCTGTGGGTGCATTTTGCGATATACTCCTGAAGGCCCGCTGAAGTAAAGTACACACAGCCAT
Source organism: Oscillospiraceae bacterium (assembly GCA_910575695.1). Lineage (GTDB taxonomy): Bacteria > Bacillota > Clostridia > Oscillospirales > Oscillospiraceae > Enterenecus. Next base: position 7,559 of record CAJTGJ010000055.1, on the reverse strand, counting down.
TCTGCACATATTGCACATAAGAAATAAGACCATTGTTACGGGCCGCGTCCAGCGTTGCAATGCTGATACCTAAAATTTCTGCTGCTTCTTTTCGTGTAATAAGTTTTTCCATAAAGCATATTTCCTCCAATCTGTCAAGTTTGTCATCGTGTTTGTTCAAAGCCACATGAATACGCTGGCAGCCGAAACTGCCAGCGCATGGTATCTGATTTTGAACAGGAAGCTGCAAACGCTTCCTATTTATATAACTCAGCTTTCATCACATTTGCCACACCCCCTGACGATGGGAACACAACAGGTCTCCGCTGGCGCGGCTGTCATAACTCCGCAGCACCGTTCGTATCGTGTGCCGCAGGGTTCCCTCCAAGTCTTTGGCGGGCCGTGAGGAAGTATCTTTAAGCCCCCATGCAGTCATCGCGCCGAATCTGCCACAATCCGTTTTATGAAATCGTAGATCGCTCCGAAGCAGTTCTTTCATCACCTCCCTGACTGCTCCATCTTCGCGGCGTTTCATATTCGCTCGTACATGGGTTATGTACCTGTTGTGCTGTCTATTCGATTGTCAATGTACTGATGAAGGAGGAAAACTTGTCCTTCTTATTAACACTGACAAAAAAGGCAAAAAACAGGCGCATCAAATGAAATTTTATCAAAAATATTTTACAAGCTGCTTTAATCCACGGCGGATACTGTCTCGGACACGGCTTGGGTCTACACCTTCTACTTCGGCAATTTCATTTATCGTCATTCCCAGATAGTATCGGGCATAAATTCGCTTTGCCTGTTTCTCCGGCAGTTTCATCACAGCGGCATAGACCTGCTCCTGAAACTGTTTTTCCTCCAGAACCATCTCCGGTGTTTGCGGCTTCAACAGCACCGCATTTTCAATGCCATTCTCGCAATCCAGAGAATACTGTGCTTTATAACGATACATCTTTCGCTCATACGCAGTCTCCGCACGTTCAGCTGCTCGAATAGTCTCCATTACTTCCTCTGTCACATCTACAAAAAAGTCTGTTGTATAAACATCAGGATAAAGTTCCCGAAGGTTAATTTTCTTCATTATGTACCTCCATTTCGATTCACGGGTGATTGACGGGTGAATCGAATGGAGGCGGAGACCGACACCGGCAGACAACCGGGTCATTTCCGAAAAAATGGCAACAAAAAACGCCAGATTTCCGTGAGGGAAAACTGGCGCGCCAAGAACAGCCATTATTATACTGAATTACATGGAACGATAATGCCGATGCAATGTTATACTTGCCCGGAGGAGGAGCAAAGCTTTTTTTAACTGATGTAGATCATGTGAGCTTTGAAAAAGCAAACGAGACACGGCAAAATAACCTCCAATCGGCTACCGTGTCCCTGCAAGTCGTCATAGGTTTGTGCAAACGCAAAGAAACGGCGGCTCTGAAAATCAAAGCCGCCGATTGTATGGGCGTATCAAAAGACTGCTGTGCGACGGCTTTTTTTCTTTTGCCGTCGCCCGGCAGGAAATCTTTATTTATTTCGATTTTAAGGAATCAATCTTACTTCCAAATGACTTCCATCTTACTTATCTGTAAGATAAATAAAAAGGTTGCCCACACCGATCTTCTCGGAGGGACAACCTTTCAAATCCACATAAGTATTTAGCCTATTGGCCGTATGCCATATAATTTTATTGTGAGCTGATATTTTCCACAATCGACATAGCGTGTAATCTTCTTGCTGGGCCTCGTACAGCCAGCGCCGTGGTTGCGAGAATCACGCCTACGATCAAGCACAATTCCAGCCACGGAACACTCCAGGGATTTCCGAATGTGCGAGTGATAAGGCTGGAGTACAGGAACCAATGAAACAGCAATCCGAAAATACATCCCAATATGACACCACTTATGGCATACGAGGCAGCTTCCGCAGAAATCATGCGTGTAAGCTGTTGATTACTCATGCCAATGGCACGCATTACTCCATATTGACGAGTTCGGGCGGAAACTCCCATGCTGATGGTATTCATAATATGGAAAATCGTAATGGCTACAATGATTGACAGGAAACCATATACCAATGTTGCAAAAGCATAATAAAGTCCACGTTGTTGCTGTGCTTGGATTAAGACATCAGTGAAAGTGACTCCTTCACCGAACAATGCTTCAACCTCGGCAACATCTTCTTCATCAGAACCAAAGCGGAACTGGACATCCAGGATAGTATATCCAGGCTCACCCGTCAGCTGCGAAAAAGTTTCCTCGGAGCAGATCAGTGTTTCCGTTCCCTCTGCACGAGCCAATAGGCTGTCAGACAAAACACCCCCTACCGTAACTGTTTGATCCTTCCCGTTTATTGTCAGTGTAATGGTATCTCCCACCTGCACTTCTGTTCCTGTGTTTGCCACAAACAAGACCTGTCCCGGCGTGTTCGTTACAGTATCTATAGAACCTGCAATTAGTTGATCTTGCGCCCAGCGGAACTGATTTTCTTCATAGGAGATTAGATTGCTGTTATGGATTGCGCCGCTAATTTGGGCAGGAACATCATAAGCAAACATTCTGCCAAACACTCGACTAACAGCGGAATTTTGCACTACGGCGTCCCTTCGATCCGCCGGAATGGAACAAGTATTTGTATCACTGACAATGGAAAGCTCGGGCGACCATTCTTTCGGCATAAATGCGTTTTCCATAAAGGGAACCAGCGTACAGAACCCTAAAAACAAGGTGATGCAGATTGCAAATGCACCTGTCATCAGAATATAGCTGCGCCGTTTGGCCTTGGCATGATGGATACCAAGTGCTACCTCTACATGCCACCGCCGAGTGTTTGCCGCATGGCGGAACGAGGATTCCTGCTGTGTATTGCCTGTGACAGCCTCCAATGGGGAAACCTTTGCTGCCATTTTTGCGGGGGTCCGAGCCGCCAATAGAACGGTAATAAGTCCCAATACAATGCTCACACCAATGCTTAGCCAGCTAATGCCAAAGATAGGCATATAACCAAACCATACAGTGCTGAGCTGCCGCATGACTGCACACAGTCCCCAAACCACCACGATACTTAACCCGATACCAATGGGTATGGCGGTAATGCACCACTGTAAAGCCTCACGGCGCACAAAGCGCAATACTTGGCGACGAGTGGCTCCCAAACAGCGCAGTAAACCGAAAAACTCCATGCGCTGGCCGACATTACTATTCAAACTACTGGAAATCATCATAACACAAGTTCCCATTACCACCAAAGAAAGCAGAAATGCCATTGTGTATATCTGCGACATATTGGAACCCGGCAGCTGCCCGAGCATACTGAGCAGTTCTTCATTTTGGGTGATTTGTGCATCAGATATGCCGTTTTGCTGCTGAATATCAGCAATGCTGGAACCAACATTAGTGAGCAGCGAGAACCGAACGACATACTGCCAGTTGCCGCTTAGATCCGCAGTTTGAATGCTTGACAGCCCTTCAGGTGTCAAAAGGATTGCACTGGCACTTCCCGAGATCATATTGGCGGCATCATCATCCATAATTCCCGTAATCGCCAGTTGCATTGTACTCCCATCAGGAGAGTTCAAAGTAAGAGTATCTCCCACCGAAATTCCTGCTGTTTGTGCTAATGTAGATGAAACAGCTACCTGTCCAGCTATCTCAGGGAACTCACCTGATAGGACAGAACCTAAATAAATTTCAGAAAATATTGTCTCGTCCATCCCTGCAACAGAAACGGACTGATCTGCCACTGTGCAGCCGATTTCTGCGGGAATGTTGCCTTGCCAGCCAGACAAGTCTATTTCAGGGCGGGCAGCAATATATTCGGATGTTTTTTCGTCAATAGCTGTGATTTTACAATGCCAATCTCCAGTTTGATGCCGAGTTTCATCCGTCATGCTTTTCAAATACATATCGGCCAGTCCAAACATGACTGCAACCAGGAAAACCGCCAGCACAATGCAAATGCGTGTCATGCGGCTTTGCCTGCGGTGAACCTTGTTGGAGATAGAAACCAAGTCGAGGTAGTGTTTCATTTCCGGCTCGCCCCCAACTCCTTCAGCACACCATCAGACATATTGAAAATGCGGTCTGCCGCACTTGCATGATTTTTGTTGTGGGTAATCATCAAAATGGTTTGCTGGTACTTGGCCGACATGGTTTGCAGGAGAGCCAAGACTTCCTGACTATTTTTACTGTCCAGATTGCCGGTCGGCTCGTCCGCCAAAATCAGTGCAGGTCGTGTAACCAAAGCCCTGCCGATAGCGACACGCTGTTGCTGGCCACCGGAGAGCTGACTGGGAAGATGATGACGGCGTTCGGTCAGTCCCAAAACATTCAGCAGCTCGTTGACAAACCTCTGGTCTGGCCGCTTGTAGTCAAGCAGCAGCGGAAAAGTGATGTTCTGTTCTACATTCAGTTCCGGGATCAGATTAAATGACTGAAAGATAAAACCGATGTGTTGCCGCCGGAACACGGTCAGTTTTTTCTCCGGCATTGAGAAAATATCCTGACCGTCGATCCACACCTTGCCGGAAGTGGCTTTGTCCAGAGCACCCACAACATTCAGCAACGTACTTTTGCCGGAGCCGGATTCACCAATAATGGCAATAAATTCACCTTTGCGAACCGAAAATGTTGCATGACGCAACGCTTGAACCGCTGCTTCACCTTTTCCATAGGTTTTGCACAAGTCCTGTACTTCAAGAATATTCATACGCAGTACCTCCTTATGGTCACATCATACCCCCTTCGGCTTACTTCCAAGTGACCTGCATCTTACTCATTTGTAAGGCTGAAAAAGTTCAATGTGAAGGTAGTTCCAACATCGAGTGTGCTGGTTACAGAAATAGTTCCCCCATGTGCCTCCACAATAGATTTAGCCAGCGGTAAGCCCAATCCTATCCCATGCACATCTGACGAAAAGCGGCTGCGGTAAAAGCGTTTGAAAATGTTGTATAAGTCCTCTTGGTGGATACCTTTGCCATCGTCTGTAATGACGATCTGAGTCAACAGGGGTGATTGTGTCCATTGCACCGAAATGTGACCGCCCGGTTGTGTGTGTTCCAAAGCATTTTTGACGATATTTCCAATCGCCTCCGACATCCATAGTGCATCGCAATTAAGAGAAATATCATCCTTACCCGAAAGGGTGATCTCTTTGTGATCCTGTTCTGCCCATGTTTCAAATCGTTCCAAAACATCTTGCATGAGAGCGGAAACATTTTCTTCTGCTTTTTCCATCTGTATAATTCCCGCATCCAGGCGCGCCAGTTTGAGCAGTGTATAAATGACGTTCTCCATTCGCTTAATCTCTCGTTGAGATTTTTCCGAAAAGTTCGCCACCGTTTCGGCTTCTCCTTTATGACTACTTATGATTTCATGGTACATTTTCAAAGCAGATAGCGGCGTTTTAATCTGATGTGATACATCCGAAATGATGTCCTGTAAGAACTCCTTTGTCTGCTTCTGGCTCTCTGCATGGGCGGAGAGAATAGTCGCCATTTCATTGACATCATGGAAAAGGCTATACCAATCACCGGTTTGGGAACATTCAATTCTGGACATGGAATTGCCATCCAAAAATTCTCGAATCTTACTTCCTGCATCATCAATAGCTCTATGCTGGCGTCGCAGATAAAACAGCAGAACCAGATATACCATACCGAACAGAAACAACAGCAGCAAGAATAGATACAGCATCGTCTGATTGCGATATTCCCGAACAGTGGGCAATAGCTGCATAGATGTTGCTTCACTGTATCCAATAGAGGCTAGCGCTTCTTTGCCTCGTTCTATATCGCTTTCGTTGGGGTGAGCAGTAAAAGCTGAAATCTGCAATTTATCCTCATGGTTCAGCTGGTAGCCGGAAACACCATAGTCATGGAGCAACATCTCATGTTGGAAGTCCTTTGCAAGTAAAAACGAAAGTCCTGCGGCAAGTAGAAATGAAATAAGGCAGATGACGGTGATTGCCAACAGTAGATTCTTTGTTTCTTTCCCTAATTTGCCCATACCTTGTCCTCACTCAACGCCCCATTTATAGCCGATACCTCGTTCCGTCAGCAAGTATTTAGGCTGATTGGGTGTGTCCTCAATTTTGTTTCTCAGCCGCCGGATATACACAGACAAGGTATTGTCATCCACAAAGTTTCCGTTGCCATCCCACATCCTATCCAGGATCATTTCTCGCGGCATAAGGTGATTAGGATTTTGCATGAACAAACATAGTAATTTGTATTCCACCAGCGGGAGGTCAAGCGGTTCATCATTTTTCCAAACGAGCCGTTCCGCCGTATCTACACGAATACCATTGGCTTCCAGAATAGTGTCCGCTTTAGAAAATTGCAAGGAGCGGCGCAGGATTGCCTTAATTCTGGATAGAAGTTCATTCAGCTTGAACGGTTTGGTGATATAATCGTCGGCACCCATATCAAGTCCTCGGACAATGCTGATTTCCTGATCCGAAGCTGTCAAAAATATAATGGGAACGGTTGAGCTGTTCCGTACCTCTTTGCAAACATCGAAGCCTGTGCCATCTGGGAGCGTAACATCCAGCAAAAGTAAATCATAGGTGTTCTTTCGGAATAGGGCCAAAGCCTCCTTTACAGTTTTGGCATTGTCCACCATATATCCACTTGCTTCCAAAGTATATTGCAATCCATCAATCAGGCTCAAATCATCTTCAACATAAAGTATCTTTTGCATTTTTTTGCTCCTTTCCTTGCTTCGTTCTCATATCCACAGGCTTTTCCGCGTCTTTCGGAATCAGCCAAATTGTAGCCACCTTCACAGCACCGGGAATACGGCCATCGGCGCAATAATAGTTTATCTGCCAAATTGAAACTCCCCATTTTTCACTTGCTTCTTTTAGGGTCATATAGTCCATCTCTGCACCTCCTGCAATACATTCCATTATATTTCTATTGCTCGAAGAATACAAGCCTGCAACCATGTTGCAAAAAAGAAAAATCGGTATAATCGTACCGGAAAAACCGGAATGATAAGGTTATTCCTCAAATCAAACCGGAACGATACAATATTATTGAGGTGAACGATTATGCCGATTGATGATTTAACTGCTTTAGGGCAAAAAATGCGGGAAGCCCGAAAGAATAAAGAACTGACACAACAGGAACTTTCTGATCTGAGCCATGTTTCTGTAAAGCAAATCGCCAATATCGAAAAAGGGAAAATGAATCCTTCCTATTTGATTTTGAGAGCATTGGCAAAGGTCCTGCACATCTCTTTAGATACACTTATAAATCCAGATGTTTCTCTGGAGGATGAGGGTGTCAATCAGATGAAAATGCTTTATTCCAGCTGTCCGCCAGAAATGCGTGACACCCTGCTGCATCACACCCAGGAAACGGTGAAAGAACTGACAGAGTTGTCCGAAAAATTTGAAACGAATTGAGCCAGTGAGTGAAATTTAACGATTCTCTCACTGGTTCTTTTCAATTTCGGAGAAAAGAGGCAAGCAATGCCCCAGGATAGCCATCCGGCTCCTGGCGCTGCTTGTTGGGGATTCCCCAAGCCCCTTTTGAACACAGAATTTCATTCTGTGGCTGCGCGTTCCTGCGGAACGCTTTT
>CAJTGJ010000054.1 GCA_910575695.1 Oscillospiraceae bacterium | reverse complement strand
CAAACGCCCGGAAATAGGGCGTTTCTTCACATTTTATACATGACACAGGCAGCGGTATGTGGTATAATATAGACAGTACAAATACCATGCTTGTCTGTCGTCGGAAAGGAGGACAAAATGTTACAGACAGACAAGATTACCGCTTTATATTGCAGATTGAGCCAGGAAGATATGCAGGCCGGGGAAAGCGAGAGCATACAGAACCAAAAGATGATTTTACAAAAGTATGCTGACGAACACCACTTTTTCAACACGCGCTTTTTCGTAGACGACGGATTTTCCGGCGTGAGCTTTGAGCGTGAGGGGCTTCAAGCCATGCTGCATGAAGTTGAAGCCGGGAACGTGGCGACCGTCATAACAAAAGACCTTTCCCGTCTGGGACGTAATTATCTGAAAACCGGGGAGCTGATAGAGATTGTCTTTCCCGAATACGAAGTGCGCTACATTGCCATTAACGACGGTGTAGACACAGCGAGGGAAGATAACGAGTTTACCCCTCTGCGGAACTGGTTCAAGAACACGAGGCATTTGGGAGGGGTAAACTGCTAATTTCTCTCCAATTCGACAAATCAGTGTGCAACAATCAAATATCGCTGCTGTTACAGAATGTTTTCGTCTGGCTGCTGATGCGGTCAGGCGTTTTTTCGCCCGATCACACCAGCCCAACAAAGCGGTAGTAAATTTTAATGTCCTGGTGTCTTTGACCGTCTATGACGGTTCGTTCTCCAACTTCAATGCGGTCAATCAGTTCCTCAATGATTTCCCGGTTCAGTTCCTGCAAGTCCAGATACTGCCGGATGGTTCCGGCCCACTGGTGGATATTGGCGATGTCCTGCTGGGCTTTCCGTTCCCCGGCTAACAGGCTGTCCAGGCGTTCCGATTTCTGGATGCGTTCCTGCTCGTTCTTTTGAATCAGAACCGAGAAGGAATCGCCGCTGATTGCCCCGCTTACCTTATCTTCATAAAGTTTTGCGGTGGTCTGTTCCAGCTCCTCCAAACGCCGCCGCAAACGGCTGATTTCCTGTCGGCAGTCCTCTTGTTGCGCGGCGCTTGCGGATTGTATGTGCTGTTTCAGCTTATCCAGTACAGCGGCTTCATCGGCTGCAACCGCTTTGCCATGCGCCCGGATTTCACTCAGCACCAGGTTTTTCAGGCTGATCTCAAAAATCCGGTGCCAGGAGCAGATGCTGTGTCCGGTAGTGGCAAACCGGGAGCAGAAATAAGAAGTATAGTGCTTGACAGTGCCATTTTTCCGGCGCTGTGTTTCGCGGGCGGCAACCAGAGGATGCCCGCAGTCCGCGCAGACCAGCTTTCCGGTAAACAGAGATGCTTGGGGCGGCGTATTGTTAGCGGAAATCTGTTTCGCCGCCTGATTGATTTTCTGGACAGCCTCCCACAGCTCCGGCCCGATAATTGCCTCGTGCGCGCCCTCATGGGAAATCCATTCCGATTCCGGTTTCCTTATCATGGTCTTATCCTTATAGGAACGGGAACCGGTGCAATTCTGTGTGAGCGTACCGGCATAAACATCATCGTTCAGAAGGCTTCGGACGGTTGCGTAAGCCCACAGCCGGGAATACTTGCAGCTGCCATTTCCGTAATGGACCGCCCAGTACCAGCGGGGAGGGAGAATCCCTTTCTCATTCAAAGCAGCAGCGATTTTCCCATAGGCCATGCCGGACTGACGCATCTGGAATATCTGCCGCACAACAGCGGCGGATTCCCCGTCAATGACCAGCTTGTGTCTGTCCTCCTCGCTCTTGCGGTATCCGTAGGGAGCGTAGGCGGCAAGATACTGGCCGCTTTTCTTCTTGGCATGAAGCACCGACTTGACCTTGCTGGACAGGTCCTTGAGATGGTAGTCATTCATCAGACTGCGGAAGTGCAGCATATCGGTGTTGTCCCCCTCGCTGTCCAGGCAGTCCAGAACCGATACGAACCGGCATCCGAGGGAGGGGAAAATGACGTCCGTATAACGGCCCACCTCCACAAAATCCCTGCCTAAACGGGAAAGGTCCTTTACCAGAATCAGGTTAATCAGGCCATGCCTTGCGTCCTCCAGCATTTCCAAAAATCCGGGCCGCTGAAAATTGCCGCCGCTGTACCCATCGTCCTGATAGGTCTTGACCTCGATCCAGCCGTTGAGCATGACGAATTTGGAGAGGATTTCATATTGGTTCTCAATGCTCACCGATTCATCGCTGGGGATATAGCCCTTCGCTTTTGCGGAATTGGAGGCGTCATCCACACTCAGGCGGCAGTAGATACCGACTTTATATTGCTTCGCCATAATCCTGCCCCCTTTCCTGTGCCAGCGCCCCGTCCACATTCCCGACATAGCGGTAGTAGACCTTGACCTCACAAATCCGCTGCCCGTTGACCTTCTGGGTATCGCCAACCTCGATCCGGTCTACCAGTTCAAAGAGAATGGTTTCGTCCAGTTCCGAGATTTCGGTATAGCGCCGGATAATTTCCAGCCAGCGGTCGGTATCCACCTGGTTTTCCAGGTGTGCCCGGACTTTCCTTTCCAGTTCCGGGACTGCCTCCGCCTTTTCTGCCCGTTCCGCTTCATATTTCTGCATCAGGGTCTGAAATACCGTCTGCGGGATGGAGCCGGTGCATTTGTCCTCGTAGAGATTCTGCATCAGGCGCTCCAAATCGGAAATACGGGCTAAGGAGGATTTTAATTCCTGCTCATAGGAGAAAAGCCGGGTGTGGGATTCCTTCTCCTTCAGCCGGAGAATCTCGCCCATCAGCCGGTCCGGGTCATATTCCGCAAAGCGGGCCTTTTCCCGGATGTCCTCCAATACCAGCTGGGTCAGCACTGTTTCATAGATGGTGTGGATGGTACACGCGCCCCTTCCGCTACGGGAGTAGTTGCCGCAGATGAAAGAGCTGTACCGTCCCGGCCTGCCGTCCTTATAGGTGAATTTTTCGATATGGTTCCGCATTTTGAAACCGCAGTCGGCGCAGTACACAAGTCCGGTGAAGATACTCTTGCAGCCATCGGACGGGGCGCTTTTCCGCACCTTCTTTTTTCCGATACTGGCTACGGTATCCCACAATTCCCGCGAAATAATAGCCTCGTGGGTCCCCTCCACCCGAATCCACTCGTCCTCCGATTTATTGACGAGCTTGCGGGATTTATAGGAGAGAGTGCCGCTTTTGCCCTGTACCATGTTCCCGATGTAGACCTCGTTGCGGACCATGTTTTTTACCGTCTGGTCAGCCCATTTGTGGTTGACCCTGCGGGGGTCGCTCTGGCCCTTGCGCTGGTAGTACAGCACACCGGGCGGCTGAATCCCTTCTTCATTGAGCGCCACCGCGATGGCGTGAAATCCCATGCCTGATGCCCGCATTTCAAAGATACGGCGCACAACCGGCGCGGTTTCCTCGTCAATCACCAGATGGTGCTTATCCAGCGGGTCGCGCCGGTAGCCATAGGCGGGGTAGGTCCCCATGAATTTCCCGTTTTCGGCACAGGCTCTTTTGACCGCCTTGACCTTCTTGCTGGTGTCCCGGCTGTAAAATTCATTAAATAAGTTCAAAAAGCACATGACATCGGTGCTTCCGTTGTCGCTCATGGTATCAATGCCGTTGTTCAGCGCGATGAACCGGCACCCAAGAGAGGGGAACAGGTAATCCGTATATTGCCCAAATTCGATGTAGTTGCGGCCAAAACGGGAAAGGTCCTTCACCAGAATCACATTGATCCGCTTTGCCTTTGCGTCCTCGATTAACCGCCTGACGCCTGGGCGGTTGAAGTTCGTGCCGGAGTATCCGTCGTCGATATAGACATCGACCTCATTCCAGCCGCGCTGCCTGACATAGTTTTGAAGCAGCAGCTTCTGGTTCTCAATGCTGACCGATTCCCCGTCACGTTCATCGTCGTTGCTTAACCGGCAGTAGATGCCCACGTTGTATGTTGTATCCATCATCTTTCTTTTACCTCCCGACCATCTCAGAATCCATACCTCGTGCGGCAAAATGGCTCCGCAGGTTTTACCCTGCATGAATATCTTACCGGAGAATCCACCGCCGCGCAATGATACGGCAGGCCGCGAGGCTTTCTGTTATTTGGAACCGCTGGCAGCTGGAATGGCTTCCGACATGGCGCGTCTGACTGCCAGCTGTTCCAGCGTCTTTCCCAGGTCCTTTTCTCCCGAAAAAAAGCTGGTGACGCGATAAATTGTTTTCCCGATCCGCACCTCTTTGTAGGAGCTTGTCGGGGTTGTCTGTTTGGTCATAAAGACGCACCTCCGTTCAAAAATTGTTTTTACTCTATGGTTAAAAAGCAGCCGTATCGAAAGATAAGGGCGGCGGTTGCCGCTGGATACCGTCCGGTACGGCTGCTGCAATTCTGTTTGGATGGTTCGTCATATTTGCCACGCCCCCTGACGATGGGGACATAACAGGCCGCTCCCGGCAGAGCTGTCATAACTCCGCAGCACCGTTTTACTCGTGCGCCGCAGGGTTCCCCCCAAGTCTTTGGCGGGCCGTGAGGAAGTATCTTTAAGCCCCCGCACCATCATCGCGCCCGGAACGCCATCTCCGGGTTTAAGGCTGGACGTAGATCGCTCGGATTGCCTGTCTGTCATCACCTCCTGCAAGCAACCGTCCTGGCGGCGCGCCTTTTCCGCTTCGATACGGGTTATGTACCTGTTATGCCGTATATTCAGTTGTCAAGCTGCAATAAGGGGCAAGAGGACTTGTCCCTTCAATGTGTAGGCATTGGGAAAGGCCGTTTGTCACCCTTGATTCAAAAATATTTTGATTTTTTTCAAACGTTTATAGATGACATTCCGGGAACAGTTCCACAGCCTTGCGACATCGGCCTGCCGGTATCCGTCCACAATGAGCAGGGTCAGCAGTTCCAGATCGTCCTCCGGCAATTCGCAGAGCCGCCGGTACAGCAGTTCATCCTCCAGGGAGGACAGCCAGCCAAACCGCCGGGAATCCACATCGCCGGTGTCCCAGGTGCAGGACAGGGATTCAAATTTTCGGAACAGGCAGGACTGCTCGCTCTCGTCCTCACACTGTTCGCTGGGAAGGGCCTGTACGCGGTTCTGATAGGTCCGCTGGCTGCAAAACCAGGACCAGTCATATTCCTTCATCGCCGCGATCTGCCTATCGTCCATACCGGCTGCGCGGTATTCCTGTTCCAACCGGGTCCATTCTGCATCAAACTTCCTTTTTTCGTATCCATAGTGAAATCCCATCGTTTTCCTCCATTTCGATTCAAGCGTGGTTGACGGGTGAATCGAATGGAGGCGGGGACCGGCAGCGGTACACATCGGGAGGTTTCCCTAAAAATCGACAATAAGAAACGCCAGCTTCTCGCAATGAGAAACTGGCGCAACAAAAAAGACCATGATTATGCTGATTTATATGGATTGATAATACCGATAGGTAACTATAATATCCCGGAGGAGGGCCTATGCTTTTTTTAATTGATATATCCCATAGCTATTACAAATGAATATTGCAGACATGGCGGTATCCTCCTATATACCGCCCCTGCTGATTGCTGAGGGTCATCGGGGGTCTGCTTTTAGGCAAAAAGAAACGGCGGCTTTGATCTGATCTCTCAAAAGCCGCCGTGTAGGAATAGGCGTGTAAAAATACCTCTGCTGTACGACGGCTTTTTTTCTTTTGCCGTCGTGCGGCAGATTACTTTATAATTCAGTTTTCTATAAGCTGTTCTTACAAGTCAGTGTTAAGAAGTTCAATTACAATGACTTCCGGGCGGTTATTAAAGCGGATAGGAATAATGCTGTTACCTAATCCACAGCTAACAATCATATTTGAATTATTTAGTTCGCATTTTCTCGAAGAAACGAAATCAAATCGCTGTCTGTTTTTTCCATAAACACCGCACCATGCAATTTTGCTTCCATAACAATACGTTCTTCCCGCATAGCAGACATAAGGATAAACAGCATAGAAAACTTTTCCTGTCTGCAAAATTCTAACAGTTCAAGCCCGGTTCCGTCCGGCATAGCATAGTCAGAGCAAATCACATCAAATACAGTGGTTGACACTTCCTTTTTAGCTTCTGTCAGATTGCCAGCGGTTGTTACTTCATAATGGTCTTTCAGAACATAGCTTAATCCCTCTAAAATATCAGGGTAATCATCTACAATTAAGATTTTTTTCATAGTCTGTCACCCCGCATTTACTACATTGACAATGCTTGTCTTTTTAATCTTCCGGGACGGTGCAATGACAGCAATAAATGTAGTCAGGATTGCCGCTGAAATTACTACGGCAAGAACCAATAACGGCGGTTCCCATTCCTGCCCCCAATTAGAAGTAATAAGCATTTCAAAGAAAAAGCGGTGCAGGAATAACCCTGATACAGCCCCGGCAATGCTGCCAGTGATAGCGTAAGCTGCGGCTTCTGCCCGTATTACCTTTTGAATTTGTTTCCCCGACATTCCGACTGCCCGCATGACACCATAATGATTGATCCTGCTGGAAACGCTTGCATTGACCGTGTTGATAATATTGATTAAAGCCACCAGCGCAATCACGATCAGAAATCCATAGACAAAGACCGCCATAGCAAAATACCCGGTGCGTACTTCCTCGTTGTGCTGCCGCATATCAAGCAGTTTCATATCAGGAGTAATCAGGTTCCTGATCTGCCCGGATATGTCTGTACTTGCCTGAACTTCGATAATCTTATAATCAGTAATACCCGTTAAAGCGGTAAACGTATTTTCGGAACAGACAATAATCCACTCCCCACTCCCAGAATCCAGCGGAACGTCAGACACAATGCCGGAAACCGTCGCTTCATGCGTTGTGCCGTTTATATCCAACGTGATAATGTCGCCAATCTCCCAATGAAATTCCTGTGAATAGCCATAATCCACTAAAACGCCGTTTCCATTCTGAACATTTTCAATATCCCCGGAAATCAACACATCACTTGCCCATGAAAATTGAGGTTCATCATAAGAAACTAAAGTTGCCCTGTTGGAGCCTTTTTTATCATTTGCGGGAATGTCCGTGCAAAACATTCTCCCATATACTTTTTCCGTTCCCGGAAGCTGTTCTATTTCTTCTTTCAGGGAATGGGGCAGAGAAATATGTGGTTCATTTCCCTCTACCGTCAAATCCGGCGCATAAGGCTTCAAGGGGCTTAACGCGTGGTTCATAAACGTAATCAATATGGTAAAACACAAAAACAGGGTAATACTGATCGCAAAAGAACCCGCAATCAAAATCATGCTTTTCTTGTTAGAAAAGGCATGGCGCAGTCCCATAGCCGTATCTACATGAAATGCTTTTGTATTGGACGCTTTTTTGAAGTTTTGGTGAGCAGTCTGATTGATATTTCCTGTTACGGCTGTTTGCGGAGATACCTTTGCGGCATTTTTAGCCGGGGAACTTGACGCAATCATCACAACAAAAACACCTATTACCGTCCCCGCTAATATGCCGGGGAAGCTGAATTGAAACTGCGGCATTTCCGGGAGATATTGTGAGTTAATCGCATTTAATACATAAACAGCAATCCATAGAATGACACTCCCCGAAAGTAACCCGACGGGAATTGCTTTCAGGCAGTATAATAATCCCTCCCTGCGGATATACCGTTTAATCTGCCGTTTTGTAGCTCCAAGACAGCGCAATAAGCCGAAAAACTGTGTCCTCTCCAAAATGCTCATATTAAAGCTGCTGGCAATCATAAATGTTCCAGTCATGGCAACAAGGACAAAAAGAACTGCCGCAGTAAGGTAGACTTCCAGCATGGTAGTGTCTTTGCTTTGCCCCATTAAGCCAAGAAGCATAACATTTGTAGAAATCTGTTCATCTATCAGGGAAAATTCAGCTTTTATTTCTTCATTTGCACGGTTGATATTGGTTCCGTTCTTAAATTGGATATAATTATATTCCTGATATTCTGTTTCCGGCAGGAAGCGCAGCCCACCCTCTGCCAGTTGTAATCCGTGTGCGTCTGTTCCCTGCAAACTGGAAAAATCGCCATAAGCGCCTGAAATCTGATATTGCCTTGTCTGCCCGTCACTATATACAATTTCAATCGTATCTCCAATAGACAGCCCGAATTGCTCCAAGCCCTGCCTGTCTAACAATGCTTCCGTTTCCGAAACAGGGTAATGTCCCTCGGTAACTGATAAATTCATTTGTTTCGCAAGTTCCTCGCTGCTGCTTTGGATAATCAATTCTTTTCCCTGATAGGTTGTGCTGGAAGCCATACCCAAAAAGCCGGAAACAGACACGTCTTTTCGGTTGCTGATAGCGTCCGCTGTTTCTAAAGGGATATTGGAAATAATCGTATGCCAGTTTCCATACCGCCGTATGGCTTCCTCTTTTTGGGCTTTCAGGCTCATATCTGCCATTCCGAAAATTGCCGTTACCAGCATGACAGAAATAGCAATGCAGATAATGGTAAGGCGGTTTTTCTTCTTATGGACTTTTGCATATTCTGAAACAAGACCAAGATAGCCTTTCATTCGCCGCACCTCCCGAAATCTGTTATGATACCGTCCGACACTTGCAGTACCCGGTCAGCGGTAGAAGCAATGCTCCTGTTATGCGTAATCATAATGATTGTCTGTTCATACCGTTTGGACGCATTTTTCAAAAGTGCAATGACTTCATTACTGTTCTGTGTGTCAAGGTTCCCGGTCGGTTCGTCCGCTAAGATCAGCATAGGGCGGGTAATCAATGCCCTGCCGATTGCCACACGCTGCTGTTGTCCGCCTGATAACTGCCGGGGGAGATGATACCGCCGTTCCTGTAAATTCAGTACGGTTAATATTTCCTCTAAATAAGCAAGATCAGGCTTCTTATAGTCAAGCAGCAAAGGGAATGTAATATTTTGTTCAACATTCAATTCAGGTATGAGATTAAACGCCTGAAAAATAAACCCGATATTCCTGCGGCGAAAAATTGTAAGTTCTTCATCTTCCAATGTAAATATTTCTTTTCCGTCAATAAACACTTTGCCCGAAGTCGGCGTATCCAGCGCACCGATCATATTGAGAAGCGTGCTTTTTCCAGAGCCGGACTCTCCGACAACTGCAACAAACTCACCCTTAGAAACAGAAAAATTTATCTCTTTGAGTGCGTGAACGGCGGTTTCCCCCTCGCCATAGGTTTTACAGATAGAATTTACTTCCAATAAGTTCATTTTGTACCTCCATTGTTCTTGTTTCTATAAATCAGTCCAAGCAGTAATTCAATTACGCATGATAAAAATAATAGACCACTGAAAATTTTTGCAAATGGCTCTAAGCCGCCAAATCCAAAAGTGAATATCACAAGTGCCATGCCGCCGCCCGCAACAAGCAGGGAAAGAATGACTAATAGAGCTTTCAGTCTGCTTTCCGCACACAAGGCAGCTATAAAGTATACGACACTTTCAATCAGCAGCAATACGCCCGAAAAAACGGGCATAATACTAATCAGGTAACGGAAATAAACAATGCTTAAAATCCCAAACAGGATTGCCGCAGCCGTTATGAAAAGATTTAAAGTTACAATATGCTTTTCCTCCCTGTCCCTGCCGGAAAGAAAGTCTAAGATACCTAATGCGCCATTCAAAATGGCATAAGCCGCAACCGCATAGATTATGCTGCCTTGTAGAAATTCCGGGAACAGAAGCGTTACAAGCCCCATAGCCCCAAGTAAAGCAGCCCGTAAACCAGACCACTTTGCAATCTTTTTGAATTGTAAAAAAGTCATAGATGTTATCCTCCTTTCGTTCTATCAAGAAGAATAACATCTATTTCCTACTCCCAAGTGAATTGAAACTTACAATTTTGTAATTTTATCTGAATTTAGAAAAGTGATATTGAAAACACTTCCCTTGCCTAACTCGCTGTCTACGGTAATGTTTCCGTCGTGGGCTTCTATGATCGCTTTGGCAAGCGGCAGACCAAGCCCTATCCCCTGTGTGTCTTTAGAATAACGGCTACGGTAAAAGCGTTTGAAAATGTAATGTATATCTTCCGGTTGAATACCGCTGCCAGTATCTTTTATTGTAATCTGCGTCAGGTCAGGAAGCCCTTTCCAATCAATCACAACCCGATCACCTGTGCCTGTATGGTCTAAAGCATTTTTTACAATGTTGCTGATTGCTTCGATAATCCAGTCACGGTCACAAAAAAGCGTGATGTTATCAGCCCCGGATAAAATAATTTCTTTTCTTTCCTGCTTCGCCCGGTATGCAAAATGTAATTCAATATCTTTTACCATATCAGCTACGTTTTCAACACTTTTTTCTATGATGATAGTACCAGCGTCTAATTTCGTAATTTCCAGCAGATTTTGTACCAGCGTTTCAATTCTGTTTAGCTCCTGCTCTGATAATATGGTAAATTTCTTTATTTCAGGTAATTCTTCTGCTTCTCCCTGCACCATTTCGTTATAGATACTCAATGCGGCAATAGGCGTTTTGAGCTGATGTGAAATATCCGATATGGTATCCCTTAAAAATTCCTTTGAGCGCAATTCATTTTCAGCATGGGCGTTTAATACAGCAGCCAGAGTGTTCACCGAATGGAACAGTTTATATAATTCACCCTCCCTGTCACAAGCAATGCGGGCGTTGGTATCGCCTTTCAGGTATTTGTCGATTGCTGATACAGCTACCCCGATCAATTTATGCTGCTGATAAAAATACCAAAAACAAACAGCCGCTATGCCGCCTCCCGATATAGCAGAAAGAACGGAAATGAACGGTATGCAGCTATCACGGAATACCCATATCCCTATCTGCGACAATAGTAAAAAGCCAACTATAAAAACGGTTATCCCTGTAAATAAAAATTTGGTATCTTTGTTTGTAAACAATTCCATGCTCCACCTCAACAAATAATGTTCCATTTATACCCCATGCGCCTGATATTGAGAAGCATTTGCGGCTCGCTGGGATTGTCCTCAATTTTGATACGCAGTCTGCGGATATAAACAGTCAGTGTATTACTGTCAACATAATTTCCGTCACCGTCCCATAATTTCTGTAATATCTGCTCTTTAGACAACAGGACGTTAGGATTTTGCATGAACAGGCAAAGCAATTTATATTCCGCTGCTGTCAGGTCTAACAGTTCCCCGTTTTTATATGCCTGTCCTTGCAGGAGCAAAACTTTAATACCATTTGAATGAAGCTCTGTATTGGCAGAGCCAAAGTCATTTGCCCGGCGAAGCAGGGCGTTGATCCGCGACATTAACACGCTAACCTTAAATGGTTTCGTTATATAGTCGTCACCGCCTATATCCAATCCCATAATCACATTGATTTCCTCGTCCGAAACCGTTAAAAATATGATTGGCACTTTTGATGTCTGCCGGACTTTCCGGCAAATTTCAAAGCCGGAACCGTCAGGGAGAGAAACGTCTAAAATCAGTAAATCATACTTTCCCTCCGTCCATGCGGTATCAGCTTCTTTTATTGTCCGCGCAATGTCTAATTCAAATCCCGCCTTTTGAAAAGCGAATGTCAGTCCGTTAATCAGGCTCAAATCATCTTCCAACAATAATATTTTATTCATTTTTGCTCCTTGTTTGGTTCTGAGGATTGTTGTCCCTGTCCCGTTTTTTCCTATATTCTTTGATAACCTTGTTTCTAAGCGGTATTCCAACACCAATCAAAAGCCCCACGATCAAAACAGTAAAATCCATATGCTCACCTCACATTTCTTTATTTTTCAATATCTTAATAGATACCAGTATGGAAACAACATACATTACAATAACAAAAATGACAGCTAATAACATTAGCAGAACAGGGGAATTGATAACTGTAAAAAGCAGCTTACTTTCACCATCAGGAATTTTTGTAATGAGCAACAAGGTTATCAAAAATCCTGCAACCGGGATATACATAAATACTCTGCCTTTGATAGAGCCGTATTTGTAATATCCCGGAATCTGGAACACTGTGTAGAGTGCAAATAAGAATACTCCTGCAATAGCGGCAGTCACAATGTCAAATACACCAACTGTTTCCCCCAGCACTTTCAAGACAAGCGGCTGTACAATCAAAGAAATAATCAGGGAAAGAAGCCCCATTGCAAGGACGAAAACATATCGTCCGATTACAAGCTCGCTTTTACGAACAGGTAAAATACCAAACAGACGATCCATGCTGTTTTTTTCTGTGATGGAAAAGGTATATCCCGTTGTCATGGCAATAAAGCACATAGCGAATGATACCCCCGTCAGCAAAGAACGGTTGATTGCAGCAAACACAATCGGCAGGAGCAGGGTAAAGCAAATTGTCTTAAAATATGGTTTTACCAATGCAATATCTAATTTTGTGGATTTCAAAATATTACTCATAATCGTCACCTTTCTTGCTTGTAAATACTACAATTTCATCAATAGTGGCAGGCTCAACAGTCAGGTTTGAAAAACCGCTAATATCTTCAGTTTTCATCAGAGCTTCAAATCCCGTAGGGAATGTACGAATACCAGCCGCCTTATTTTTCAGATCATCGGACAATTCTTCAATTCCACCTTTTACAATGCGGAATATATCTACAAAATCATCTTTGCTGCCAGTAAAGAACAGCTCGCCATAACTGATGTAGGTAATATAATCGGCTGCACGCTCCAAATCACCTGTGATATGGGTGGAGAACAAAACACTATGCTCGCCATCTTCAATATACTCTGAAAGAATTTTCAAAAGTTCATCTCTGGAAACCGGATCAAGTCCACTGGTCGGCTCGTCGAGAATCAGCAGTTTAGCGTCGTATGAAAATGCACAGGCAAGCATTAACTTCATCTGCATACCTTTGGAAAGTTCTTTTACCTTTTTGGTAGGTGCAATGTGAAATTTCCGCAACATATCCGCAAATTTCTGCCTGTTCCAATTTGGATAAAATACCGAAATGGATTTTTCAACCTGCGACACTTTCCAATCATCACTGAAATAATTTGTATCGAAAACAACGCCCAGCTCTGATTTTACTTTTTGTTCTTCTGTGATATTATCCAGCCCCATCACTTTGACTGTGCCGCCGGTGCGCCCCAGCATGTTCAAAATCAGTTTGATTGTCGTCGTTTTGCCAGAACCATTCGGACCGATCAAGCCCATAATATAGCCCTTTGGCAAAGTAAAGCTGATATTGTGAAGCTGAAAAGAATCAAAAGATTTTGAAAGGTTCGTTACCTCTAAATAATTAGTCATCTGTTTTTACCTCCGTTAAAATGTCCAAAAGGCGATGTAATTCCTCTGTGGATAGATTTGCCATTTTTGCTGCTTTTATTGCTTCGGTAAGATTGTTTTCTACTTTGCAAATAAGCTGTTCCTTAATCAGTTCTGAACCAGACCCCATTACGAAACATCCGCGTCCCTGCACATTTTTAACAAAGCCCTCTTGTTCTAATTCTGTGTATGCCTTTGTCACAGTTAAGACACTGATTTTTAAGTCTTTGGCAAGTGTTCTAAGAGAGGGCAAAGTTTCTTCGGCTCGAAGTTCGCCAGATAAAATAGCTGATTTGATCTGCTGTTTAATCTGTTCGTATATGGGAATGCCAGATACATTTGAAATAATCAGTTTCATTCCTGCATCCTCCATGTGTTTTATCTGTTATGCTGTTGTGTATAACAGTATAACATATCGCTTTTCAAAATGCAACATGGCTCAAGAAAAATTCACAATAGAAAAAATTGATCGGGACAATAAATTTACTGTCTTGAATGATTTCCTCTCAAAAGAAAGCATCTATTCTGTCCACAGATTTTCAATACTATTAGCATCGTAACATAGATCACCAAGGATACAAATGAGCCTTCTCTATTCCTTTTGAAATCAGTATAATCAAACCTATCGACCGGTATAATAAGGTTATTCCTTTGTGTAAATCGGCACGATAGAATATATTCGAGGTGAATGATTATGCCGATTGATGATTTAACCGCTTTAGGGCAAAAAATGCGGGAAGCCCGAAAAAGAAAAAGCCTGACACAACAGGAACTTTCTGATTTGAGCCATGTATCTGTCAAGCAGATTGCCAAGATTGAAAAAGGGCAGATGAATCCGTCTTTCTTGATTTTGAAGGCACTGGCAAAAGTACTGCCGATTTCTCTGGATTCTTTAATCAATCCGGATGTTTCCCCGGAAGATGAGGGAGCCGGTCAGATGAAGATGCTGTATTGCAGCTGCCCGTCAGAAATGCGTGAAACACTCTTGCACCATACGCAGGAAACCATGAAAGAACTAACCGAACTATCCGAGAAATTTGAAACGAATTGAGCCGGTGAGTGAATTTAACAAATTCCTCACCGGTTTTGTTCTTTTTCGAGAAAAAGAAGGTTATCCCGTTCCGGGATAACCGTGGCAAGCAATGCCCCAGGATAGCCATCCGGCTCCTGGCGCTGCTTGTTGGGGATTCCCCAAGCCCCTTTTGAACACAGAATTTCATTCTGTGGCTGCGCGTTCCTGCGGAACGCTTTTCACCTGCCTGCGGCGGTGAGAAAATACGAAAAAACAGGCGCGTCAGCGATCCTGCCCCTGTTCCTTTTCCCGGTCATTCTGGCGTTCCTCCCCATATCCCATCAGCCGGTCCACGTTGGCTTTTGCGGCCAGCAGTTCCCGCATTTCCTCGCGGGAGCGCCGGTACTCGGCATAGTCTTTTTTCTTTCCTTCCAACAGCTGGGCATACTCGGCCTGCAAGCTCTTGACGGTGGGCAGCTTCTTGATACCCAGATCGTCAAACGCCTGCTTTGCCGCCTTGTGGAGCAGAATGTCCGCTTCATGTTCCGCTAAAAATTTCTTGGAATACCCCGCCTCGCGGTAGGCCGCATAGACCTCGCGGGTTTTCACATAATTGATGATGTGGGTCCGCAGTACGGCTATCTCCGCCATGCGGGTTTCCGCCGCCTTGATCTGCGCCGACAGCTCACTATGACGGGCGGTAGCCGTTGCAGCTTTTTCCTCCAAGACTGCGTATTCCAGCAGGCCATGCTCGGTGAGATAGTTCATTGTCTGCGCCATCTGTTTCAGATTGAATACCTTTGCCCAGCGCGCGTAGCCAGCGCCTTTTCCGGCCTGCAATTTTGCCTGAATATCCACCAGAAGATTGACCTTGGGAGTGGGAGTTGAAACCGCGTCTTTTCTGCGGGGCGTATGCTGCTTTTCTCCGGCAAGGACCGCCCGTATTTCATCTTCGCTGTACCCTTGTCCCAGCTTTTCATCCATGCGGGCAACATTCTTCCAGCCGGGGGCTTTGAGCCGGATTGCCTGCCCACGGCGCGACACTTCACAGCCCATTTCCGCAAGCAGCTTTAACAGCCCGTCAAAGTCTGCCGGTTTCTGTTCTAATGCCTGGTCAATCATCATGCGGAGCTGTTCCCGGTGAGAGGGCTTCGCCTGATCCCCCAGCCATTTGTTGTAGCTTTTTCCATGCGGTTTTGGGTCCTCTACAATGGAATAGCCATTCTCAACGCAGATGGTATCATTCAGCCGCCGGACCGCGCGGGTGCTGCCCCAGAAGTTTCGGAATTTCCGGTCACAGTTCACATTGACTGCGTTCCAGATGATGTGGTTATGGATATGGGATTTGTCGATATGGGTGCAGACCACAAAGGCGTGATTTCCCTTGGTGAACCGCTTTGCAAACTCCACGCCCAGCCGGTTGGCTTCTTCCGGGGTGATCTCACCGGGGACAAAGGACTGCCGGACATGGTAGGCCAGCACATCGTCCGCGCCCCGTACCCGTCCAGTGGTGGAAATGTACTCACGTTTTGCCAGCAGAAACTCGGCATCGGCTACTCGGCTGTCACACGCAAAGCCGGTGACGAGCCTGCCGTTGTCTGTCTTTTGTGGGTTGGCTACATAGTCGATAATGTCACTGACCGCCTGGCTTTCGGTGCGGCCTTTGCCGGTGTGCAGCGGCATGATGCGTGTGGTTGCCATGATGGAATCCTCCCTCCATAACAAAACGGCCTGCATACGCAGACCGCTTGTTTCTTTTTATTCAACATTTTTATATCGGATTATCCTGTTTCATGCCAAAAGTAAATCACCCAAAGCTATCTGGCGTTTCCTTTTTCCCACCTCTCCAAACGGGATTGGCACAGTGCGGCAATTTCGTTTTTATCTTCCTCCGTCACATTCCTGCGTCCCTTTGTCCGCTGGATTTCCAGATAGCTTTCATAATCGGAAAGCAGAAGGTCAAAAAGCTCCTTTGGGGTACGGCAGACCATGCCGCTGCAATAGCCGGGTAATTCCCCTGTCCCATGAAACTCCACCCGGATATACCCATACCGGCTTTTGCAGACTTCCATTTCTGTATCCAATGCCAGATAGTCCCCAAAAATGTCTATCACCTGTTCAAATGACATCATAGCAGTCCACTCCTTTCGTAAAACCCTGTTCTGCCGCTATTATCCATGATTCCGGCACATCCGGCAAGTTTACCGTCAAAAAGAAAAAACGGAGGAAGGCGCGGCGAAGAACGCCGTTCCTCCCTCCGCAGATGGGGTAAACTCTCCGGTCAGGAGAGTTTGGAAAGCTGGGTCAGTATCTTCTGCACACCCTCCCAAAGCTGTTCCTGCCGCTGGGATATATCTTCCAAATCAGCGTCATAAACCCGCCCTGTTTCATGCACTTTACGGGTCAGCTGGTTTAAGTTGTTGCTGGAATAGCGCATCAGGGACACCAGCTCCTTCAGCTCCGGCAAATCCAGCTTTACCACATAGCCGTCCAGCGCCATTTTCCGCAGATAGGCTTCCCGGTTGACGGTTCCAAGCTGGGACATTTTCTGCTCGATCAGAGCAAGCTCCTCCGGGGAAACCCGGAAATTCACCTGGACCTCCCGTTTCCGCTTTGCCGCGCTCATCGTTCCGGTTCCCGTTTCTTAGGGGCGGCGGGTCTGCGTTCCGGCGGCTCCTGTTTGAGTTTTTCCAGGACGGAGCCTTTCTCCGGGGCTTGAAGGACTTTCCGCGCCTGCTTCAAAAACAGGTCGGTCAGGCCGGGGTTGACCTTATCCACCACCAGGACATAGCTGTGGCGGGGATCGCCGCCATCCTCCGGCATGGGGATTGTTTTCGCCCAGGCTTTGTTATCGCGGGAGATGCGCCCGTCATGCTCCTTTTTCAGCACCGTATTGGCAAGGATGTACTGCATACGCTCCGGCCCGAATTGTTCCAGCACCTCTTTGACAGCGGCCTCGGTATTCAGGCGGTTATCCCCATAGTGGGCGTTAATGGCCTGCTCAATGGCTTCTTTGCAGGCAAGACTGGCTTGCAGGGAGGCGCGGTACTGCGCCATCTCCCCATGCTCGGACGCATAGGCGGCGGAGTGGGGATAGACCGGGGCGGCTCTCGGTTCCTCTTTTTCCTTGCACATCTCATTCGCCCGTTCCTCAATGCTTTCCCGTATCACATCCATATAGCCGGTTTCCAGCTTTTCAAAATGGCGGTACACATCAGCCAGCGGCGAAGGGGAATCCAGAAGCGCCTGGGCCTGGGCGTCTGTCAGCTCCAATACCTCCATCGCCATCACAATATCCTCCCGGACGGTGTACTCATAGGCATGGTTTAAGACCTCCTCCGGGGACTGGCTTTTCAGCCAATCCCGGAAGGAATCCTGTTCAGCGGCCATCTTCTCATAAAGGGCCGTATTCTTTTCGTTGCTGTTCATATTATCTTGCCTCCTGTTCCTGTTGTTTGGGTTTCTTTTCCATGCTGCGGGGCGGGATGGGGCGTTTCAGCCCTTCCAGCACCGAGGGCCTTTCGCGCTTGGCAATCGCCGCTTCTGGACGGGACTGCCCCTTGCTGTCCATGTTCAGCTCCATATCCAGCTCTACCAGACGGGCGTTCTTGACCCGCAATTCCTCCTCATAGGGGAAGGCTTTGCCCACTTCCTCCTTCGCGGCGGCCTGCTGCTGGTAAAGGTTATCCAGCTGGACTTTGACGCTTTCCAACCGCTGGGGCATCTGGGAAAGCGCGTTGTCAATACGGGTCAGGTTGCCGCGCGGGTCCGCGCCCAGGGCGGTACGGTGGGTCATCCTGCCTTTCAGTTGGAGCATATATTCCTTCTGAAAAGCGTCAAAGGTTACAAACATAGCAAATCCCCGGTAGCTGCCGACCTGCACCGGATCGGAGCCTTTAACCTCCTTGCAGGCGTCCAAAAGGGCGGCTCCGGCGTTCTCTTTGTCGGTGAGCGTATCGCCCCGGACTTCCATGCCGGTAAATCCATCTATTGGGTGGGGGTGTGCCGCCAGGGTTTCCATATCCGTTTCCAAGCCCTGGATAAAGCCTTTGTGTTTCTCGATTTCCTCCGGGAAGTGCTTTAACAGCTGATCTTCCAGCCGGTACTGCTTGCTCTGGTGGTCGGCCTTCATCAGCTTTAAGCGGGATACCTCCACATCCAAATCCATACGCTCCTTGATACGGGGGTCCCCGGCGCATAGGGCCTTGATCTCCGCAAAGGACAGGGCGGTTTCGTCCACATCGTCACAGCTGCGGACAGGGGATTTTGAGGTCATGATCTGGGAGATGAATTTCTGCTTGTTCTCCACCGTCTGCCAGAGGTATGCGTCGAAGGTCCCTTCGGTCACATAACGGTAAACATGGACCAGCGGGTTCTGGTTGCCCTGGCGCTCGATCCGACCTTTTCGCTGGGCCAGATCTCCGGGCCTCCAGGGGCAGTCCAGATCGTG
>CAJTGJ010000053.1 GCA_910575695.1 Oscillospiraceae bacterium | reverse complement strand
ACACGGTTCATCTCCGTGAAAGAGAATTTCGACAACTTCACCTGCGGCAACGCAATGGAGTCCCTGTCGGTGAGCCTGCAAAACCTGGTGAACGCCATCTATTCCAGAGATATTTCCAAGAAGGTCTCCACGGCGCTCCGGGCGCAGATGGAGACAGGGAGCTTTCGGAACCGCAACCTCCCCTATGGCTATCTCTGGAACGAGGATAAGACCGCCTATGTGGTGGATGAAGAAGCCGCCGCTGTTGTCCGGCAGATATTTGAGTGGAAACTGCGGGAGGTATCGGTCTACACCATCGTTGAGCGGTTGAAGGCCGGGGGTATAGAAAGCCCGGAGCGGCACAAGCGCAGGGCCGGCACCCGGAACGGCGGCAACATCCAGGGCGAGGGCTGGTGTCCCTCCACCATCCGGGGCATCCTGCAAAACCGGGCGTATATTGGGGAGATGATCTGTGGGAAGTCCGAAACGGCGCTCTACAAAGGGCTGAAAAAACGGCTCACAGAAAAAGATAACTGGATCGTTGTCTCCGATGCCCACCCGCCCATCGTTTCTGTCTCGGACTTTGAGGCGGTGGAGCGGCAGATGCGGGAGGACAGCGCCCACCGGGAGACCGCTATGGAGTGGTCGGCGGACATCCGGGCGGGCATGATCGACCTCTTTGCCGGGAAGATATTCTGCGCCGACTGCGGAAAGCGGATGTACTACAAGCGGCAGCGTATCTGCGGATGCAAAAATGTGACCTTCCGGGGTGTTTATGATTGCAGTACCCATGTGCGGCGGGGTCACGCAACCTGTTTTAACCACTTCATCCGGCAGGACGCCCTCAACGAGAAGGTGTTCAATGCCATCCGGGACCAGCTTCAGGTGGCGCTGGACTATGAGAGGCTCCTGCTTGCCATGCGGGGCGGCTCCGGCGAGGCAAGCGTCCGGGAGAAGCACAAGGCGGCGGTGGCAAGCGTCAAGCTCCGGCTGAACGCCCTGAAAAAGAAACGGGCGGGGCTGTATGAGAGCTATGTCGAGGGCATCCTGAACGAGGAGGAATACGCCTTTGCCAAGCAGACCTATGAGGAGCAGTACGAAGCTCTGAACCGCCTTTTGGACGAGGCCGTGGAGCGCCGGGAGCGGTTCCTGGCGTCCATCTCCCCGGACAACAAATGGCTCACCATGATGCGGGGTGCTGCCGGGATGACAGGATTGACGCAGGAGCTTGTGGACGCGATGATCGAGAAGGTGCTTGTCTACGGCGGGAGCCGTATCGAGGTCGTGTTCAACTACAACGATGTATTTTACGCCATGCTGGAGTGCGTGGAGCAGATAAAGGAGGCGGGCGGCGATGACTGATCAACGGGTGGGCATTTATATCCGCCTTTCCCTGGCGGACGGGGACGGGAAAGCCGAGAGCGACAGCATCGGCAACCAGCGGGAGCTGATCCATCAATTTTTAGACCGGCATCCCCAACTGAAAAATGCGCCCCGGACGGAGTTCGTGGACGATGGGTACACCGGGACCAACACGGACCGCCCGCAGTTCCAGGCGCTGATGAAGGAGCTTCGCACCGGGGCCATCAATGTGATGGTGACGAAGGATTTTTCCAGATGCCACCGGGACTACACCCAGATGGGTAACTATCTGGAGTGCGTCTTTCCCTTCCTCGGTGTCCGCTACCTCTCCGTCAATGACGGCTATGACAGCGATGATTACAAGGGCATGACCTCCGGCATGGATGTGGTCCTGCGGAACATCATCTATGAGGCGTACAGCAAGGACCTGTCCGTCAAGACCACCACGGCGAAGATCATCATGATGAAGCAGGGCAAATACATAGGCAGCTTCGCTCCCTATGGCTTCCGGTTCCACCCCACGGTCCGGAACAAGCTGGTGATAGACGGGGACTCGGCGGCGGTGGTGCGGCGTATCTTCGATATGACCTTGCAGGGGATGGGCAGTACCGCTATCGCCCGCCAGTTAAACAGTGAGGGCATTCTTACCCCCGGCGCCTATTTCCGGCAGAAAAATCCGGGGAGCGGACGGTTCCGCAAAGCCTCTGAAAAGAACGGCTGGACGGCGGCCACGGTGCTGAACATCCTCCACCAGTATGAGTACACCGGGGCGCTGGTGGGGCGCAAGCGGTATAAGGCCAGCCTCCATGAAAAGCGGACCGTCCCGCAGGATAAGCCCGACTGGATCATCTATGAGGGGGCGCATGACGCCATCATCAGCAGGGCGGACTTTGACCGGGTGCAGGAGATCATCCGGCAGAGACCCAGGCGGGCCAGCGGGACACCGCAGGAATACCCATTGAAAGAGCTTCTCAAGTGCGGCAACTGCCATAGGACGTTGAGCCGGGTCCACAGTTCCGCTGGATACTACTACCGATGCACCAAGAGCAAGGCGGACGAAGCCAGCGACTGCCCAAAGGGAAAACTGTTCACTGAGAAAGAGATCGAGGGCATTGTGTTCCGGGCAATCATGCAGATGCTGGCGATGTGCCAGGAGCAGAGAAAGCAGAAGTCCTCCCTGATGCTGACCCGCAAGGAGCGTATCGCAGCCTGTGTCGCAGAGCTTCAAAGGCTGGAGCAACAGCAGGAACGGTACAAGCAGGAGAAGTTTAGGGTCTATGAGAATTTCAGCGGCGGGGCGCTGGCAAAGGACGCCTACCTGAAACAGCGGGCGGACATTGACAGTAAACTCGCCGCCGCCAAAGCCGAACAGGAGGCACAGGAACAGCTTTTATCTGGACTGGAGCGGCAGGCCTTTCAGGATAAGGCGCAAGAGGACGATGTGTTCACCTCCTTCGCCGGGGCAACGGAACTGACAGCGGAAATGGCGGGGACATTCATCAAGGAAGTGCGGGTGTCCTCTCCCACCGAGATCGAGATCGTCTGGAATTTCCGGGATGTGTTCGATATGCAGGGACATGACAACTGATAAAGGTTTCTACCTCACGATAAAGCGGATGCCGGGGGGCGGTCTGGGAAAGACCTGTTGGCCGCCTCTGCCATCCGTAAAAAATTTGGTGTTTAGTTGACACAAGGAGATTTGTCCCGCTTCGGTCGGGACCACCTGGGCGTGGGGGAATATCTGGAACGGTTATTCCCCTTCCTTGGTGTACGTTTTATCGCGATCAATGACAATTATGACAGCCTGCACAGCAACGTGGAATCCGATGAGCTGGTCATCCCGTTCAAAAACCTCATAAATGAGGCATACTGCCGGGATACTTCGGCGAAAACACGGAGCCAGCTTGAGATCAAACGCCAGCGCGGGGATTTCATCGGCTCTTTTGCCGTTTTTGGCTACCGGAAGGACCCGGAAAACCGTCACCGCCTGCTGGTAGACGACTATGCCGCCGGTGTGGTGCGGGATATGTTCAAGTGGAAGCTGGAAGGCATCAGTGTCCTCGACATTGCCGGACGCCTGAATGGGCTGGGCATCCTCACCCCCATGGACTACAAACGATCCCAGGGGATGCGTTATTCCACCTCTTTCCGGGTGAAAGAGAAATCTGTCTGGGATGCCGGGATGGTGCTGCGGATTCTGAAAAACCCGGTCTACATCGGGGTTCTGGAGCAGGGGCGCGTAACCACTCCCAGCTACAAGGTAAAGCGGCTGGTCTACAAGCCCCGTGAGGAATGGGCCATCGTTGAAAACTGCCATGAGCCGATTATTGACCGCTATGATTTTGAAAGCGTCCAAAAGGTGCTTGCCCTGGACACCCGCACCAGCGCCAGCGGCAAGGCTGTAGAGCTGTTTTCCGGCATGGTCTATTGCGGCGAGTGCGGCAGTGCCATGATTCGGAAAACCGTCCCTTCCGGCAAAAAGAAGTATACCTACTTCATCTGTGCCGCCCACAAGCACGAGAAAACCTGCTTTGCCCACTCCATGCGGGTCGAGGCGCTGGACGAGATCGTGCTGGACGCGCTGAAAAAGTACATTCAAGACGTGATCGACCTCTCCAACCTGCTGGAGCTGACCGACACCGCCCAGCTTCAGCAGGCCGGGATACGGAAACTGCAAGGGCGTTTGGAGAAAAAACAGGAGGAAATCGACCGCTGGCAAACCCTTCTGCGTTCGCTGTACGAAAGTCTTGCCGACGGCATAATCGACCGGGACGAATATCAGGATCTGAAAAAGACCTACTCCCGCCGCCGCGCCGAGGCAGAGGAGCAGGCCGAGGCCATCCAAGCGGAAATGGGCCGGGAGATCGGAAACCTCGCTGAGGGCCGGGGCTGGATGGGTCAGTTCCGCAAGCACCAGAACATTGACGCCCTGGACCGCACCATTGTGGTGACGCTGATCGAGCGTGTCCTGATTTACCGGGAACGCCGCGTGGAGGTGGTCTACCGCTGGCAGAATGAATTTCGCTGGCAGATGGAGCTGCTTTTGCAGGCTCAGGCTATGCTCCCTGAACGGGAGGTGGTCTGACATGGCAAGGACGAAACGCAAGGTGAACCCTGTCCTGCCGGTATCTGTTCCCACAGAAAAGCTCCAGCGTGTCTATCACGCAGGCGGTTATGTCCGGCTTTCCGTAGAGGACAGCGGCAGACCGGGAGCGGATACCATTGTAACCCAGCGGGAGCTGGTCCAGAGCTACATTGAAAGCCAGCAAGACCTGGAACTTTACGCTTTCTACTGTGACAACGGACGGACGGGGACGAACTTTGACCGCCCGGAATTTGAGCGGCTGATGGACGATGTGCGCACTGGGAAAGTGGACTGCATTGTGGTCAAGGACTTGTCCCGTTTTGGGCGCAACTACCAGGAAACCGGCAATTATCTGGAGCGGATTTTCCCCCTCCTGGGAGTGCGGTTTATCGCCGTCAATGACAATTTTGACACGCTGACCGCCGAACGGACCCAGGATGGCTACATTGTGCCGCTGAAAAACATCATGAACGCGGTTTACAGCAAGGATATCTCCCGAAAGATTCTTCCCTCGCTGGCAAGTAAGCAGCAGAGGGGTGAGTTCATTGGCTCCTGGGCGGCATATGGCTATCGGAAATGTGAAGAAAACCGGCATCAGATCGAGCCAGACCCGGAAACGGCACCAGTGGTGCGTGAGATTTTTTCCATGCGTTTGACGGGAATCAGCTATAAGAAGATTGCCCGGACACTGAACGGGAGGGAAATTCCCTCCCCCGGCCGGTATCTCTGCCTGATCGGGGCCGCAAAGTGCGAGTGCTACGCCAACTCCCGATGGACCGTAACCGCCGTGAAGAATATTCTGACAAGCGAGGTTTATCTGGGCCATATGGTACAGGGGCGCAAGCGCTCTGGCTTTTCCGAGGGCCTAAAGCCTTATCAAGCGCCGGAATCCGAGTGGGTGATCGTCCGCGACACCCATGAGCCGCTTGTTGACGAGGACACCTTCCGCACGGTTCAGCAGATGGCGGAGCAGGCCAGCAGGACCTATCAGGAACGGTTAGGGCGGTATGATGGACTGGGTAAGATCCCCAATATCCTCCGGGGACTGGTCTACTGTGCGGACTGCAAGCGGCCTTTAGTGCGGTATAAGTCCGTAACGAACAACGGGAAAAACCTCTATTATGTTTATATCTGCCCCTCCCATACGGCTGATTTATCCTCCTGCCCCAAAAAGTATTTCCATGAGATGAAGCTGATTGAAATTCTTTGGGACGCCTTACAGCGGGAGATCGCACTGGCTGAAGATATGGACAAGCTGGTGCGGCAGTACAGCCACTCGGCAAAGTCCGTCAGTCAGGAAGCCGCTGTGAAGCGGGAGATCGCCGCCGCAAAGCAGGCGCTTGACCGCGCCAAGATGCTCTATGACAGCTTATACCAGAACTACGCCGACAAACTGATGACAGAGCGGGAGTACACGGAAATGAAGCGGCAGTACCGCGCCGATATGGACCGTGCCCAAGCCCGCTTGGATGAATTGGAGCGGCATCAGCAGGAGCGCCGCCGTCAGACCACGGAAAATCCCTGGCTCACTGCCTGTGGTCAATTCAAAGAGGAACAGGCGCTGACGGAAGCCATGGCCCACGCGCTGATCGAGCGTGTGGAGGTAGACGGAAAGAACCATGTGTCCATCACCCTGCGTTACCGGGATGAATACCGCGCCCTGCTCCAGCTCCTGGAGGCCGAAGGGAAGGTGATGTCCGCATGAGCGGCGTCACCGCGAAATATATCCGTCTGTCCGCCGAGGACGACGGTTTAGGAGAAAGCGGAAAAACCGAATCCAACAGCGTTACGAACCAGAGACACTTGCTGGATGCTTTTATCAGCCGCACCCCGGATTTGGCGGATACCAGCGTAATTGAGTTCTGTGATGATGGATGGAGCGGCAAAAACTTTGAGCGGCCCGCCGTCCAGGAAATGCTTGCGCAGGTCCAGGAAGGTAAAATTCAATGTATTGTGGTCAAGGATTTATCCCGCTTTGGCCGGGACTATCTCACTGTTGGCAACTATATTTCCTGCGTGTTCCCGTTCCTCGGTGTACGGTTTATCGCCGTCAATGACGGTCTTGACAGCATCCGGCCCGCAGATATTGACAGTTTGGAAACCTCTTTCAAAAACCTTCTGTATGACCTTTACAGCAGGGATTTGTCCCGAAAGGTGCGCAATGCAAAGAAATTCCGCGCCCAACGGGGCGACTTCCTTTCGCGGTATGCACCATATGGTTATGTCAAGGATTCGGTTGACAAAACCCGTCTTGTGATTGATTTTGAAGCGGCAGAAACGGTGCGGCGTATTTTCCGGCTTGCGGCGGAGGGCCAAAAAACCAGTCAAATTGCAAGGCTGCTGAATCGGGAGCTGGTGCCGACACCTATGCGCTATAAACAGGCGGCTGGCTGTTCTCTTGTCAGGTGGCACTGTATTAGTGAGAATAACTTTTGGACCGATGCTGCTGTGGCAAGGATTCTTCGGGATGAGCGCTATCTTGGGAAAACGATTTATGGGAAACGGACACGAGACAAAATCGGCCACATACATTCGGTCAAAGTAAGCCGGGAAGATTGGATTGTTGTGGAGGGCACTCATGAGATAATCGTGACGCAGGAGGAATTTGATCGCGCACAAGCAGCAATGCAGGCATTTATGGAACATAAGGGTCCAGAAAAGCATAACTGGCCGCTGTGTGGCAAAGTCCGGTGTGGTGTTTGTGGCTATGCAATGAC
Organism: Oscillospiraceae bacterium; assembly: GCA_910575695.1. Taxonomy (GTDB): domain Bacteria; phylum Bacillota; class Clostridia; order Oscillospirales; family Oscillospiraceae; genus Enterenecus. The sequence goes on along the minus strand of CAJTGJ010000053.1, from coordinate 12,292 downwards.
CTATACAAAAGGGAAACAACTGTATTTTCATTGCCATACTCCTCGTAACAATGCTGCCTATACCTGTGCGGAACGAACACCGGAGAGTGACATTCTGGAAGCCGTTTCGGAAGGGCTTCATGTGCAGGCGTTGATGGCGGTGGAGATGCGCCGCTTATGGGAAGAACAGCACCAAGGGCAGAAAAAGGACACCGCTGCTATGAGGAAGGCTCTTGCAAAGCTGCGGGAGACGCATGGCCGGATTTGTAACCAGATCAAGAGCTTGTACGAATCGCTTGTCCTGGGCGAGATTGAAAAGCCGGAATATCTTTCCGCAAAATCCGCCGCTGTCCAGCAGCGTGACACCGCCGCCGCCCGGATTGCCGAGTTGGAGGCAGCTTTGGAGAATGCGGAAACGAACGGCGGTCTGCGGGATGAATTTATCTCTGCCTTTGAAAAGTACGTGAATGTCGATGAAATCACCCGCGAGATCGTGACGGAGATTTTGAAGGAAGTCCGTATTTATCCCGGTGGACGGTTTGAAATCATTTGGAACTTCCGGGACGAGCTGGAAAAGCTGGTACTTACTTTACAAGGAGATCATCAAAATGAAAGCGAAACGAACGTGGATATATTGCAGAACCGCATATCCTGATGCCCATGCGCTGGCGGTTCAGCAGAGAACTTTGGAAGCATTTGCTGAACAGCATAGCTTTGAGGTCGTAGGCATTACCGCAGAACACGCAAGTGGGCTTGACTGCATCCACACAAGGCTGTCCGAGGCTTCCAAGGCGGTAGCCGCTGGTGAGGTTGACATTCTGCTGGTAACAGACCTCGAACGGCTGGGCCGTGTCTTGATGGAGACAGACAGCTACCTGCGCTGGCTGGAAGATCACTTCGTTGACCTTGTTTGTGCCGATGGCACAATTCCGCAGACTTCCACGGAGATACTGCATAATCTGATAAAACACCATGGAATGAGTTAAGCATTTTAGCCGTACCAAAACTTTTTGGCCGTTCCCCCGTTATCCGATGATATTTACCTCATTTGCTAAAATCTTTTAGAAGCTGTACCAATAGATAAAAAGGTGCTATAATAGGGGCATGATACAGAAAAATGAGAGACGCAGGTATGCGAGCGATTTAAGCGACAGCCAATGGGCCATCATCGCACCGCTATTTCCGCCAGCGGAAAACCGGAGCAAATGGGAAAAGCGGGAACTGGTAGACGCAGTACTGTACTTCATAGATAATGGATGCAAGTGGCGAAACCTGCCCCACGATTTTCCGCCATACACAACCGTGGCCAATTTTTATTACGCCGCAATCCGAAGCGGACTTTGGGAGAAGATCCGCGCGGCGCTGGTGGAACGGGTACGGACAGGCGCAGGACGAAGCGCAGATCCCAGCTATGCAATCATCGACTCGCAAAGCGTAAAGACCACCTCAGCCGCAGAAGAACGAGGGGTTGACGGAGGGAAAAAACAAAAGGGCGCAAACGGCACATCGTAGTGGACACTATGGGGAATCTGCTGGCGGTGGTAGTTCATGCTGCCAACATACATGACACAAAGTCAGGTATTCTGGCAGCAAGGGAGACCTTCAAGAAATATCCGTCTATTCAGCGTTTTTGTGCCGACGCAGGATACCGCAAAACCTTTGAGCAGGATGTTTCCCGCGAACTGGGGCTTGGCGTTGACATTTCAGTGCGCATCAAGCCCGAGTGGGAAGTTCTGCCAAAGCACTGGATCGTTGAGCGCTCTCTGGCTTGGATCAACAATTCCCGCCGTCTTTCCAAAGATTATGAAATATCTGTCCGGTCTGCTCAGGCGGTTTGCATGATTGCCGCTTTTCGCACTTTGTTAAAAAGGTTTTAGCCTATTGGTACAGCTTCTTAGGTTTTGCTTGACATTGGCGGACAGGGGTATCACCGGCACCGGCCGGCAGAACCGGAAGGAGTTCAAAAAGATGCTCACCGCCTGCCAGAAGGGCAAGATCGACCTCATCCTGGTCAAATCCGTCTCCCGCTTCTCCAGGAATATCATGGAAAGCCTGGAGACAGTGCGGATGCTGAAAGCCCACGGTGTTGGCGTGATCTTTGAAAAAGAGAACATCGACACACGCATGGAATCCGGCGAACTCCATGTTACAGTATTCAATGAACTTGCACGGATGGAGAGCGAGTCCCTTGAAAAAAGCCATGGCTGCCCATGCAGATACGGCTGTGTCCATGTGGCGCACAGGAAGGAGTAAGCTATGGAGCAGACCGTACAGCGGGAGCGGAAGATACGCATCATCCCCGCCACAAAGCCGGTGTCGGCCCCCGGACGAGCCTCCGGCAGCAAGCAGCGAGTGGCCGCCTACTGCCGGGTGTCTACCGACAGCGAGGAGCAGCTCACCAGCTACACCGCCCAGAAAGCCTACTACACCCAGAAGATCGGGGAGAACCCCGATTGGGAGATGGCCGGTATTTTCGCTGACAAAGGCATAACCGGCACAAGCATGAAAAAGCGGACGGAGTTCAAGCGGATGATCGCCGCCTGCAAACGGGGCCGCATCGACCTGATCCTCACCAAATCTCTCTCCCGCTTTGCCCGGAATACGGTGGACAGCCTGGAGATGGTGCGGATGCTCCGGGCAAACGGCATCGGTGTGATCTTTGAAAAGGAAAATATCAATACGTTGACGGAGTCCAGCGAGTTCCTGATTACCCTGTTCAGCGGCTTTGCCCAGGCAGAGAGCGAGTCCATCAGCAAAAACGTGATCTGGGGCATCCAAAAGAGCCGGGAGGCGGGGAACGTCCCCTTCCAGTACCAAAAGCTGTTGGGCTACCGGCGGGGGCCTGACGGCCAGCCGGAGATCATCCCGGAGGAGGCGGAGACGGTAAAGCGTATCTTCCGCCGCTACCTGGACGGGTGCAGCCTGGGCCAGATCAAGACGGAGCTGGAGGCGGATCATGTCCCTACCTCCTGCGGCATCCAGGGTTGGACATATCAGGTCATCCACAACATCCTGGTCAATGAGAAATACATTGGCGACGCCCTTCTGCAAAAGACCTATACCACCGACTGCATCAGCAAGACGGTGAAGAAGAACCAGGGGGAGCGCCCCATGGTGTATGTGGAGAACAACCACCCGCCCATCATCCCAAAAGAGATCTTCTATCAGGTGCGGGAGGAGATGGCCCGCCGGTCCAGCAAGCGGAAGGTGATGCAGAAAACGGGCAAAACCGAGCAGGGCAAATACTCCGCCAAATACGCCCTCTCCGAGCTGCTGGTATGCGGGGAGTGCGGTACGCCATACAAGCGATGCACCTGGGCCAGAAACGGGAAAAAGCGGATCGTCTGGCGGTGCGTCTCCCGGCTGGAGTTCGGCACGAAATACTGCCATGCTTCTCCCACGCTGGATGAAGATAAGCTGCACCGGGCCATCCTGGAGGCCATCAACGGCCTTGACCAGACCGGGCAGGAGATCACTGAGGAGTTTCTGGACATCGCCAGTCTCGTCCAGCAGGGACAGGAGAGCGGCGGGGTTGACCCCCTCGCCCTGCGCCAGCGGCTGGCGGCTCTGACGGCGGAACAGGCGGTGCTGATGGAACAGGCGCTGGCACTGCCGGTGGACATGGAAAACAAAGAATTGAACGCCCGACTCAGGGAGATCGCAGAGGAGCGGGAGAGCATCCTGCACCAGCTTGGGACGCTTCGGCAGGCAGATGAGCGGCAGGCTGGCCGAGCGGCCCGGATGGAGCGTCTTCGGGAATTTGTTGAGCAGCGGGAAACGAAATTTGCGGTATACGATGACGCTATCACCCGCAAGTTTGTGGAACAGATCACAGCCCTGAATGCTGAAACCATCCGCATCAAGTTCCGCTATCCGGGGCTGGAGGTTGACAAAAGCCTGAACTGACAGGGAGGATCATGATGGAAATTTATATTACGGGCGACCTCCACGGGGATCTCCGGCGCTTCCAGCCTGAAGTCTTCTACGAGCAGGAGGGCCTTACAAAAGAGGACATGGCTCTGGTATGCGGAGACTTCGGCTGTGTTTGGCACGGCGATGGACGGGATGACGAGAGCTTGGACTGGCTGGAGCGTCGGCCCTTCACCACAGCCTTTGTGACAGGGAACCACGAAAATTATGACGCCCTGCGGAAATATCCGCTGGAGGAGTGGCGGGGCGGGATCATCCGGCGAATCCGCCCCTCGGTGATCCTGCTGGAACGGGGCCAGATATTCGACCTGGGTGGGAAGCGGTTCTTCACCATGGGCGGGGCCAGCAGCCACGACATCCAGGACGGCATCCTGGAGCCGGACGATCCTCTACTCAAGAAGAAATGCAGAGTGTTGGATGCCAGGGGCGCGATGTACCGGGTGAACCACCTGTCCTGGTGGAAAGAGGAGCTGCCCAGCGAGGAGGAGTACCAGACCGCCAGGGCCAGCTTGGACAGAGCAGGCTGGGAGGTGGACTGCATCATCACCCACTGCTGCTCCACCTCGGTGCAGGATGAATTGAGCGGCAGATTTTATCAGGCAGACGCCCTGACAGATTTCCTGGAGGAAGTTACCCAGCGGTGCAAGTTCAAATACCACTTCTTCGGGCATTACCACATGGACAGGATTATCCAAAAGAAATATGTTCTGCTGTACGAGCAGATCATCCGACTGAAACTGTGAAAAGCGTCCGGCAAGGCGGGAACAAGATCGGTTCCTGCCTTGCCGGACGTTTTTCCGTTGTAGCCACAATTCCCGCAGATAGGGCGGTATATCTTCAAACCCGTTGCGCTGCAACGGTTACGGGCCTGCATCTTTTTTCTCTACAGAAGAAACAGTAGACAAAGCCTATTTATAATGCCACTTATACGCAGGTTCAATCAAAATTTGGCTAATCTGCTGTAAATTTATCTTACAAATTGGCTATAATCACATGTTTTGGTATGTTATAGTGCAGGCTTGGGTGAGGTCATTCTCACTTAAACCTGCTTTTATTTATGTTTAAGAAAGTGAGGTCATTATGAAACTTCCGTATGGCTATGTTTTAGTTAATGAGGAAATCATTGTGCATGAAGAAAAAGCGGATGCTGTCCGCAGTATATTTGAATACTATCTTGCTGGCGCCAGTTTGGGCAAAATTGTGGATATGCTTCACGCAAAGGGCATCCCATCCCCGTCTGGTAATCCGAAATGGGGCAGGGCAGCGGTGGACAAACTCCTATCCAACGCAAAATATATTCCCATTGTTGGTATGAGGACATACATGGATGCTCAATTTGAACGGGAGCGCCGGTGCAATGTGGATTATGACAAAGCCGGACATCCCAGAAAGGCAGTTAGATATCAATCTCCATTTCTCGAAGTAAATTAAGGCTGTTCAAATCCCGTTTTTTCTGCTATACTGTCAGAAAAAGGGGAGAACTGGATCATGACGCCGGAAGAAATGAGTGATTTATACATACGCATTGCATTCCATTATGAGTCTACGGTTGATCGGCTTCTTGGGAAGGGACTGATAGATAAAGACTTTGCAGACTATCACAGAAAGACCTTTTACGATTCGCTGGATGAAGAAAAGCTGCGGACATCCCAAAAGATTGGAAGTCAAATTGAAATTATGCAGCGCTATGTGAGAGCCATGGTTTGTGGAGCTATGGTTTCGTTGACAAAAATAGCAAAACAATACACAGAAGATTCTCCTGGGTATGTCATTCAAAGCTGGATGCGAAGCCGGAATACTTTGGAATTCCTCCGCCAATGGGAAAATGATATGAACGGAGTATTTGATGACAGGGCCTGCGAGGAGCTGATTCATGAGGCACATACAACATCGCTGACGGTTACGCCATCTTTGTGGATTCGGAGGACGCACGCTGTTGGAATATATGTGAAACAAGGCAAAGGCGGAGGCGTGAGTGCCTACCCTGAGATTGCGGCAGACTTTAGACTTTGGATGGACCCGATGGAGAGGTTGGCTTTAGTCAGGATGGTTCGAGAGATGAACACAAAAGACAAGGCAACATAGGCAAATCTTCTCGCCACTGTTTATTTAAGAAAGCATATTTTGAAATGAGGCACGCTCAGATGGCAGATACAAAAAAAGAACACTATGTTCCGAGATGCTACCTTGAAAATTTTGCGTCTGATAGTAAAAGAATAGAAGTTTTTGATAAATGGAAACTTATGGTACGTCACAATCAGGATATTAAGAATGTAGCAATGGAAAATGGTTTTTATGATTTAGATCTTCTTGATATGCTAAATCGCATTGACGCTGAAAAAAGTGAAACAACAAGGCGTGATATTATGTCTTATATGGGCACTAATTGTTGGGATGATGTAGTAAGCCTGCTTGGGGACAAGAGATTTGTTGAGAAAGAGCACTTCGCTAACTTAGAGGGAGTGTATAGTAAACTGTTAAAGGTTATTATTCAAAAAAGTTATAATGGAAACAGGTGGGTACTTCGCAATTGCAGCGCAATGTCGAAAAACGAGAAAGTATTATTTTCCTTTTTCGTTGCGATTCAATTTTTAAGGACTCCTAAATTTAGAAACACTTTAGCGGATATGGTAGAGGGGATGGCTCAAACCCTTGCATACAAATCTCAAATGAGCAAAGAAAACGCATTGCCGAAAGAAGCATTTGCTGTAGATGCAAATCGAGATTATATTAAACTACAGCACAGTGCAATGATACTTGATCCAGAAGTTGCTCTGCATATTGCTGAAACCATGGTAGACCACATTTGGATAATGTGTGTAAATAAAACCAATATACCGTTTTTTACATCAGACGATCCGTTGATTCGAATCCCACATAAACAAGATGAATTCCGTAGTTATTCGGGATTTGCGTCTGATAAAATCGAAATTGCATTTCCTATCTCATCTTCATTACTTCTTTGTATGTACGATAAAAAAACATATGGACATCTATTTAATGACAGACAATTCTATGTGATGCAGGATATTGAGGAAGTTAATTACTACAATATGTATCAAGTAATTAATAGTTATCGATGTGTGTTTGCCACAGAAGATCATTTTGCCACCGCAAAAAAGTATTGTGAAGATCATCCAGAGTTACAAGCATATCACTCTACAGTAGAAGTGCTATAAGTACATTTTGGAACGGGGCTATAGGTCAACGGCAAGAGCAGAATCTATAATATTGATGCTGAACTGATGGGGGCGAAAATATCTTGGCAAAAAAGAACGATGACTTTTTCAAAGAGAAAAAATCATGGTCAGAAGTAAAAGATTCTCTTCTTGGGAATTACTTAAAGCCTTACCTTCAAAAAATCCTTCACACACGGAAATCTATTGTGTATGTTGATTGTTTTGCCGGAAAAGGGGCTTTTGAAGATGGGCAGCCAGGTTCCCCTCTTATTGCATTGCAGACCATGCAGGATTGCCTTAATCACACTACAATGTCTGATTGGCATATTGAACCATACTTTATCGATTTGAACTATGCTGATGATTTAAAGGTCAACCTAAAGGAATATCCAGGTATAAACATAGTATCTGGAAAATACGAAGACGAAATCTGCACCATCTTAGAAGAAAAAAGAGGCTGCAATGTATTTCTATATGTTGATCCATATGGTATCAAAGCACTCGATTGCACATTATTTGATTGTTTTGCAACACATGGATTCAATAGTATTGAATTGCTAATCAACATGAATTCTTTTGGTTTCATTCGAGAAGGCTGCCGTGTCTTGGGTGTTAATTTTGATGATAATGACATATTTGAAGATCTTGTGGAGTATGACAGCACGCATTTAGTTGCTGATGAAAATTCCAAATTAGCCCTTAATAAAATTGCAGGTGGCGATTATTGGATACGTATAATTGAAGCTAAACGCAGAAATACAATTACAGCCTATGATGCTGAGGCTCAATTTGCCGATGAGTACTGCAAACGGTTAAGGCAAGGCTACTCCTATGTATTGAATATGCCATTGAGAATTAAACGGGGGCAAGTACCTAAATATCGCATGATTCACGCCACAAACCATGCCGATGGTGCATTACTGATGGTTGATAATATTTTTGGTCGTTGGGAGTTAATGAAGGACATTCAAACAGGTGGGCAAATACAAATTTGGGAAGAAAATGTAGAGAACGAAATGATTGATGAGGCCGATGTGCGACAGAAGATAATTGCGCATATTTCTACATTTTGTACAGCGGCTCGTCTTAACCAAGTTATGGCCGATTTTTACAGCACATACGGGGTTATCTGCCGCACAAAAACTGTGAAAGACGTGTACAGAGATTTGGAAAAAAGCGGCGAACTCGTTGTACTGCGTAGACCGTCAACAACGCCAAAAGGACGCCTTGCCACTTATTTTGCTGATGAGAAAGGAAAACAAACAATATTGAGGTGGAAAGGATGAAATCGATAACCAGAAAGACTATGCTTTACAAAACTGGTGTTGAGTATGGCGATTATACTATGAACCATGTTTTGGGATGCGCACATGGTTGCAAATATCCTTGTTATGCTTTTCTGCAAAAGAAGAGATTTGGCAGGGTTTCTTCTTATGAAGAATGGATTGAACCTAAAATTGTGTCCAATACATTAGATTTATTAGATATTGAAATACCAAAATTAAAAAAGAAAATACAATCTGTGCAGCTTTGTTTTACTACAGATCCATTCATGTATGGATATGAAGAGATAGTGGCTATGAGTATAGCGGCTATCAAAAAACTTAATGCTGCTGGAATAAAATGTTGTATTCTTACAAAAGGAATTCTTCCTATAGAATTGGCGGACTGCTTAAAAGAAAACGAGTATGGGATAACACTAATTTCTTTAGATGAAAAATACCGGGAACAAATGGAACCCGGCGCTGCGCCATATGAATTGCGAATTAGAGCATTGAAAGACTTACATATCAGAGGCTGTAAAACTTGGGTTAGCATAGAACCTTATCCAACACCAAACCTCATAATTCAAAATTTGAAAGATATTTTGGACTCAATAAGATTTGTGGACAAAATTATTTTCGGTAGGACAAACTATAATAGAGAGGTATCTTCGTATGAAACGCACAAACTATTTTACAATAAATGTGCTTCCCAAGTAGTGCAATTCTGTGAAGCTCAAGGGATTGCATATCATATTAAAGATGGAACAATTACCAATTAGTTTGAGTTTATGAGATGCCGATTCGACCAAGGAAAAACATATTGTCAATCACTAAAACCCTGTATCTGTTGCACGACAATGGATACAGGGCTGCATCTTTTTTCTCTACAGAAGGAACTGGTTCAACGAGTTTTACGCCCGCGACACCTCAAAGAAAATCCGGGCAGTCAAGCAGGCAAAGGCGCAGAAAGGCGAGCGCGTCAACGGCGAAGCCCCTTACGGCTACCTTATCGACCCGGATAACCGCAATCATCTGATACCCGACCCGGAAACGGCGCACGTTGTAAAACAGATTTTTGCAATGTATGTACGGGGCGACCGTATGTGTGAAATCCAGAACTGGCTGCGGGACAATGAGATATTGACCGTCGGGGAACTGCGCTACCGCAGGACAGGGAGCAAACGCCACCCCCGCCCACAGCTCAACGCATGGTACAACTGGCCCGACAAGACGCTGTACGACATTCTGACAAGGAAAGAGTATTTAGGGCATACCATAACCGGGAAAACCTACAAGGTATCTTATAAGTCGAAAAAGACGAAGAAGAACCCGGAGGAAAAACGGTATTTCTTCCCCAATACTCACGAACCTTTGATTGATGAAGAAACCTTTGAACTTGCACAGAAGCGGATTGCCACCCGGCACCGCCCGACAAAGGTTGATGAAATCGACCTGTTTTCCGGGCTGCTCTTTTGCGGGGACTGCGGCTACAAAATGTATGCGGTACGCGGAGCCGGGACGCTTGAACGGAAACACGCCTACACTTGCGGCAACTACCGAAACCGGGCAAGAAATGATATGCTCTGCTCTACGCATTATATCCGCAAAAGCGTATTGAAAGAACTTGTCCTTGCAGACTTGCAGCGCGTAACGTCTTATGTAAAAGAGCATGAACAGGAGTTTATCGAAACCGCCAACGAGTGCAGCGCAAAGGCAGTACAAAAGACGCTGACACAGCAGCGGAAAGAGCTTGATAAGGCGCAGAGCCGGGTTAGCGAGCTGAATATCTTATTCCGCAAGCTCTACGAGGACAACGCTTTAGGGAAACTTTCAGATGAACAATTTGCTTTTCTGACTTCCGGCTACGACGAAGAAAAAAAGACGCTGACCCGGAGGATTGCGGAGCTGTCACAAGAAATCGACAACGCCACCGAGCGCAGCGCGGACGTGAAAAGGTTTGTCGCACTGGTACGCAAGTACACCGCCATTACCGAACTGACCTACGAAAACGTCCATGAATTTATTGACCGTATTCTTATTCACGAACTGGATAAGGAAACGAACACCCGCAAAATCGAAATCTTTTATAGCTTTGTCGGCAGAGTTGATACAGGCGACAAGCCTACCGAAAGTATCTCCTATTTCAGACAGATAGGAGCCGACGTAAAGAGTTATGCTATCTAACATACATCAAAAAGAGGTAAGATAACACCCTCTGCAAAAAAGGTATCGTTATCTTACCTCAACAAAGTTTGTGCCGCTATACCCATCATCCTCATCATAATACTGCACGTTGGTGTAGCCACGCTCTTTGCAATACCTTTGCAAAATTTTCTTTTGATTCGAGATGGAATTGCTCTCCCCGTCTAGCTTATCATCATTCGAGAGCCGGACATATAAGGCCGTGATACCCTCTGGCGTGGGCTGCTCGGACTTCCCTGTGCGGCTGGCAACAAGATCTTCGTTGTTTTGGAGAATGGACCGGTAATTACCTGTGAGCGGTGCGATGCTTTGGACTTTTGCAAATTCCGCTATGCTCTGTGGGGTGCTGTACTGGCCCGTGGTACTCATAGCTGCGCCCCCCTTCCACAAAGGGTGCAGCCGTGAGTGCCACAAGACCGCTTGCGTTTAACGAAACTTGGTGTTGCCGTCATACTATGTAGGGCGGCGTTGTCTGGCCTAAACATGGTGCTCTCCTTTCTGGCAGCCAGACAACCGAATAGCGTATTTATTATAACACACTATTCCTGCCCTGTCTGCCCTTAGCTATTGTTTTTTTCTGTCCGGCTGATCTCATTTCGTATCAGCCGTCGTATCTTGGATGTTGCGTCCTCATTGGCCCCGTCCTTGACGGTGGCCCGGACAATGTACTTGGTTCCGCCGATCTCATATTCACGCACCGTGACGGGCGGTGAGGTAGTCGGCCTTTCGGTTGCTCTATTTATGGTGATCCCCCCTTTCTGTGGATATTCGCACATTGCTCTCATGCTGTTTGCATATGCGATACGCAAATATAAACCCTTGCGCTGCAACGGTTACGGCCCTGTTTGCATATTTGCAGACGTTTCTAGGTCGTATAATGTTTGGGTGCAGATGGACCTCTCAGGGTAGTATGGGAGTATGACCCCAGGTTGACATTGGAGACAGCCCACCATGTCGTTCCAGAAGCGAATTGCTACGGGATGCCCTTGGTTACAAGGCCACTCCAAGAGCCGCATGACCCTCATAGGCAACTCGGCAATTGGAGCATCAGCATTGCGCTCCTGCTGCTCCTTCAAGAAAAACTGAAATTGAATTTTCGCTAAAGCTATCATAGAGAGCATGTCGCGATGATGATTGGCACATAACCGCAACGTTTCCAAGTGCGAAACATTGGATTCATTTTTTGCCGGTTCGGTACTTTTCAGTAAACCTATGTAAGCCAAGCGCGCTTTAGCTTGTGGCATAGAACTCTCGATTTTGGAAAAGCACGTTTCAGCAATACCCAATTCTCTGATGATTAAGTCTGACTGCTCACCAAGGCAGGTCATCCCCCAATAGTACAGAAATTCAGGAACATAGATGGTGTTGTTCTCAATCTCAACGGAGGTCAGCCAGCGCTGAAGCTGCTCAACGATTTTGATGATAGCTGGATGCCCGAAATGTGAGGCTGCATAAACAAACTTGAGGAGAGCGCCGAAAAATTTGTGTAAAAGAGAATAAAAGGCATCCATTCAGTCAAGAATCGGAGCAAGGAAAAACTTGATTGAAAGGATGTATTTTAATGGAAAGCACACCGAAGGAAATGCTGAAGGCCTACGTGGACAGCCAGAAATTCAGCAGCACGACAGAAATCATGGATGCGATGAAGGAAATGTTCCGGGACGTTTTGCAGCAGGTGATGGAAAGCGAGCTGGACACAGAACTGGGGTACGAAAAAAGTCAGCGGGTGTCGGATTC
>CAJTGJ010000052.1 GCA_910575695.1 Oscillospiraceae bacterium | reverse complement strand
TTCCCATCCCCCGGCATTGGTGGTATAGGCAGCTCCGGCGTGGGTGCGCTGTCACCATCTAAATCCGGTTCATCATCACCGTCCTTAGATTGTTCCTCCGACTTATGGTCAGCCGTCTCCAATTCCCGGTTAAGCTGGAGCAAACGAGCCGATTTCTGCTGTAATTCATCCTCCTTGGGGAAGGGCCGTTCAGATTCTTCCCTGGCGTTCGCCAGCTCCTTTTCCAACGTCACCAGACGGGCCTCATGCGCTTTGATTTTTTCGGCCATACCTTCCAGGACGTTGTTGATACGGGTGACATTGCCCACCGGGTCATCGGCCAGCTCCGCAGTATAAGTCAAATTCTGTTTCATGGTGATTTTGAACTTGGACCCATCACAATGAAGCTGCATAGGAAAGCCCCGGTATTCGCCCAAATCCAGCGGCTTTTCCGGGTTGCTCATGAGCATACACGCTTTGATAATGGCCTCGCCCGCGTCCTTCCGCTCGGTGAAGGTCTGTCCCATGACGGTCATGGTAAACGCATCGTCTTTGACCGGATTGGCCTGCACAATGGGTAAATCTTTCCCCAGCGCCTCAATAAACAGCTTTGTCTCCGCAATTTTATTCGGATAATATTTCAGCGCCTTATCCTGCATTTCATACTGCTGGGATGTATGGTTGGCTTTGAGCATTTTCAGCTTTGCCACCTGCACATCCAGCTCCATTTTCTCCCGGATACGGTCATCCCCGGTAGCCAGGGCCTTGACCTCGGCGTAGGAGAGGGCGGTAGCGTCCACGTCCTCAATGGACCGGGCAGGGGATTTCCCGGTCATGACCTGCCCGATAAATTTCTGCTTACTTTCCACCAGACCCCAGTTGTATGCGTCAAAGGTTCCTTTGGTAACGTACTTGAACATTTTAACCGTCTTATTCATGTTGCCCTGGCGCAGAGAACGGCCCGCCCGCTGCTCCAAATCAGCCGGACGCCATGGGCAGTCAAGGTCATGGGAGGCCACGATCCGGTCCTGGACGTTAGTGCCAGCGCCCATCTTCTGCGTACTGCCGATGAGGACGCGCACCTGCCCCCGGCGCACCTTGGCGAACAGCTCCGCCTTTTGCGCTTCGGTGTTGGCATCGTGGATAAAGGCGATTTCCTCCTGGGGGATGCCCTGGGCGATCAGCTTCGCTTTTATATCGTCATAGACGTTAAATTTGCCGTCCCCCTTGGGCGTGGACAGGTCGCAGAACACTAATTGGGTCCCCCGAATGTCCATGCTGTTCCGCCACTCGGTGAGAACATTCTTGACGCAGGCGTTGACCTTGCTGTCTGGGTCATCCGGCAAGAGGGGGTTCTGTAAACGCTGATCCAGAGCCAGCTTGCGCCCGTCAGACGTGATCCGCAGCATATTGTCCACGGACGGGTCCACCAGCCTGTTACGCACAGCGTCCGCCCGGTCAGCCAGCTCCGCCACCATCTCCTGCTGAAACTTGCTGGGTTCGGTGGTGACAGTGATGGGGACAGCCTCCGGGGTTGGCAGTTTCAGCATATCCGCCGTCTGAATATCAGCAGCCTCCTTCCAAATGCTGATAAGCTCCGGGAGATTGTAGAATTTGGCGAACCGGGTCTTGGACCGGAATCCGGTTCCCTCCGGTTTCAGCTCCATAGCCGTCACCTTCTCACCAAAGTCCGCCGCCCAGGAATCAAAGTGACGGTGGCCGTTCCGTTCCAGCGTGTCAAATTGGAGGTAGCGCATCATGGTATACAACTCTACCATACTGTTGGAGATCGGGGTCCCCGTGGCGAAAGTAATACCACGCCCGCCGGTGATCTCGTCCATGTAACGGCATTTGCCGTACATATCGCTGGATTTCTGCGCGTCCGTCTGAGCGATGCCCGCCACACGGCTCATTTTTGTGTGTAAAAAGAGGTTCTTAAAGCTGTGCGCCTCGTCTACAAACAGCCGGTCAACGCCTAATTCCTCAAACGTGACCACGCTGTCCTTTTTCTCTTTTGCCGCCAGCTTTTCCAGCTTGGCCTCCAATTTTTTCTTGGTTTTCTCCATCTGCTTGACGGTAAAGTTGTCTCCATCCTCCTCCTTTGCTTCACGGATGGCAGTAACAATTTCGTCAATCTGGTCCTCAATCACGGCCTTCTGCCGTTCCGGGGAGAGGGGAATCTTTTCAAACTGACTGTGTCCGATGATAACCGCGTCATAGTCTCCGGTGGCGATACGGGCGCAGAACTTCTTGCGGCGGGCGGGTTCAAAGTCCTTCTTGGTAGCTACCAGAACCTTCGCTCCTGGATAAAGACGTAAAAAATCGCCGCCCCACTGTTCCGTCAGGTGGTTGGGGACGACGAACAGGGATTTCTGGCACAGGCCCAGGCGCTTGCTCTCCATAGCGGCGGCAACCATTTCAAAGGTCTTGCCTGCGCCGACACAGTGAGCCAGCAGCGTATTCTTGCCATAGAGGATATGGGCCACGGCGTTTTGCTGGTGGGGCCGCAGGGAGATTTCCGGGTTCATGCCCGCAAAGCGGATATGGGAACCGTCATACTCGCGGGGCCGGATGGCGTTGAATATGGAATTGTACTTCCTGCACAGAGCCTCCCGGCGCTCCGGGTCTTTGAAAATCCACTCCTTAAACGCTTCACAGATTGCCTCCTGCTTCTGCTGGGCAATCGCGGTCTGCTTCTCGTTGAGGACGCGGACCTCCTTTCCGTCCTCCCATTTTTTATCAAATATCCGCACATCCCGCTGGTTCAGCGCGGCCTCGAAGATTTCATAGGCGTTGATGCGCTTGGTGCCGTAGGTGGTATATGCGCGGACGTTATCCGCGCTGTCCTCGCTCTTACCCTGCACCCGCCATTCACCGGACGTATCGGAGTAATCAAGACGGATTTTCTTCTCCCGCAGGCGCTCCGGCGTTTGCAGCAGCTCAAACATAAACTGTTGGTAATACTCCGGGGCAACCCAGGACGCGCCCACCCGGACACTGATCTCCGAAGCGGTCAGGTCCTTGGGTTGTATCTGTTCCAGCTTCTCCGCGTTGACGGCGAACTCCGGATACTGTTCGGCGGCGGCGCGGGCCTGGGCCAGCTTCACCCGGACATTGCCGGAGAGGTATTCATCCGCCGTCTGCCAGCCCCTTGCCCAATTTTCGCCGCCCTCTGCCAAGTCGAAGGGGCCGGTGGCGGGGTCCTTGAAAATGATGCCCTTCAAATCCTCCACGATCTGCGGAATCTTATCGGGTCCACCCATCAGACCTGCCATATACTCCAGGTCCACGCGGGCCTTCTCGCCAATGGACACCGCCAGGGCCTCCACCGCCGTGTCCACGCTGGTGACGGCCTGCCGGTTCTGGATGGTGCGCTTGGTGAACATATCCGCCTTGCGCTCCAAATTTCCTTCATCGTCCAGCACTTCCAGGGAACACAGAAGCGGGTAGGAGGAATCCTGTTCAAAGGCCCTCCTGTTGCCCAGGCTGCTCAACAGGCCGTGTTTTTTCGTGAAAGCGTCATAAAGGCGGTTGAGCTTGGCCTGCTCCGCCTTGATTTCATCGTCCCCGGCGTTTCCTAACTGCAAATCAATGAGCTTCCGGGCACAGTCCCGAATGGCGATCATGCCCATGGCCCGTTCCGTGGGGGTCTTGCCCAAGTCCACGGGCTTCATGCGGGAATTTTCGCGGAAATACAGCTTGCCATTGAACAGTGCGTAGCTGAAATTGCGTACAGAAGGGTCGGCAGGGATAGATTCAACCTCTTTGCCGTCCTCCTGCTCCGGCTCGATCTCCAGCAGTTCCCGGTCAGGCGGGGCAAGGTTCTGAATGGCCCCGGCAAGCTGCCGGGAGAGGTCCGCCCCGGCAATGGGCGCAACGGTGTAATCCTGCCTGCCGTACTGCGTATTCTCCGAGGTGGCCGTGCCCAGCACCATATCCGGGTGTTCCAGAAAATAGCTGTTGATCTTGAATCCATCTTCATTTTCACCCACCTGCACCCATCCCGGCTGCTCAATGGCGGGGCGGTCCCGCTTTTGCAGGAAAATAATATCGGACACCACTTCGGTCCCGGCGTTGGCCTTGAAAGCGTTGTTGGGCAGACGGATCGCGCCCAGCAGGTCAGCCCGCTCCGCCAGATACTTCCGCACGGTGGAATCCTTTGCGTCCATGGTGTAGCGGCTGGTGACAAAGGCCACGATGCCGCCCGGACGTACCTGGTCCAGCGCCTTGGCAAAGAAATAGTTGTGAATGTTGAAGCCCAGCTTGTTATAGGCGGGGTCATTGACGGGGTACTGGCCGAAAGGCACGTTGCCCACCGCCAGATCATAGAAGTCCTTCCGGTCTGTCTGCTCAAAACCGGCAAGGGTAATATCGGCGTTCTGATAAAGCTGTCGGGCAATGCGCCCGGTCAGATCGTCCAGCTCTACGCCGTACAGCTTCGCCGACGCCAGAGAATCCGGCAGGAGGCCGAAAAAGTTGCCGATGCCCATGGACGGTTCCAGCACGGTCCCCGGCTGGAAATTCATATTCTCCACCGCCTGATACATGGCCTTGATGACCGTGGGGCTGGTATAGTGGGCGTTGAGGACCGTGGCACAGGCGGATTTGTATTCCTCCGGGGTCAGCAGTTCCTTCAGCTCGGCGTATTCTTTCGCCCACTTGGGGTCATTCTGGTCAAACGCCCCGGCAATGCCGCCCCAGCCAACATAGCGGGAGAGAATCTCCTGTTCTTCCGGCGTGGCAAGGCGGCTCTCCGCCTCGATCTGCTTCAAGGTACGGATAGCCGCCACATTGTACTGATATTTCGTTTTTTCGCCGCCCACGCCCAGGTTATCATCGGTGATCTGGAAATTATGACGTTCCCGGCGCGGCTGGCGGGAAGCTGGCGGAGGGGGCGGAACCACCTGCCCGCCGTCAATCTCCACCTGTTCCGGCTCCTTATGGGGGTCTGCGGCCTGGGCCTCTGCCACTTTGCGGCGAACATAGGCTGCGGGGCGCACGACGAACATGGGAGGTCCGTCCTTCGCATCCAAATCCAACAGCATGACATCATTCCCAGCTTTATCCACGCTGTCGATTTTCATGCGGTGGCCGTCAATGGTCAACACCGCGCCAACGGAAATTGTGTCCGCCGTGCTTCTGCCATGCGTTTGACCGTCCTCCTGTCGCCCCGGTTCGGGAGACGGTACAGAATCCTCCGGGCCAAGGACGGCAGCGCGGGCTTTGGAAACAAGGTCCCGCACGGCCTGGATGGGCCGCTGGAGATAGGAATAGGCCGTATCCAGAATTTTCAGGCGGACAACATCATGTTCCGCGTCTACGCTGTGGATTTTGACGCGCTGTCCGTCCACCGTCAGCTCCATGCCTATGGGGATTTCATCAGCGGCCTCCATCCGTTGACGGTGTGCCGCCACCTCCGCAATGGTGTATTCCTCACTTCGCTGGGCTTCCTCTATAAATTCCCGCACAAAGGGAATCGGCTCTGAGCGGAAAATGGGAAACCAGCCCTTCATATCCAAGTCCAGCAGACTGACGGTCCCCGCCTGGAAGTCCACGCTGTCGATCTTCATGCGCCGCCCGTCCATGGTCAGCTCCATACCCAGGGGGATGAACTCCGCCGCGCTCCGCTCCTTGATAATCTCATAGGGCGCGTCCGGGCCGCGTTCTGGGTCGGGCTGGGCCAGAACCACACTATGACCATGTTCCAGCAGGTCCGTCAATGCGGACTGCCAGCCCAGGGAGGTTCCGGTGACAAAGGTGCTGCCCAAGCCGGGAATATCCCGCGTCAGCAGGTCCTTCCCCATGGCGGGGGCCGCTGCTTCGGCGTCCTTCCCGTAGAACAGCATATAGTCCCCCACCCGGACGCCAACGAGCTTGTCCGGGTATCGGGCTTTCAAGTCCAGATATTCGTCAACATTGGGCGTGAGATTGGGTTCAGACTGGACAGCGGCAGGGGTTTCCGGCTGCTCCGGCGCACCTACCCCGGTTGGTTCCGGCACTGTCTCCGGCGCGGGGGGTATCTCTACACCGGCCTCCGCTTGTTCCGGCTCCGAACGGTCCGCAGCGGGGACAGCCCGCGCCCAATCCGGTGCGTCCGGGCTGTCGGCATACCGTTCCGGCGCAAGGCGCGGGTCCGTAATCACGTCCTGATAACGGCGCTCCATGAGGTCCTCTACCAGCCACTCCCGGAACATCGGGAGGGAGTGGAACGCGGCAAGAATGTCGGGATAGCCCCTCGCCGCCTCTATAAGATCGGGCATTTCAGCGTTCAGAGTGTCCGCCGCTTCGTTGTAATCCAAATCACGGTCCCGCAGATATTGGGAAAGACTGCTGTTCCCGATTGCCCGGTCCAGTATTTTCAATGCCGTTTCATAAAGCGTAACCGGAGTGACCACCCACTCTGCGGAAGTCTCCGGGGGAACCGCCCGACCGGTAATGCGGTGGATATTCGCCAGATAATTCTCCGCGCTGCCCCGCTCTACGAATTGGAGCGTTTGGGTTCCTTCCGCATAGAAGCGTTCCAGTGCATTGTCATAAATACCAAAGGGGCCGTTTCCCCAAAGGCGGACAATTTCAAACCGTTCCGGGGAATCCATAGAGACGGGCGTTTTTGCGGCCTGCTCCGGCTGGGAGATTGTGGAATAGGTTTCGCTGATAATCTCCTGATGGAGCCGGTTACGGAAAGCGGCATTATCATAATACTGCTTCAACAGCGGTGTCTCATTGATCGCCAGCACCGCCCGCTTGATTGCCTCGTTACCCTCCAAACGGGCAAGGTCCTGGTCGGAATTGGCGCAGGCGTTTTGATACGCCGTGTCCGCCAGAACCATATTTTTGACTATGGGCGTGTAATGCTCATATATCTGCCTGACAGTAGGATTATCGCCTAAACTGTCATTTTCCACCGCCCTGCCGTCCTGGTCAAAGGTCAGGCGCACGTCCTCGCCGTCCCGGACCATGACGGCCTCCCGCTTGTGGTAGCCCTGCTCACTGATATTCTTCAGCCATTGTTGGGCAAAGGTGTTCAAATCCCGGTGCAGCTTGGGAATCCACTTACCGGGTTCCGGGTAGACCTCCTGATAAATCTGAATAGAGCCGTCCTGCCGGAAGGTCAGCGGTTCCATGGTTCCCTTCTCCCGGTCCACCCGGAAGGTCATTTCCGGGTCGCGCATGAAGTCGCCGTTCTGCGTATAGGTATGGCTGACAGCGATCACGTCCGTGTCAATCCATTCCAGGTGGAGGGGCATCATAGCCCCGCCGTCCTCGCCTGCCTCCATGCGCAGATAGCGGTACTCACCGCTGGCGATTTCCGGGAACAGCTTCACAAAATTGCGGTAATTCAGCTCCACCTTGGTCCGTCCGGGCTTTTGGGGCTTGGTAGTGGCGTAACTTGCCGCCACCGCCTTTTCCAGTTCCGCCCTCAATTTGGCGATCAGATTTTCAACCGCGTCCCGGTCCGCCGCTGGGAAGCTGAATGTAACTTCGCCGTTCTCATGGTTAAACTGCGCGGCACTGATTTCATTGGTCTGCATGAGCCTTGCCAGAAGCGGCGCTTCCTCCGCAGTTACCGTGGCCTGATAGTTGCGCTCGGTGACAGTGGTTTGCCATCCCTGTTCGCCACTGTCCTGAATGGCCTGTTCCTGCCAGGAAAGCAAGGTGCTGGGCTGGCGCTCCCCGGTCTGCGCCTCAACGGGCGCAAGGGTCACAGAATGAAATTCCCGCAGCTTTTCAACGTACTGCTCTACCGCGTGGACGGGAACGCCGCACATCTCCACACGCCCAACGCCAGCTATGGGCCGGGTAGTCAGGCTGAGGTCCAGCAGGGCGGAGGCGGTTTTGGCATCCTCACCGAATATCTCAAAGAAATCGCCCACTTGAAACAGCACGATATTGTGGGGATTTGCCTCTTTGATCTCCTTGTAGCCGTCCCACCACGGAGAGCGGGAGGTTTCCTCATGCTCTGCCGCCTGGGGAGGGGCAGAGGGTTCCGGTTCCAGCGGAGCGGACGCTGCCGGGGAGAACAGGCTGAATTGGCCGCTCTGGTCCTCCTGGGCCGGGGTGCGCCGCTTGTTCGCCAGGGCACGGGCCGCAGCCGCCAGCCGGTCCCCGGAAGCAGGCGGGGCCTCGGAAGTTGTGCGTTGGGGCGCGGGGGCTTTTCGCTTGACCTCTTTTGCCACCTGCTTCTTCTGGCGCTCCGCCTCCAGGACGGCCTCCGGCAGCGGAGTAAACAGAGGAGATTCCCCCCTCTGATACATCCCCACATCCCGTAGGGCAAGCTGCATTTCAGTATAGTGGGGTGTATCAGGCGAAAGAGGGGCAAAGTCGCTCAACATCCGGTTGAAAATCTTTTCCACCTGTTCCGGGCTGTCCAGCAGGGGCAGAATATCCCGTTTCGCCGCGTTAAAATCCCACTCGTGGGGATAGGTGCGGTCGGGGTCCGGCTTATAGTAGTTGAAAGCGTGAATCCTCTGGGCAAGGGTTACTTTCTCATAGGCCGGAAGATACGCCTTTTCCTGATCGTTGAGGTACTGCCCGCTGTCAATCAAGGCTCGGACACGCTTCTGCACTTGGTTCCAGTTCAGCGTGACCGTATCGTATTTCCCTTTGGAAAAATCGTCCTCGCGGGACAGCCGGATGCCCTTGGAATCGTGCCACTCATCATAGCCGGTGTAACAATGACCCCCATCGCCATAGCTGCTTTTCAGAAAATCAGCGCACTCTTTGGCGTTGTGGCCCTGGACAAAATAGGAGTATATTTGCAGCTTGCTCTCGGCAATGCTGGGGCCTCCGGTCAGCAGGCGGGTGATCTCGTCCTCCGTGATGAAGCTGGCCTTTGCCGGGGCGAACCCCTCAACTGCTTTATATTGCTCTTTTACTGTAGATAAACGGCCAATGCTTCTGAACAATTCCACCGGGTCATGGATTTTCCGAAAGCGCAGAAGATCAGGGCGGTATTTGTATTCGTCTACAAATGCGTCCAGCTCCCGTAGAATCTGCTGCCGGTGAAGCGGGAATTTCAGCAGTTCAGCGATCTCCTTTGTATCGTCCGGGAAACCTTTGCCCAAGAAATGCTGGGAGATGATGGGCATAAGGTTCCGCTCCTTTGCGCTGTCGCTGAAATCCTGCCGCAGATACCACAGTTTCTCCGCCAATTCCCGCACTTCGTTGTCGGGAGCTACGTCAATTTTATCCTGCGTAGCAAATGTTCCATCCCGCAGGAGGTTGGAGGCCATAGCGGCGGCGTTTACCCAAGTAACAAGGGTGCTGCCCGGACCAAATGCGGACCGCCCCGGCGCAATGCGAAAGCCTTCGCTGTTAAACCACAGAGAATATTCCTGTCCTCCAATGGTAACGCCCTTGCCGCCCTCGCCAAACTCTTTTGCCATAAACGAGGCGGCGGCGGAGCCGGTGGGACCCTTCTGGAAAAATGCTACAATACGCTCAATGCTGTGCTTCTCGTTGCCGCCGCTGGTGAGGGCGCGGCCAATGACCGCAGACGGCACAAGACCGGCAGGGGTAGAAATATGCTGCTGGGCCGTCTGGTGGTCCTCCGCCTGGGCCTGGGCAATATTTTCAATCTGTTCTTCCACCGTGGGGAACAGGGAGAACAGAGAGAGATCCGGCGACCCAGGGGCGGGCGGTTCCTCCACGGACGCAGAAGCGGCGGGCTGTTCGCCCGCCGCCGGTTCACCCTCTGGATTTACTTGTAGACGATCTCCGTCAGAACCACTTCCTCCGCCTGGGCCGTGAAGCTGTTCACCGCCTGGACCCATCCCATCTGATCGCGGGCCTTCATCGCCTCGTCCACGCCGTTCTGCTTCTTCAAGTCGGCCACCATCCGGTCCACCTGCTCCCTCGCCTGCCGGTCGATCTCCCGCAGGTGCGGGTACAGCCGCCCCGTCAGCAGCATGGAGGTGTGCGTCCCTGGGTGGTGTTCCTCCAGAAATGTCTCCCGCAGCATCCCGTACTTGCCCAGGGGCATTTCCTCCAGGTCCTCCGCTCCGTCCAGCGTCAGGTCGGGAATCAGGTAATCGCCCGCCTGCTTGTAAGTCAGCTCCGCCATGTTCTGTACTCCTTTCTGCGCTTTCACGCTTTACAGTGCTAAATTCTTCCTTGCCCTTAGTATAGCCGATCTCAGGCGATTTTGCAAGGGGTTTTTCCAAATTTTTCTCTTTATTTTTTGCCTGTTCCCGGTCATAGGTTTTGACGGCGCGGCCAATTTCGTTGAGAAGGTCCATGGAAACCTGGCTGGCAGCGCGGCCCAGGTGGTGCAGGACGGCGGGGGTGGAGAACTCGGTAATGCCCGCAAGGTCCTCGTCCTCCAAATACTCGCTGGGGTCCAGGCCGCAGCGGGTCAGGACGGCGTACTGGACGCTGGCGGTCAGGAGATTTTTATAGCGCACTTCCAGATTGAGGTCGTCCAGTTCTTCCAAAAGGCTGTCCCGCACATCATAGCGCAGGTCCTCCAGCGGGTCCCGGTAGACCTCGTTTACGGCGCGCTTGGCCTGTTCCATGATCTGCCAGCCGATGTCCGTTTCCTCGCAGGGACCATACTGCTGTTCCAATGCCGCCGCAACAGCGCCGGATTTCTCCGCCGTCATCTCCCACAGATACGGCTCACGCGCCCCACGGACGGGGCGGGTGTCAGCTAAGTCAAAGACATATTCCAAGCGAGGCCGTCCACCCGCACCAGTCCGAATGAGGGCGATCCCCTTGGAACGGGGCTTCACCCACCGCCGCATGGTGTCGTTCCACAGCTCCATGCTGGCGCAAGCGGTGGCGTCCGGGCGCTGGGCGTAGATCAAAAGTTGTTCATCAAAGCGGTATTTATAGAGGCGGCTGGCGGTAGCTAAATACCGCTTCCAGCCATCCACATCCCGCGTGACAGTTTGGGCGGTGTGGCTTGCCAGCTCGGATATAAATTGTAGTTTGCTTGCCATGAAAACCTCCTTATTTCAGAATAGAAAAGCCCGGAGGGGAACAGCGGTCAGACTGTTCCCCTCCGGGCTTTATAAATCATATGATTAGATTTTTTCGCCTTTTGCTGTGAGAATCCCCAAATACTTGACCATCAGGGGAATATATGTGAGGGTAAACACCACCGAAGCGGCAATCCGCACACCCTTCTTGTACTTCTCCGTTATTTGCAGACCCACCAGCAGACCGATGGAAAACAGACAAAACTTGACAATAGCCAAATCCTTCCAGTCACTCCGCCTGATAAATTCGTCCGCGCTGTCAAAAATTCGCTTCATAGTGGTTCCTCCCTTCGATACGATGCGGTTACTTCCTACGAAACAATTATAACCTGCCAAGCGCGGCCCTGTCAATGATTGTCAGGAATCAGGGGTTTTTTGCTTGTTCTGGTTCATCCTGTTCAGCACAGCCCTCTGCGCCTGGGAGAGGACGCGGGGCGGCGATACCTTCAGCCACTTCTTCGGCAGCTCAAACGTCAGCCCGCCCCAGGCGTTAGCGGCGGTCTGGCGCACCTGCTCCGGGTGGGACTGGCACAGCTCCAAAAGCTGATGCTTCAAAGCCTCGTTGTGGGTGTAGATACTGGCTGTGCGCTCCGCCTCGTTGAAATTGATAACCGTCTCCTTCTCGATGTTGGTCAGCCGCATGGCGTCACCTCTCCGGGTCCCGGCTGGGGGGAGCTGTCCCGCCCTGGGACTTCCCGACTTCTTCCTGGCATTGGCGCAGATTGTCCAGGAGGGAGTGCTTGGGGGCCTCGTTATTGATAACGGCCTCCTCCGCCGCTCGTAAGGTTTCCAGAATATCCATGGATACGGGTTCAATGAAAGAACCGCCCAGGAGTGTCCGGCACTCCAAAATGTTCTGTGCGGCCAGCCGGTGAATCTGCTGGGGGGTATCCCGTATGTCCGCAACGACCTCCATCCGGCCACTATCCGTTTGCCGCATGGTTTCCTTATCATAGAGGGTATAGTCGTAGGTGGTGAAGCAATCTTCATGGGTATATTCACGATCATCCTCGCTGGTCTGGATATGAAGATACGCAGTACCGCCCACCAGATAAAGGGCCTCATTCTCGGATTCCTCCACCACCGGCTTGGGGGCTTCGTTGTTGATGATGCCATCAATCTGGTTATAGTTGCCCTCTACGCTCATTTCAGCGGTGGCGAGGTAACGGCCCAGCAAGCCGGGGAGCTTGGAGTAAGCCAGTTGATCGACATACCAGCACGTCACTTCACCGGCCTGCTTGAACGCGACAACATCACCGGGTTTTACAAAACTGTTGGCTCTGTATTCATCCAGGATGGTAGGAGCGTCTACGCCCTGCGTGATCGGGCCGGTCAGAATCAGGTCATAGCCGCTCATGATAGGACTTTCTCCCGTCAGCCGTACCCGTTGCAAAGGCTCGGAATGGTCTGCCATCTCCCCCACACCAAAACGGTAGAGCGCCGCCGCGTCCCCCTCATAGGACAGAAATTCCGTCTCCCGCTTCCGGGATTCTTCTCTGTCCATCACTGAACCTCCCCAGCCGCATTGTCGGCCACGCGCAGCAGATCATCGTACACGGCGTTGATGGTGGCGATCACAGCGCAGACGGCATCGTCCACCGCTGTCAGCACTTCCTCGCTCTCGGAGCCAGCCAGCTCCAGCAGGGCCTCCACAGTCTCCGGGGACAGTCCCAGCTTCACCGCCAGATCGTCCGCGTTGGGGATACCGCCCTCGTCCTCCAGAAACCAATCATAGGGCATCCCGAAGTAATGGGCGATCTCCCGGAACTGATAGGCATTGGGGGTGCTGATGCCGTTGAGCCAGCGGTTCACCGTGGGAACAGACACGCCCAGGTGACAGGCCAGCTCCCCGCGCTCCACGCCGCTGGCGGACAGAATCGCCTTCAAACGGCGGTCAAAAATATTGTTGTTCATATTCATTCTCATTTTCCTTTCTTTTCCGTAGATTTGTTGTCAAATTCCAACTTGAAGCGGACAAATTTGCCGCCGTCATCGTTCAGGACAACGGTGGCGTCATAGAAAACGCCCTTTTTCTCGGAAAACAGGCCGGTGACAGCCACACGCCCGTTTTTCAGGAGAGAAGCGGCGATTTTCTTCGTCAGTTCCTTGTGTTTGCTGGTAAAGAAGCGGTCGTTCTTCCACAGGGCAAAACCGCAGGAGGGGGTATCGTGGTAGCCCTCACAATAGAAGCTCTTTTTGCCCTCTACCACGTTTTTGCCGCAGCGGGGACACTTCCCGATCACCGCCCGCCCGGAATCGGAAAGAGGGGACGGGGACACAGCCACGTTCTGATAGGCTCTGACCAAATCGGTGAGCATGGCGGTGATCCCGGCCATGAAGTCCTCCGGGGCCAGCTCGCCCCGCTCCACAGCCCCCAGCCGGTCCTCCCACTCTGCCGTCAGCTTGGCGGATTTGAGCTGGTCGGGCATGGCCCAGGACAGGGCCAGCCCCTTCTCCGTGGGAAGAAGCTGCTTTTTCTTCCGCTCCACAAAGCCGGATTTCACCAGCTTTTCAATGGTAGCCGCACGGGTGGCGGGTGTACCCAGGCCGGTCCGTTCCACGGATTCCAGGGCAGCAAAGTCCTCCGCGCTGGCGTGTTCCATGGCGGAGAGCAGAGTGTCCTCGGTGAACCGTGCCGGGGGAGACGTTGTACCCTGCTTCAATAAAGCGTCCGCACCCTCCAATCGCTGACCCTCGGACAGCGCCGGGAGAGCCGGGGCCGGTTCCTCTGCTTTCTGCTTCAGCGTGGAAAAGAACGCTTTTTCCGTCCCCTTCCAGCCCGCCGCCGCCACTGTGCGGCCCTTAGTCATAAAAGAAGCGCCGCCACAGTCCAACGTGACGGCAGTCTCCGCATAGGTATGGGCTTCGCCCACGGCGCACAGCAGCCGGACGGCGATCATGTAGAGGATGTTCCGCTCCCCGGTGGGCAGGGCGGCAAGGTCAGCACCGGCGATCTCCACCGTGGGAATGACGGCGTGGTGGTCGGTCACTTTGCTGCTGTCTATCACTTGGGCGGCGTGTACCGGGAGGGGCTGGCCCATCATGAAGGACAGCGCACCGGCCACGGTGGAGCAGAGGGCGGGCAGGCCCTCCGCCATATCCTCGGTCAGATAGCGGCTGTCCGTTCGGGGGTAGGTTGCCAGCCGCTTCTCATAGAGGGATTGGAGATAGTCAAGGGCCTGCTGTGCGGTGTAGTCAAAGAGGCGGTTGGCCTCCCGTTGGAGGGTGGTCAGGTCATAGAGCTTCGGGGGCCGCTCGGCCTTATCCTTCCTGGTGACGGACTGGACAACGACGGTCTTGCCCAGGCAGGCGGAGCGTAGTTTTTCAGCGTCTGTCTTGGAGCTGAACTTGCCGCTGACCGCCCGGAGGCCCTGGGCGTCCAGCTCCACGGTGTAAAATTTTTCCTTCTTGAAATGCTCAATCGCCGCTTCCCGTTCCGCTAGCAGCGTGAGTGTGGGGGTCAGCACCCGGCCCACGTTCAGCGTCTTACCTTTATATAATGTAGTAAAAAGGCGAGTGCCGTTGATACCGATGAGCCAATCCGCCTTGGCGCGGCAGAGGGCGGCGGCGTAGAGGTTGTTGTACTTCTGACCGTCCACCAGATTGTCAAAGCCCTTGCGGATAGCGGATTCCTCCATAGAGGAA
The DNA here is from genome assembly GCA_910575695.1 of Oscillospiraceae bacterium. GTDB lineage: Bacteria > Bacillota > Clostridia > Oscillospirales > Oscillospiraceae > Enterenecus. Next base: position 5,366 of record CAJTGJ010000052.1, on the reverse strand, counting down.
ATCCACAGCCGCTTGACAGGTTTTGTGCATTGGCAGAGGTCATAGGTCAGCCGGAAAATCAGTTCTCCCTCCCGCCCCGCGTCGGTGGCACAGATCACCGTGTCCACATCATCCCGGCTCATAAGCTGGCGCAGGATGTTGAACTGCTTCCTGGTATCCGGCAGCACTTGGAACTGCCACGGCTGGGGGATGATGGGGAGATCGTCATAGGCCCACTTGGAGTAGCGGGGGTCGTAGGCGTCAGCCGGGGCCAGTTCCACCAGATGCCCCACACACCAGCTTACCAGCCAGCCGTTACCCTCCACATAGCCGTCTTTCCGGCTCCTGGCCCCCAGCACCTTTGACAGAGACATTGCCACACTTGGTTTCTCAGCAATCACTAACTGCGTGTGAATCACTCCTTTTCATCAGTTTTCGGTAGCAAATCCCCAGACAGGGCGCGTCCCGGCGGTAGGGACAGCCGTGGCAGGGGTGAGTGGGCGGAAGGGCGGGAGGTCCGTGGACCTCCCGCCGCTCCGTGGGAACCTGCTGCATCATTTTCTCATAGGGGCTGTCGGTGAAACGGGTCATTCATCGTCCTCCGGTTCCTCGTAGCCGTAGCCCTCCGGGTAGTCCGGTTCCTCCGGTTCGTCACGGGGGACACGCCGGGGGGTGGGGTCCAGATCGTCCTCGTTGACGGTTTCCTCGTCCCCGCCTGTCAGCTCGTCAAAGTCCTCCGCGTCGTCCAGGTCGTGCTTGGGCTTCCAGATTTTCAGGTAGTACCCCGCGCCGCCAACGGCCAGGGCGGCGATTACCACTAAAATCATGGTACTGCTGCCGCCTTTCTCCGGTTTTTTCGGCTCCTGGTCGGTATCCGGGTCAACGGCGGGGACCTTGCCGGTGCAGTCTTTCAGCGAGAGGACGCAGACGGGGCAATCGGTGTTGACCTCGCCTGGGGCGCACTTGTCCTTGCAGACGCAGACCGGCTCAGGGTCAGGAACAGCGGACACGTTGCTGTCCTCCGGTTCCTTGTCCTTCTCCGCCAGAGCCAGAAGGTCGGATTCCGTGACGGCGTTGAGGAAGTAGACGTTCTCACTCTCCCGCTGCTTGTCGATCACCAGATAAAAGGTGTTCTCATTGGGGGTAGTGAAGGTGAAAAACTCCTTGCTGTCCTGGTCGGTCACATTGTCCACCACCGTGCCCTGGCCGTCCGGGGTCAGGGGCTTGGCCGTCTGCTCCGTGCCCGTGGTCACGCTGGCCGAACCAGAGGGCGGCGTAGTCGTGGAGGGGTCCGTCTTGGACGGCGTGGTGGTATTGGTGGCCGGGGGCTTCACCGGCGTAGTAGCTGCCGGAGGTGTAACCGTGGGCTTCTGGTCCTGGTTGGGCTGGCTGGTGGCCAGGGCGTTGTAGTTGGGGTTCTTCACCTGATATGTCCGCGAATAGTTCCCAGCCTTGTCCGCCGCCTGGACAGTGATCTGCTCAGAAGTCCCCAGGTCTTTCAGGGGCACATCCACCGCATTGCCGGTCAGGTTGGGATAGCACGTTCCATTTACGGTGATATGCGCCACGCCGGAGAGATCATCCGCAGCCTCCACCCGCAGCACATCCCCGCTGACACTGGCCCGCAGGGTGGGCGGGGTGGTGTCAAAGCACTCCATGTAGCGGGAGTTTTCGTAGACCTCCCCATCGTGGCCGGTGACGCGGACATAGATGGTGCAGTTGGCGGTAATGTCCACCGTGCCATAGTAGCGGCTGTCCCGCTGTTCCAGACTGGCGGTGATGTTTCTCCAACTGCCGCTCCGGTCAATGCGGACCTCTGCCGAAGCGAAGCCGCCGCCCGTCCCGTCCGTGACGCAGACCTTGGCGGCGGTGCTGGTGCTGGCCCAATCGGGGGGCAGCATGATTTCAATGGTAATGCCGGACGGCTCCACATCGGCGGCATGGGCCGCGCCCATCATGGAAAATGCCGCCCCCAGGCACAGAAATACACACAGCAGCAGAGCCGCCGTGCGCTGCAAGGGTTTTCTTTTTGTCATAGGCTCAAATCTCCTTTCCAGAATTGGTTGTGGACGGCGCATTTACCGCCCGGATCATATCCAGTACGGCCCGCAGGTCCTCCGGTGCGGAGATCATGCCGCGCACCGCCTGGATGATTTCAAGGTTTTCCTGCTCTGTGATCTGCCGCTCAATGTCCCGGACACGGGCCTGCCACTCGCTTGCCTTCTCTTTCGCCCGAACCAAGTCAGCTTTCAGGTTATCAAGTTTCGTCTCCTTCGGCTTACGCATGGCGAACACCTCCCATCCTGCCGGGGATGTAGTCGGCAAAGCTGGGGACCGTATGGAAAATTCTCTTGTTATTCACCCAGCGTTGGAGCTGGCGGGTAATGGGCGGGGCGCTGGGGCGGTCGTAGACCATCACATAGGGGTCATAGCCCATGTGCCGCAGGGTTTCCACCCGGTAGAGGTCCTGCTCATGGGTGCTGCCGTAGTTGGTCAGCACATAGACCTTCCGTTTGCGGAAATTCTTGATCGCGGTCAGCTCCAAAAAACGGCGGAAGTATGGGGTTAAGTCCATATCAGGGTTATCCCAGGCGAAATGCACCGTCTTGGTTCTCACCCGATTCAGCAGGGCCACGTTGTCCGGGGTGATGAGCCGAATGTCCAACCCCTGTGAGAAGTCCACATAGGCGCGGCTCTCCGCAAGCTGCAAAATCAGCTTTTCATGGTCGGGACAGGCCAGAAGGTTGGCGTCCAGCAGCTTGACCTCCTTCTGGCCGTTCCAAAACTCAGCGAGGTCGGCCACCTGGATGCTCCGCCGTCCCTCCTTGTCTGACACCAAACAAAATCCGCAGTTTCGCGGACAGCCCCGGCTGAGAAAGCCGTAGGCAATGCCAGAAAACTGCGGATAAATGCTGTAATCGGGATAGGTATGCTCCACCTCGTCCGGGAGGTTGGGGCCGGGGCCGTAGCCTGTGCCGCCGCAGACCACCTCGCCAGCGTTGGTGACGGTGATCGTGTCCTGGGAGTAGGTATCGGTGAACACCCGGCTCTTGTAAACCCGGTCATACCGGCCCTCCGGCCTCCACCACTCCACATGATCGCCCCGCGCCTTGTGGTAGGCGGAGAGCTTCATCAGGCACAGGTTCGGCCAGTTATGGGAATCAATATCGCATAAACCGATTCTCATATATCACGCTCCTTCAAAAAAGTTATAAAAATTAGGGCAAACGCCCCATTCCATAATAATGTTGCTGCCAATAGTTGCTGTTGATGTTGGCGTAGGAGATGGGATTTCCACAGTGAATCATTTGCCCGTTGCCCACATAGATGCCCACATGGGTCACACCGTTGGGGTTCGGCGCGTCGTAGGTGTGCCAGAAGAAAATGAGATCACCCGGTTGGGCGTTCGCCATGGAGACAGGGGTGCAGATGTTATAAAGGCCCTGCGCCCCCAGCCGTCCCACGTTCCATCCGCTGTGATTGATAACCCAGCTTACAAAGCCGGAACAGTCAAAAGAGGTGGAGGGGGAACTGCCGCCCCAAACGTAGGGATAACCGAGGTACTTCTGCGCTTCTTCCAGCATGGTGGCGTAGGTTTCGTCCGTGACCGGCTCCCCAGGGTAGGCGGGTATCTCCACGCCGCCCGGTGTGCCGGGAATGGCCCCAGCGGTTGAACCGTCATAGCCGGTGTCCACGAAATAGTAGGGGTTCAGGTACTCGCCGTTCAGCATGATTTCCAGGTGGAGGTGCGGCCCGGTGCTGTTGCCGGTACTGCCCACGGCGGCAATCACGTCCCCCCGCTTGACCTCCTGGCCCGCGCTGACGGAGAGGCTGGAGCAATGGGCGTACCGGGATTGATAGCCCTTTTCGTCCTTGATCACCACGCACAACCCGTAGCTGCCAGCGTCCCCGGCAGAAACCACCCGCCCGTCATGGATTGCCCGGATAGGCGTACCCTGCGCCACGGCAATGTCCACACCCCGGTGCAGGTTCTTCTCCCCGCTGATGGGATGGACCCGGTAGCCGTAGCTGCTGGACACATAGCCCAGCCATGGAAAATCAAAGGGGTTCCCATACGCCTGCCGGTTGCCAAGGGTCTGCTGATACACGTTGTAGCGGTCCGTCTGCTCACCAGGGGACAGCGTACCGGAAATGATCGTGGACAGCGGTGTTACCGTCAGCGTGGTTTGCAGGACATACCAATCGTAGGGATCGCCGTCGCTGTCATAGCGGGTTTCCACAATGACCTCCCGCGTGAGGGAGTACTGCTCCCCGAACAGCCGCGCAAGCTCCGCCTGGACCTGTTCAAAGGTGAAGGCGTTGAACACGGTGGAGAGGTAGCCCATCAGCTCATAGGGGTTGTGGCTGATCTCCCCGATGTTGTAGCGGTACTCGTCATAGCCGGAGTAATTTTCCTCAGTCTGGTCAATGTCCATCTGCAAATCCGTTTCCATTTCCGTGTAGTAGAGGTCCGAATTGCAAATGTCCTGCTCATTCGCCATATAGGACGCGGAGATATAGGAGGACTGGAAACCGGAGAGCATGGCGGTACAGGAGGTCATGCCAGAGGCAAAGAACACCACCACCATAGCCAGCATTGCCACAACCAGCAGCAGAGATTTTCGTGCCGCTATGTATTGCTGGACCGCCCGGACGATCTGCCCGGTGGCATGTACCACGTTTTGGGTGAAGTGCGCCGTCTGCTTGGCCTCATGCGCGGCCTGGGCATACTTCCGCTTGATTTTCTGCTTTTGTATCCACTTGGCGAGGGCATTTTTGCGCCGCAGCTCCGGGTTGTCCCGGAGGGCAGTCTGCCATGCCAGTTTGACATTTTCCTTTGCCGCCCGCTGCTCCGCTTGGCGCAGGGCGCGGTAGGGCTTGGAGCGGCGGCGGTTTCTCTGCCAGCGCAGGGCACGGCCCACACCCTGCTCCATAAATAATTCGCTTTTGTGGGTGGCCTCCACCGCCACATTCTGCCGCTCGGATTCATGTATCTTGCCGTGGAGCTTCATCACTGCCGCCGTTTTCACCATACCACCGGCGCGGGCGGGCAGAGAGGGTGGTCTATATTCCGGCAAAACCTCCTGCTCAAAGTGGAGACGGCGGCGGGTCCTGCCCGTCTCAACCTCCACCTCCGGCTGGAAGGATAACCGGCGCTTGGTGGGAAGATGCTCCCGCGCCTGTTCCACCTGACCCTCCGCACGTTTTACCCGGCGCACGGCCTTTTGATAGTTCCGGCTGGGCGGCTGGGAGTCCTCCTTCGGCGCGGGGGTGGAGGGACTGTCCGCCGCAGAGGGCGGTTCCTCAAATTGCAGCCGTGGCCGGTCCGCCTTGCCAGCAGCGGAGTGGGCAGCGAACTTTGCCGCCTGCCGCTTCTGATACGCCCG
>CAJTGJ010000051.1 GCA_910575695.1 Oscillospiraceae bacterium | reverse complement strand
TGTGGTGGGTTTCCGTCTTGTTCCACTCCTTGTAAACGTCCGCCAGCGGGGTCTTGGATTTCAGCAGCGCCCTGGTCTGGGCCTCCGGCAGCTCCAGCGCCGACATTTCCATCACGATGTCCTCCCGGACGGTGTACTCGGCGGCGTGATTCAGAATGTCGGCAGGGGGCTGGCCCAGCAGCCAGTTCCGATACTGTTCCTGTTCGGCGGTCATGCGCTGGTACAGCTTGGTTTGCAGTTCCTCGCCTGTCATGGTGCATCAACTCCTTTTGAAAATAGTAATAGCCGGGGGGATTTTTGAAAATCTCCCCGGCTATGTACGGTTCCTGTTGTATCAGGACGAAAAAAATGGTATAATGCGGCAAACGCAAAACTTTGTATGGAGGTGCCGCATGGCAGATCGTGAACATATCCCCGCCACAAAAAAGACGGTGTACCTGGACAAGCAGACGTTCGCCACCATTATGTGCATGATCCCCGCAGGGAAACTCACCACCGAGGAGGCCATCTGTGAGATGTGGGCCAGACGGAAGGGGGCGGATACCTGTGAAATTAAAGATGGTGGCATTATGCCCTTTGACAAGCAGATGTTTTGGACACCCGCCGATATTCAGCGTGTAGACTTTATTACTGACCTCAAATCCTATAACAAAAATAAAAGTAATTTGGACGATTTGATTCCCTATTGGCGCATGATCTCGCTCAAAGGCACCCTGATAGACTTTGGCCACTATTTTGACAAGGAAACGCAGAAAGAGCTATTGGAACAAGAGGGCCATGTCATCGTTCAGGCCAATCCCAACAGGCGGGTGTATCGGGTAGAGAACTACAAAGCGGCGCTCTTTGATCTGAATAAGCTGATAATCAAAGAGTAAACGGCTATTCCTCCCACTTGCTGAGTTCCACAAATTCGCTGGGCGGGTTGCCGGTCAGCCGTTTCAGGTAGTCCCTGCCGCCGTCCACGGCCACGCCCCGGCACTTACACCATTTCAGGTCATGGCTGTGTTCGGATGTGATGATACCGCCGCACCGTTTACACTGGACTTGATTGATGGAAATTTTCATCTTTTTGTTCTTTCTCCTATGAATTAGATTTTCCCGGTTATGTACGGGGCGACGCTGGCAGTCAGCCAACGCCGCCCTTTGTCACAGAATGCCCGCTTTTTTGAGATAGCCCATACTGTCATAGCAGCCACGGAAGTAGACCGATTGCAGTTCCATTTCCACAAGCTGGTTTTGCAGACCTATCACCTCAATGACCGCCGCGCACTCCTGTTCGGTCAATGCCGCTGCCCGTTCCACATCAAACACGCCCCTCACATGGGGGTACTGCTTGTAGATTTCCTCGATCCTATTCTGGATAGCCTGGTACTCCTTGTCCGTCTTGGACAGCTTTGCGACAACGCCGCTCAAATACTCCTGCATTGCCGTTCCCTGGGCCTCAACAAAGGTTTCAAACTTGAACTCGTCTGCCACCATTTTCACCTCCAACTATATTCTGTGCCTATTATACAGCGCAGATACCGTCAGGGCAAATGTGCGATTGGCATTACCGCTCCCGGTCGGGGCCATCCCGGTCAGGAGCAGGTGCATCCTCGCCCGGTTCTCCATCTACGATCTCGCTTTCCCGTTTGTCCATGTTCAGCAGAATATTCAATTCGTCCAGACGGGCCGACTTTGTTTTCAGCTCGTCCTCCTGGGGAAACGGCTTCTCCACCTCGATCTTTGCGCTGGCAAGCTGGGCTTCATAGGTGGCGAGGTCGTTTTGTGCGGAAGTGAGGTCGCCTTCAAAATCATTGAGCAGATTGTCGAGCCGCTGGATGTTGCCAAAAATATCCGTACCCAGGGTCACACGATGGTTATGGGCACCTGTCAGGCCCACCTTGTACTGCTTAAAAAGCGGCTCAAAAGAGAGCGTCATTTCAAAGCCCCGGTACTGGCCCAGGGGAACACACGCGCTGTCCGTCAGGGTCTTGCAAACTTCAAGGATAGCGGTGCCCGCCGCCTTTTTCTCGGTATAGGTCACGCCCGCCACCACCATGGGAGAGAAGCCGTCCTGATTGGGGTGGGTGTTTGCGTCCCGGACAGCTATATCTTCCTGGGCGTTCTTGATCCGCCCTTTGGCAATAGCGATTGCCTGGGGAAAGTATTTAACGATGTTGTCCTCCAGCGAATACTTCTGGCTCAAATGGTTGGCTTTCAGCAGTTTGAGTCGCTGCACATCAATGTCCAAATCCATCTTCTCTTTGATATGGGGATTGCCCGTACACAGGGCCTTGATCTCGGCATAAGACAGGGCGGTTTCGTCAATATCCTCAACAGAGCGGGCCGGGGATTTGCTTGTCATGATCTGGCCGATAAACTTCTGCTTACCCTCCACCAACTGGTAGAGATAGCTGTCAAAGGTGTTCTCGGTGACGTAGGTGTAAATGTCCACCTCATCGTTCTCGTTTTTCTGCCGGATGATGCGGCCCTCCCGCTGCTGGAGGTCGGAGGGCCGCCACGGGCAATCCAGGTGGTGGAGTGCAATCAATTTCTTCTGTACGTTGGTGCCCGCCCCCATCTTCTGCGTGGAGCCGAGCAGCACCCGTATCTGCCCGGAGCGGACTTTCCCAAACAGCTCCTTTTTCTTCGCTTCTGTATTGGCGTCATGGATATAGGCTATTTCTTCGGCTGGTATGCCCTTGGCAATCAGCTTGTCCCGCAGGTCGTCATACACGTTCTGAAACACCGTCATTTCAAAGGTGCCCTGTTCATTCTGTGCCATTTCGATGGGGCGTCCCTTGCCGGGAGTAGACAGGTCGCAAAACACCATTTGCGTCGAACGCTGATCCACCGTGTTCTGCCATATCTCAAAGACGTTTTCCGCACAGGCGTTGATCTTGCTGGTGTCGCTGTCCGGGAGCATAGGGTTCAAGAGCCGCTGGTCAAGGGCCAGTTTACGCCCGTCGTTGGTAATGAGCAGCATATTGTCCACGGTGCTGTCCACTTCCTTGTTGCGTACCTTTTCAGCCCGTTCCGCCAGTCCCGCCACCATCTCCTTTTGCAGCTCGGAGGGTTTCAGGGAGATATTGTGATAGATTGCCTTGGGAACGGGGAGTTTGAGCATATCCGCCGTCTGGATGTCCGCCACTTCCTTGAACATAGCCATCAGCTCCGGGAGGTTATGGAATTTGGCAAACCGGGTCTTGGCCCGGTAGCCGGTGCCCTCCGGGGCCAGCTCTATGGCGGTGACGGTTTCCCCAAACGTGGACGCCCAGGCGTCAAAGTGTAAAAGACCGTTGCGGCGGAGCGTTTCATACTGCAAATACTTCTGCATGGTATATAACTCTACCATCGTATTGGAGATAGGTGTGCCCGTAGCGAAAACAACGCCCCGGCCCCCGGTCAGTTCATCCAGATAGCGGCACTTCATATAGAGGTCGCTGGACTTCTGCGCCTCCGTTTGGCTGATGCCGCCCACGTTCCGCATTTTAGAAAATGCGGCGAGATTTTTGTAATAATGCGCTTCATCAATAAAAATGCGGTCAACGCCCAATTCCTCAAACGTGACCACATCGTCCTTACGGCTCTGATCGTTCAGCTTGTCCAGCTTTTCCTTGATGCTTTTCCTGGTTCGCTCCAACTGCTTGATAGAAAACTGCTCCCCGTTCTGCGCTTTCAGTTCAGCGATACCATGGATAATTTCATTCATCTGCTGTTCCAGCGTAAACCGCTGGCGCTCTATGCTCACGGGTATCTTCTCAAACTGGCTGTGTCCGATGATGATGGCATCATAGTCCCCGGTGGCGATCCTGCCGCAAAATCGTTTTCGGTTCTTGGTTTCAAAGTCTTTCCTGGTTGCCACCAGGATATTGGCGGAGGGATAGAGCTGCAAATACTCCGCCGCCCACTGTTCCGTCAGGTGATTGGGGACAACGAACAGGCTTTTTTGACACAGGCCCAGCCGTTTGCTCTCCTGCGCCGCCGCCACCATCTCCCAGGTTTTCCCGGCCCCCACCACATGGCCCAACAGGGTGTTGCCGCCGTAGAGAATATGGGCGATGGCGTTCAACTGATGGGGCCGCAGGGTGATCTCCGGGTTCATGCCCACAAAATTGATATGGCTCCCATCGTATTCACGGGGCCGCAGATTGTTGAACTTGTCGTTGTAAAACCGCGTCAGCCGTTCCCGGCGCTGGGGGTCTTTCCAAATCCAGTCCTGGAACGCCTGCTTGATAAGCTCCTGCTTGCCCTGGGCGATGGCGGTTTCTTTCTTGTTTAGAACGGGCTTTTTCTTCCCGTCCCCGTCCTCAACGTAATCGAAAATCCGAACGTCCCGCAGGTTCAGGGTTTCCTCAATGATCTTGTAGGCGTTGATGCGCGTGGTGCCGTAGGTGCTGCTGGCTTTGACATTCACCCGGTCGGTGCTTTTACCCTCCACATTCCAGCCCCCGGTATATTGCGAGTAGTGAACGTGGATTTTTCCCCTGCCATAAACGGACGTGTCCAACAGGTCAAAGATAAACTTCTCTACCACGTCCGGGGGGAGCCAGGTGGCCCCCAGCCGCACGGAAATTTCGCTGGCGGTCAAATCGGTGGGCTGCACCCGTTCCAGGGCCTCCACATTGGCGGCATAGTCCTCCGGGTACAGTTCGGCGCTTCGCCGTGCCCATTCCAACTTTTCCCGCACGTTGCCGGAGAGGTATTCATCGGCTGTGAGGTACTTTCCCTCTGTGTTGCCGCCATAACCGTGCATGGGGTTCAGGAAGATCACGCCGGTCAGGTCGGCGTATATCTCCTGTTCGGTCTTGCCGGTCAGCTCCATCATAAAAGCCATATCCACCTTGGCCTTTTCAGCCAGTGACACGGCCAGGGCCTCGGATGCGGTATCTACGCTGGTGACGACTACCTTCTGCTTGATGGTGCGCTTGGTGAACATATCCGCCTTGCGGACAAAGTTCCGCTCATCATCCAGCACTTCCAGGGAGGACAGCAGAAAATAGGCGCTGTCCATGCTGAACGCGGTGCTGTTGGCACGGGAGTTGATACGCCCATACTTCTTCACAAAGGCGTCATAAAGGGCATTGAGTTTCTGTTGTTCAGCTTTAATATCCTCGGCGGGCCAATCCTCGGTCTGATACTCAATGAGCGTCCGCACACAGTCCCGGATGCCGATCAGCCCCTTGATGCGGTTCGCCGCCGTCACCGATACCTCCACCGGGTTCATCCGGCTGTTCTCCCGGTAGTACACCTGCCCGTCCACCACGGTGTAGCTGAAATTCCTCACATCCGGGTCAGCGGGAATGGACTTATCCTCGCCCTCCGCCTCCGGGTCATCCATCACATACTCGGTGATAGAGCCTTGGATGTTCTGGATGGCCGCGTTGAGCTGCTCACCCAGGTCTTGCCCCTCGCGGGGCAGGCAGGCAGTTTCCGGCCCATGGGGGCCGCTTACCTCCCGCATATCTCCCATGACCATCTCCGGGTGGTCGATGAAATACTGATTCATTTTCAGCCCGTTTGCGTCGGTGTTCAGGTGTACCCACTCCGGCTCCCCGCTGAACAGGGCCTCCCGCTTCTGCAACAACAGGATGTCGCTGGTCACCTCCGTGCCAGCGGCGTCCTTGAACGTATTGTTGGGCAGGCGGATGGCCCCCAGCAGATCGGCCCGCTGTGCGATATACTTTCGCACGGTGGGATTTTCCTTGTCCATGGTGCCCTTGCTGGTGACAAAGGCAACGATCCCACCGGGGCGCACCTTATCCAGCGTCCGGGCAAAGAAATAGTCATGGATCAGGAAATTGTGCTTGTCATACCGCTTATCCGATACCTTGAAACTGCCAAAAGGCACGTTGCCGATGGCGGCGTCAAAAAAGCTGTCCGGGAGGTCTGTTTTCTCAAACCCCTGGACAGCGATAGAGGATTTTTGATAGAGCTGCTGGGCAATCCGCCCGCTGATTCCGTCCAACTCTATGCCGTAGATTTTGGAGTCGGCCAGATTTTCCGGGCGCATACCAATGAAATTGCCAATGCCGCAGGACGGTTCCAGCAGATTGCCAGTCTTGAAGCCCATGTTCTCCAATGCCTGATAAATGGAGCGAATGACCACGGGCGGGGTGTAAAAGGCGGTGAGGGTGGATTCCCTGGCGGCGGCGTACTCGTCCTCGTCAAGCAGGGCTTTCAGCTCGGCGTACTTGCTGTGCCGTTTATCAAAGCAATCGGCCAGCCCGCCCCATCCCACATACTGCGCTAATACCGCCTGTTCCTCCGGCGTGGCAAAGCGGTTCTCTCTTTCCAGCTTTTTCAGCAGACGGATGGCCCGGACATTGTTGTTAAACCGCGTCCCCGGCGTCCCCACGCCGATGGCGTCATCGGTGATACGGTACTCATGCCGGTCTGCGTTGGGGACTTCGGGATGGAGGACAAAGGGGGACACCTTGGCCCTGTGCCGGGGCGCGGGCAGGGGCAGGGCTGGCCCCTCATTGTCAGGGCTGCGCCCATCCGCTAAACTTTCGGTGCCCCTTTCCGCCGTCCCCGCTGCATTTTCCTTTTCAGCCGGTTTCGGCGTCCCCTGCTTGGCCCGCTCTACCGCCAGCCATTCAGCGGCCTCCTTGTCCGCCACGGCTTTCCTGACCTGCTTCAGATAGTCCTCGGCCTGCCATTCACTGGTAAATTCCTCCTGGACGCCCTCACTGTCCACATATATCCCGCCCTGAACATCGTCCCATACGGCATAGCCGTTGTCTGTTTCAATGACGGAGAAACGCTCCTGGGGCGGTGGTGCTTTGGCGGTGATCTGCCCCACATCGGCCATAACCTGCTGAATAAAGGGGTTGGCATCCAGCTTATCCGGGTCAACCACATGGCCGTCTACGATGCCATTTTCAGCAAGGGCGGCACGGACGGCGGCGGGGTCAATATCGGAAAAATCATCTGCTTCCTGCTTGGCCTTTTCGCTGGGCTGTGCGGGAAACGCGGAAATTACACGCTGGTTATTTTTCAGCGCCGCTACGATTACATCAAAGCCCTTGTTGTTCAGTTTCTTTACATAGTCCTTCAGCTTGTGGGAGGGAAAACCGCACATAGACACACGGCCATATTCGGGGATATTGCGTTTGGTCAGGGTCAGATCGAGTGCCGTCGCCGCGCTTTTTGCGTCCTCACCCTCAAGCCCTCCATAGAGTTCAAAGAAGTCGCCCACCTGATACAGCACCAGACTGTCGGGGTTATGCTCCTTGATGGAATTATAGGCATCCCAAAACCTGCCGCTGTCAGGCCCCGGCTGCGGGGTGGGGGCACTTTGCGCCGCTTCAGCCTCCTTGCGAATGGCCTCCTGCAAAGCGGGCACGATCTCACGGTATTCGTCGTACTGATTGAGAAAATCCAGCACACCGCCACCGCCGTCCCCAATGTCCTGCCGCTCGGTGAATGTCTGTCCATCGGGCATAACAAGGGTGAATTTCACCTTGTCATAGCCTAAAAATGCGTTATATTCCGGGTCGTTGGCGTCATACCATTTCTGCCATGTCCCGTATTTCGCCATAGCAGCCGTTTTCCCAGCGACATATTCATCGTCTGCCTGTTTCATCAGCCGGTCAAACTCTTGGAGGGTGTAGGCCGTCTTATCCTGAAAGACAACGCTCTCGCTCCACTCGCAGAAAATATAGGGAAGCTCATGGGGCGGGTAAGTCGGCTCACTGGCTTCGGCAGGGGCCACGGTAGGTTCCCGCACCAGCGGCGGAGTAGAGAACACTGGGGCGTCCTGGGTGGCGGAAATGGTCATGGTAGATGTGGCGGCAAATTCTTCGATTTGTGCCCGCACGTCCTCCGGCAAACTGTCCTCATAATAGGTCACGGTTCGGTCGGGGGCGATATGGGCTACGGTCTTATAGTCGCCGTCCCGCAGTTCCAGCCGGTTCCACACCGTCACGCCGTTGCCCAGGTGCCCAAAGCCCAGCTCATAGCCGGGGGTATCAGGCTCCGCAGGTTCAGCGGGCGATACGTCCTCCACCTCCTGAAGCAGACCGTCGTTCAGCGGGTTCTCCGCCAGCAGGCGGTCAAATTCCTCACGGGGCAGTTCCTTGTTGATGATGGGAAACGCCGGGTCAAAGAGCCGGACTGTCTGATCGTCAAAGGCCAGCAGCTCATACCCCTGCGTCCCCAGGTACACCGTGGCCCCCAGGGTCAGCCGGTACTCTTTCGGCGGTGCCGGGGGCGGGTTCATCTCGTCATAGGTGGGTTCCAGCGGCGCGGCCAGGGGGCCGGAGAGTTGGGCAAGTACGGCCTCGCACCGCTCCGTCAGGTGGGTGTTCTCCCCGATGATAGTCTGCATAGCCTCCCGCATCATGGGGAGGATAAAGTCGCCCTCGCTGGTGCGGGCGTGCATTTTCTTATGCCCCACATTGAACGCATCGGCGCAGGACGACAAATACCACCTGTCAACCGTTTTATCCTGTTCTCCAAGTTGGGTCACATAGTCCTTGTAGTCGTTGATGATGGAGTAAAATTCTCCGCTGATTTTGCTCCGGGTGATCCGGGCATCCTCCTGACGGCGGTACTCCGGGTATTTCGCCTTTTCAGCCGGTGACAGATAGCGGTCTGCGGCGAGCAGTTCACCGATCCGCTTCGCCGCCTTTTTCCAGGTAAGGACAGTCACAACTTCCGGCGCGGCGGTGATTTTGATGCCTTTGCCTTCATGCCAAATATCCAGCTTTTTGCTCCCATAGACAGAAAATCCGCCGATACCATACTCTTTTTTGAGGAAAGCCGCGTTTTCATCGTCCCCCTCTTTTTTCAAAAACTGCTCATAAATGCTGAACTTTCCCTCTGTTCCGTACCTTATCAGAACAGCATCAATATCCTCCTGGGAGATAGCAAAAGCGGAGGACTGTTCATCCTCCGCCGCTTGAATTGCCGCTTTTTGTTCTTCCTCCGTGGGGAGGGGGGCGGTCAGTTGGCGTACACGATCTCCGCCAGCGCCGCTTCCTCCGCCGCTGCCTTGATGTTGTTCATCAGACCTACCCACTTCATCTGATCGGACGCTTTCAGGCTCTCGGTCACGCCCTGTTCCCGCGCCATTTGCTCCGTCAACTGTTCCACCATCTCGGTGGCCTGCCGGTCGATTTCCGCCAGATGGCCGTTCAGCTCCCCGGTCAGCAGCATCCCGGTGTAAATCCCGTGCCGGTGATTGGCGAGGAAGCTGCGCCGCAGCATCCCATATTTTCCGACCTGCGGGGCCTCCGGCACGTCCAGGTTGGGCAGTTGATAATCGCCCTCGGTTCTGTATGTCAGCTCCATGTTCAACGCTCCTTTCACGTTTCGTTCTGCCGTCATTATACTGCCTGTCAGGATTCCCGGCAAATGTGCGATTTTGTTTTTCCTCCTCCCAATATAAGGGCAGCACGGTACTGGCGATCTCCCGCAGGGGCATCTCGGCTATATCGCTGGCCGCAGCCCCCAGGATGGCAAGGGTTTTCAGCGTATTAAAATCGTGAATGCGGGCAAAGTCCTCGCCGCTGAAATACTCCTGGGGGTCGATGCCGCACCGGGTCAGCATGATATAGGCCACGCTGTTCTCTAACAGGCCCTTGAACCACACTTCGGTATTGAGATCGTCCAGTTCCTCCAGCAAACTGCCCTCCTTGATGCGGCAAAGGTCGGCGTAGTAGTCGCTAAAATTGTCCTCCACGATGATCTTTGCCGTTTCCAGCAGACAGGCGGCAAAGTCGGCTTTGTCGGAAAACTCGCCGTAGCTGTTTTCCAGCGCCTCCACCACCGCTCCCTCATACTGCGGCCTCATCTGCCAGACGGGGACGGTGCGCCCCGCACGGCTGTTGGTGTCGGACATATCAAAGACGTGCCGCAGCTTGTAGCCCTTGTCGGTGTCCACCAGCAGGGCGATCCCCGTGGTGCCCTTGTTCACCCACCGGCCATGCTTGTTCCAGAAGTCGGTTTGGGCGCAGGCGGTAGCGTCAGGCTTTTGGGCGTAAATCAAAAGCTGGTCGCGGAAACTGTATTTGAAGTTGTGGGCGGCGGTGGTCAAAAACGCCATATAGTTCCCGCTGTTGGCAAAAATCTGGCGGGCCGTCTGCGCCGCAAGCCGGACAATGGGTTCAGGTTTCTTTGCCACGATCTATCCCTCCTTTTCCTCATAAGATTTCAGCAGCCCTTTTGTGGCGGCGGCAATTTTGGAGATACGCCCGGTGAGCTGGGCGACGGTGGCCTGTATCTCCGACTGCCGCGCCGCATAGAAGTAGCCGGTGGCGTCGCTGCAAATAGGGTGGCCGTCACAGCGCAGGCGGTTGACAGCCCGCCGCAGTTCCGTCCCCTTGACATGGAGCGCGGCCTCCAGCTCCTTGCTGGAGGCCGCGCTCTCTTGCCCACGGCGGTATTGTTTCAGGTACTCACACAGGGCTTTGTCGATGGGTGCGCCTTTCACCGGGTATCACCCTTGCCGCCCTCTTTCAGCTCCGCGCTGTACTCCTTTTCCTCCTCGTAAGCCCCGATGCAGGCGTAGAGAAGCTGCCAGATCAGCTCGGAGGCTTCGCTCTCATACATCCGCATACTGACATAGGGCTTACCGCCCACACCGCAGCAGCGCCGGGAAAATCGCATACGTTTATCCATCAAGTCCTGGGCGCTGTTGCGGGTGGGCACATCTTCGGCGGCGGTGTTGCGCTTCAGAACGGCCATCATCAGGTTAAACATGGAGGGGTGTACGTTCAATTTGACATTCGGTAATTGTGCCATGATGCTCCTACCTTTCCACGGACACGGCCTGCCGCCCACGCTGGGGAAAGTCCCAGCCGTAGACCTTGCCGATCTCGTCCCCCAGCCTGCGGGTGATCCGGGTAATATCGGCGCGGGTCGCTGTGCCGTAATACAATTTTTCTTTCAGCAGGTCAATTTGCGATTCCCGTACTCCGGGCTTATAGGTGCGGTACAACAGCCGGTTTGTGCCGTCATGGTGGATGGCGTCACAGCGCAGGTCGCCCAGCTTGTCAACATACCATGTGGCGTAGTCAATATCCCGGTCACTGTAAAGGCAGTCCCGGATGTTGCCGCTGGCAATCTCCTTGTAGCCCATGTGCCGTCCCGTCCAGAGGCCCAGGTCGGCAATAATGAGGATGGGCTGGTCAAGCTGAATGTTCAGGTTCACACGCTCATCGTCCAGGTAGTCGTTGTTGATGTCGTACATCAGCATCATGCGCTCGTCCTCGGTCAGCTCCGGGTACTCATCCTCTAAAAACTCCCGCCAATCCTCATAGTCCAGGTCAAAGTCGCTCCAAATACGGTGCTTCTGCTCGGTCATCGGGCATCACCCCTGTCCGGGCGGCGGGGCTTGATGGGCTGGCCCTGTTCGTCATAGTTCTTCGGGTCGGCGGCGGGAGCAGCCCAGCCCTGGGTGGCCCCGGCCAACATCGCCGCCGCCTGTGCCTTGCTCACGCCCATCTCGCTGTTCAGCTCGTCTACCAGCTTCTGGCTGGTGCGGCCTTTTGTCACAAAGTGTGCGGAACGCCAGTTGTCAGAGCCTCGCACAAACATAACGATGGCCTTTTTTTCGGGCACTTTGCCGTAGCACACCAGCGGCAGCGAATTTCTGAGGGGAATCACAGAGTTGCCGTTGCGCTCCATCATCTCGGCAAACTGGCAGATGTGGAAAAGGTTATCCCAGCCCTTGCCGATTTCCACATGGCAGTCGTCGATATAGCGGCATACATGGTCAAGCTCCCGCCCGTCCCAGCATTTGATCCGCACCATGTCGCCATCTGCGATCCTGAATTTTTCCTCATAGTGCGGAGTGATGAAGCGGATACCCTTTTCAGCCTGTTTCATGTGGCGGTCAAGCGAGTTCCGGCGGTAGCAGCAGATAGACAGGTTCTTTTCGTCAGAATAGGGGTTTAGCCGGATCAGGTAGGAATACTGCGCCGTGTCCGCCCGGAAACCAAAATCAAAGCCCTCGTTGAAGCCGCTCTCCGGGTGTTCCTGGCAGAAGTCCCGCATGGCGTCACGGCTTTTCAAAAAGCCGCCGTACTGCCCGTCGCCCACCAAGGCGTTGAGGACGCTTTCAAGCTCCTGGTGAAATTCCTCGGTGTCCATATCCCCTCGGTGGCACCGCCACGTCTGAAAAAAGCCCTTGCCGTCAGCGCCCATGTCGGCCCGCAGGTGGCCGATGTACCCGGTCTGACCCGCGATCTGCGTACTTTGGCCCTCGGTATAAAGCCGCTCGGCGGGGGTAGCGGCCTGAAACGTCAATTCCATCAATGTCACACTCCTTTTTCATGCTCAAAAAAAGACCACCATTCATCCTCCCGCACCTGAAAAGCGTCGCCTAATTGGATGGTGTCGGGGAAGTTTGTTTGAGTGGTCTTTATGGCGTATTTGTCGATCTCGGTAGCGTAGTAGCGGAGGATGGTGGCCCCCAGCTTATCCAGGGCCAGGTGGCCGCAGCTCATGCCGTCATACATGGACAGCACTTCCAGCGGTTCCACGGTGATGCCGGGGCAGTAGGAGAGGATATGGGCGATCACGTCCACCGTCCAGCCGTTGCCCAGCATTTTATACGCCTGGGTATCGCTGACCGGGAACACAAAGCCCTCCGGCACGGTCTGGAGCCGCATACACTCCCGCACCGTCAGCTTGCGGATGATATAGTAGCCGTCCATCAGTTTTATGGGGTACTGTTGGCCTTTTATCGTGATCTGGCCGTCACGGACTTCGTAAATGGGCCTGTCCAGTGTCCCACAATACTGATAATACTGGCAGGAGGTGGTCAGGCAATTCGCCTTTTCCCTCATGGCGCGGCCCCTGCGGGTCTTGCTGTTGGGCATGGTCAAGTCAACACACTCGCCGGGGAGAATGTCGGTGTAGCCCTTGGCGGTGGCCTCCGCCACCCGCAGGGCGGGACAGTCGGTGGGGACGGTGTAAAGCCCGGTTTTCGCCCCGGCCCCGCCGCCGTTCCCACACAGGGTCTTGCTCTTGCCGTCCGCAGAATATACCCGGTGGCCCTGGCCCTCGGAGCCAGTGCCGCTCTCTATGGTGCCTACACGGACAGGGAACATGGGAATATGCCCGCCGCCCATGCCCGCTGATGCTGTCAGGCAGGGGACTTTCCCACCCACATCGAACACGCCCCAGCGGGTATGCTGGCCGTAAAGACCGCCCAGCCGGTTGACGCTGACCGCTTCGGCCACACAGGTCTTGCGGTCTGTGGTGTTGCCCACCATATTGCGGATGCCGTCTTTATAATAGGTGGCCCGCAGGCATTGGGCCTTGCCATCGGCGGTAACATTCACCGGCTCTATCGCCATAGGTGCAGGGAAGTGCCCGCCGTCCAGGGCGTTTACGGCGCTGGCCTTGCTGTAATTTGCCTTCAGCGTGTAGCCCTTTTCATGGAGCGGCAGACCACTCTCCAGAACGTCCAACAGGATAAGGCCCTGATCCTCCGGCAACTCCACGCCGGGGATGTTCGTCCAGTAGAGCCGCTGACGGCTTTGGGCGGACACAAGGGCGGAGTTTATCAAAATGGGTTCCACGCCCAGCTCCGCCGTGATCTGCGCCCGTATCGCCGGGGCCATGCTCTTGTTGTTCTCGTATAAATAGAAGTCCGGCCCGTACCGCTCTCTGGCGATCAGGTAGTTGCGAAACAGCTCCCAGCCCAGGCCCTCCGGCTTTGTTTCCCGGTTCCGGGTCTGTGCGATGCTCCAATGGGTGCAGGGGGAGCCGCCCAGCAGAAGTTTCATTTACTATCACGCTCCCTCAAATGAAAAACGGCCTCCAGTTCATTCACTGGAAGCCGTCTTTGCCGGTTTTATTTCAAATGCTCTTTTACCGGGCGTCGCCCCGGTCATGGTGCTTGGGCTTGATGGGCTGGCCCTGCTCGCCATAGTTCTTCGGGTCGGCGGCGGGAACTTCCCAGCCAAACATGGAACCGGCCAACATCGCCGCCGCTTGTGCCTTTGTAACATTGATTTGTTCATTGTACTCGTCCACGATGGCCTGGGCATGGGCACGATCATGGCCGTATTTGCCGGTATGGAAATAGCCGTCCTCGCCGTGCGTGATGGTGATGATCTCGTCACCGCTGGGCAGTACAGCATAGCACTTTTCCGGCAAGCCTGGACGCAGGGGGATCACTTTGCTGCTGCTCTCTTTCATCCATTCCGCAAACTCACGGATATGGTAAAAGCTGCCGCCAATCTCAGCGTGGCAGTCGTCGATATACCGGGTCATGCGGTCAAGGCTTGCGCCCTCGCTGGTGGTAATCCGCACCATATCGCCGTCGGCCACCCTGAATTTCTCCTTGCCGTCCGGGGTAATGAAGCGGATGCCCTTTTCAGCCTGTTTCATGTGCCGGTCAAGCAAGTCCCGGTGATAAGGGTAGATATAAACGTGATTATCCTCCCCAGCCGGGATACAGCGGATCAGGTAGGAATAGCCCTGGGTGTCAGCCCGGAACGCATATTCAAAGCCGTTGCGGAAGCCTCCTTCCGAGTGGTCGAGGCAGTAGACGGTCATCGCGGCACGGTTTTTCAGCACATGGCCGTACCGTTCGTCAAAGCGGAGCATATCAAGCACGGTGTTGAACTCCGCCTTGAACTCCGGCGTGTTTTGAGAACGTATAAAAGTTACCCAACTGTTGAGGAAGATAGAGCCGCTGTTGTCCAGTTCACCCCATAAATGGCCCGGATTTCCGCACCGTTCAGCAATTCGCATACTCTGCTCATAAGCATAAAGCCGCTCGGTGGGGGTCGCGGGCCGCATGGTTAGTTCCATCAATGTCACACTCCTTTCACCGGGCATCCCCATGATTTCGCTGCTTGAATTTAATAGGTTCGCCCTGCTCATTATAATACTTCGGGTCAGCGCCGGGTTTATCCCAGCCATAGATGGAGCCGAACAGCATAGCGGCCTCCTGCGCCTTTGTCACGCCCATTGCTTCGTTGGCAGCGGTGGCCCCTTCACGGGCGGTCATGCCCTCGGCACGGGCACCAGCGGGACACCGGAACATCTCTCCCTTGGTTATAATGATGATCTCATCAGCGGTGGATGTGATGCTGAAACATTTATCCGGCAAAGAGGAACGCAGGGGGATCACCCTGCTGCCGGTGCGTTCCGCCTTTTCCGCAAAGTCGTGGAGAAGATAGAGGGTGCTGTTATAGTCGGTGAACAGCTCAACATGGTACTCGTCCACAAATCGGGCAACGCGGTCGCGGATTTCGCCGTTGCCGGTGATGATGCGGATGGGGTCGCCGTCCGGGATCGTGAACAGCTCCTTGAAGTTTGGGGTGATAAAGCGGATGCCTTTTTCAGACTGTTCCATGTGGAGGTCAAATAAATCCCGGCGATAGGGGAACAACTCAAAGTCGAACTCCAAATCATCCGGGCACAGCCGCAGAAAATAGGTGTATTGCTCCGTGTCCAGCCGGAAAACGTATTCCGGGTCATAGCGGCCCATATCGCTCTCCGGGTGTTTTTTGCAGTAGGCCGTCAGGGTGTCACGGTCTTTGAGTACGCCGCCGTACCGTTCATCAAGGCGCAAGGCGTCCAGCACCTTTTCACGATCTACCAAAAACCCGGTTGTCCACAAGTGGCCGCAGCAGTCCTCCCAGGTGGTGTGGAGCGCCTGACCATCCTCGCCCATATCGCCGCGCAGACAGCCGACTGCTCCGCAGTGCGATCCAATATCCGCACTCTGCTTGTATGCGTAAATCCGCTCCGCTGGGGTGGCGGGTCGCAGGGTCATATCCATTACCGCTCACACTCCTTGTCCGGCTCCTTGGGCTGTCTTTCAGAAGCCCTCGCCTGCCGTTCCATCTGATACTCCAATTCCTCGTTAGCACGGATCAGCAAATCTTTTTTCGCTTCCAGGGGGTCGGAGAAGTAGTGTCCCCAATAGTAGTTGTTCCCACCCTTGCAGGCCCAGGTCACATACATGGGGAGTTTGCCGTCCCGCTTGCCGAACACAAATTCCGTTTGCCCGATCTGGATGGAGTCGGTGATGGTGTAGCCCTCGTTGATCCTGTCAGCCATATCAGCGTTCCTCCCTGTCCCTGGCTTTCTTTTCGGACTGTCGAATACATTCCAGGTAGTGCTTCGCCCATTGGGGCAGGTTCTCCGGCGCTATGATGCCGAGAATGTCACTTCGCTGAAAACAGGAAGTCTTGCCGGAGCACAGCTCCGTGCAGTAACAGGCGGTGCCCCGGCTATTAGGGGACGCACCAAAACCCCCGGTGCATAGCTGAAGCTGACTGGTGGCGCGGCGGTATTCCGGGCGCAGCACCTCCTGTTTGATGACAACGATTTTTCCATGGAGGTCGTGCTGATAGCCGATGACCTCACAGCCCTCGGCGGTAATAGGGGTGTTGTGGATGCCCTGGATTTTCGGGCCGTTCAGGTCGATGCGGGTTTTCTCCGCCTGCTCCGCCACGCGCTCCCCAAACAGCTTCGCAAGCTCCGGGTAATCATCGCTGACCATGACCTCCGTGTAGCCCGCCATCAGGCCGTTGCTCTGGCAGAACGCGCACATATACCGCTCACCATCAACGCCTGACGGGTTTTCACCCAGCACGATCTCCCGGTCGCCAATGTGAAACGCATGGATAATAACGTAATCACCGGCCATGCGTTTCTCTCTGTTGCTGTCCATATTCGGTTCCTCCTTGTCCAAAAATTTACACCGCCCTGCGTTCCGTAGGTAAAGGGCGGTGTATGTAAGTAATATAGAAAAAACCATTTTATTTTCAGCAGGCTATCAGCTTCGCCAGAAGCTCGTTCACCGGGGCGGCGTCCCGGCCCTGGGCGGTCAGCTTGTTCCGCCAGTCCAGCAGGTATTTCCGCACAAGGCGGTATTCCTTATCAGTCAGTTCAAGATAGACTTTCTTTTCCCGTTTGAACATTTGAAACAGCTCCTTTCTCTATCCCCATAGTACAAGAAAAAAGAAACGGTTTCAAATGTGCAAATGGGTATGTAAGTGGCCCGCTGTGCGGGCCACGGGGATGGTGCTTAATACCCCGTCCGGGGCAGGGGCTTGGAGGGGGCGTAGACCTTCGTTACCCAGCGGGTGGTCGCCATGATCCACTGTCCGTTGTAGACGCCGCCCACGTCCGCCTGATTGACGAACTGACTGCCGCCCTTGGCCCAGGACACAACGGTGCAGTCAATTTTGGGTGCTTCCACCTGCCGGAAGTTGGCGGGGACGACGCCGAACACGAACATCACTTCCGTGACGTACTCGTTGGACGCCAGCCGCAGGGCCACGGGGGACGCCTCCAGCACATAGTTCTGCTGGGTGTTCAGACTGTCCGCCAGCACACGGTAGTCGGCCCCGGAGAGATTGGTCTTATAGACAATCTTGTAGCTGCCAGCGGCGTTGTAGGTGCCGGTGGTGATCTTCGCCAGCCGTACCGCCTCCACGGGCAGAGTGTCCCTCCAATAGAACGAGGTGAGTGCCGTGGTGGAGTTGTTGGCGATGTTGGAGAACGTGTAGCGGATGTTCTGACCGGGCATGACCTCGGCATAGCCGGATTTCTCAATGGCTACGTTGGTGTAAAGGCTCTTGTTGGTCATGGCCGCTTTGACGATCTGGCCCGCGTGTTCGATCTCCACGTCAATGGGGGTCTTGTCCAGGGCGTAGAAGTCAGCGGCCTTGGATTCCACCACCTTGTACCGGCCCAGGGGCAGGGGCTTGGACACGGCCACGCCGTTCTTATCGGTGCGGATAGTATCGACAAGATTCCCGGTGCGGTAGTGGTAGACCTCAAACACGGTGCCGGGGATGGGGGTGCCAGCGGGCCAGCCGTTCATGCTGTTGTAGTCGGCGCTGGTTTTGGTGATCTGGAGCTGCCCGGTGATGGCGGTATTCTTCCAGGTGATGGTGGTGCAGCCGCCGTACTCCACATAGATGGTCTTGGGCTGGGTGTCCAGGATATAGCCGTCCGCGCACTCGATCTCCCGGACGGTGTACTTGCCGTCCGCAAGCCCGCCGTCCACATAGACATAGCCCTCATTGTCGCTCTCATAGGTGCCCACGGGGTTGCCCTTGGCGTCGGAAAGCAGGAACTTTACGCCGAAAATGCCCTTGCCGGTCACGCTGTCGATCTTGTGGATGATGGCGCTGCCGGTCTGCCGGTTGGTGATCTCCAGGGTGGCGGTGCCGCCGTCCTTCACCTCGATCTGATAGGGCTGGCTGTCCAACTGATAGCCCTTGGCCGCTTTCAGCTCCGTGACCTGATACCAGCCCTTTTCCGCTTCGGGCAGGGAAATGACGCCGGAGCGGTCGGTGGTGTAGGCGCCGATGATCTCCCCGTTGAGCTTGCGGATTTCAAACTGGACGCCGCTGATGCGCTCCCCGGTTTCCTCGTCTGTCTTGATGATGGTCAAACCGCCCACCTTTGTGTTATACACGGTGATGGTCTGCGTGTCGGTGGGGTTCACTTTGACGGTCTGCGTCTTGGTGCCCTCATCCATCACATAACCGGGCAGGGGCTTGGTTTCCGTGATGACCAGGGTGCCCACCACGCCGGAAATGCGGATTTCGCCGTTGGCGTCGGTTTTGTAGAGGCCCTTGCTGGACAGGTGGCCGTAGTCGTCGTCCAGGTAGGAGCCGTCCGAGTAGGTGATCTGGAACTCCACCCCGGCCAGGGGTTTCCCGGTCTGCTTGTCCAGCTTCTTCACCACGATACAGCCCTGCTTGGCGTTGTAAAAACGGAGGGTCTGGACTTCGCCGGACTTGATAAGGATGGACTTGGGCTGGCCGTCCAGCACATAGCCCTCCAACGCCTTGACCTCCCGTGCGGTGACGGTGGTGCCGGGGGTCAGGTCATTCAGGACGATGCGCCCATTCTCATCGGTGATGAACTCGCCGTTGGAGTTGCCCACCACCGCGCCGGAGCTGTCGGTAACAAGGAACGTGACACCTTTCAGCGGTGTGGTGGTGCCCTCGATATACTTCTCGATCACAAGGGTCGTGCTGGGGGTGTTGGTGAAATGGAGGGTCTGCGTATCGTTGGGATTCACCACCACCGTCTGCGTCCGGGTGGCCTCGTCGATGGTATAGCCGGGGATGGTGGCTGTTTCCGTCACCACCAGCGTCCCCACCACGCCATTGATGGTGATTTTCCCGTCCTTATCGGTGAAATACAAGCCGTTGCTGCTGATCTGTCCGTTTTCAGCCGGTACAAATTCTCCCGTGGAGGTGGTGACGCGGAACGTCACGCCTTGCAGCGGCTTCCCGGTGAGGGCGTCCCGTTTGTCGATGACCAGCGTCCCGGCCTTGGAGTTTTTCACAATGACGGTCTGCGTATCGCCGCCCTGCCCAATGACAACATTGGTGCTGGCGCTGTCCATCACATAGCCTGTCGGGGCCTTGATTTCAGTCAGGACGTAAGCGCCGGGGGCGAGGTTGGTGATCTTGATTTCCCCCTGGGCGTCCGTCACAAAAATGCCGTTCTGCGTCAGGGTGCTGGTGCCGATCACGCCGTCCAGCCCCACTTCACACCCTGCGGCGGTGGTCACGCGGAACTCTGCACCGCTCAAAGGCAGGCCGGTGGCGCTGTCCCGCTTCTGGATAATGATGGCCCCTTTCGGCTGGTTCATAAAGGTCAGGCTGACGGTGCGCCCCTCCTTGATCTGGACGGTCTGGCTCTGCGTGTCCAGGATAAAGCCAGCGGGGGCACGGGTTTCCGTCACTACCACGCTCTTGCCGGGGGTCAGGCCGGTGATGCGGATTTCCCCGTTCTCGTCCGTTCGGAAAATGCCGTTGCTGTCGCCCACAACGGTGCCGTCCGCATACAACACCTTAAACTCGGCGTTCTGCAAGGTGACGGAGGGATTGACGGAGCATACCTTTCTGATAAGGAGCTGGCCGTCCGGGGCATTGGTGAAGCGGACAGTGACAACGCTCTGTTCGCCGTTGTCTGCCAGCATGATAGTCTCGGAGGACTGGATGATGTTGTATCCGTCCGCAGCGTCCACTTCCTCCAGCACATACGCGCCGGGGGCAAGGCCCGTCCACATGGCGGTGCCGTTCTTCCCGGTGACTTTGGTGCCGATGACGGTGCCGCCCGTTCCGCTGGTGCCACCCAGGTACTTCAACTGGAACGTACATCCGGGGAGGGCCGCGCCGGTCACGCTGTCGTACTTTTCAACGATAATCGCGTTCTTTGGGACATTCTCAAAGGTGATAACCTTGCTCTCGCCGCCCTTGATATAAAATTCCTGGGTGGCGGGTTCCTTGATGGTGTACCCAGCGGCGGGTTCCAGCTCCGTCACCTT
>CAJTGJ010000050.1 GCA_910575695.1 Oscillospiraceae bacterium | reverse complement strand
CCATAAAAATACATCCTTTCAATCAAGTTTTTCCTTGCTCCGATTCTTGACTGAATGGATGCCTTTTATTCTCTTTTACACAAATTTTTCGGCGCTCTCAATCTTATCAGAGTAAATGACACACCCAAAGAGGATATTTCAAAAAGGAGCAGCGGAATACGGATGCTTACGCTTGTGCAAAGGAAAAGCAGCACATTTGAGATTCTGCTCCCCTTTTTCAGCAACACCCCGGCGATTGGCAGCAGCGCGTATAGGGGAACAGCCGTTATCATGCCCGACAATACGGCGATGACAATTCCCTTTATACCGGAATTGGACCCCATGGTGTGTATTATTTTCTCCCGCTCAATCCATACGTCCATCAAGCCAACACAGATAAAAACGGGCGTCAGTATGAATATGAAGTTGGCAAAAATATTCCCGCCGAAAGACAACGCTGTTTTTCCAACCTGCGGATCATGAAGCCAAATGATGCAATTACAGAGCATCATTACAAATAGAAACCAGTATTTTTGCAACATAGCCTTCATCTGAGTAAAACCCCCACCAGATAAGCGGTGATAAAGGAAAATATAAACGCTAACACATTCCGAAGAATGGCAATTTTCTTGCCCAGATACTTTATCTCCATCGGAATCGTGATAATCCCAACCGTGGTAAGCGTGGACACAAATACCGCCATTTGTATGATCCCCGCACCATTTTTCAAAAGTTCCGCCACGATGGGAAATGCGATCATAACGGGTACTACTGTAATCGCACCAACAAATGAGGTCAGGAGCATACCGGTAAATCCCGTTTCCTCACCGATCATGCGTTTAATTGTTTCCGGCGAAAGCACTGCGAGCGCCACACCTACAAGAAGCAGAATGGCCACAAATTGCGGCAGAACGCCTGCAAACATTTTCCATGCCTTTTTAAGGATAACAGCGTTTTGCGCTTGTCCTTGATAAAAGAAATCATCAGCGAAACTGCTGCTAAACCATAGAACGAATAGGTAAAAACTATGTTCAATGCTACTCCTGTCCCCCTTCAATCGCTTTATTCAGCGGTGTGAGTACCAACAGTGCCATGCCGCCGCCCAGCAGGACTGTTACCAGCTGTGGTATAGAGAACATACTGGAAATGACCGCTGCCTGCGGTTCCGGCAGCTTTATTAGCAGCGGCACAGCGATTTGCACGATCCCGATGTATAGGACCAAAAATTTAGCGGCGGCCGCAGCCGCCAACGCAATAATCTTCGCGGTATATGTATGCCCCCAGTGTCTGTTGCCTATGAAGTGCCAAATCAATATGAGGGTAATGTTTCCTGCCACAATAAAAGGTATCAAGCTCCAAAGCGGGCCTATTCCAATCAGCTTCGCCATAATGGGGGAAATGACAGCGACACAAAGTCCCGACATCATACCGCAGGTCATAACGGAAACAACCAGCAGCATATTCACAACCGACCCCGTAATAATGGCATTCCCTAATGCTGCGGTAGCCGCTTGCAATACAACAAGCAGCGCGACAAAAATTGCTGTGCGGGTAATCCAAAGCGTTTTTTCCTTATTCATATATGTTCCATTTCCCTTCCTCTTGTTTTTCAACCTTCATTATAGTATAGTCGGAATGAATTTCTTGTTGCGCACGCAACAAAAAGCGAGGCCATAGCGATGAATGAGTACATAGGGCTTACTGAAAAAGTCGCATAAGTGATGTATATCGTTGGTTTTAATTGATGAGAGAACAATTTTTGTGCCAATGATTCCAGAATCCGTGTTTTTCAAAAATCAAAATGACCCCAGAATCAGAGGTTTATACGCAGAAATGCCTATTCTGGGGGGCTGCACAAGTACTTCCTGCATGAATATATTGCATAACCAAGCTATGATCTGCATCATTAAAGTATCGTATTGGGGCGCATTTCCTAATTCTGCAAGGCTTTTTTGCATATATATTATAGTTGCCCTGCATATATTCCCCAATTTCGACTTTTTCAGTAGACCCTACATAGATACTTTGAAAGATACCAGCCTGTTTTCTGGTATCGAACCGCAAGAGATTGACGGGCTGTTAAAGTGTCTCTGCACAAAGCATGTCCAATATGCCAAAGGCGACTACATCATTGAAGAAGGAGACAAGGTATACGATTTTGGAATCATATTATCAGGGCATGGACGCGCTATTAAGTGGGATTCATCCGACAGGTTGATTATTATCTCTCTGCTCAAAACGGGAAGCGAGATTGGCGTTATCTTGGCGGCAAGTTTAGACCACAAAAGTCCTGTCACTGTACAGGCGCAAGACGATGTTTCGGTATTACAGATCCCTTTTGAACGGGTTTTGGCCCGATGCGAAAAGGGATGTCCCTGGCATGGCCGGCTATTGCGCAACTATATAAACCTTGTCGCCGAAAAAGGGCTTGTGCTGCATGAACGTATTAATTGTTTGCTGCGTCCGACAATACGGGAAAAAATACTGACTTATTTATGCCGAATGTCCCGTGAGCAGCAAAAAAGGACATTTGCTATTCCGATGAATAGAAACGCTATGGCTGAATATCTCAATGTGGAGCGCACTATCACGAGAGCTGTCCTATATGAAGCGCGATGGGATCATTGATTATCATAAAAACACGTTTAGATTGATTTGAGCTTATCACATATTTATCCCATAACAAGGGGCTGTCGTACTTAGTGCGACAGCCCTTTGTTGTTTATACTTGATTCTGTATTACTGGGCTTGTATGTGAGGCCGACCTTGTGGAGATTGCAGAAAGTGTTCAGCATATCCTTTGTTTGATGATTATACAGGTTGGCTGTTACTGTGCAGAGAAATAACTGTGACGTACAACTGAAGATAGTTCTTGCTGGAAGCGCTCATGGTAGTATATTTTTCAACGTGGAATTTGTTGGTCACCTATATCAGTACCGATTGAAGCACGCGAAAATCTCCTGCGCTCGCGGCAGGGTCATACCTGCCGGGATGACTGTGCTGCCGCAGACAGCCCCCAGACCCTTTGTGTCTACCAACTGCAGCAGCGCCGCCACAATGTCCTCCACCCGCTGGCCCGTCAAATGCTCCCGTGCGTAGCGCACCATGTAGGCCAGGGCCTGGGTCTGCCCGGCATCCACCAGCTGCTCCACATAGCGCAGATCCAGCTCCCGGTCACCTACGGAGAATGTGGTTTTCCCGAACCGCTTGACCTTCAGCCGCTCTTGCCGGCAGCCGTCGCCGCGGTAGTTCTTCCGAGTCTGGTGATTGCCGGACAAGTCAACGACACGTCCGCCACTGGGCAGATGAAACCCCGGTGCGGACAGGGTGGGTATAGGCCGATCTGCCAGTACCGCCTTGGCCTGGGCGGTGATGTCCCTGGCGTGGTAGGCATCCATCTGGATGACCTGGCTGGCAATATGGAAGTAGGCGCCGCAGCTGCCCACAACCAGGATTAGGGATATCCCCGCTTTCTCCCACAGGTCCAGCGCCCGCTCCAGGAAGGGAGTGATAGGCTCCTGCTCCCGGGCGATCACTGCCTGCATCAGCACGTCCCGAACCATAAAGTTGGAGGCGGAGGTGTCCTCGTCCATCAGCAGCAGCCGGCTCCCAGTCTCCAAGGCCTCAGTGATGTTGGCGGCCTGGGAGGTGCTGCCACTGGCGTCCAGGGTAGAGAAGCGCCCGGTGTCCCGACCGCTGGGCAAATGGTTGATGAACAGGGAGATGTCCGTATCTGTCACCTTCCGGCCGTCCTCCGCCCGGATCTTCACGGCGGTGGGGTCGGTGATGACATACTCCCGGCCATCCCCGGCGATGTGGTCGTAGACGCCCCGCTCCAGCGCCTTCAGCAGGGTGGACTTGCCGTGGTAGCCCCCGCCGGCGATCAGGGTGATCCCCCGGCGGATGCCCATGCCCCGGACAGGTCCCCGGTGGGGCAGTTCCAGAGTCATCGCCAGATTGTCTGGGGCCTGGAAGGGCACCGCATCCTTCATGGGCCGGTCCGAGACCCCGCTCTCCCTGGGGAGAATGGAGCCGTCTGCCACGAAGGCCGCCAGTCCCTGCTTGGCCAGCTCCTCCCGGATGAAGTGCTGGTCCTCCGCCAGGGCTATGACTTTCGCAACCTCCTCCTTCGGTGTGCTGGCGTACAGGAGACCCTGCTCCACGCAGACGGGGAGGAAGTCAAACAGGATCTTCTCCAACTCCCGGGCGTTGATCGTCCGCCCGTTGGCAGGAAACCCCACCTCAAAGCGCAGGGTGACGTGCCCGGAGCGCACCTCGCAGTCCGTCCGCTCCAGTATCTCCTGGCCGGGGATAGTCACGGCCAGCACCCCGCTCTTCCCGGAGCCCTTGGCCTGGCAGGAGAACCGCCCCGCCTGACGGCCAAATCGCCGGAGCAGGTAATCCTCCAGGGCGGTGCGATTCCAGGGGGCCTCCCAGCAGGCGGTGGGGAAACCCGCTGTCCGGCTATCCACCGTCACACTGAGTTGGGACGGTGCGGCGAAGGGATCGCCCTGGACGTGTTCGATACTCAAAATGTATTTACCGAAAGACCAGCTTCCCGCCAGAGATTTATAGGCAGGATAGCTTCTGCGGTCGATGGCACGCAGGCTGGCACGCAGTTCTTCATTTGTTTTCATTGCAGACCTCCGATTTCTTAGGCGTGACCCTATTTTACCACCTTATGCCGGATATGTATAGAGATTAGAAGCGGGCTGTCCCCACGAATGGGCAGCCCGCTTCTTTGTTATTCTGTCGATGGATTTTGGGTGGACTGTGCAGCAGCACCCGCTTTTTTGAATAGCTGGTAATCTTCGCCGGCATCCGGGAACATGGTGATCATATGGTCGCTCTGTATGGCCCGCTCTTGTTCAAACTCTAACTGCGGCAGGATCACGGAGAGGATACTATTCTGCCCGGTCTGTTCCCACCTGTTTGCGAGGACGGCGTACTCAGGCATACGTCTCCATATCACATTCATTAAGGCCCGTTTGTCTATCACGGCTCCGTCCCACTTCGTGCGTGTCTGCATCAACTCGTGGATGGGAATGCAGCTGACACTGGAAGAGAAAAATATGTAGCCCAGAGTCTGATGTATGCCATGTGTTTTGTCATGCTCCAGCTGTTCACCGACCTGCATGGCCAAGCCGGATAGTTCTGTGGACCAAACAGGATAACAGACTGTAAGAAATTCTTCACACTGGTCTGTCTCGACCCAGTAGATCCCATTCTCTAAAATCCAGTACCGAGTGGTGTACCCTCGCGGTGAAGAGAAGGGGACTGGGTATGTACCAAAATACTCCGGGTGGAATTCGGCCGCGTTGAGCGCAATTTCATGGAGGCTGCACGCTTGATTGAGGTGATTCTGAACCCGGTATCTTCCAAGCTCATAGTCAATGATCCGCCAGCCGCCTGCATCCTCCGCCTTGGAGAACAGCCAAAAGATGGAGTGCTTTTTCCCATACTCCCTTGCTTCCTGCGATATGATGGGCGTATCCGTGACTGCGTAATACTCTGTTGCGATGGCTTCATCATCACGCTGAGCAACCAGGTAATAAACACCTGCGCATTCCTGTTCTGTCAGCAGAAGCTGGCCCAGTTCATTCTCCAGCTCAGACAATTCCGCAATATGATCCATATGTAAGCCTCACCCCTTCTGACTCTCCACGGGAAAGAATAATTTTCTACCATGCGCCGTAAAATCGAACAATTATCTATAATATATCAGGTTGGGTTTATTTTGTCAATAATGAAAGCGGCAGGGACTTATTATTCTATAATGAGGCCATAAAGGAGGGATTCCAGATGATAGGGGAGAGATTATTGGATCTGCGGAAGGATGCAGGGCTGACGCAGGATGAATTGGCGGCGATACTGAAGATAAACAAGCACTCCATTTCATCATATGAGCGGGGCAAAAGTGAGCCGCCAGATGCGATCAAGATTGAGATTGCGAGATATTTTAAGGTTTCCGTTGACTATCTGCTGGGTCTGACGGACAATCCAAATCCATACGGCGGCCAGCGCAATGTGCTTCAAATCCCGGCTGGTTTTCCGGCCAAGGCCCAGGAGAGCCTTACGGATTACATGGAATTTTTGAAGAGCAGGTATGAAAAGGCGGGCAGAACGTAAAATGCGAAGGCATCTCCTGTAGGGATAGGAAAGTCCTTGACCCTGGCCATTTCTTAGCTGTTCCCCAAGTCGGAAAGTACAATATTTTTGGGTAATTGAAAAGCAGAATTGAGGTATAGGGAAGTTTCAGTATAATAGGATACAGGGAGGTGATGCTGTGTTTCGGATCGGCGAATTTTCGAGGCTGACCCAGGTGTCCATTCGGATGCTCCGGTACTATGATGAAGCGGGCCTTCTCAAACCAGCGCAAGTCGATTCATGGACGGGGCACCGACTGTATGCTGCGGAGCAGATTCCACATCTTAACCGGATTCGATACCTGCGGGACAGCGGTTTTCAAGTTTCAGAGATTGCCCGGGCACTGGAGATGGATGACAGTGCGCTACTTGACTATCTCTCGGAAAAACGTCTGGAGATTGAGCAGGCCATACGGGCTGATCAGGAAAAGCTGCAGAAAATAGCTGTTGCCCAGGAACAGATATTGGGCAACAGTGGTGATCTTCATTATAATATCTCCATCAAGTCAGTACCGGAGTACCGTGTCCTTTCCCTGCGCAGGGTGGTGCCCACATACTACTCGGAAGGAGAACTGTGGAGGGAACTCTGCGCTTTTGCAAAAACGCAAGACATAGCCCTCTCTGGTGAGACCTTCTCAATTTATCACGATGCGGAGTACAAAGAGCAGGATGTTGACATCGAACTATGCGCCCCCGTGAATAAGTTGATGGATGATGTGGAGCCATTTCAGTTCCGTATGACAGAGCCTGTGCCCATCATGGCTAGTACCATGGTGTATGGCGATTTTTCCAATATCAAGGGGGCCTACCTCGCCTTTGCCAGGTGGTTGGGCCAGCATGGCGTTTATCAGATGACCTGTCCCACACGGCAGATCGTGCATCGAGGACCTTGGAACGAGGCAGATCCGACTAAATATCTCACAGAGCTCCAAATACCGCTGGTAGCCAGGTAAAACGGCTTTGAGAGTAAGGACAGCACACATATTAGAATGGTTTTGGGAAACGGGGCAGCTTTCGGGTTGTACCGTTTCTTTATCTTTCACGACACGCAGCAAGCAGACGGAGAAAATTCATTTTCCCTATTGCATCTCACACGGTGTGAGGTATTATACTGGGCCTGCCAATAAAAAGGAGGTTTTCGTATGAACGAATATCAGGTAAGGCCCATTGGAACGATTCAGAATGGAAAGGACGGAATATTCATCAAGCTGTTCCCGGAGTATGTTCCCGGTCTGGAGGCGCTGGACGGCTTCAGCCATATCAACGTGCTCTGGTGGTTCAGCAACTGCGACAATCCCGCAGACCGGTGCATTTTCCAGGCAGAGCAGCCCTATAAGAACGCACCAGCCGTTATGGGCGTGTTCGCCACAAGGTCTCCGCTCCGGCCCAATCCCATTGCCTTGACAGCTTCGGAGATTATCAAAATTGATGCTGACCAAGGAGTGATCCAGCTTGACTACATTGACGCTGACAATGGTACGCCTGTGCTGGATATCAAGCCTTATACACCCAGTCTCGACCGGGTTGAGACGCCTCGGGTCCCTGAGTGGTGCCGCAGCTGGCCCAATAGCATTGAGGCTTCCGCCAACTTCCCCTGGGACCAGGTGTTCAATTTTGAGGCTGTATGAGGCGCCGGGATTACTCGGATAGAGGGCCCGTATGGATCGCCGTATCAAAATGTACTTGTGCGCAGGCGGGCAGAGGTGTATAATCCGCCCATAACAACATAGTAGGGGGAGCTTGTGTGACAGGCAGAGAGGAAGGTAGACCTTCGACCCTTGAACCTGATGCGGATAATGCCGCTGTAGGGAGTCACAGAAAATTCTACTTTTCCAGGGGGCATCGTATTCGGGTGCCTCCTGTTTTTTGCTGCACTTTTGATAGAATGTGAAACCGGCCACTGCCGCACACCTGCGGCGGCTGACCATCAACATCGGTACACTGAGCCAGCGCACCTTCCCCACGATGTTTGGCCCCAGGATTTGGCCGCATATATAGTCTCTTGCCTTTTTGGCTGATACCTAATATAATCTACACTGAAATAAAGGCTTTGTGATTCACAGGAGGCACTATGGCAAATATACTGATTGTCGAAGATGAAAAAGCCATGCAGGACATTATCGTAGACTATATGCGAAAAGGCGGACACGCCTGCTTTACTGCCAACGACGGCATAGACGCCCTTGTCACGTTGAAGAATCATCCTATGGATTTGATAATCCTGGACGTGATGATGCCCCATCTGGACGGCTTTTCCGTCTGCAAGATGGCGCGGGAAATGAGCGATATGCCTATTATCATGCTTACCGCCAAAAGCGCGGAGGATGACAAGCTGAAAGGCTACGACTACGGCGCAGACGACTACATGACCAAGCCCTTCAGTCCCAAGGTGCTGTTGGCCAAGGTGAATGCCTTGCTGCGCCGCTCCTCTGCTGCGTCTTCTGGGGCAATCACTGCTGGGAAAATCATGCTCCATCCCAATGCACACAAGGTCTATCTGGACGGCCAGGAGATCTCGTTGACCCATAAGGAGTATGAATTACTCGCTTTTCTGATGGCAAACCCTGGGCAGATTTTCAATAGGGAGCAGCTTCTGAACCGTGTCTGGGGCTATGATTTCGAGGGAACAACCCGCACCGTGGACACCCACATCAAGACCCTGCGGCAAAAGCTGGGGGACGAGGGCAGGCATATTGTCACACTGATCCGCTCCGGCTATAAATTCGAGGTGGCTGTATGAAAGAGCTGTTCTCACTCCGTACTGTTCGGAAAAAGATTTTGATGCTCTCAAAGCTGGCGGGGCTGGCACTGATTTTTTCCTACGTCCTCTCCACCGGCCTGCCGGTCAGTGAAGATGCTTCTTTTCTAATCTGGCTGGGATTTGTCCTGCTGTTGGTCTTGGGCATCGACTTTTTTATGAGCCGCTTTATCACGAAACCAATGTCCAAGCTGAACGCCTCCGCAAAGCGCATGGCGGGACTGGATTTTTCCGCTCCCTGCGGCCTTGTTTCAACCGATGAATTTGGGGAGTTGTCCGCCAGCCTGAACACTCTGTCCGAAAATCTGCAACAGGCTCTTGCACGGCTGGAGGCCGCAAACACGCAGCTTGAAAAGGACGTAGAAAGGGAGCGGCTTCTCCTGTCCGAGCGCAAAGAGCTGGTAGACAGCCTGTCCCATGAAATGAAAACCCCGCTGGGCATTATCCGGGCCTATGCCGAGGGGCTGCAGGATGAAACGGACGAGGCAAAAAAACAGAAATACGCCCAGGTGATCGTTTCCGAAGCGGAGCGCATGAACGACCTGATTGTGGCCCTGTTGGATTTGTCGGCGTTGGAAAGTGGGGCCGCAAGCCTGAACATTTCCCGGTTTGACTTTGTAGAGCTGGTGGAAACGGTAGCCGGGCGGCTTCTGGTAGACGCTCCCGATACAAATTTTGAGTTGCGGTACGAACTGCCGGAGCAGAAATGTTTCGTAGAGACCGACCGGCGGCGCATGGAGCAGGTTTTGGAGAACTTCATGGTCAATGCCAGGAAAAATGTATCCCCCGGCGGGATCCTGCGGCTGGAAGTGACAGCAGACGATGGGACGCTGCATTTCTCCATCTTCAACCAAGGCAGGACGATCCCGGAAAACGACCTGCCAAAAATCTGGACAAAATTCTACCGGGACAGCAACGCCGGGTACAGCGGCTCCGGGCTGGGGCTGTCTATTGTGGCGCAAATCCTGTCCATGCAGAATCTGCCCTACGGTGCGGAAAACCGGGTGGACGGGGTGCTGTTCTGGTTCTCCATCCCTGTCACAGAATAATTTCACACGGATTTCACACCGGCCTCACACGGATTTCACACCGGCCATCTAAACTCTCCTTATCACAAGTAAGGAGGGTTTTTTATGTTCTTAGGATTGCAGTGGTACTGGTGGCTCGTGATTGGGGCGGTGCTTGTCATCTCCATCCACTTCAAGATCAAGTTCATGAAGTGGTGGACCAAGCGCCAGCAGGGAAAAGATCAGCGTGGAAAGTGGGGTGACGACGAGTGATCGAGGTCAAAAACCTGACGTTCTCCTACGGCAAAGACAAGCAGGCCCTCCACGGCCTGGACTTCACCGTAGAGGACGGAGAAATCTTCGGTTTCCTGGGGCCCAACGGCTCCGGGAAATCCACGACGCAGAAGATTCTCACCGGAATTTTGAAGGGCCACGGGGGCAAGGTCTCGCTGTTCGGGCAGGATATCTCCGCCGCTCACGGGCAGGAATTTTTCCAGAAAATCGGCGTGCTGTTTGAGTTTCCTTATCTGTACGCCAATCTGAGTGCCGTGGATAACTTGAACTACTTTGCATCCTTTTACCATAAGGAACAGAGGAGAGACATAGGCGAGCTGCTGGATACTTTGGAATTTAAGCCGGATTTTTTGAAAAAGCCGGTGTCCTCCTACTCCAAGGGGATGCGCCAGCGGGTGAGTATGGCCCGGGCGCTGGTGAGCAATCCCCGGCTGCTGTTTTTGGATGAGCCCACCAGCGGCCTGGACCCCTCCGGGGCGGTGCTGTTTCGGAAGATCATTGAGCAGGAGCGCAAAAAGGGGACGACGGTGTTCGTCACCACCCATAACATGGTGGATGCCGATTTGCTGTGCGACCGGGTGGCGTTCATTTCCAACGGAAACCTGGTGGCCCTGGACACGCCTAAGCGTCTGAAGGAGAAAAACAGCAACCACCGGGTGGTCATCGACTACCTGTACCAAAGAAAACGGGAGACAAAAACCATTGAGGCACCGGAGTTGGAGGCGGGCATCCCCTTTGCCCACGACGAAATCATCAGCATCCACTCCCAGGAGCCAACCCTGGAGGATATGTTCATCCAGTACACGGGGAGGGGGCTGTCCTGATGGGAAAAGGATTTTGCGCCCTGTTCAAAAAGGATTGCCGGATGCTGGTATCGGGGAAGTTTTTCCTGATGGCGATAGGTTTTCTGGCTCTCTATACGGCCTATGTGAACTTGGGCTATATCCGCTTCATGCAGATGCCGCCCTACAATGTGTACCTGTATGACCCGGCGGGGACACAGACGGAAAAATCCTCTCTGGTACAGGCCGTTCCGTCCATGGAGGCTATGGACGCCGCCCTGCTCTCCGACGCCAACGGCGTGGGTTTGGACGCCAGCGGCGGGGATGTGCGGGTGGTACTCTACAAAGGAGCGGAACATGTTGACCGCCACCGGGCCGACTATGCCCTGTCCCTGCTCCGGCCTTCGGACAGCCACGCTCCGGTGGTACTGGGTACAAACACGCCGGAACAAAAGGCGCGGAAAGAGATCATCTGCGAACTGCTGTTTTTCGAGCTGGCTGCTGTGGGATTTTTGGGCATCGCCGCCGTACTGTTCAAGGAAAAGGGGATGGGGGTCATTCGTGTACACGCCATTCTCCCGGTGCAAAAAGACTTGTTCCTCCTGTCCAAGCTGGCGGTGTTTCTGCTCTCCGATCTGGCCTTTGCGGTGCTGCTCACCCTGCTGAACGTAGGGTTGAACGATGGAGCGGCGGTGCTGCCTGCCGTCCTGCTCCAGACGGCCATTCTTTCCCTGATGATGGCCTTGGTGGGACTGCTCTGCGCCCTGCTGCTGAAAGATTTCCGTCAGTTTACGCTGGCCTACCTGGTGATCGCCATTTTCGCTGCTACCCCGGTGTTCCTGTCGGCCAACACCTCCATCAAATTTGACTGGATCGGCTATCATCCGTTCTATCACGTCTATATGGGCCTGAAAAATGCCTATTTCGGAACAGACATTTCCCCTGCCTATTATGCCGGCGCTGCCGGTTTGATTGCGCTGCTGTTCCTGGTGGTGCGGCTTGCGTTCCATCGGGAAATCGGAAAGGAGGGGTGAGGGGTGAAAGGCTTAACATATCAACTGAAAAGTGTGTTGAAAGACAAATTCTGCCTGATGACCTTCCTGCTGCCCATCCTGGTCGCCGTGGCGCTGAATTTCATGGGCTCCATTGATATGTCCAGCCTGGGAGAACTGCACTTCGGCGTACTGGAAAATGATCTGTCCCCGCAGACAATTACATGGCTGGAGCGGTATGGCCCGGTGACGGCCTACAGGACCCAGGAGGAGCTGACCGCCGCCATCAACGAACCGTCTACCAATGTGATTGGCGTAAAAGCAGACGGAGACAGCCTCAAAACCGCAATCAGCGGGGACGAGCTGGAGATTTTCCGGCAGGCGGCGGCGACCCTGCCCACCCTCTATGATCGGCGAGAAAACGCTGAACAAACAGAAGTCCAGGTGTTGGATCGGCCTGATATTTTGGAAAACTTTCAAGACATTTTCATCCCCGCTGTGCTGATTGTCGCCATGTTCATGGGCTGTACGTTCAACGCTATGAACATCATTTCCGAAAAAGAGGACGGCGTAGCTTTCATCAACGAAATCCTGCCCATGACGCCCAGCCAGTACATTTTGCAGAAGGCTGCTGTTGGATTTCTTTTTGGGAGTTTATCTTCTATCGTCACGGCGTGTATTTGCTTTCAACTGCACTGTCAGAATTTTGGGCTGATGCTGGTGCTGATTGTTCTGTCATCCTTTGTGGCCGCGCTGATCGGGCTGTTTATCGGCAAGCTCTCCGAGGAACTGATGATCGGCGTGGTCTATATCAAGATCGTCATGCTGGTATTTATCGCGGTGCCCATTGTATGCGCTCTAATTGGGGTCAGCGGGCCGCTGGCGGTCCTCTGCAATCTCATCCCATCCCAGCCCGCCTTCGACGGCATTATGGCCCTGTCCGCCGGGAATACAGGCGCGGCAATCAAAGATGCCGGCATACTGTCTATTCATTGTGTGGTATGGCCCGCACTGTACGTTTTGATTTTTACACAGCGGAAAAAGCAAGCGGGATACTCAATCTAAATACCTTTTAATGGAAAACCTGCTTTGGCTATGATGGGATGTATGGAACGATAGTGATCC
Organism: Oscillospiraceae bacterium; assembly: GCA_910575695.1. GTDB lineage: Bacteria > Bacillota > Clostridia > Oscillospirales > Oscillospiraceae > Enterenecus. Next base: position 10,585 of record CAJTGJ010000050.1, on the reverse strand, counting down.
GTTTTTACTTTCAGCCAAGAAAAATCTAATTGACACTGGAAAAGAATTGCATTACAATATGGAAAACAACATAGCAGGGGAGCTTGTGTGACAGGCTGAGAGGAAGGTAGACCTTCGACCCTTGAACCTGATGCGGATAATGCCGCCGGAGGAAGTCGTAGGAAACGCTACTTTTTTCAGGGGGCATCGTATTCAGATGCCCCCTGTTTTTTGTTGCCAATCAGAGAAAGGGAGTAAAAAAACCATGTTTGAACCGATTTTTGAGAATGTCCGCCAGAAATCCCCCCTGATCCACAACATCACCAACTATGTCACCGTGAACGACTGCGCCAATATGCTGCTGGCCTGCGGCGGCTCGCCCATTATGGCGGACGACCCGGAGGATGCCGTGGAGATTACCGCCATCTGCGGTGGACTGAACATCAACATTGGAACCCTGAACCAGCGCACCATCCCGGCCATGCTCGCCGCCGGGAAGCGGGCCAATGAACTGGGCCATCCTGTGGTGCTGGACCCGGTGGGGGCGGGGGCCTCCACCCTGCGGACGGATACCGCCCTTCGGCTGCTGAGCGAGGTGAAGTTCGCGGTGATTCGGGGCAATATTTCCGAAATCAAGACCCTGGCCCTGGGCAGCGGCACCACCAAGGGTGTGGACGCCGATGTGGCGGACCAGGTGACGGAGGAGAACCTGGACGGGGCAGTGGCTTTCGCCAAAGACTTTGCCCGGCGGATCGGAGCGGTCGTTGCCGTCACTGGGGCCATTGACCTTGTAACGGACAGGGAGCGGGCTTTCTGCATCCGCAACGGCCGTCCGGAGATGGCCTCCATCACCGGCACCGGCTGTCAGCTCTCCGCTTTGACGGCGGCCTTTGTCACCGCCAATCCGGATTGTCCCCTGGAGGCCGCTGCCGCCGCCGTGTGCGCCATGGGCCTGTGCGGGGAGATCGCCCACCGGCGGCTGACCGAGTTGGACGGCAATTCCTCCTATCGGAACTACATCATCGACGCCATGTACCGCCTCACCCCGGCGGAGCTGGATAAGGGAGCCAAGTATGAAGTGCGATAAGCGGTATATGCTGCTCTACGCCGTCACGGACCGGGCCTGGACTGGGAAACAGACCTTGTATGATCAGGTGGAGGCGGCGCTGAAGGGCGGCGTGACCTGTGTGCAGCTGCGGGAGAAGGAACTGGACGAAACGGCCTTCCTCCAGGAGGCGAAGGAGCTGTGCGCCCTGTGCCGCCGGTATGGCGTCCCCTTCCTTGTAAATGACAACGTGGAAATCGCCATCGCCTGCGGGGCGGACGGCATCCATGTGGGCCAGGAGGACCTGGCGGCGGGCGAGGTCCGCCGTAGGGTAGGGGAGAACATGATCCTGGGCGTCTCCGTCCACACGGTGGAGGAGGCCTGTCAGGCTGTCCGGGACGGCGCGGACTATCTGGGCCTGGGTGCGGTGTTCCCCACCAGCACCAAGACCGACGTGGAGCAGATGCCTAACGAAACCTTGCGGGCTATCTGCGACGCGGTGGATGTGCCCATTGTGGCCATCGGCGGCATCAACCGGGGCAATATCCTCAGGCTGGCCGGCAGCGGCGTGGACGGCGTGGCTCTGGTGTCGGCCATCTTCTCGGCGGAGGACATTGAGGGGGCCTGCCGGGAGCTGCGGGCGATGTCGGAGGAAATGGTGGGCCTATGAGGATTCGCGGCGCGATTTTTGATGTGGACGGCACGCTGTTGGATTCTATGTTCATCTGGGACACCATTGGAGAGGCGTATCTTCGCTCCATCGGGTATCAGCCGAAGGAGAATCTGAACGAGACGTTTAAGAATATGAGTCTGCACCAAGCGGCCCGCTACTACCAGACCGAGTATGGCGTGACACGGAGCATCAATGAAATCATGGACGGAGTCAACGCTATGCTGGAGCGGTATTACCGCTTCGAGGTCCCGTTGAAACCAGGTGTGGCAGAACTCCTGGAGCGGCTTCGGCAGGACGGTGTCAAGCTGTGTATTGCCACCGCTACCGACCGTCATCTGGTGGAGGCCGCGCTGGACCGGTGCGGAGTGCTGTCCTGTTTCGGTGAGATCTTCACCTGCAATGAGGTGGGGCATGGCAAGGACGAGCCGGACATTTTTGAGGCAGCCCTTCGCTTCTTGGGAACCAGAAGGGAGGAAACGCTCGTGTTTGACGATGCTCTCTATGCCGTCCGGACGGCGAAAGAGGCCGGATTCCCGGTAGCGGCGGTATATGACAGCCATGAGAGGTCACAAGCGGAAGTTTGTGCACGGTCCGATCTATACCTGGAGGATTTGACGCAGCTGGTTGAGCTTCAGAAGTTTCTCTCAGCTTAGCGGCTGGGAGTTTCAGGCGGCGGACCGGGGGCACCACTCTCCGTCGCTCAATAAAAATAATGCAAAGGAGACACAGCAATGAAAACAGCATTATCAATCGCTGGGACCGACCCCAGCGGAGGCGCCGGGATTCAGGCCGATCTGAAAACGATGACCATGAATGGTGTTTTTGCCATGAGCGCCATTACTGCGCTGGTGGCCCAAAACACCACCGGTGTGCAGGAAATTGTAGAGATGACGCCTGAATTTCTCGGGCAGCAGATCGACGCGGTATTTGAGGATATTCCGCCCGACGCGGTGAAGATCGGGATGGTGGCCTCCTGCGGCCTGATCGAGAAAATCGCGGAGCGGCTGCGCTTCTATCGGGCGAAGAATATCGTGGTGGACCCGGTGATGGTGGCTACCAGCGGTGACCGGCTGATCTCGGAAGCAGCGGTGGACACACTGAAGACCTGCCTGCTCCCGCTGGCGGCTGTGGCCACGCCCAATATCCCGGAGGCAGAAATCCTGTCCGGTGTGACGATCCACAGCCAATCGGACATCGAAGCTGCCGCCAAGTGGATCGGTGACACCTACGGCTGTGCAGTCCTGCTGAAAGGCGGGCACAACATCAGCGACGCAAATGACTTTCTCTATGCGGACCATGCAGGGACATGGTTCTATGGGGCGCACATAGATAATCCCAATACCCACGGTACCGGCTGTACCCTGTCCAGCGCCATCGCGGCCAACCTGGCCAAGGGCTTTGACCTGCCCACATCCATCCGGCGGTCGAAGGATTATCTCTCTGGCGCCCTGGGAGCTATGCTGGATCTGGGGAAGGGACGGGGCCCCATGCAGCACAATTTCAATCTCACCGGCGAATATGCAAAGGAGGCGGAGCAATGAAGACCACGGAGCGGCTTTTAGCTGCAGCGAAAGACATTTGGGCAGCCTATAATGAGCATCCATTTGTATTAGGCATCCAGAACGGCACGCTGGCCCGGGAGAAGTTCAAGTATTACATCATCCAGGACTATCTCTATCTGGAGGAGTATGCAAAAGTTTTTGCTCTGGGAATAGCGAAAGCCAAAAGCCCGGAAACCATTCAGCTATTCTCCAAGTATGTGACCTTGCTCACCGAGGGTGAGATGGACATTCACCGGGGCTATATGGGGAAATTTGCCGTATCCCGGGAGGAGTTGGAGGCCACCCCCCGGGCGCTGGACAATCTCTCCTACACTTCCTATATGCTCCGAGTGGCCTATGAGGAGGGGGAGGCGGAGATTTTGGCGGCTATCCTCTCCTGTGCCTACAGCTATGAGATCATCGCCCGGAAGATAGTGAAGAATAATCCGGCAGCCCTGGATCATCCCTTCTATGGCGATTGGGTAAAGGGTTATGCTGATCCCCATTACAGCGAAGCGAATGTCCTGCTGCTGAACATGACGAATCAACTGACGCAACACTATACCGAACCGCAGCTTCAACACCTCACAGATATCTTCCTTGCCTGTTCCCGTTATGAGCTGGCCTTCTGGGAGATGGCCTGGAACATGAGCAATTAAGGGAGAAGCCGAGTATGAGACGGTGTGTGATTATCGGCGGTGCGGATATTGGACGGTACGACCGTATTCGTGCCTATCTGCGGGCGGACGATTTTTATATCTGCTGCGACAGTGGCCTGAAGCATCGGGAAGGGCTGGGCATTGCTCCGGATCTGATCGTGGGCGACTTTGATTCCCATACGAACCCGCATTTGGACACGGAGACCATTGTGCTCCCCTGCGAGAAAGACGATACCGACACGGTCTTTGCAGTAAAGGAGGCCCTGAAGCGCGGCTTTCAGGATTTCCTGCTGATCGGGGTCATTGGCGGGCGGCTAGATCACACGCTGGGAAATGTATCCCTGTTGCTGATGCTGGATACCCAGGGAAAACATGCCGCAGCCCTGGATGACTACTCTGAGATGGAGATTGTTTCAAGCAGGCCGGTACGCATTGAGGACCGGTATCCGTTTTTCTCCCTGCTGAATATCAGCGGCCAGGCCAGGGGCATTACCATCCAAAATGCGAAATTCCCCCTGTCCAATGCGGAGATTACCTGTGAGTATCAGTATGGTATCAGCAACGAGGTACTGCCGGGGATGACAGCGGAGGTTTCTGTGGGCAGCGGGCGGCTGCTGCTGATCAAGGTGCTGCCCTGATTGCAGCAGTTGGAGATAGGTTTGTTATGCCGAGGGGAAGGAGTGGCTGTGATGTACTCAGTTGAAAACTACAGCAATACCAGATTTAATGTGCAGTTCAAGGAAATCCGCAATTTTCTTCAAAAAAATGCTGACACCGGCTTTCATGAGCATTTCCACTGGGGACGCCTGGATTGGATGATGGCGCATTCGTATCTTGATGTGGAAAGGCTGCCGGAAAATGCCCTGTTCCGGGACAAGGGCGGCAGCCTTGTTGGCGTGGTAATGTAAATCAAGATCGGTTTATAGAATATGAGGTCGATACCTGCATAAGCAAGATTATGCACTTGTGCTCCATAGACGGAATTTTATTGAAGAGTATCAGCTGGGATTCTCAGAAAGAACTTGTGGTTTTCCCGAGGTCGTAATAATACTATCTCTTGCGGATTATTCTGTATCATGGATTCCCCTTGAGAATTCCGTTATTGGCGCAAGGGCTACAGCGCTGGACCGCTTTTCGGCATACTACACATTTCTGAACAAGAAAAATGAAGTGGTGACAAATGTGATAAGTTTTACGTTTTGTGAGTAGTTCAAACAGTAGGGTGCTTTTGCTCTTTGAACGGAGCTGTATTGTAAAGCATCAGTTGGGATTGCCAGAAGGAACTTATTATCTTTTCAAGATTATGACACGACTACAATAATTAGTGAAAGCAGCGGGGGGACCCCGCTGCTTTCAAATGTTAATTGCGGCAATGGGTATGGGCAATGCAAAATAATATGCTTTCCATATAAAATTTTGACGCAATTTATATAGTCATCAGGTAACATGACGCCGAATGCCCTTTCAGTATGTAACCTCCAAGCGATAAAATCCCACATAAGAGAAAAAGGGGAAATGCAGCGGTTATGTTGCTTTGTGTTTTTGTGAGCATCTCATATATTTGACAAAGGAGGATTTATCTTGCTCCAAGTTTTGATTGTAGAGGATGAAAAGCCCATCTCTAACCTGATCCGTCTCAGTCTGACCAAGGAGGGCTGCCACTGTACCTGCGCTTTTGACGGCGCAGCTGCGGCGGACCTGCTGGTGGATCATCACTATGACCTGATTTTGCTGGATGTGATGCTCCCGGAGATTGACGGCTTTGAGCTGATGGAGTACATCCGTCCAATGAAGGTTCCGGTCATCTTCCTGACGGCGAAATCGGCGGTCAAAGACCGGGTTAAGGGCCTGAAGCTGGGGGCAGAGGACTATATCGTCAAGCCCTTTGAGGTCATTGAGCTGCTGGCCCGCGTCGATGTAGTCCTGCGCCGGTATCAAAAAACGGACATGGTACTGGAGATTGGCGGGCTGAAAATCGACACCAGATCCATGCAGGTATGGCGGGACGAGGCAGAGATCAGCCTGACCAAGACGGAGTATGAGCTGCTGCTCCTCTTCGCCCGAAACCCCCGCCGTGCCCTATATCGGGAAACCATCTATGAGCGGGTATGGGGTGAACCGTACCCCTTTGGCAGCAAGGCGGTAGACATCCATATCCAGCGGCTGCGCAAAAAGACCGGATGGGAAACCTGCCTTCGCGCGGTGAACAAGATCGGCTACCGGCTGGAGGTGGAGCCGTGAAGTTCCATTTGAAGATGACCCTGTGTATGCTGGCGGTGCTGGCCGTCCTGTTCGGAGCGGGTGGCAGCCTGCTGATTTCCGAGTCCTTTGAGGACTCTCTGGAGCGGGAAAAGACGGCGGCGCTGGGGGACTACCGCATGGCCTGGGGCACCCTGCAGATCGTCAACAGCATGGATACCTACCTGGACAGGGACGCTATCGTCAAGACGATGGAGCAGTTATACCAGCAGAACAGCGCCTCCTGGTCGGCCCTGCGGCTGTCTACCGGGGATGAAGTGCTGTATGAGAACAGAGGGACGCAGTCCTCATTGATTCAGACTGCCTGGTCCATTGAGGATCCTACGCCTGGCATCTGCCTGTTCCGCATCCTAGACAACGGGGCCGGGGCGCACTTTCTGGTCTTTTCCGGGGCAGTCGAGGCCAATGGAGATGTTCTCTATCTCACTACCAGCCATGATGTTTCCGCTCTATACACAGCCCGGCAGGCCCAGCAGCACACCTATCTCCAGGTATTTTTCCTGATGTGTGTTCTATGCGCGGCGCTGTCCTACACGGTGTCGCGGCTGCTGACCGCCCCGCTGGGCGGGCTCTCCCGGGCCTCCCGAGCCATTGCCGCTGGCAATTTTGCCAGCCGGGTGCGGGTCCGCTCCAATGACGAAATCGGAGCCGTATCCACGGACTTCAACACCATGGCGGAAAAGATGGAGCAGACCGTCTCCGAGCTGAACCGGGCTGTGGAGGAGCTGCACCAGGCGATGGAGCGGCAGGAGCAGTTCACCGGCAGCTTCGCCCATGAGATGAAAACGCCTATGACCTCCTTGATTGGCTACGCGGAGCTGCTGCGTAGCGGGACGTTGACCCCGGAAGAGCAGTTGGAGGCCGCGGACTACCTGTATTCGGAGGGAAAACGGCTGGAGAGCCTGTCACACAAGCTGTTGGAGCTCCTGGTCCTGAAACGGCATGACCTGCCCTTCGCCAAAGTCTCTCCGGCGGAACTGATTGAGGCGCTGGTAGAGAGACTGCGGCCGCTGTACGCCGCCAAAGGGATTCGTCTGTCCTGCGTATGCAAGGCGGGGGCCTGCCTGATGGATGCAGACTTGGTCTGGTCCCTGCTCTTGAACCTGGCAGACAACGCACAGAAGGCCATAGAGCAGGGCGGGGAAATACAGTTTCGGCAGGAGATGCTGGCGGACGGCTGCCTCATCCATGTCCTGGACAGTGGCCGGGGGATCCCACCCCAGGCGCTGGAGCATCTGACAGAAGCCTTCTACCGGGTGGATAAGGCCCGGTCCCGGGCACAGGGTGGTTTCGGTCTGGGACTGTCCCTGTGCCGGGAGATTGCCGCTCTCCACAACGGCAGGATTCGATTTGAAAACCGGCCAGAGGGTGGCGCCTGCGTAACGGTGGATCTAAGAGGGGGCCGGCCATGAGAACAATCAAACGATATATCCTCCCGCTGTTTACGCTCGTGCTTATTACTGTGGGCGCGGCGATGCCCCTTGCAGTTTCGCAAATGCAGGACAGCCGGATCAGCAGCCTGCGGGAAGAGTTCCTGCTTAATACGGTTAATCTGACGCTCCAGCAGGATGTTGGGGTAAGTCCGGTTCTCCGCCTGATTGCAGGAGAGTGTAACAGCATCCTGTGGGAGGAGGAAACAAAGCTCACCGAACAGGATGCAATCGAAGCCGCTAAGGCGGTGCTAACTGAAATGGAGGCCATGGACCTATTGTCTGTGGGCGATTTGGCACTGATACGAGACGCAGAGGGACGAGCTGAACCGATTCTCTTAATTGGCGGCGACGGCAGCTCCGCACTGGTTTGGAACTGTTATTCGTACAGCGAGAATGTGCCATACCAGATGTGGATTGATGACACGACGGGTAAGGCCGTACAGTTTCTGGTGAGCAGCCCTACGCCCCGAGATACGGATGCCGCCCACGCCCTGGTTGCAAACTGGAACATATTCTTTCAGGGCTACTATGGAATTGAAATTGTCAGTGTGAAAGAGGAGTCTCAAGGCATTGATTCCGGCGGCATTCTATACCAGTTCGTTTTTGGGGCTGATTTGCAGGACGGCTTGGATGTCTGTGAGCTGGAACTGAAACTGTTTGGCGGCTTAGCGATCTTCAAGTAAAATGATGCAGTTTCGTTGCCGGAATGTTAATGGTTCTTTCTATCCTCACGCTAAGATAAAGGCATCTCAAATAAAGAAGGTGCTTATCATGAACCAAAGAGAAGTGATGATGCGGTCTCGCGGCAAACGTGTGCGCAGGCGTAGACGCAGACGGAGCAGAGGATTGGGGAATTGGTTTCTCCCTGTTTCGGCTCTTTGCTTTCTGCTTGCGGTTTGCATCATGGGATTCAAACCGGACGCCTCAGCGCAGGGTGATTCCACATCACTGGCGAAAACCGCTTATCAGCCCAATAGCTCCACCCAGACCAATCCGGATTCTGCCACAGACACGCTCAAGGTTATCGAGCAAGGTGCTTCTACCCAAACTGACCCTAATTTTTTCCCGCTGCAGCCTGAGCCTTCAGTCGGCGCCCAGCAGGATCCCAGTTCCACATTGCCAGAGGCCAGCGGCAGCCCCAAAACCACCACACCAGACAAAGATAGCTGGAATCTGCTTCTGGTAAACCCCTGGAACCCGTTGCCGACAGACTATTCTCTCTCCCTGACAGAACTGAAGAACGGGCTCTCAGTGGATAGCCGGTGCTATCCGGATTTACAGGCCATGATGGACGCTTGCCGGGCGGATGGTCTGTCCCCAGTCATCTGCTCCGCCTACCGTACACAGGAGTACCAGGAGAAGTTGTTCCAGAATAAGGTTGACCGCCTGATAGCACAAGGATACTCTGAGGCTGACGCCCCAGTGGAGGCAGGGAAATCTGTGGCAGTCCCAGGTACTAGCGAGCATCAGTTGGGACTGGCAGTGGATATTGTGGACATCAATAATCAGCATCTGGATGAAACCCAGGAGAGCACCGCTGTGCAGAAGTGGCTGATGGAGCACAGCTGGGAGTATGGTTTCATCCTCCGCTATCCCAATGACAAAAGCGAGATCACCGGTATCATCTATGAGCCTTGGCATTACCGCTATGTGGGGCACGAGGACGCGGAGCAGATCCATTCCCTGGGCGTCTGCCTGGAGGAGTATTTGGAGGGGGCGTCCTGATGGAGTTTCACGCAAACGTGGGAAAGGATGTTTTGATCCAAGCCAACGGAAAGGTTTATGCCCGGCACGCCATTACCACGCATTTCGTTCAGGTTGGCGAGAGCTATATTGACCTTGTTGAGCGATATGTTAAACCCGTCTATCAGCCAGGGGATATCCTTTCCTCCAGCGAGAAGGTGATCGCCATGTGTCAGGGACGGGTGGTGACAGAGGACCAGGTGCGCCCCGGCTTCTGGGCCAAGCTGCTCTCCCGCTTTGTCCGGCAGACTGCGGCGGGACCGGGCATGGGCCTGCCGGTGAAGATGCAGTTTGCCATCAACACCTGCGGTTTGGGCCGGGTGCTCTGGGCAGCGGTCCGAGCCGGTCTGGACAAGCTGCGGGGCATCCACGGCACTTTCTACCGGCTCCTCGGCGAGGAGGTCCGGGGATTGGACGGCTTCTACGGAGAAGACATCCCAGAATATAAGCACATCGGCATCCGCGTTCCCAGGAATCCAGACATGGTCTGCAATGAGGTTTATAAACGGACCGGAGTTGTTATGATGATTGTGGATGCCAACGACCTGGATGTAGACCTGCTGGGTAAAGGGAATCAGCTGAGAGACTGGAAGCAGGATCAACTCCTTGCGCTAATTGTAGATAATCCGGCTGGTCAGAACCGGCAGCTTACCCCATTCATCCTGATTCGGGAAATTCAACAAACATAACAGGCAGGACACGGTAGCCATGTAGCGGCTGCCGTGTCCTGCTTCGGTATGTACGAAGGGAATCTTCTATACAAGAGAACGCATAAGAGCGCATGATATGCTCGAAGGATTTTGCACACTGGTAATCCCAAGGGGTAATTCAAATGCTATGTAAAGGAACGGATAGTTTGCTCAAAGTCTCTTGCGCTCTGTGTAAGCAGTCAAGTAAAATGGTCCAAATTTCGCCAGAAAGTATACCAGTTTTGAGGCAGGTTTTCGCCACAAAGTATACCAGCGGAAAAAGTTAGTTAGTAATGGACTGGTGGTGCTCCAGCCTGTAGCTGGAGCCGGTTATGTTAATAATCTCGCAGCGGTGGATGAGGCGGTCGAGGATAGCGGTGGTAATGGTAGCGTCGCCAAGGAAGTCGGCCCACTCGTCAAAGCCCTTGTTGGAGGTAATAATGAGGGAAGTTCTCTCACTCATGGCGGAGATGAAGCCAAAGAAGAGATTGGCCTCGGCGGGTGAGAGGGGCATGAAGCCCACCTCGTCCACCACCACGAGGGCGGCTTTGTGGAGATACTTGA
>CAJTGJ010000049.1 GCA_910575695.1 Oscillospiraceae bacterium | reverse complement strand
CAGTTGCCCAACATCACCCCGCACTCCCTCCGGCACACGTTCTGTACCCGTATGGCAAACGCCGGTATGAATCCCAAGGCGTTGCAGTACATCATGGGCCACGCCAATATCACCATGACGCTGGACTACTACACCCATGTTGACGCCTGTTCCGTAAAGGCAGAGATGGAGCGGCTGGCCGCGTAGTAAAAAAGAAAGTGAAAGGCCGCTTTTACTACTTCCGTACTACGTTTCAGCGCAAAGCCACGCCGGGATACGCCGAGATATGCGAAGAACTCTCCTAAACGGCAAATGGCGGAAACGCCTGAAAATCAAGGTTTTGCCACCATTTGCCGAGTTACATAAGGTTAGGGCTGAAAATTGCAAAATGTTTATCAGAATTGATTTGTTGCTAATTGAGGAATCCCGACACTATGTACGGTAGTGTCGGGATTTTTGCTGAATACGAAAATCTTTATGGAATCTTCAAAATTGCCCAGTATGCTATCTGTAAAATCAAAGAAAGGACTTGATTATATGGATATGATTTTGAAAACAACTGACCTCTGCAAAAATTTCAAAGGGCAGATGGCGGTAAACAACGTGTCGCTGAACATCCGGCGCAATTCGGTTTATGGCCTGCTGGGGCCGAACGGGGCTGGTAAATCCACGATCTTGAAAATGCTCACTGGCATTTTACGCCCCACATCGGGAAGCATTGAGTTTGACGGCCACCCGTGGAAACGGAACGATTTGGAGCATATCGGAGCTTTGATTGAGATGCCCCCGCTTTACGAAAATCTTACTGCATACGAAAATCTCAAAGTCAGAACTACATTGCTTGGCCTGGATGATGCACGAATTAACGAGGTACTGCATATTGTCCAGCTTACGAATACCGGCAAGAAACGGGCCGGACAGTTTTCTCTTGGCATGAAGCAGCGGCTTGGTATCGCTATTGCATTGCTGAACAGTCCCCAGCTTTTGATTCTGGATGAACCGACAAACGGACTTGACCCTTTGGGAATTGAGGAACTTCGTGAACTGATTCGTTCTTTTCCGTCCAATGGAATTACTGTCATTCTGTCAAGCCATATTTTGTCAGAAGTCCAGCAGATTGCAGATCATGTAGGTATCATTGCTGGCGGCGTCCTTGGATATGAGGGAGAGCTTCGCGCTGGTGAAGATTTGGAACAGCTCTTTATGGATGTTATTCGCAGGAATGACAAGGAGGGATATTAAATGGAAATGGCATATATTCAAGCCGAGAACCTAAAGCATAAGAGAACTTTCACAAAAACGCTGATGGTTCTGGCCCCATTTGTAACTGCGCTTATGAACTTTTTCGCCCCTCTTTGGTTCCAGCTCAATTCTTATAACTGGTGGTATATCCTGCTCTATCCCGGATTTCTTACACTTACCTGCGCTTTGATTGAGCAGCGGGATAATGGCAAATTAAAATATCGTGCTGTGGCTTCATTGCCCATTTCGCAAAACAAAGTCTGGAAAGCTAAAATTGGAGTGGCCGGTATTTACTCCTGCGTGGGAAACTTCATTTTCCTGGCGCTAAATCTGTTGGGCGGTTTTGCAATATTAGTTATCAACGAAATCCCCTTGACAATCGGTATTGGGCAGGCCGTCGCCGGAACCGTTTGTATTGTCATTGCAAGCCTGTGGGAAATTCCGTTGTGCTTGTGGTTATCAAAAAAGGTTGGTATCTTTGTCGCGGTTATTCTTAATGCCGGACTTGGCAGCGTTTTGGGAATTTTCACAGCTACAACCTCTTTGTGGATGATCTGCCCGTATAGCTGGGTGCCGCATCTTATGATTTCCGTGTTAGGTATTTTACCGAACGGTGAGCCGGTTGCAGATCAGAGTGCGGCAATGGCGTTTTGGATGATTATACTTGTGCTTGTTATTTCGCTGTCCTGGTTTGCGGTGCTGTCATGTTTAACGGCAAGATGGTTTGAAAAAAAGGAGGTGGGGTAACTATGGTATCTGTGATTCAGTGCTTGAAAGCAGAATATCAGAAGTGTAAACACAGCATTTTGCTCTATATGCACAGCCTGATTCCTATTATGTGTGCGGTGGTTTTTGCTGGGTATTATCATATATCCAGATGGGAACCGGCGACCAAAATCAGTGCCTATCTGGAAGTATTGGCCGTTGCCTTTCCGTTCCTGATCGGCATTATTGTGGGCCTGGTTGTTCAGATTGAAAATCAGGCCGGGCATTATCAGCTCTTGTTAGGAACAATCCCATCCCGCATAGCCACGTATATTGGTAAACTTGGGTTTCTGATGATTTGTGCTATGGGTGCAACATTTTTAGCATTGGGAACATTTGCTGTACTATACAGGGACGCCCCGGCAAGCCTATACCTGAAAGCAGGGATTCTATTGTTGATTACCATGCTCCCTATTTACCTGATTCATTTGTTTGTGGGCATGAGCTTCGGAAAGGGTGCATCTATGGGATTGGGCATTGCCGGAAGTCTAATAGCTGCCCTTATGATAACAGGGCTTGGTGATGCTGTATGGAGATACATTCCCTGGGCTTGGAGCGTTCGTGCTATGGATTATACTGTGCTTGCATGGGATAGTCCCCAACTGTATGCACAGGTAAAAACTGATTTTTTCAGTGGTATGATTATTTCTGTATACTGTACTGTCTGTTTGCTGATTGCCAGTTTAGTTTGGTTTCGTAGTTGGGAGGGAGGTAAAAACAGTGAATAAAAAGTGTCTGTTTGCCGTGGTAATTATGCTTGTGAGCCTTATTTGTTTATCAGCCTGCGGTGCGCTCCGCAATACTGCCGATAAAAACAAGGCGTTAAACGAATCTCTGCCGTATTATGAACTGAACGCCGCAAGCTATGATGAAATTTCCTATAACGGCCTGACCTATACCATAACGGATGAATGTCTGGAACTGTCAGAACTGCAAGAAGAAATCGGGCAGGTATCGAAACGCTTCAAGAATGTGGCGGGGGAAGATTTCAGTTTCGGCTACGTTTACAGTATTGTGGATGTGGATATAAGAAATGCCGTAGCTGTAAATATCAACAACGAATATCGGAAAGCTGACATTAAAAATAATGATGAGTAACCCCGACAATGTGGTATAATGGGGCAGGAGGTGATTTTTTGACCCACTTACTTGTAGTTGACGATGAAGTTTCTATCCTGGAACTAATTAAGAACAGTTTAGGGAAAGATGGCTATTTGATAACGGCTTGTCAAAATGCTGATGATGTAGACATTAAAAAACTGCATTGCTATGACCTCATTCTTTTGGATGTGATGATGTCTGGCACAGACGGGTTTGAGTTTTGCAAACAGATCAGGAATATGGTAGACTGCCCGATTCTCTTTCTAACCGCAAAGACATTAGAGGAAGATATATTATTTGGATTGGGTATCGGTGCGGATGATTATATTACGAAACCGTTTCGTATTCAGGAGCTTCGCGCCCGTGTTGCAGCACATTTACGCAGAGAAAAAAGAGAGCATCACAGTACGCTTTCCTTTGAGCCTGATATAAGATTTGACCTTTCCGCAAAGGCACTGTATGTTTCAGAACAGCCGGTTTCCCTGACCAAAAGCGAGTATTCCATCTGTGAATACCTTGCAAAAAACCGGGGACAGGTTTTTACAAAAGAACAAATCTATGAAGCCGTTTTCGGGTTTGATGGAATAGGCGATAACTCTACGATCTCAACGCATATAAAAAATATTCGTGCGAAATTGGAGCATTTCAAAATAAGTCCGATCAGCACCGTATGGGGGATAGGATATAAATGGGAGTGAAAAAGAAACCTACATTGAAAATATTGTTTCGCCAGTTTGCTATCTCCCTCATTGTCATGCTGATAGCTGCAATTATTGTTCCTTTTGTTTTGGAGTGCCTTGCTGTAAATGCTGGATTGGCTACAAGGGCAAATCAAAGTGAGTTGCAGGTAAAGGAGATCATACCAACGCTGACGATTGCCCCGGATATTACAAAGGTTGTGGTTCCACAGGGATGCAGCTATTTAATTCTGGATAAGAATTTTAACGAGCTTTACAGCAATATGGACGATGATGAAAAAGAAATTGCCCTGCTGTACGCAAAGGGAGAATATATTGAATATGCTACGGGGAGGCAATTTGTACTTGTTGTCCGGGAAAATGAATTTTGCGTTTTAAGGTATTACATTGGTTCCCAATTTACAGTGTCATGGTTGCCGGAATTTTTTCCATCTCCTGACACGCTTGCTTTTATCCTGATGGGTGCAAATTTGCTACTGGTCACTATCATTCTGACTGCCAGATTTGCAAAGAATCTGCGTACACAACTGACCCCGCTTTTTGAAGCTACTGCGGAGGTTGCAAAGCAAAACCTTGACTTTGAAGTAGGACACTCTAAAATCAAAGAGTTTGAAGATGTCCTTGCATCTTTTTCAGATATGAAAGATAATCTGAAAATTTCGTTAAAACGGCAATGGAAAACGGAACAGACACAGAAAGAGCAGATCGCCGCACTTGCTCATGATTTGAAAACGCCCCTGACGGTTATTCAGGGAAACGCTGATTTACTCACAGAAACAAATCTTGATGATGAACAGCGACTATACGCTGATTACATCGTGGAAAGTTCCAGCCAGATGCAGATATATATTCAAACCTTAATTGATATATCACGGGCGGCGGTTGGCTATCAGCTCCATATTGAAAATATAGACTTGCCAGCGTTCATGCAGCACTTGTTCGGTTATATGGAATCACTATGCCGGACAAAGGAAATCCGGCTGCAAATGAACACTGTTTCACTCCCTCAAATGCTGAAATTTGATAAGGTTCTGATTGAACGTGCTATTATGAATGTTATCAGTAATGGACTGGACTACTCTCCACAAGGCGGAACGCTTTATGTGAACGTTCAGAGCAACAACGGTTTCGTGGAAATTTCAATCACAGACGAGGGAACGGGATTTTCTAAAGAGGCATTATGCCACGCACAGGAACGGTTCTACATGGGCGATCAAAGCCGAAGTTCAAAGCTGCACTTCGGTATGGGCCTATATATTACAAATTCCATTATGGAACAGCACAATGGGCAGCTTGTTTTAGAAAATTCAAAAGAAACCGGCGGTGCAAAGGTTACTATGAAACTTCCCTGCTGATTTCCCGATAATGTAATGGACGGCTTTTGTGGCCGTCCATTTTTTCAAATCTTTATGAAATCTTCAAAAATTCCTTTTATCATGTATCTAAAGAAAAACTATCTGCCCAGCGGCAGAAAAGAAAAAACCGCTGCTGGGCAGGCCGATTTCTCATGTCCAAACGCTCTTTCCAGCGGCGGTTTTGATTATTCAAAGCCGCCGTTTTTATATCCACCGGCGGCAACAGGAGGACGCCGCCATGCGACTATGGAGAGATAGGCACTTGTCAAAAAAAGCCTGACCCTTGCAACGGCGCCCCCTACCCAGGCTTGCGAAAATAGTCGTTTTCTGACGGCTCATAATGTTGTTACTTGCCCCCGAATGGCCTTGTGCCGTCCGGGGGCTTTTGCATTTCCAGGCCAGCGACACCGGCCGCGCTGCCGTTCTCCGCCCCCTCCGTTCAGACCCCAAAAATCTGAACGGAGGAAAGGACGATGGAAATCACCATCAATTACTATGGACAGGCTGTGTCCGTGTCGGTGGAGGTCTACGAATATCTCACCCAGGCCGACCACAAGGCGGAGAACCTTGCCCATGAACAACGGCGACATTGGGACGGACGTGAGTTTGACGAGTACATAATCGCCGCCGAGGGCCGCTTGCCCTACTGCACCACCCCGGAGGAATTGGTCTGCCAGAGGGAAACGCTGGATGAAATTCTGGCAGTGCTGGCCCTCTGCACCCCCACCCAGCGGGAGCGGTTCTTGCTCTACGCCCTGCACGATTTCAGCTATGCGGAAATTGGCAGACTGTGCGGATGCTCTAAGAGCGCCGTTGAGAAGTCTGTCAGCGCCGTCAAAAATATTTTCAAGAAATTCTGGAAATAGGGTGTACGATTGACCCCCTAAGTGGCTACCAGGTGAGGGGCGTTCGCTCCATCACCGGGAGGGACAAGCAGTTTCGGCTACTTGTCCCTCCTGTCATTTAGGAGGTCAAAATGAAAATCATCAACCTACGGCTCCATTACCCCCACTGTCAGCAGGACAAGCTGGTAGAGGTCAGCGAGGAAGTCTTTGACGTGCTGTGCCAGTCTGTCCGGGAAATGCGGAACTATGAGCGCCGGAGGCGGTATCACCGGGCCTATTACTCGCTGGACGCTTTCGACTGGACGGAGAACTACGCTTTGGAACACAGCCCCTCCCCGGAGCAGCTTGTCATGCTGGCCGAGGAACAGGCCGAGCGTGACTGGCTGGCCGCTGCTTTGCGGGAGGCCCTGGCCTATGCCACCCCCACCCAGGCCCGCCGCCTCTGTGCCTACTACCTGGGAGGGCTTACCCAGCAGCAGATCGCAGACCAGGAGCGCATCCACAGCAGTAACGTCTGTCTTTCCATCCGCCGTGGCCTGTGCAATCTCCGCCGCTATTACGCAGACCATCCCCAGGGAAAGTGAGGACGGCATGGCAATCATCAATTTGCGAAAGCACTATTACCCGCTCTACACCAAGGACACGTTTGTGGAAGTGCCGGACGAGGTTGCCGCCGTTATGGAGGAATACCGGCTCTATGAGAACCGGCAGGAGGGCAGAAAAAAGTATTATCACGTTTATTCGATGGATTGCAGCCCCGGCATTGAAAACCACGCCATGTTTTTAGTGCAATCCCCGGAGGATTTGATTATTCGGGAGATTGATGAGGCCGCTGAAGAACTGCTATTGGCACATCTGGCGGAGACCATTACCCAACTATCCCCCACCCAGGCGCGGCGGCTCCATGCCCGGTATGCCTTAAAGAAAAAGTTTCGGGAGATAGCGGCGGATGAGGGTGTAAGTGGGAGTTGTGCCACCGAGAGCGTTACCAGCGCAATCAGGAAGTTACAGAAGATTTTTGCACAAAATGGCTGGCTGGAAAAGGATGCTTGATAGCTATGGATAAGACCCAGGAGGAACAGGAAATCGAAAAGAAAATTAGCCAATATCAGAACCGCCAAAAGATTTTGCTGAACAAAAAGCGCACCGAGGAACACCGGGCTAGAACGCACCGTCTGATTGAGCGCGGGGCCATTCTGGAGGCCGTTTTCCCTGCCGTTGTAGAGATGGAGGGCGAGGAAGTCAAGGCGTTTTTGGTTGCCCTGTCCCGCCTGTCAGGGGCGCAGGAATTGGTGAAAAACCCGCCGGAAACTGGGGACGAGAAGTAATCCCCAGTCCGAATGGCGCACTTATACACCGTCCCGGTGTCGTGCGCCCTGCCGGGGGCTGTTGCGTCCTACGGACGCGATGGGGGTTGACACCCCCAAACCCCTGCACCCCCGCCAAAAAGTGACACCCGCTTCGCGTCTGTCACTTTCCGGCGGGGCCAATACCCAACACTGAAAGGAGGTGCGTTTTTACGGCAATTTTTCATTGTCCTATCCAGATAATTCAACGGAGCCAGGGCAAATCCGTTGTGGCCGCTGCCGCCTATCGGAGCGGTGAAAAGCTGGTGAACGAGTGGGACGGAATGACCCATGACTACACCCGCAAGGGCGGTGTTGTCCATACGGAAATCATGCTGCCCTCTCACGCTCCGCCAGAGTTTCAAAACCGCTCTACTCTCTGGAACAGTGTGGAGGAAATCGAGAAATCCAGCACCGCCCAGCTTGCCAGGGAAATTGAAGTGGCCTTGCCGGTGGTGCTGTCCAGAGCGGAGCAGTTGGCGCTTGTCCGGGCCTATGTCAAAGACAATTTTGTTTCGGTTGGAATGTGCGCTGACTTCGCCATCCATGACAAGGGAACCGGCAACCCCCATGCTCACATTCTGCTGACAATCCGGCCTATAAAAGAAAATGGGGAGTGGGGGCCAAAGTGCCGCAAGGTGTACGATCTGGACGGCCAGGGCCAGCGCATCCCGGACGGCAAAGGCGGCTGGAAGAACCACCGTGAGGACACCACCGACTGGAACCAGAGAGGGAACGCCGAGAAGTGGCGGGCGGCGTGGGCGGCTTATACGAACCGGGCTTTAGAAGCTGCTGGCAGGCCGGAGCGCATCGACCACCGCAGCTACAAGCGCCAGGGCGTTGATAAAATCCCCACCGTTCACATGGGGCCTGCCGCCAGCCAGATGGAGCGCCGGGGCATCGCCACTGAGAAGGGCAACATCAACCGGGAAATTGCCGCCGACAACAAGCTGCTGAAAGAAATCAAAGCCCGCATCACCCGCCTTTATAACTGGTGCAAGGAGCAGTCCACCCAGCCCCAGGGCCGGGAAAGCATCATGGATTTTCTTTTCCAGGCAAGGCAGGACACCGCCCCGACTTCCCGCTATGGCAAGGTCAAGGCGCTCCAGGCAGATGCAAAACTTTTCAATTTCCTGATGGAGAACGGTATCAAATCCATGCAGGAATTGTTTGACAAGGTTGCCGCCATGAACGGTGATTATTACGATTTGCGCGGCAAGATTGTCAAGACCGAACGCCGGTTGTCTGTTTTGAATGAGCGGCTGGAAATGTGGGAGCAGTATCAAAAATACAAGCCCGTCCGCCAGAAATTGGACAAGGTTGCATTGGGAAAGCGGGAGCAATTCAAGCAACGGCACAGCGCCGACCTCGCTCTGTTCGATGCCGCCGTCCGTTACCTGGACACGCTGAAAGCATCCGGCGAGGCCATCACACCCAAGGCGTGGAGGGCCGAGGCCCAAACGCTGACCGCTGAGAAAGATGCTGACTATCTGAAAATGCGGGCCATGCGGGAGGACATCAAGGCGGTTGAAACCTTGAAAAAGACCGCCGAGCGTTTTGCCAGGGAGGGCCAGACCCAGCGCAGGGAGGAACAAGAGCGATGACCTATCAGCAATATCGGGCCGTCCGGCGATTGGTACATAGCTGCTGCAACTACGACCGGGGGAATTGTCTGCTGCTGGACGATGGGGAGGAATGTGTCTGTCCACAAAGCATTTCCTACTCACTGATCTGCCGCTGGTTCCGGGCCGCTGTGCTGCCGCTGGATGAAAGTCTGTGCGCCGCTCTGCTCTACCGGGAGGACATGAAGAAATGCGTCCTGTGCGGAGGCCGGTACATTCCCAAGTCGAACCGGGCCAAATACTGCCCTGATTGCGCCGAACAGGAGCGGCGGCGAAAGACCCGTGAACGGGTGCGCCGTCATAGGGCTGGTATGTAACGCTTTAGGCCCAAAACGGCCCTGATTTTTCAAGGCTTTCCGGGCGTGGTCGATAGGGGGGCTGTATGTTATCATTCCGAACCCCTAAAACGGCCCTCTAACGGTCCACAAATCGGGAGGTGAACACGATTGCTGACTACATGACCGCCGACACCAAAATGCCGCCCTATTTGCCCTACCCCCGTTTTCTGATGGAGGCGGATTTGGCGCTGGCTACCAAGCTGGTCTATGCCGTTCTGCTGGACAGGGCGCAGCTCTCCCAGGCCAACGGCTGGGCCGATGATAACGGCCAGATTTACATCGTCTTTCCCATCGTTGAAATTGCCAACGCCATTGACCGCAGCCCCATGACTGTCAAGAACGCATTGAACGAACTGGAAACTGCTGGTCTGATTGAGCGCCAGCGGCGGGGTCAGTCCCAGCCAAACCGCATCTTTGTTAAGATACCTGATGGACAGGATATTGTCCGCTTGATGGACAAAAAATTATCCCTCAGGCGGACAGAAAATTGTCCTCCTGATGGACAGAAAACTATCCCTTTGATGGACAGAAAATTGTCCACTAATAACCTTACGAGTAACCTGAGTGAATTACCTTACGGGAGAGAGGGCGCGTGCGCCCGCGCGCGAGGCCGCTATGAGAATGTCTTTCTGACGGAGGATGAGGTTGCCGAACTGCAAGCAGACTTCCCCGCCGTCTGGCAGGAGTACATTGAGCGCCTGTCTGAATATATGGCCTCCACCGGCAAGACCTACAAGAGCCACGCCGCCACTATTCGCCGCTGGGCCAAGGAGGACAGGCGCAACGGTAAGGGCGTTTCCGACTATTCGTGCAAGGAGGGCGAGAGCCTATGAATGATTTTGACAGCATCATCAAGCGCATGACCGTGACCCGGCTGGAACCGGGGGACTACACCGGCGAAGATGGGCTTTTATACTGCGGCAAGTGCCGCACCCCGAAACAATTCCGTATGGAGGCCCCGCCGATGAAGGGCCGCTTGCTCCCCCACCCCTGCCGCTGTGAGCAGGAGCGTCTTGACCGGGAGGCGGCAGAGCAGGAGGCCCGCCGTCACCGCCAGACCGTGGCCGATTTGAAACGCAAGGGCTTTACTGACCCCGCCATGAGGGAGTGGACGTTTGCCAATGACAACAGCAAATGCCCGCAGATGAAACACGCCCGGTTCTACGTTGAGAACTGGACGGCCATGCAGGAGGAAAATATCGGCTATCTGCTGTGGGGAGGCGTGGGGACTGGCAAAAGCTACTTTGCCGGTTGCATCGCCAATGCTCTGATGGAGCAAGAAGTGGCCGTCCGCATGACGAACTTTGCCCTGATACTGAACGACCTGACCGCCAGCTTTGAGGGCCGGAATGAGTACATAAGCCGACTGTGCCGCGCCCCGCTGCTGATTTTGGACGACTTCGGTATGGAGCGTGGAACGGAGTACGGTCTGGAGCAGGTCTACAACGTGATCGACAGCCGCTACCGCAGCCGCAGGCCGCTGATCGTCACCACCAACCTGTCCCTCCAGGACTTGCAGCACTCCCAGGACACCGCCCACGCCCGCATCTATGACCGTCTGCTGGAGATGTGCGCCCCTATCCGTTTTTCCGGCGAGAATTTCCGCAAGGCCACCGCACAGGACAAGCTGGCACGTCTTAAAAATCTGATGGACAGAAAGGAGAGCCTATGGCAAATAAACTTCCCAACGCTACCGCAGGCATGACCTTCCCCCGGCCCAAGCCGGACACCCCGCCCTCTATGGTAAAGAAAATCGGCAAAACCACCTACCTTGTATGGGCGCATTTCAGCGAAACCAGCACTGAAACGATGGAGGGCAAAATCAAGCGTATGCTCCGCGAAGAAGTCCGCCAGATGATGGCGCAGGAGTAAGCACCGCATGAGCAGGCCGGGAGCCATGAGGCCCCCGGCTTTTGCTGTGCCGATTTTTGAATATTCTGTGAACAGTATTAAAAAGTCCTTGACAACTCGTCACAGGCAAAACGGCTAAGTCGATTTTGGTGAGCTGCGGTGCGCGGCTGGCAGTATTCGATATTGCCGAAGTCCGGGATGTGACCGCCTATGACGAGTTGGCGCTGGACACCCTGGGAGATCAAAAAACGGCGCTGTTCCTCATTATGAGCGACACGGATGATTCCTTTAATTTCCTGATTTCCATGTGTTATACCCAGCTATTCAATCTCCTGTGCGAAAAGGCGGACGATGTGTACGGCGGGCGATTGCCGGTCCATGTGCGGTGTCTTATAGACGAGTGCGCCAACATCGGGCAGATACCCAAGCTGGAAAAACTCATGGCTACCATCCGAAGCCGGGAGATCTCCGCCTGTTTGGTGCTGCAAGCGCAGAGCCAGCTCAAGGCCATTTACAAGGACAACGCCGACACCATCATTGGCAACTGCGATTGCTCCATCTTCCTGGGCGGCAAGGAGCCGACCACGCTGAAGGAGCTGTCCGCCAGCCTGGGGAAAGAAACGATAGACACCTTCAACACCGGCGAGAGCCGGGGCCGTGAGGTTTCCCATTCGCTGAATTATCAGAAATTGGGCAAAGCCCTCATGGATGTGGACGAATTGGCCGTATTGGACGGCGGCAAGTGCATCCTGCAACTGCGGGGCGTCAGGCCGTTCCTTTCGGACAAATTCGATATAACGCGCCATCCCAATTACAAGTTCCTGGCCGACTGCGATAAGAAAAACGCTTTCGACTTAGAGCGTTTTCTATCCACGAAGCTCAAACCCAAGTCCACCGAGGTCTATGACGTGTACGAGGTAGACGTATCGGAGGACGCAGACCCCGCCGACCCGGAGTAACCGGCACGGCGGAATAAACAAAGTGGAAAATGCGCCTTCAAAATTTTTGAAATTTTTTGGAGGTACTTATGGATTTTTTCAACTCTGCTATTGACATTTTGCAGACCCTGGTGATTGCGCTGGGCGCTGGCCTGGGCGTGTGGGGCCTTATCAATCTGCTGGAGGGCTACGGCAACGACAACCCCGGCGCGAAGAGCCAGGGCATGAAACAGCTCATGGCGGGCGGCGGCATTATCCTGCTGGGCACGACCCTGATCCCCCTGCTGTCCGGCCTGTTCTAAGGGCGGCGCTTCATGGGATTTCTCACCGACTGGATCACGAACTGGCTGAAGGAGCTGCTGACCGGCGGGATCATGGACAACCTGTCGGGGCTCTTTGATACAGTAAACGCCCGTGTCGGGGAGATCGCGGTACAAGTGGGGACAGCCCCGGCGCAATGGAACGCCGGGGTTTTCTCCCTGATCCGGCGGCTTTCCGAAACGGTGATACTGCCAATCGCCGGACTGGTCCTGACCTTTGTCGCCACCTACGAACTCATTCAACTGCTGGTGGAGCGGAATAATCTTCACGACCTGGACTATTGGATTTTCTTCAAGTGGATATTCAAAACGGCCTGCGCCATCCTCATTCTGTCCAACACGTTCAATATCGTTATGGCGGTGTTCGACGTGGCCCAGCGGGTGGTGGCGCAGTCAGCGGGGCTGATCCAGGGCTCCACGGACGTTTCCCCGGATATGCTGGCGGACCTGGAGGCCGCGCTGGAGGGGATGGACCTGGGCCCGCTGCTGGGGCTGTGGCTCCAGTCCTTTGTGGTGCAGCTCACCATGACCGCGCTGAATATCGTGATTTTCGTGATCGTCTACGGGCGGATGATAGAAATTTATATGCTCACCAGCCTTGCGCCCCTCCCCGTGGCAACCCTGGCGAACCGGGAGCTGGGCGGGGCCGGGCAGAACTATCTCCGCTCCCTGTTCGCCGTGGGCTTCCAGGGGATGCTGATTTTGGTATGCATGGGTATCTATGCGGTACTCATTCAAGGTATCGCCTCCGGGGGCGACCCCATAGGGGCGATATGGGGGACCATCGGCTACACGGTGCTGCTGTGCTACTGCCTGTTCAAAACGGGGAGTATCGCCCGGAGCATCCTGGGGGCACATTAAAAACTACGGGCCTAATAGACCCGTAGTAACGTAGAAAAATTATTTGTCTTTCTCGTCTCCATCAAGAAGGCGTTTGGGTTGCTGTTCAGATAACTTCATTGATTCTAAAGCCGACGTAGCAGCTACATACATATCATTATTTTGAAGCCCGCCCTCCATATTGGGCTGAGGTACGATGCCTCGCTTATGTGCCTCAATACCTTCTTCTTTAAGCATATTGGTAATTACTGTAGCGCCTTTTAAAGAAGACTTTTGTTTACCAGAAGATGTAATGATAGGGTTATCCGCTGCTGCTCTTTTTGCTTCACCGGTCAAATCTGCTACAAACTTAAGTGCAGCTTGTAATTTATCCGGTGTTGCTGGTGGTTGAGAAGGAGAGATTTTTGCTAATTGATTATCAGATTTTTTCTCTTTAGGCTTCATGATTTTTCTCCTTATTTTTCATAAAATCTTGCGCCACAATTTCGGCATGTTCCGTCAAAAACCTGCTGTTTTCCACAGTTAGGGCAACGTTGTCCTTTACCTCCTCTTCCCTCGTTTACAGGAAGTACCATTCGATAACCACACTTAGTGCATTCTCTTCCGAATGGTTGAGCAAAAAAGGTATATTGCCCGCATTTTGGACACATTTTCCCGGCCATATCTACCACCTCCGCAAAGTGTATATATATGTATCTTATCACTATGGGAAGAATTTGTCAAGATGGAGGAAACACAAAATTTTCAAAAGGAGTGATCGACCATACCTTATGTGAATGTCCCCAATGACCTGTCCAGGGTCAAGACCAAGCTGGCGTTCAACCTCACCAAGCGGCAGCTCATTTGTTTCGGAGGCGGCGGGCTGGTGGGGGTCCCCGCCTATCTGCTGGCCCGTGGGCCTGTGGGGAGCACCGGGGCTATGTTCCTCATGCTGGGGATCATGCTCCCGGCGTTCCTCATGGCGATGTACGAAAAGGACGGCCTGCCCTTTGAGAAAGTGGTGCGGAACATCATCCGCGCCCGCTTCCTCCGGCCCGGCCCCAGGCCCTACCGAACCCAAAATATCTACGCGCCCTTTGCGGGAAAGGAGGAACCAGTGAAACTGGTGACGGAAATACTGGGAGGCCCGCAGGCCGAGACAGTAAAGGAGGTATCGGCTTCTGAACATACGGACCAAAAGCGCCGGACCCGCAAGGGCCGGTAAGCGTTCCCTCTCCGCCCAACAGACCATCCCCTATGTGGAAATGCTGAAAGACGGCATTTGCCGGGTGCGGGAGGGCTTCTACACAAAAACCATTGCCTACGAGGACATCAACTACTCCGTGGCCTCCAGCGAGGACCAGTCCGCCATCTTCGACGGCTGGTGCGGCTTCCTCAACTACTTTGACAGCGCCCTCCCGTTCCAGCTCTCTTTCATCAACCACCGCTCCAAGGGCGGCAGCCGGTACAAGGTCAATATCCCCATGGCCCACGACGACTTTGACAGTATCCGGGGGGAATATGTGGATATGCTGAAACGGCAAATTGCCCGGAGCAACAATGGCATTGTCCGCTCCAAGTACATCACCTTCGGCGTCCCCGCCGACGGCCTGGAGACGGCCCGCCCCCGGCTGGAGCGCGTGTCCAGCGACATCATGGGCAACTTCAAAAAGCTGGGGGCCCACTCCCGCGTCCTCAACGGGCGGGAGCGGCTGGAGACGCTTCACGGCCAGATGCACCCCGGAGGCCGGGAGCCGTTCCGCTTCTCCTGGCCGGACATCGTGAAAACCGGCATGGGGACGAAAGACTTTATCGCCCCGGACAGCTTCGACTTCACCGCCGCCCGGACATTCCGGCTGGGCCAGTCCTGGGGCGCGGCCTCCTACTTGCAGATCATGGCCTCCGAGCTGTCGGACAAGCTGCTGCTGGAGCTGCTGGAGCTGGACGCGGAAATGACCGTCACCCTCCACGTTCAGACCGTGGACCAGCTCAAGGCCATCAAAATGACCAAGGGCAAAATCTCCGACATTGACAAGATGAAGGTGGAGGAGCAGAAAAAGGCGGTCAGGGCGGGGTACGATATGGAAATTCTGCCCCCGGACCTCATTACCTACTCCAAGGACGCGGCGGCGCTCCTGGCCGACCTCCAGTCCAGGAATGAAAGAATGTTCCTCCTGACGTTCACTGTGGTGAATATCGCCCCCACCCGGCAAAAGCTGGAGAACGACGTGTTCACCATTTCCGGCATTGCCCAGAAATACAACTGCGCCTTGAAGCGGCTGGACTGGCAGCAGGAGCAGGGCTTCACGTCCTCCCTGGTGCTGGGGGATAACGCCATTGAGATACAGCGGGGCATGACCACCAGCTCCACGGCGATTTTCATTCCCTTTATGACAAAGGAGCTGCGGATGGACGGGGCGGCCCTCTACTACGGCATGAACGCCCTTTCCAATAACGTCATTATGGCGGACCGCAAGCGTCTGAAAAACCCTAACGGCCTGTTCCTGGGCACGCCCGGCAGCGGCAAGAGCTTTGCCGCCAAGCGGGAGATCGTCAACGTGTTCCTCTCCCTCCCGGACGACGACATCATCATAGCAGACCCGGAGGGAGAATACTACCCCCTTGTGAACCGGCTGGGCGGTCAGGTGGTGCGGCTGTCCCCGTCGGCCACGGCGGGCACGTTCATCAACCCCATGGACATCAATCCCAACTACGCCGACGACGAGGACCCCCTGTCCCTCAAAAGCGATTTTATCCTCTCTCTGTGCGAGCTGATCGTGGGCGGGCGGAGCGGGCTGGCTCCCGTGGAAAAGACGGTGATCGACCGCTGTGTGCGGACCATCTACCGGCCCTATCTGGCGGACCCGGCCCCGGAGCGGATGCCCATTCTCCAGGACCTCTACGACGAGCTGCTGAAACAGTCCGAACCGGAGGCCCGGCGGGTGGCGTCCGCCCTGGAGCTGTACTGCACCGGGTCCCTCAACCTCTTTAACCACCGTACCAACGTCAAGGTCAATTCCCGGCTGCTGTGCTTCGACATCAAGGCCCTGGGTAAAATGCTGAAAAAGATCGGGCTGCTGATCCTCACCGACCAGATATGGGGCCGGGTGACGGAGAACCGGGACCGGCGGCGGGCGACCTGGGTATATCAGGACGAGTTTCACGTTCTGCTGGCGGAGCCCCAGACGGCGGCGTACAGTGTGGAGATTTTCCGGCGTTTCCGCAAATGGGGGGCCATCCCCAGCGGGATCACCCAGAATGTGAAAAGCCTGCTGGAGAGCAGCGAAATAGAGTCCATTTTCGGCAACTGCGATTTCCTCTATATGCTGTCCCAGGCCGCCGGGGATCAAAAGGTGCTGGCAAGCCACCTGGGGATTTCCCCCCACCAGCTTTCCTACGTCACCCACTCCGGCTCCGGCGAGGGGCTGCTTTTTTATGGGGACACCACCATCCCCTTTGTGGACCACTTCCCCCAGGACACCGAGCTCTACACCCTCCTGACCACCAAGCCGGAGGACAAGGCCAATGGGTAAGGCCCGTCCTTCTGGACACCGTGTCCAGAGGCCCCGCAAATCTGACCACAAATCCAAGCTCCACCAGGAAAGCGAACGGGCCCGGCCCTCTGAGCGACTGCGGCAGGAGGGGAAGAAGCGGAGCGCCCAGGGGCAGGCGCGGGCGGAGCGGAGCGCGGTCAAGGCGGAAAAGGCCAAGCTCCGCATGGGCGCGGCCCAGGAGAAGCTGGCGGCCCAGGCCCCGGCCAAGCCCCCCGGCCCGGTGAAGCGCGGGGCCGGGGCCCTGGGCTGGGGCGTTCACGGCTTCGTCCATGGCAAGGTGTACGAGGTGGAGCATGAGAACGTGGGGACCGAGGGGGCCCACCACTCCGAGCTTGTGGGCGAGGCCGTAGGGCGGAAAACGGCCCGGATGGTGCGGCAGGCCATCCGGGACCACCCGGCCAGGGCCGCCGCCCGCGCGGAAAGCCGGTATGTCAAGGCCACGGCGGAGCACCGCTTTCAAACGGAGCTGGAGAAGCACCCGGACCTGGGCAAGAACGCCCTGGCCCGGTTTGCCCAAAAGCAGCGCCAAAAACGGCAGTACGCGAAACAGGCGCGGGAGGCCGCCAAGCAGGGAGCCAAGGCCGCCGAGAAAACCGCCGTCTCTGCGGAGAAGCTGGCGGAAAAGGCGGCGGGCTTCGTCAAGCGTCACCCTGGCGGCGTGGTGATCGCCCTGGCCTGCGTCCTCCTCCTGTTCACGGTCCAGTCCTGCGCCTCCTCCCTGGTGACGCTGGGGAATGGGATCATAGGTGGGATCGGGGCCAGCACCTACCCCGCCCAGGACGGGGATATGCTGGGGGCTGAGGCTGCCTACTGCGCTCTGGAGGCGGAGCTGCAACACTACCTGGACACCTACACCAGCACCCACGACTACGACGAATACCACTTCGACCTGGACGCCATCGAGCATGACCCCTATGTGCTGATCTCCATGCTCTCCGCGCTCCACGAGGGGGAGTGGATGCTGGAGGAGGTGCGGGGGACGCTCCAGGCCATTTTCGACCGGCAGTATATTTTGACGGAGGACGTGGTGACGGAGCGACGGTATTACATCGAGACGGACACCTGGACCGACGGCGAGGGCAACACCCATTCCAGCAGCTACCGCGTGTACTACGATTACTACATTTGCACGGTGACGCTGAAAAACGAGGATCTGTCCCACCTGCCCATTTACATGATGGGCGGGGAGCAGCTATCCCGGTACGCACTCTACATGGCCGCCCTGGGCAACCGGCCCGACCTGTTCCCCGGCTCCGGCTATGTGGACAAGTACATCACCAACCCGCCCCAGCCCTACGACGTGCCGGAGCAGTATCTTTCCGATCCCGCTTTTGCCGCCTTGCTCACCGAGGCGGAGAAATACCTGGGGTATCCCTATGTGTGGGGAGGCAGCTCCCCGGCCACGTCCTTTGACTGTTCCGGCTTCCTGTCCTATGTGCTGAACCAATGCGGCTGGGACGTGGGCCGCCTGGGGGCCCAGGGGCTTTATAACTACTGCACCCCTGTCAGCTCCCCACGGCCCGGCGACCTTGTGTTTTTCCGCTACACCTACGACGCGCCCAACCCGGACGGCGTGACCCACTGCGGCCTCTATGTGGGGGACGGGATGATGCTCCACTGTGGGGACCCGGTGCAATTTACAAGTCTGAATACAAGCTACTGGCAGTCCCATTTTTACGCCTGGGGGCGTTTACCATGAACAAGGAGGTTTTCAATGGCAGTCAGCAAGAGCGCGAAAATTTGGGCCGAGATGGAGAAGGTCAAGGCCAAGATCAGCGAGCAGCAGGCCCGGCTGAAAGAGCTGGAACAGAAGCACCGGGAGGCCGAGAATGAGGAGATCGTGGACATCGTGCGGGGCATGAGCGTGTCCCTGGACGAGCTGCCCGCCCTCCTGCGGCAGCTCCGGGGCGGGCCCTCTGGACACGGTGTCCAGAAGCCCGGCGAGAGAAAGGAGGAGACATAATGAAAAAATCCCGTATGCTGGCGGCGACGCTCTGCGCCGTCCTGATGATGGGTGCGCTCACGGTCCCCGCCTACGCGGGCGGCGGCGACGAGGGCGGCGAGTATGTCCCCTGGGTGGGGCTGGAGCCTGTGGACCCCCTGCCCGTGGAGCAGCCCCCGGACCCCAAGCCGTTCACCCCGGAGGGGACGGGGACGGTGTTGGACAACGCCACGGACCAGGACGGCAAGGAGTTTTTCACCATCACCACGGCGGACGAGGCGGTTTTTTATCTTGTGATTGACCGGCAGCGGGGCGCGGAGAACGTCTATTTTCTCAACGCCGTCACCGTGGTCGACCTGCTGGCCCTGGCGGAGCCTGGGCAGGAACCGGAGGCCCCGCCCCCTGTGGTGGAGCCGGACCCGGAGCCCGAACCGGCCCCCGAACCGGAGCCGGAGCCCCAAAAGTCCGGCGGGGCCGGGATGCTCCTGGCGGCCCTGGCGGTGCTGGCTATCGGCGGCGGGGCCGGGTGGTACTTCAAAATCTACCGCCCCAAGCAGCAGAAAGCAGCGGAGCCGGAGGAGGATTTTTCCGAGTATGACGAGCCGGAGGACTACGACGACACGCCCCCCTGGGACGTGGACGACGAGGACGAGGGAGGGGACGAGTGAACTTCACTGACAGCCCCTACGAGCCCTTTATGAAGCAGCCCACCTACCACCGCCCCCCGGAGCCTGCCCAGGCCCCCAGGGGATCGGAGTGCGAGGGATGCCCCTACTGGCGGGGTCTGCGGTGCGTGACCTGCTTCCGGGCCTATCTGCGGAGCCGGGCCGGACCCGGCGGGGGGAGGTGACGGCATGGAGCAGCGGGAGCTCACCCGCGAGGAGCGGGCGGCGATCCGGGCCCTGGTGGTGAAGTGGTGCGCCAATTATGACCGGGCCGTGGGATGCTTGCCTTTGGACTGCGAGTGCTATATGCTGGGGAAAACCTGGACGGGGCCCCTATGCCGCTACTTCCGGGCGGCGGTCCTTCCCCTGGACCCGGTCCTGGAGGCCGCCCTCACCGCCCCCGGACCCGTGGAGACGCGGGCCTGCCCCCTCTGCGGGCGGCCCG
Organism: Oscillospiraceae bacterium; assembly: GCA_910575695.1. Lineage (GTDB taxonomy): Bacteria > Bacillota > Clostridia > Oscillospirales > Oscillospiraceae > Enterenecus. Next base: position 5,807 of record CAJTGJ010000049.1, on the reverse strand, counting down.
CTCTCCTGGACGGGCGGCGGCGCTACTGTTCCCCCGCCTGCGCCCAGGCCGCCCATAGGAAACAGCAGCGGGACCATATGCGGAAAAAACGGGGCTGACCTGTTGACAATTAGGCCCTAAAAAGTCCAGTGTTTTCAAGGCTTTCCAGACGCCGGACGGGGGCGGGCCGTATCATTTCACGTCCCGCCCCTGTTTCGGCCCCATACTGTCAACATTTTGGAGGATTTTGATAATATTTGTTGATATACCGGCCTATACCATCCAGCCCAGGAAAAATTGTTTTGCTACTAATATTTAATAAATCAAGTTCCTCTATGATACTGTGTTTACATTCAGCCGGAATTATAATATTTGCCAAAAATCGTTGGTCATTTTCTATCCATAGTGAGATCGCTTCCGATGTTAGTTTCATCCAGTTTTCTTCATCAATCATATCTTCTAATGCAAACTGATTTGTGCCCCAAAGCATAAAACGGCTGGCTTGTGCGCTCATCCGTTGATCAATGTACGGTGGCAAAAAGAACAATGGCCTTTCCTTTAATGGTGGCCTTTTTGAATTCTCCATATGGATAAAGTCTCCTCGCATTTCGCACATTATACGGTCAATAACGATTTCGCGTGTGTTAGTGGATTTGCAAATATCTTCATCGTGGGACCAGCGTTGGAAGTTATTTATGTTTATAATCCAAACTACGCTGTCATCTTTGCTTTCACTTTGACACGAAAAATATAGAGCAACTAATGGATTTGCAGTAAAATCTAACAAACGGGTCGGCACACCATAATGTTGTGCATACTGGAGCCAAGTAAAATCATCATTTTGTGAGATATTAGTGAGAAATCCGCTGGCCTCTTTGCGAAAATGTGCAAGTATCTCACTTTCATTTGAGCGATACATTTTGCGGTACTGTTTTTGAGAAACAACGTCAGAAGTAGTTTCCGGTTTTGAATATTCCCTAAAAATACCGGGAAGAAGTTTCCATGAAGCAGTGCTCATACCTCGGAACATAAAGTTATCATTATGGGATGTTGTAGAAAATTCGTTTTTATACCGATTAAGCACGCCTAAAAACTCACTAATGTTATGTATAACATGATCCATACCTACATCCGCTCCTCTCATTCCAATTATAACAAGTTCAAAGGAAGTGTTCAATGGATAAAAAGAGCAAAATACAAAAGAAGCGCCGACGGAATGTGCCGCTCTATATTTGGGTAAGCCCGGAGGAGCTGCAAGCGATCAAGGACCGCATGGAGCAGACGGGCATACGCAATATGAGTGCCTATGTCCGAAAAATGGCCCTCAACGGCTATGTGCTCCAGGTGGACCTTTCCCCGGTGCGGGAGCTGGTGTCCCTCCAGCGGCGGTGCGCCAACAATCTTAATCAGGCGGCGCTCCATGTGAACACCTACGGCGGCCTCTACCCCAACGAGCTCCAGGCGCTCCAAAAGGACTACGCCGATTTGTGGGGGCCTCTCTCCGAGCTGCTGGAGAAGCTGGCCCAGGTGGTGGCCCTGTGACCCGTGGGAGCGGCCCTGGCCGCTCCCCGGCTGTCCCCGCCTCTGGACACGGTGTCCAGAGCTGGGGAGAACCGATTTTGAAAGGGGGTGCTGTCCCTGGCGACGACCCGTCTTATAACCCACCATATCAGCGGGGACAAGTCGATCCTGGCCTCTCTGTCGGACCGCTTCGACTACGGCCAGAACCCGGAAAAGACCCTGGACGGGGCCCTGATCCGCTCCTATGAGTGCGACCCCCTCACGGCTGACAGCGAATTTCTTTTGAGCAAGGCCCGGTACAAAGCAATCACGGGCCGGGAGCAGAAGCGGGACGCCGATGTGCTGTGCTATCAGATCCGCCAATCGTTTCCCCCTGGGGAGCTGGACCCGGAGGAGGCGCTGAACATCGGCTATGAGCTGGCGATGCGCTGGACCAAGGGGAAACACGCTTTCTTCGTGGTGTCCCATGCGGACCGGCCCCACCCCCACGTCCATATCTACTACAACTCCACCACCCTGGACTGCACCCGGAAATACCGGGATTTTTTAGGCTCCGCCCGCGCTCTGCGGCGGCTGTCCGACCGGATATGCCTGGAGCATGACCTGTCCGTGATCAAAAACCCCAAGCTCCACAGCAAGGGGAAATTCCAGCACTACGGACAATGGCTGGGCGCGGCCCGGCCTCCCTCCTACAAGGAGCAGATACGGGGGATCATAGACGGGGCCCTGGCGGAGCGGCCCGCCGACCTTGCCGACTTCCTCAAAAGGATGGAGGCGGCGGGGGTCCAGGTGAAGCGGGGCCGGGGCGGGGTGATCTCGTTCCGGCTCCCAGACCAGGACCGGGCCACCCGGTTCCGGGCCTCCACCCTGGGGGATGGCTACGGCCTGGAGGATGTGGAGGCGGTGATCTGCGGGCGGGCCCCCGTCCGCAAGTCCGCCCAGGAGCGGCCCCGCCCGGCAGCTCCCCGGCGCGTCAATCTGATCATCGACATTCAGCAGCGCATGGCCCAGGGCAAGGGACCAGCCTATGAACGCTGGGCGAAAATCTATAATCTAAAACAGATGGCCGCCGCCCTCCAGTTTCTCCAGGAGAACGGCCTGACCGACTATGGCGCCCTGGCGGAGCGGACGGCGGCAGCGGTGGATCGGGCCCACGCCCTGGCCGGGGAGCTGCGGGAGGTGGAGGAGCGGCTGGCCTCCACCACAAAACTGATGGGGGCCGTGGTGGACTACGCCAAGACCCGGCCTGTGTTCGACGGCTACAAGGCCGCCCGGTACAGCAAGAAATATCTGGCGGAGCATGAGGAGGCCCTGACCTCCTATCGGGCGGCGAAGGCGGCGATCAACGACATCCTGGGCGGGGCGAAGCTCCCCAGGATGGAGGCGCTGAAAAAGGAGCGCCGGGAGCTGTCGGAGCGGAAGAAAAAACTCTACGCCCAATACCGGGCGGCGCAACAGGAAATGCGGGAGGCGGTGGCGGTCAAGGCTAACATCGACCACCTCCTCGACCTGCCCGGCGGGCGGGAGAGTAAGGCCCAGGAGCGGTAGCGACGGGGCCGCAGACAGGGAAGCCTCTGGACACGGTGTCCAGAGGCTTCCGGCGGGTTTGGGGTGCAACCCCAACAAGCATTTTCGCAAAGCGAAAATGGCGAGTGTATTGACACTTGCCCTGCTTGCCAAGAGTGCGTACCCTTGAAATGGCGCGAAAAACGGAGGCGGCGCTTTTCTTACGCTTCCTCCGTTTCACGGGCCTTGCGGATACCCTCTGCGGCTCCCTCCATGATGATAAGCTCTTTTTCGTCCATGCCGTTCAGCATACGGTCAAGGTGTTTCCGGCGTTGTCCTCTCCGTTGTGCCTGTCTGGGTAGAAAAATTCATCTACGGAAATATCCAAAAGAGTGACGAGTTTGTAAAAAGAGTTGAGGCTGGTGTGCTGGCCCCGGTTTTCAATATACATGATGGAGCGGGGAGCGAGGTCTACAAGCTGGGCCAAATGCTCCTGTGTCCAGCCTTTGGCCTTGCGCCTACGTTTGATTTCTTTGCCCAGGGCATGACAATCCAGGCGTTTTTCATATTGGAACATTCTCACATCACCTTTATATTATTTTACATTTCGGGGGCGTATATGAGAACGAAGTGCAATTTTATATTTTAGTAGCATTTCTTTTCCTATTCTTCAAAAGATTTTTCTCCCTCGCATCAATGCACTATTGACAATTAAGTGTATAAATGTTATAGTGTGTATGTTGATACATCACATCGGGAGGAGGGCGAAATTTGAAAATACTGATTTCCAATACTTCCGACACCCCGCTCTATCAGCAAATCAAAGACCAGATCAAAGATGCAATCCTCAAAGAAGAACTGGTAGAAGGCGACCCGCTACCATCTATCCGAGCGTTTGCCAACGATTTGAAAGTCAGTGTGCTGACAATCCGGCGGGTCTATGAGGAATTGGAGAAAGAGGGCTTTGTTTCAAGCCAAGTGGGTATCGGAACCTCCGTAACCGCCAGCAACTTAGAATTACTGCGGGATTCCAAACGCCGATTGGTCGAGGCAAAAATGCTGGACATGATCCAGATCGCTAAAACGCTCAAAATCAGCAAAGAGGAACTAAACGAAATGATGAACATTTTGTACGAGGAGGATTGACATGGACAACATTTTGGAAGTGTCCGGGTTGAGGAAAAGCTACGGCAATTTCGCGTTGAAAGACGTTGCCTTTTCTCTGCCGGAGGGCTGTATAACGGGCTTTATTGGCGTCAATGGCGCGGGCAAGACCACTACCCTGCGGACGCTCCTGCGGCTCACCGACAAAGAGGCTGGCAAAATTCAGTTTTTTGGGTTGGACATGGAGCAGAACGAGAGACAGATCAAAGACCGGCTGGGTATCGTTCTGGATGATGGCTGCTTTTATGAGGAACTCTCCCTGTCTGAAATGAAAAGCATTATTGCTCCTGCCTATACCGCATGGTCGGAACGGGATTTCAAGCAGTACATGGATATGTTTTCCCTTGACCCCAAGCAAAAAATCAATACGCTTTCCAAGGGCATGAGGATGAAATATGCGCTTGCTCTGGCGCTCTCCCACGAGGCCGAGCTGCTGATTATGGACGAGCCCACCAGCGGCCTTGACCCCCTGGTTAGAAGTCAGCTTTTGAAAATCCTGACGGAGTACATGAGCAAGGGCGGCAAAGGGGTGTTCTTTTCAACGCATATCACATCTGACCTTGATAAAATTGCGGATATGCTTATCATGATCGACAATGGGAGCATCGTGTTCCAGGAGGAAAAAGATACTCTGTTGGACACATATCGGATTGTCAAAGGTGATGTTCGGGCGCTCACCCCGGATTTGCGTAAGCTGTTTTTGAACATTTATGAGACAGCTTTTGGATTTACGGGCATTACAAAGCAAGTAGCAGAAGTACAGCGTATGCTCCCGGACGCGATGATTGAGCGCCCCGCGATTGAGGATATTATGCTGGGAAACATTGAAGGGGGGAACAAATAATGCTGTTCCATCTGGTGAAAAAGGACTTCCTGATTGTAAAAAAATATGTGCTGCTTATGCTGGTGGCGGCTATCGCAATTCCGCCGGTCATGCTTTGGAGAGCGCCGGAATACGGCGGGGTGATGGGCTTTATCCTTTCCGTCATTTTTGCGGTATTCATGCTGTTGCAGTATGTTTCGCTCAAAGAGTATCAATGCCCCAAAGCGTCCGCCCTGCTGTGCGCCGCTCCATACCCCCGGAGGCTCCTTGTTTTGTCAAAGTACATTTTCTGTATGCTTATCTATGCGATCTGCTGTCTGATTTTCGGAATTGAAACAATGGTGGCTCCGCAGTTAGGGGCGTTGCGCCTGGATGCGCTGGCGCTGATGTTCCTGATAACGGCTATTGTCGTTGGCCTTTACCTGCCGACACAGTATAAGCTGGGCTATGAAAAAACGAAATTTGCATTTGTTGTCATTATCATGGCCTCCCCCGTTCTCACAGCGGCACTACTCAAAATGGAGGGTATGAATTTTGATGCCCTGCTTACGGCCCCGCCGATTTTCGTATATGGTGGCATGATTTTAGCCGGGATTGTCTTTCTTATCATATCCGCCTGCCTATCTGTAAAATTTTATGACAAAGTGGATTTATAGTAAAATCACTTATAACCCCTCAAACAAGTAAAAGTTTATCACGAAAATAAAAAGCAGCAAAGATGGACAAATCAAGGGAGTCAAGTTTGGGAAGAATTTTACGGAGAGTACGCTTCAGCCAGGACCAGAAATGCTCAATGGGATTTAAATCCGGAGAA
>CAJTGJ010000048.1 GCA_910575695.1 Oscillospiraceae bacterium | reverse complement strand
TTCAGCACCGCGACGGCTTCTTTGAACTCTTCGGTGATCGAGTCCTTATCCGTCACTGCTGCATTGGTGTCGATCGCGGCATTGGCGGTGACCATCAGGCTGAAGGTCATCATCAAAGCCAGCACCAGCGCGAGAAACTTCTTTAAATTTCTCATTGGATTTGTTTCCTCCTTGTTTATTTTTGCCGCTGGGAGGAACTTTCCAAGGGGAAAAGAGGGGATAAGCCATCCTCTCATCCCAGAATGCGATCTTTTTGCCTCTGATGTCCTCTCAGAGCGCCTGTCCCTCCAGCACTTGACTTTCTAAAAATCCCCGGTAAAATAGGATTTGGACAGACAAACTCTCCGCACGGCAAAAGCGCCGCGAAGAAAGGGTATCAAATCTATGAAAATTACCACTGTACTTTTTGACTTGGACGGGACCCTGCTCCCCATGGATCAGGACGAATTTACCAATGGCTATTTCGGACTGCTTATGGCAAAAATAGCGCCCAAGGGCTATGAACCAAAGAAAACCATCGACGCAGTGTGGGCAGGCACCGCCGCCATGGTAAAAAACGACGGCGCCCAGACCAACGAAGCGGCATTCTGGAACAAATTCGCCCAGATACTCGGCCCGGAATCTCTGGCGGACAAGCCGCTGTTCAACGAATTTTACGCCAATGAGTTCCAAAACGCCAAATCCTTCTGCGGCTGCAATCCCCAGGCCGCCGAGGCCGTCCGCACCATGAAACGGGCAGGCTGTCAGGTGGTGCTGGCCACAAACCCGATTTTCCCCGCCGTGGGCACCCGCACCCGCCTGCGCTGGACGGGGCTGGAGCCAGAGGACTTCCTGCTGTGCACCACCTACGAGAACTGCCGCTGGTGCAAGCCAAACCCCAACTATTACCGGGAAATCCTGGACAGATTAAACCTCCAGGCGGAGGAATGCCTCATGGTGGGCAACGACGTGGCGGACGACATGGCGGCCCAGGAGCTGGGGATGCGGGTATTCCTGCTCACCGACTGCCTCATCAACCGCGAGGGGAAGGACACCGGCGCCTACCCTCACGGCGGCTTCGAGCAGCTTATGCAATTCTGGGCAAAGCTCTGGGAGGGCAGCATATGAACAAGGATTTTTTTAAAAAGATTTTCTACCAATCCCTCACCGGATTTCTCTCTCTGGCTCTGGCCATCGTATTCTATTTCGCCATCAAGAACCTGAGCCAGGTCCAGGGTGTTGTCCAATGGTGGACGGCCATCCTCAAGCCCTTCGTGTACGGCGGCACCATGGCCTATCTGCTGAAAACCCCCTGCGGCTTTTTGGAGCGGCAGATTGAAAAGCTTCTGCCGGAAAAGCGAAAAAAATGGTCCAACACACTGAGCGTTGTGGCAGTCATGGTGCTGAGCATTTTGATCATCTACCTGCTGCTGAACATGATCATTCCGGAGATCATCACAAGCATCATGGCCCTGGCGGCGGTCATCCCGCCTAAAATAGACGAGCTGGCCGACTGGATCCTGGAGCATCTGGACGGCAACGAAATCCTACAAAACTATGTGGACAATGCCTTTACCAATTTGGAGACCTGGCTGAAAAACTGGGCCACCACCGATCTGCTGCCCACGGTGCAGGGCATGATGGGCGGCGCGGTGACGGCGGTGACCTCGGTGGTTACGGTGTTCAAAAACCTGATCCTGGGCCTGATCATCTGTATTTACGCGCTGCTGGGCCGCAAGCGGTTCACCCGCCAAGGCAAGGCGCTGGTATACTCCGTGTTCAAGCCGGAATGGGCCCAAAAGGTGCTCAGGGAGTTCTCCTTCATCGACAAGACCTTCGTGGGCTTCTTTGGCGGAAAGATCCTGGACAGTGCCATCATCGGCCTGATCTGCTACGTGTTCTGCATGATCATGACGGCGGTGGCTGGCTTCCAGAACGCGGTGCTCATCAGCGTCATCATCGGCGTGACCAATGTGATCCCCTACTTCGGGCCCTTCATCGGGGCGGTGCCCTCGGCGCTGCTGATTTTCATATCCAGCCCCCGGAACTGCCTGATTTTCCTGATCTTCGTCGTGATCCTCCAGCAGTTTGACGGCAACATCCTGGGTCCCAAACTGCTGGCGGGGAGCGTGGGCCTCACCGGGTTCTGGGTACTGTTCGCCATCACCCTGTTCCAGGGCCTGTTCGGCTTTGTGGGCATCCTGGTGGGGGTGCCGGTATTCGCCGTGATTTACGATCTGGCAAGGCGGTGGATCCTGCTGGGGCTGGAAAAGCACGGCAAAATGGGCGTGCTTACTGGACAGCCTCCCGACCCGCCGTCCCAGGAATGACAGCAAAAAAGCAGGCCCCCTGGATTCAGGGGGCCTGCATTTTTTATCTTGTTGGGTTCAGCGGTACCAGCTGCCCTCTCCCGCGGCGTCGGCGGGGGCCACGATCCGGGCGGCGGGATTGTCCAGCCCTGACGTGGTGAGGATGGTCTGATAGTGTTCCCGGTCCACCCGGCTGTCCAGCCACACCCGGCCCGCGTTCTGGGCCAGCACGGCGGCGGTGATGCCGCTGTAAACCTCCTCGCCGGGGAGAAGCTTCTCATTGGCGTACACCGACAGGCACACGCCCTTTTCCTTCAGCTCCCCAGCCAAACGGCTGTAGAACGCGGCCACGGGGACGGTACGGTCCTCCGGGCGGTTTTCGCTGGTGGCCAGGGCGTTCACCTCACCCTCGGTGGGGTAGCCCGCGTCGTCCAGCAGAATCTCGTCAAAGCCCATGTCCGCCAGCTCCAGGCACAGAGCGGACAGATAGTCCACCGCCTGCTGGTTGGCGGGGCTGGTCCAGGGGACGCCATAGAAATCGTACCAGATCCGGCCCCGCTGGGACATGAGGGAGCCGATCCCCGCGTTGGACATGATGGGATCCCGGAAGCAGTGGACCCGGGCCACCAGATAGAGGTCCCCGGTCTCGGCCAGCGCCCGGACCGCGTCAGCCAGGGTGTTGTCCGGGGCGTTGGCGTACAGTGTGCCGGCCAGCTCCTCCTGGGCGATCCAGGACAGCTTGCCGGTGGCGGCCTTCATTTCCACCAGCAGGGCATTGCCCCCGGCATTGGCCGCCGCCTGGGCTGCGGCGCCCTCCCGGAGCTGGGCGGCGGTCACCGACACCACCGCCAGCGGATCATACTGGGGCTCCGGCGGGGGAGTGGGCGTGGGCTCCTCAGTGGGCTCCACGGTGACAACCACGTCGTCCGTTTCCACCACCACGGGGTCGCTGACCTCCGGCGGGGCCGTCACGCCGTCGTTGAGCCATGGCCAGTCGATCTCCATGCCAGTGTCCGTATATTTAATGTAATCGCCCATGAAAACCATGAACGCTATACCGCCGGCCAGCAGCACCGCCAGCAGCACGATGATAAAAATCAGCACCACTCGCCCGCCGCTGCGCCCCCGGTATTCCTGATAACCATATCGGTTTTTCCGTCCGGCCATGTGCAAAAGCCTCCCAAGCGGCCGCATAATGTCTGCGGGCAGTGTGCCCGCCTGCCAGCCGTTCAGCTTATCATACCATAGCCTTTCAAAAGAATCCATATGTAATTCCAAGGTTTTTTATTAAATAATTGTAAAACTGTCAAGGCATCGCGCCGTCATTTTTCACAAAGCGGCCCCTCACCCCGCCACCAGCTGGGTCAGCAGCAGCAGCGCAAAGCCCGGCACGCCCAAAATCCCCAGGATCAGGCTGTTCAGCAGGTTGACGCCCAGCCGTATCCCCAGGAAGCACCCAACCCCCTGGAACAGCCACAAAAACACCAGCCCAAGCCCGGAGCGGACAGCCAGCCTGCACAGCGCCCCCAGGGGGCGGCGGAACAGGGCCAGCACCAGCACCGCTATCCCCGCCGCCGTCCACCAGCCCCAAGGGGTCATCCGGCTCCCTCCCGGGCGTCGAACTGCTTTACCTGCCGGACATAGTAGGAATACCGGCTTTGCAGGGCGTTGATCTCGTAAACGCAGGCGTCCACCAGATCCGGGTCGCTGTAGAAATTGAACTGGGCGTAGGCGTGATTGAGCTGGGCACGGGTGGCCTGCATCCCCTCCAGCAGCAGCTGGCGCTCCTCCTGCCGGGCCTGCTCCAGCGCCCTGCGGCGGCCGAACCGAACTGCTTCTGCCATGGGCTTCACCTTCCTTTCCTGTTACCAAACTCTATTGTCCAGTTTGGACAATTATTCCAATTCCTATACCGCAAAGAAATTTTTAAAATCCTCTTGACAAATCGCGGAATCCCTGCTACAATCCTTTTTGTCGCCGCGAGTGTAGCTCATCTGGTAGAGCGCCACCTTGCCAAGGTGGAGGTAGCGAGTTCGAGCCTCGTCACTCGCTCCAAAATAAAAGGACTGCCTTTGGCAGTCCTTTTATTTTGGGTTCCGGCGGGCGCTGCCCGCCTCCACCCTTCGGAGATTTCAATGCTCGGTCCGGCAAAGCCGGCCCTGCGCAATTCGCCGCATGGCGGCGAATTTACGGCGCACCTGCGCCGCAGCCCAGAAGGGCCGTTATAAGCGGGTTCCTGTTCAGGCGCCCGCTTTTTTCGCATCGAAGCGCCCTTTTTTTCAGCAAACCCGCCGGACAGATCCGGTAATGCCGCCCCCGAGCGGCTCTTCCGGCGCATACGCCCTGCGGCCCGGAAGGGCCGCTTTTTTGATGCCCGCCACCGGCAGAATCGGGCTGCCAGAAGCGCTTTTTTCCTCCGAAGTCAGGATATCACCGAATCGTTTAAGTATTAACGCTCTTTTTTCCCTGAAAGGGCTTGCGATTCCTGATTTGAAGTGGTAGAATTGGCTACAGAATGGGAGAATATTTGTTGCACTCCCATTTTCTTCCTACAAAGTGAAAGAGGTGAGGAATGAATGTCTTTAGAGGCCATCCAAAAGGTCACCGACGCCGAGCAGGCTGTCCGAGAGCAAAAAGCCCGCGCGGCAGACGAAGCCAAGCGCATCGTGGCAGAGGCCGAGCGTGCCGGACGGCAGCTCGTGGCCGATGCCCGGGCACAGGCGGAGGAGACGGTGAAGACGATGCTGGCTGAAGCCGAAGCACGGGCCGGAGAGCGGTCCGCCAAGACGCTGGCCGACAACGCCGCCCAATGCGAGGCGCTGAAGCAGACCGCGCGAAGCCGGCTTGATCAGGCCGCCGGCCTTATCGTTGGAAGGGTAGGGAGCGGCTGATGGCAATCGTCAAAATGAAACGGCTGCGCCTGCTCGGCCTGCGTGCCGACCGGGAACAGCTGCTGCGCCCCCTGCAAAGCCTGGGGTGTGTGGAGATCAGCGAACCGGCTATCGACCTCAGCGGTCCGGAGTGGTCTGCCCTGGCCAAGCCGGAGGGCAGCGGACTGGCAAAAGCCAAAGAGCAGAGCCAGCAGCTGGAAAGCGCCCTGGAGATCCTGGCAAAATACGCGCCCTCCAGGGACGGCCTGCTGTCTGCCAGGCCCACGCTCACCGAGAAACAGCTCTTTGACGACAGCGTGTATGCCAGCGGGCTGTCCGCCGCGTGGCAGATCACCGACGCGGAGCGGGCCCTGGCCGTGTGTCAGGCGGAGCAGGCCAAGCTCCAGACCCAAAAGGCATCGCTGGAACCCTGGTCGCCGCTGGACGTCCCCCTGGAAACCGAGGGCAGCGCCACAGCGGCCATTCTCTTCGGCGCGGTGCCCTCCAAGGTGGAGTTCTCCGCCGTGGAAGGGGCGGTGGGTCAGGCCACCGAGCTGGCCCAGCTGTTCCCCGCGGGCAGCGACCAGGATCTGCGCTACTTCCTGCTGGTGTGCCACAACAGCGCGCTGTCTGACTGCACTGAGGCGATGCGGCCCTTCGGCTTCTCCCGGGTCACTCTGAGGAGCTGGAAGGGGACGGCGGCGGACAACATCCGCCTGCTGGACAATCAGATCGCCGCCCAGGAGCGGCAGATGGCGGAGCACAAGCAGCACATCGTCTCCATGGGCGGCAAGCGGGATCTGCTGCGCCAGTGCGCGGACCGCGCGGCCCAGGAGATCAGCCGGGAGGAGAACAAGGCCCGGCTCATCGACACCGAAGAGGCGTTCCTGCTGGAGGGCTGGCTGCCCGCCGACAAGGAGAGTGCGCTTTCCAAGCTGCTGGGCGGCTTCACCTGCGCCTGGGAGACCGCCGAGCCCGCGCCGGAGGAGTACCCCGAGGTGCCGGTCAAGCTGAAAAACAACCTGATCACCCGCTCGATGAACACCATCACGGAGATGTATTCCCTGCCCGCCTATGACGGCATCGACCCCAATCCGCTGATGGCTCCCTTCTTCATCCTGTTTTTCGGGATGATTATGGCGGACATGGGCTACGGCCTGCTGATGATTATCGCGTCCGCCGTCGTTCTGATGAAGAAAAAGCCCAAGAACCCCAACTTTATGGAGATGGTGCTCTGGTGCGGCATCAGCACGGTGCTGTGGGGCGCGGCCAGCGGCGGCTTCTTCGGGGATATGATCCCTCAGCTGATCAGCATGATTAACCCGGAGAGCACCTTTGAGATGCCCTCCCTGTTTACCGCCCTGGACAATATCGTGGAGATTATGATCGGCTCGCTGGTTCTGGGCGTGATCCAGGTGTTCACCGGTATGGCCATCAGTGTGTGGAAGAAAACCAAGGACGGCGAGTTCATCGACGCGCTGTTCAACGAGATCTCCTGGTGGATCATCCTGGCCGGCCTGGCCATGTTCCTCTGCACCATGATGCTGGCAGGCGTACCCGCTGTACTGGGCACCGTGGGCAAGGTGATGCTGGCTGCCGGCTTCCTGATGCTGGCCGTGGGCGGCACCCGGGAGGCCAAGGGCTTCGGAAAGTTCACCAGCTTCATCGGCATCATTTACAATGGCGTCACTGGATTTTTCAGCGACATCCTGTCCTACATCCGTCTGATGGCCCTGATGGTGTCCGGCAGCGTCATCGCTTCCGTGTTCAACACCCTGGGCGCCACCACCGGCGTCGTACCCGTGTTCTTTATCATCTCCCTGTTGGGCAATGTGCTTAACATGGCCCTGAGCCTGTTGGGCGCTTACGTCCACGACCTCCGGCTGCAATGCCTGGAGTTCTTCGGACGATTTTATCAAGAGGGCGGCAAGCCCTATCAGCCCCTGAACATCGACACCCAATATGTAGATATTATTAAGGAGGAAAATTAAAATGGCTGCATTCTTTGAAGCATTCGGCGGTATTGGTCTGGCGTATTTCGGCGCCGCTCTGGCGGTGGCCCTGTGCTGTATCGGCTCCGCCAAGGGCACCGGCATGGTGGGTGAAGCCGCCACCGGCGTCATCAGCGAAACCCCCGAGCACTTCTCCAAGTGCATGATTCTCCAGGTGCTCCCCGGCACCCAGGGCCTGTACGGCATCGTGGCGTGGTTTATGGTTCTGCTGAAGATCAATGTGTTCGGCGGCGAAATGGCCCAGCTCACCATCCAGAACGGCATGGCCATCTTCTGGGCCTGCATCCCCATGGCGCTGGGCGGCCTGCTGTCCGCCATCGCTCAGGGCCGCGTGGCCGCCGCCTCCATCAACATCGTCGCCAAGCGCCCCGACCAGTTCTCCAAGGGCATCATCCTGGCCGGTATCGTGGAGTTCTACGCCATTCTGTCCCTGGTCGCCACCATCCTGCTGGTCATGATGTATCAGCTGTAAGATTCAAAATTCTGAAAGGCGGTAAACCAAACACATGAACGGAATTGAAAAGATTACCGCGCGCATCCAGGAGGACAGCCAGAAAGAGATTGACGCCATCCTGGCCGAGGCCCGCGCCAAGGCCAGCGAGATCACCGCCAAGGCCCAGGCGGAAGCCGAGGCCGCTAAGGACGAGGTGCTCGCCCAGGGGCGCCGCGCCGCGGCGGAGCGGGAGGACCGTTTGGCCTCCACCGCCCAGATGGAGTGCCGCAAGGCCATGCTGGCGGCCAAGCAGGACGTGATCGAGGAGGCGTTCCAGCAAGCGCACAAGCAGCTGCTGGCCCTGCCCACGGAACAGTACATCGCCCTGCTGGCTGATCTGGCCGTCCAGGCGTCCACCACCGGGAAGGAGAAGCTGATTTTCTCCCCCAGCCACCGCGCCCAGCTGGGCAAGGCGGTGGTGTCGGCGGCGAACAAAAAGCTGGCTGAGGCCGTGGCTCCCAAGCTGCCCGAGGAGGTCGCCGGCTCCAGGGCCGGGGCCCTGCTGGACAAGGTGGTCACCGGCGCGTCCGCTGTGCTCAGCGGCGCCGCCATGCTCACCCTGGCGGAGGAGACCCGCCCCATGGACGGCGGCTTCATCCTCAGCGACGGCGCGGTGGAGGTCAACTGCACCTTTGACACCCTGATCCGGCTTCAGCGCGGGGCGCTGGCCGGTGAGGTGGCCAAAGTGCTGTTTGAATGACAAGTCCCTTTCAAAGCTGATAGGAAAGGGGGAAAAAACTTGTCTAAGAAGAAAAAGGAAACTGATTTTCTGTCCATCTCCGCCCGGGTGCGGGTGCTGGAGACCCGGCTGCTCACCGCCGAGCGGATGGAGCGGATGATCGAAGCCCGGGACGCCGCCGAGGCCGCCAAGGTGCTTGGCGAGTGCGGCTACCCGGATTTGGCGGAGGTCACCCCGTCGGCGGTGGAGGATATGCTGGCCGAGGCCCAGGGCAGTCTGTTCGAGGACCTGGCCAAGGCCATAGACCCCGCGCTGATGGACGTGTTCCGCTGCAAGTACGACTACCACAACGCCAAGGTGCTGGTCAAGGCCCAGGCGCTGGGGCTGGACCAGGACCGTCTGCTCCTGCGGGGCGGGCGGTACGACAGGGAAAAGCTGGCCGAGGATTTCCGCCGGGAGGACCTTCGGACCTGCGCCCCGGTGTTCCAGGAGGCCATTGCCCACGCCCGGGAGCTGCTTGGCTCCTCCGGCGACCCCCAGCAGGCTGATTTCGTGCTGGACCGGGCCTATTACGCCGAGCTCACCGCGCTGGCGGGGGCGTCCGGCAGCAAGTTCATGCAGGGCTATGTGGCCCTGGCCATCGACAGCGCCAATCTGCGGGCCGCGGTGCGCTCCGCCCGGCTGGGCAAAGGCCCGGATTTCCTGCGGCAGGTGCTGGTGGAGGGCGGGTCGGTGTCCCCGGCGGACATCGCCATGACCCCCGGCACGGACCTGGCCCGGCTGTTCCACGGCTCGGCCCTGTCCGCCGCCGCTGAGGCGGGCTCCGCGCTGGCGGTCCCCAACGGCGGGGCGCTCACCGAGTTCGAGCGCCTGTGCGACGACGCGCTGATGGCCTATATCGCCAAGGCGCGGATGATTCCCTTCGGGGAGCAGCCCGTGGCGGCGTACCTGTACGCCCGGGAGGCGGAGGCCACCGCCATCCGCATCATCCTCACCGGCCGCATGGCCGGCATCGACGGCACAACCATCCGGCAGCGCCTGCGCCGGTCCTACTGCTAAGAAAGGGGGAGGCATATGGCAGCAAGCTATCAGATCGCCGTGTTAGGCGACCAGGACAGCGTCATGGGATTCAAGGCCCTGGGGCTGACGGTCTTCCCCGTGGACACGGTGGAGCAGGCCCGTTCGGCCCTGCACCGCATCGCCAAGGAGGACTTCGCGGTGGTGTACCTCACCGAGCAGTTCGCCGCCCAGATGCAGGCGGACATCGCCCGGTACAAGGACGAGCTCACCCCGGCGATCATCCTGATCCCCGGCAAGGAGGGGAGCCTGGGCATGGGCATGGCCAACATCAAAAAGTCCGTGGAACGGGCGGTAGGCGCGGATATCCTGTAGGATCAGGAGGGACAGGATGCTGTATTTCATCGCTGGTCTGGCACTGGCCGTTTTTGGCATTGTGATGGTTTGGAAGCCGCGGCTTTTCTATGAATTGACGGAGAGCTGGAAGCATGACGGAGCCGGCGATCCCTCCAGGCTGTTCCTGTGGTCCGCAAGATTTGGCGGTGTGATGTTTATACTGGCCGGTATCGCCGGTATGATCGTCTCATTTATCCTGTAAGCATGATAACACATGAGTTTTAACAACGACCTTTAGGAAAGAAGGTATGCAAACCTATGGGAAAAGTAGTTAAGGTCTCCGGCCCCCTGGTGGTGGCTACCGGCATGGCGGACGCCAATATGTCCGACGTGGTCCGCGTGGGCCCCGAGCGCCTGATTGGTGAGATCCTCACCATGAACGGCGACTCCGCCTCCATCCAGGTTTATGAGGAGAC
Source organism: Oscillospiraceae bacterium (assembly GCA_910575695.1). Lineage (GTDB taxonomy): Bacteria > Bacillota > Clostridia > Oscillospirales > Oscillospiraceae > Enterenecus. The sequence goes on along the minus strand of CAJTGJ010000048.1, from coordinate 16,035 downwards.
CTCCGGCCTGGGCCCCGGCACCGAGGTGGTGACCACCGGTTCCCCCATGAGCGTGGAGCTGGGCCCCGGCATGATCGAGAACATCTATGACGGCATCCAGCGCCCGCTGGAGAAGATCATGGAGAAGGTCCAGGGCAACAACCTCCCCCGCGGCGTGGAGGTGCCCGCCATCGACCTGGAAAAGAAGTGGGAGTTCACCCCCGTGGCCAAGGCCGGCGACGCGGTGGTGGGCGGCGACATCATCGGCACCGTCCCCGAGACGCCGGTGGTGCTCCACAAGATCATGGTCCCCCCCACCCTCAGCGGCAAGCTGAAAAGCGTGGCCCCCGCCGGGAAGTACACCGTCCGAGAGACGGTGGCCGTCCTGGTCAAGGACGACGGCTCCGAGGTGAAGCTGTCCATGAGCCAGCGCTGGCCGGTGCGTATCGGCCGTCCCTATAAGCATAAGTATCCCCCCATCAAGCCCCTGTCCTCCGGGCAGCGTATCGTGGATACGTTCTTCCCCGTGGCCAAGGGCGGCACCGCCGCCATCCCCGGGCCCTTCGGCTCCGGCAAGACCGTGATGCAGCACGCCCTGGCCAAGTGGTCCGACGTGGACATCGTGGTCTACATCGGCTGCGGCGAGCGCGGCAACGAGATGACCGACGTTCTGCGCGAGTTCCCCGAGCTGGTGGACCCCCGCACCGGCGAGACGCTGATGAAGCGTACGGTGCTGATCGCCAACACCTCCGATATGCCGGTGGCCGCCCGTGAGGCGTCCATCTACACCGGCATCACCATCGCCGAGTACTTCCGCGACATGGGGTATGACGTAGCTGTTATCGCTGACTCCACCTCCCGCTGGGCCGAGGCTCTGCGTGAGATGTCCGGCCGTCTGGAAGAGATGCCCGGCGAGGAAGGCTACCCCGCCTATCTGGCCTCCCGACTGGCCCAGTTCTACGAGCGCGCCGGTTCCGTGTCCTGCCTGGGGTCCGAGGAGGACCGCCGGGGCAGCCTCACCGCCGTGGGCGCCGTGTCCCCCCCGGGCGGCGACCTGTCCGAGCCTGTGTCTCAGGGCACCATGCGTATCGTCAAGGTGTTCTGGGCCCTGGACGCGTCCCTGGCCTACAAGCGCCACTTCCCCGCCATCAACTGGCTGAACTCCTACTCCCTGTACCTGGACTCCCTGAAGCCCTGGTTTGACGAGAACCTGGGCAGGCAGTTCCTGCAAAACCGTGAGCAGGCCATGGGCGTCCTCCAGCAGGAGGCCAGCCTGAACGAGATCGTGCAGCTGGTGGGCAAGGACTCCCTGTCCCCCAATGACCAGCTCACTCTGGAGACCGCCCGTATGGTGCGTGAGGATTTCCTTCAGCAGAACTCCTTCGTGGACATCGACTCCTTCTCCAGCTATGACCGTCAGGAGAAGCTGCTGGCCATGATCCTGGACTACGACAAGCTGTGCCGGGACGCCATCGCCAAGGGCGCCCCCGCCGCCGGACTGTTTGAGATCCCCGCCCGTGAGCGCATCGGCCGCGCCAAGAGCGTGCCCGCCGATGAGTACGAGAAGGTGTACGCCGAGATCTCCGCCTCCATGGAGAAGGAGATCGACGAGGTGGTCAGAAAGGCTGGTGAGGAGCTGTGATCCGAGAGTATAAAACCATCCAGGAGATCGCGTCCCCGCTGATGATGGTCAAAATGGTGGAAAACGTCACCTACGACGAGCTGGTGGAGGTAGAGCTGCCCGACGGCGGCATCCGCCGGGGCAAGGTGCTGGAGGTCAACGGCGACACCGCCGTGGTCCAGCTGTTTGAGTCCGCCGCCGGCATCAACCTGGCCCAATCCAAGGTCCGCTTCCTGGGGCACCCGCTCCAGCTGGGCGTGTCCGGCGATATGCTGGGCCGGGTGTTCAACGGCATGGGCGTGCCCATTGACGGCGGCCCCGCCATCCTGGCCGAGGAATACCGTGACATCAACGGCCTGCCCATGAACCCCGCCGCCCGGGACTACCCGGACGAGTTCATCCAGACCGGCGTTTCCACCATTGACGGCCTGAATACCCTGGTCCGTGGTCAGAAACTGCCCATTTTCTCCGGCTCCGGCCTGCCCCACGCCAACCTGGCGGCGCAGATCGCCCGTCAGGCCAAGGTGCTGGGGGACGACGCGGGCAACTTCGCCGTGGTGTTCGCCGCCATCGGCATCACCTTCGAGGAATCCGAGTTCTTCGTTCAGGAGTTCAAGCGCACCGGCGCCATCGACCGCACCGTGCTGTTCACCAACCTGGCCAACGACCCGGCTGTCGAGCGTATTTCCACCCCCCGTATGGCCCTGACCGCCGCAGAGTACCTGGCCTTCGAGAAGGATATGCACGTGCTGGTTATCCTCACCGACATTACCAACTACGCCGAGGCCCTGCGTGAGGTGTCCGCGGCCAAGAAAGAGGTCCCGGGACGCCGCGGCTTCCCCGGCTACCTGTACACCGACCTTGCCACCATGTACGAGCGCGCGGGCCGTCAGCTGGGCAAGCCCGGTTCCATCACCATGATCCCCATCCTCACCATGCCCGAGGACGACAAGACCCACCCCATCCCCGACCTGACCGGGTACATCACCGAGGGCCAGATCATCCTGTCCCGGTCCCTGTACCGCCAGGGCATCAATCCCCCTGTGGACGTGCTGCCCTCCCTGTCCCGTCTGAAGGATAAGGGCATCGGCCCCGGCAAGACCCGGGAGGACCACGCCAACACCATGAACCAGCTCTTTGCCGCGTACTCCACCGGTAAGGATAACAAGGAGCTGATGTCCATTCTGGGCGAGGCGGCGCTGACCCCCACGGACCTGCTGTACGCCAAGTTCGCAGACGAGTTCGAGAAGCGCTATGTCAACCAGGGCTATGAGGAGAACCGCTCCATCGAGGAGACGCTGGCCCTGGGCTGGGAACTGCTGAGCATCCTGCCCACCGCCGAGCTGAAGCGTATCAAACAGGAGTATATCGACAAGTATATGCCCAAGAAAAACCAGTAAAGGAGGGGTTCAGACATGGCAAGCACCGTAGTCAACCCCACCCGAATGGAGCTCACCCGTCTGAAGGGCAAGCTGAAAACCGCCCAGCGGGGCCACAAGCTGCTCAAGGACAAGCGGGATGAGCTGATGAAGCAGTTCCTGGACACCGTGCGTGAGCTGCGCTCCCTCCGCTCCCAGGTGGAGGAGGAGCTGATGCGGGTACACAGCTCCTTTACCGTGGCCTCCGCGCTGATGAGCGCCCAGGCCATGGAGCAGGCGCTGATGTATCCCAAGCAGTCGGTCGAGCTGACCATGACCTTCAAAAACGTCATGTCGGTGAACGTGCCGGAATACCACTATCAGACCCGCACCGACGATACCGGCGATATCTTCCCCTATGGCTTTGCCGCCACCAGCGGCGAGCTGGACGGGGCGGTGGCCGCGTTGGGCGAGGTGTTCCAGCGGATGCTGAAGCTGGCCGAGACGGAAAAGGCGGCCCAGCTCATGGCGGAGGAGATCGAAAAGACCCGCCGCCGCGTCAACGCTCTGGAATACGTGGTCATACCCGAAACGCAGGAGAACATCCGGTATATCACCATGAAACTGGACGAGAACGACCGCTCTACCACCACCCGGCTGATGAAGGTGAAGGATATGCTGCTGGCCCAGGCCATCGAGGAGAAGCGGGCGGCGGACGCCAAGGCCATCAAGGCCTTTGGCGGCGACCCCGGCGAATCCCAGCGTGTCTAAGCCCTTCAGGCGGAACATTTCAACAAAGAAGGTCCTCCCGGTGTGCCGGGAGGACCTTTTCCTGTCCGAAATCAGGGCTTTTTGATGCTCAGATTCAACACCAGCGCCACGGCGGACAGCGCCAGCAGCAGGATGAAGGGGGCCACATAGCCGCCCGAACTGGTGAACAGCATACTGGACACCGTTGCCAGCAGGGACGCGCCCATCAGGTTGAAGTTCATGATGGAGAAGTTCATGGAGAAATGCTTTGTGCCATAGAACGCGGACACAAAGGCGGAGGAAATGGTGGGGCAGGAGCCATAGGAGAAGCCGGTGACGCACAGCCCCGCCACGCACAGGGGTACCGAGCCGGTGAACACGGACAGCAAAGTTACCCCGGCGGCGGCGATGGCCACGATGTTGGCCAGCAGCATGGTTTTACGCCGGCCCAGCTTGTCGAAGATGGCGCCGGTGGCGATGCGGCCCAGGCCGTTGCAGACGGACAGCACCCCCACCAGGGTGGTGGCCAGTCCGGCCTCGACTCCTACAGAAATGGACAGGTCCCGGGCAAAGGAGATCACCGTGTTGCCCACAGCGGCCAGGAACACAATACACACAAAGGCCCGCCAGAAGGTGAAGCGGCGGATCATTTCGCCAGGGGTGTAGTCGCGGGCCTCAAAGTCCTCGGAAGCCGCACCCGATTTCTGGGCCGGTTTGGGCAGCTCCAGCCCGGCGGGGGGAAGCTGGATGATAAGGCCGGTAGCCAGCAGAATCACGCCCAGCACCACGCCCAGGCCAATGAAGGCGGTGCGCCAGCCGATGGCGGGATTCTCCATGAGCGCGCTCATGGTGTTGCCCACCACCAGGGCGGAAGCGCCGAAGCCCATCATCAGCGCACCGGAGCAGGTGCCCTTTTTGTCGGGGAACCAGGCGTTGACGGTGGAGATAATCACATTATAAGCGATGCCGATGCCCAGCCCCGCCAGCAGCCCGTAGCTGACATACAGCATGGCCACGCTGCCGCCGTCCAGCCGGGCGGTGAGGAAAAAGCCCAGGCAGGACAGCACGCCCGCCAGAATCAGCGAAGGACATATGCCCAGGCGCTTGGCCAGCACGCCGCCCGCGATGCCGCCCAGGCAGAAAAAACACATGGTCAGGGTGAAGTTCAGCGCCAGCTGGTCGGCGGTCCAGCCGAAATCCGCCGCCAGGGGAGCCTTCAAAATGGACCACCCATAGATAATGCCCGCAAACAGCAGGGCAATCACGCCCACCGCTAAGTACAGCCAACGGATGGCGAAATGATTTTGTTTCACAGTGACATTCATAAAATCCTACCTCTCAATCATAAAATAGTCTGTCCAAGCAGCTCTGTAAATCTTGCAACATATATCATACTAAATATTTTCACGTTTGTCTACACCAAAATTACAAGAAAATCAAAAACCTCCCTCACTGTCCACATCTTGCAAAATGCATAATATTTAAAACAAAATATATAATTTCATCTTGCATTTCCCAGGCGGCTGTGGTACACTTGCCTTAGAACAAAAGAGGTGAGGTCAAATGAACGGGACAATCGAGCTGCTGCGCGGCCTGGGCCTGGACGGCTCCTGGCACAACTTCGTTTTTCTGGGCGAGGCCGGCAGCGGAAAAAGCGAAATCGCCATCAGCTTTGCAAAGGCTCTGGCCAGAACCGAAACGCGGCCCGTCCACTTCTTCGACCTGGACATGACCAAACCCCTGTTCCGCTCCCGGGACGCGGGGGCGGAGCTGGAACAGGCCGGGATCACCGTCCACTACCAGGAGCAGTTCATGGACGCCCCCACCCTGGTGGGCGGCGTGGCCCCCATGCTCCGGGACGAGGACAGCCTGGTGGTGCTGGACGTGGGGGGGGACCACATCGGGGCCCGCTCCATCGGCGGCTTCGCGCCCCAGCTCAACCGCCCGTCCACCGCGGTATTTTACGTCATCAACGCCTACCGCCCCTGGTCGGATACCATTGAGCACATCGACGAAACCCTGGGCAAAATCCAGGGCGTGTCCCATGTGAAGCTGTCCCAGCTGTTCCTGGTGGCCAACCCCAACAACGGTGTGACCACCACCTTGGACGAGGTGGTGGAGGGCTGCCGCAAAACCGACGCGCTGGTGCGGGAGTACCTCCCCCTGTCCTTCGCCTGCGTCCGGGAGGAGCTGTGGGCGGAGGCGGCCAGAGCGCTGCCCATCCCGGTGTTCCCCCTGCGGCTGGCGCTGACCTACCCCTGGCTGAACCATTGAGAGACTAACGGGGACGGTTCGGCCCCGTGGTTGATAAAACATTGAGGAGAAAGGAGGGCTTTCCATGGCAATGATCAAAGTGGTCGCGGAGCGCTGCAAGAGCTGCCAGTACTGTGTCAAGTACTGCCCCAAGCAGGTGCTGGCGGTGGGCAAAAACGTCAACTCCAAGGGCTATGAGTACGTCGAACCCGTCAACCAGGACGCCTGCATCGCCTGCTGTATGTGCGCCCGCATCTGCCCCGACGGGGCCATCGAAGTCTATAAGTAAAGGAGAGAAACGATTATGGCAAGAGTATTGATGAAAGGCTGCGAGGCCATCGCCGAGGCAGCCGTCCGGGCCGGCTGTCGTTTCTTTGCCGGCTACCCCATCACCCCGCAGAACGAGATCCCCGAGTACTTCGCCCGCCGCCTCCCCGAGGTGGGCGGCACCTTCGTCCAGGGCGAGAGCGAAGTGGCTTCCGTGAACATGGTGTACGGCGCGGCCGCGGCCGGCACCCGGAGCATGACCTCCTCCTCCTCCCCCGGCATCGCCCTGAAAAGCGAGGGCATTTCCTACTGCGCCGCCGCCCGCATCCCCATGGTGTACGCCAATATCTCCCGGGGCGGCCCCGGTGTGGGCGCCATCCAGCCCGCCCAGCAGGATTACTTCCAGGCTACCAAGGCCAGCGGCAACGGCGGCTTTGAGATGCTGGTGCTGGCCCCCTCCACCGTGCAGGAGGCGGTGGATCTGACCTACGCTGCCTTCGACTACGCCGACCGGGACCGCAATCCCGTCCTCATCCTGGCGGACGGCGTCATCGGCACCATGATGGAGCCGGTGGAGCTGCCCCCCATGAAGTCCGACGAGGAGATCGCCGCCATCAAGGCCTCCAAGGCCAAGTGGGCGTGCACCGGCCACAAGCTGGACTATGCCAACCGCGCCTGGATCCAGCCCGGCCAGTGGAACACCCAGATCATGCAGGCGGAAAACGAGAAGGCCGCCGCGCTGTACGCCTCCTGGGAGAAGGACGTCCAGGTGGAGCAGTACATGGTGGAGGACGCCGAGGTTGTCATCGCCGCCTATGGCGTATCCGCCCGCATCGGCAAGTCCGTGGTGGATCTCTGCCGGGCCGAGGGCAAAAAGGTGGGCCTGATCCGACCCATCACGGTACATCCCTTCCCCCGCGCCTCCTTCGAGAACATCAACTATGACATCTGCAAGGGCGTGCTGGATGTGGAGATGTCCATCCCCGCCCAGTTTGTGGAGGACGTGCGCATGGGCGTGAAGGGCCGCTGTCCCATCGAGACCTGCCTGTGCTCCGGCGGCAATATCATGAGCCGGGAGGCCGTCCTCAAGGCTGTGGACGGCATTCTGGCGAAGTAAGGGGGAACAAGAGACATGGAAAAGATTTATTCCCGTACCACCACCATCCAGGAGGACAAGGTCTCCGGCTTCTGCCCCGGCTGTATGCACTCCACGGTGGTGAAGCTCATCGGCGAGGTGCTGGATGAGATGAACCTGGTGGAACAGGCCGTCATGGTCACCGGCATCGGCTGCTGCGGCCTCCATATGGATTACATTGCCTACGACACCATCACCGCCCCCCATGGCCGGGCCACCGCCGTGGCCACCGGCATGAAGCGCACCAGCCCCGATTCCCTGATTTTCACCTATCAGGGGGACGGCGACTTCGCCTCCATCGGCCTGGGCGAGTCCATCTCCGCCGCAAACCGGGGGGAGAATATCGCCGTTATCTTCATCAACAACGGCATCTACGGCATGACCGGCGGCCAGATGGCCCCCACCACCCTGCTGGGCATGAAGGCGTCCACCGCCCCCAAGGGCCGTATCGCCGAGGAGCACGGCTACCCCATGCATATGTGCGAGATTTTGAACCAGCTCACCGCGCCCTGCTACCTGGAGCGCACCAGCTGCAACACCCCGCAGAATGTGATAAAGACCAAGAAGGCCATCCGGAAGGCGTTCCAGAACCAGCTGGACGGCAAGGGCTTCTCCATGGTGGAGATCGTCACCAGCTGCCCCACCAACTGGGGCCTGGACCCGCTGGACGCCCTGGACTTCATCGAACAGAAGATGCTGCCCGAATTTCCGCTGGGCGTTATCCGGGACCGATAAGGGGGGACAGAGATATGGAAACCAATCTGTGTGTAGCCGGCTTCGGCGGCCAGGGCGTCATGACCCTGGGCAAGTTCCTGGCGTCCGCCGCCTGTGACGCCACCGACAAAAACGTCACCTTCTTCCCCTCCTACGGCGCGGAGCAGCGGGGCGGCACCGCCAACTGTTTCGTGGTCATCTCCGACGGGATGATCGGCGCCCCTCTGGGGGATGTGATGGACGATCTGATCGTCATGAACGGCCCCTCTCTGAGCAAGTTCCTGAAAACCTTGAAGCCCGGCGGAACCCTGTTCATCAACAGCTCCATCGTAGACGAGAAGGACGTGAACCGGGACGATGTGAAACTGGTGAAAGCCCCCGTCACCGAAATGGCCCTGGAGATGGGCAGCGCCAAGGTGCTGAATGTCATCATGCTGGGCGTATATGTGGGCTATACCGAGGTAGTTCCCCCCGAGGTGGTGTGGGAGACCATCGAACACAAGCTGGGCAGCAAGCCCAAGCTGCTGCCGCTGAACAAGCAGGCATTTGAAGCTGGCCTGAAGCTGGGCCGGGAGCAGAAGTAACACCCCGGCAGTTCCGGCCCGAGGTACAGGAAAAGGGCCGGTTCGCTGAGCGGACCGGCCCTTTTCCTGAAATTGCAAGCAGAAATTTCCCGCCCCACACCAAATACAGAAAGGAATCACCGCCATGGTTTTCAAAACATTTGACCAACTGATTGAGCACCAGAAGGGCCATCCCACCATGTCCCGCATGGCCGTCGCCGCCGCCGGGGACGAGCACACCATCGAGGCCGCCCTCCACGCCCGCAAGGAGGGCATTGCCCATCCCATCTTAGTGGGCGACAAGGCCCTGATTGACGAGGCTCTGGCCCACCTGGGCGAGACTGTTGCCCCCGAGGACATCTACGACGTGCCCGACCTGGCTGAGTCCGCCCGGTTTGCCGTGGGCCTGGTCCGGGAGGGCAAGGCCAGCTTCCTGATGAAGGGCAGGCTGGATACCTCTGTTCTGCTGAAGGCCGTGGTGGACAAAGAAAACGGTCTGGGCAAAGGCGGCGTGATGAGCCACTTCACCGCTTTCGAGGTGCCCTCTTACCACAAGCTGCTGGTGCCCGTAGACGGCGGCATGGTGACCTATCCCACCCTGGAGCAGAAGAAGTGCATCATCGAGAACACCGTGGGCGCGCTCCACGCCATGGGCTGCGAGTGCCCCAAGGTGGGTGTGGTGGCCTGTGTGGAGAAGCTCAACCCCAAAATGCCCGAGACGGTGGAGGGCGACGCCCTGAAGCAGATGAACCTGCGGGGGGAGATTACCGGCTGTATCATCGAGGGCCCCATCTCCTACGACTGCGCCGTCAGCAAGGAAATCGCTGACTTTAAGGGCTTTGAAAGCCCCTGCGCCGGGGACTGCGACGTGCTGGTGGCTCCCAACATCCACGCGGGCAACCTGATGGGCAAAATGCTCACCGTCACCTGCGGGGCCAAGATGGCCGGCTTCATCGTGGGCGCCAAGTGCCCCATCGTTATGACCAGCCGGGGCTCCTCCCCGCTGGAAAAGTACCTGTCCATCGTCATCTCCGCCGCCGCGGCCCGATAAGGAGGGAAACGCTTTATGGAAAAGCTGCTGATTTTGAATCCCGGTTCCACCTCCACCAAGATCGCCGTCTTTGAGGACGAGACCCCATTGTTCACCGAATCCATTGTCCACTCCCCCGAGGAGCTGGCCCCCTTCGACCATGTGGCCGACCAGTATGAGTTCCGCAAGGAACTGGTGGTCAAGACGCTGGAGAACCACGGCGTGGCTCTGGACAGCCTGTCCGGCATTGTGTCCCGGGGCGGTCTGCTCACCCCCATCGAGGCGGGCGCCTACGAGGTCAACGACGACATGGTGTGGCAGCTCAAGAACAAGCCCCGCAATGAACACGCCTCTAACGTGGGGGCCATGATTGCCAAGGCCATCAGCGATGAGCTGCATATTCCCGCCTACATCTACGACGGCGTGACAGTGGAGGAACTGCTGCCCATCAACAAGATCACCGGTGTGACCAATATGTTCCATAAGGGCATGGGCCACAACCTGAACACCCGGGCCGCCGCCCTGCGTTATGCCAAAGAGCAGGGCAAGGGCTACAAGGATATCACCGTCATCGTGGCCCACCTTGGAGGCGGCATTTCCGTCAACCTCCACCACAACGGCAGGATTGAGGACTTCATCAACGATGAGGAAGGCCCCTTCTCCCCCGAGCGGGCCGGCGGCCTGCCCATTCCCGACGTGGTGGCAGCCTGCTTTGCCCCAGACGCCACCCAAAAAAGCGTCCTGAAGGAGTATAAGAGCCGGGGCGGCCTCATGGCCCACCTGGGCACCACCGACAGCCGCGAGGTGGAAAAGATGATCCAAGGCGGCGATGAACACGCCAAGCTGATCTACGACGCCATGATCTTGGGTATCGCCAAGAACATCGGCAAGCTGGCCCCCAACGTGTGCGGCAAGGTGGACGCCATCCTGCTCACCGGCGGCATCGCCTACTCTAAGTATGTGACGGCGGAGATCGAGAAGTACGTCTCTTTCATCGCGCCCGTGGTGGTCTATGCCGGCGAGGACGAGATGAAATCCCTGGCCTTGGGCGGACTGCGGGTGCTCCGGGGCGAGGAAAAGGCCAAAACCTATACCAAAGTGGAAAATCCCGGGTATTGATTACCCGCTGTTCTGACCATAGACGCCATAGGGGAGGGGCCTGCCCCCTTTTCCTGCAAACCCGATTCCCCCGGATTGTCCGAATACGAAAAACGCCCCTCCCAGCCGGGAGGGACGTTTTTTTGCGCAAAACCATAGACTGGGACAGCAAATCGGAAAGGAGTGCGCTTTTTCATGAAGCTGTCCCGGCTTTTTTCAGCCATCGGGGCGGACTGCCCGGTGGATACGGACATTTCCACCCTCACCTGCGATTCCAAAGAGGTCATACCGGGGGCGCTGTTTGTGGCCATGGAGGGGGCAAAGACCGACGGCCGCGCCTACATCCCGGAAGCGCTGGACCGGGGCGCCGCCGCTGTGGTGTGCCGCGGCCCCCTGTCAGAGGCGGCTCTGCCAGACGGCGTGCCTGGGGCGGCGGTGGATGCCCCACGGACCGCCCTGGCCCTGCTGGCGGCGGAATTTTACGGCCATCCCGCCCAAAGGCTGTCCCTGACCGCCGTCACCGGTACCAAGGGCAAAACCACCACCGCCCATATGCTCCGGGAGATTTTTTCCGCCGCCGGGTACAAAACCGGCATGATCGGCACTTTGGGGGCCTGCATCGGCCGCGCTCGCATCGCGGACAGCCCCAACACCACCCCCGAGCCCATCACCCTTCACCGCACCCTGCGGCAGATGGCGGATGCCGGGTGTACCCATGTGGTGATGGAGGTGTCCTCCCAGGCCATGAAGCTGGGCCGGGTATACGGCCTCACCTTTGACGCGGCGCTGTTCCTCAACCTGTCCCCCGACCACATCGGCGGGGCGGAGCACGCCGATTTCGACGAATACCGCGCCTGCAAGGCGGCGCTGTTCCGCCAGTGCCGCCTTGCTGTGGGCAATGCCGGCGACCCAAGCTGGCCCGCCATGGCGGCGCAGGTCCCCCAGTTCGCGCCCATACATACCTTCGGCTTTGGGTGGGGGGTGGACGTGCGGGCGCTGTCGGCGGGGCCGGACCCGGAGCGCCCCTTCTCCGTCCGGCTCACTGCCCAGGGGGCCCCGCCCTACCACGTCCCCATGCCGGGGATTTTCAATGCCCACAACGCCCTGGCCGCGGTGGCGCTGGGGCGGGCGCTGGGGCTGGACGACGGTGCCCTGCGGGCGGGGCTGGCCCACACCGTGGTGCCGGGCCGGGGGGAGCGGATCCACGTCCCCGCGCCCTTCACGGTGGTGATCGACTACGCCCACAACGGGGACAGCTTTACCGCCCTGATGGGCGCCTTGCGGGAGTACCATCCCCGGAACATCATCGCCGTATTCGGCGCGGGGGGAAACCGACCCAAAATCCGGCGGACAGACATGGGCCATGCCGCCGCCCGGTGGGCGGACTGCGCCGTGCTCACCGCCGACAACCCCCGGTGGGAGCGGGTGGAGGACATCTGCGCGGACATTGCCGCTGCCATCGGGGACGCCATCCCGGTGGAGATCGTGCCGGACCGTTGGAAGGCCATTTACCGGGCGCTGGAGCTGGCGGGGCCGGGGGACGTGGTGGCCCTGCTGGGCAAGGGGCATGAGGAATACATCGAGGAAAACGGCGTACGCCGGCCTTTCTCCGAGCGGGAGGCCGTGCGGAGCTGGTTCCAGCAACAGACAAGGCCCGCCGGATAACCGGCGGGCCTCACTTCAGTCATGCCCGGGCGGGGACAAACACCCGCCAGGCGCTGCCGCCCCGAAGGGCTTCGTCATAATCGTCTGAGAGGGTGAAATAGTACACGGGCTGGCGGAAGCCCTTGGTGTCCGCGATATACTCCAGGGTACAGGCGGTGACCCGGACCTCCCCAGCATCTGAGTGTTCAAAGTAATACGCCTCCGGGCGGTTGATCCAGCCCGCGCACAGGCGGCTGTAGGCTTCCTCCGGAGAAATGACGGAGACCTCGCTGTGGAGGGTGCAGGCGGACAGGGCGTTGTCCACCTGGTACACCTGGCCGTCCCCGGCCACTTGACAGGTCAATTCACCATCAATCAGAATGCCGTCTTGTTCCACGCAAAGGGCGCGGAAGATGTATTTGCCCTTCCCTTCGTCAAGGAACTCCACGGCTTCCGGTACGTCGATGCCCAGGCCCGCCAGGTATTCGCGCAGTTCTGTCTCAGTGGCCGTGCTCCAGTTTTCTTCGCCCCAGCTGTCCACCCGGCAATCACTGTATTGGTAGGAGCGGTCATTGTAGTCCAGCCAAAGCATGAACGTATGGTGGTCGGAATAGTACGCGGAGTTATCGTAATAGTCAATGTCAAAACCCGCGCTCCAAAGGTCTACGCCCCGGCGCTGGGCAAAGGCCTGGGCAAATTCATCGCCGGACGCTTTGGTGAACGGCTCCGCCCAGTACACCCCGGCGGTCTCCGGCTGGCTGGGCAGCTCGCACACCAGCTCCCAGCTGATGTGCCGGACGTTGGCGGCAAAAACCGGCGCGTTGGTCAGGTTGCCGTAGGGCTGGAGCTGGTAGGTGATAAACACCCCCGCCAGCGCGGCGGCGGACAGGACCGGGAGCACGGCATAGGCCGCGGTGGCTTTCCACCGTTTCTCCGGCAGGCTGGCCACGGCCATGCACAGGCAGTATCCCAGCATCGCGCCCAGGGTGTTGCAGATGAGGTCGTCAACGTCCGCCTGCCCCCGCTTGAGGATGTACTGGAGCGCCTCAATCACAAAGGAAACGCCCGCCCCCGCCGCCAGCATCCAATACCACCGCCGGAACAGGCGCACCGCCAGGGGGAGCAGGACGCCCAGCGGGACGAACATGGCGATATTCAGCAGGGGGTTCAGCCAGACCTGGAGGGTGAACGCGCCCCACGCCTCCATCAGCGCCAGGAAGGGCCGGGTCTGTATGTCCATCCGGATGCCGCTGTTCATGCGCATCAGGGTGACGGCAGCCAGCCCGCCCAGATAGCACAGGAGCAGGAGTGCGGCGGCGAGCTGCCCTTTGGAGGGCTTTTTTCCCGGGGAAGCGTCCATAGCCTTCCCATACCACGCCCAGTACAGCAGGGCCAGAATCAAGCCGCCCACCGCCATCACCGCCAGCGCGGGCGGGGCGGCTTCTATCAGCTTGCGCTGGATGGTGTCGATAAAATCATGCATTTCGGTCAGCCTCCTTGTCTGTCCGTATTATATCAGACCGGAGCGCCGGGTATCTGGAAATATCCCTGTGAAAATCTTGTAATTTTCTTACGATTTCGGCAGGGACACCGTAAAGGTGGTGACGCCGTCCGCGCTCTGGGCGGAGATGGCGCCGCCGTGAAGCTCCACAATTTCCCGGGCAATGGCCAGACCCAGGCCCGCGCCGCCTGTCCGGGTGGCCCTGGAGCTGTCCAGGCGGAAAAACTGCTCGAAAATGCGGCCCAGCTTTTCCGGGGGAATGGTGATCCCCCGGTTGGTGAAGGTGAGGACGATGCCGGATTCCTCCACCTCGGCGGCGATCTCCACCTCGGCGCCCGCCGTGCTGTAATGGCAGGCGTTGCGGAGAAGATTGTCGAATACCCGGGCCAGCTTGTCGGGGTCGCAGTCGTAGTCCAGCGCCGGGGGAAGGCGCAGGGCGCAGGTAAGGCTTTGTTCAGCGAACTGGGGCTCAAATTCGCTGGCGACCTGCTGGAGCATCCGGGACAAGTCTATGGGGCGCTTTTCCAGCTCCAGGTGGGTGAGGTTGAACCGGGTGATGTCAAAAAATTCGTTGATAAGGTCCTCCAGCCGCTCCGCTTTGTCCAGGGCGATCCCGGTGTACCGGGCCCGGAACCGGGGGGACAGGTCCGGCTCGTCCCGCAGGAGGGTGAGGTAGCCGATGACGCTGGTCAGCGGGGTTTTCAGATCGTGGGCCAGGTAGACCACCAGGTCGTTTTTCCGCTGTTCCGCCTCCTTCGCCGCCATGGCGTCCCGCAGGGCCCGCTCCCGGACCAGGTTGAGCTGGTTTTCCACCGGTTCCAGGGCGGCTGGCAGGGTGATGGGTATGTCGGTGGGATGGGCCAGCGCCTGAGCGGCGTCTATCATAGCGTTCAGGTACCGCATGGGGCGGGCGAGAAAGCGGTAGCTCAGCACCAGCCAGCCCGCGCCCGTCGCCATTAAGGAGAGGAACACCGCGTTTTGAGAAAGCTGCCCATAGAGGCCTTGGGGAAAGCTCCACCGGAAATTCCGGCAGACGGCCCACAGCAGTACAGCCGTCAGGAGTACCGCAAAAGCCCAGGCCAGCAGGGCCATGACATACTGCATCCACAGCTGGCGGGACATCCGTTTGTCGAATTTATTCAATGGTGTAGCCCACCCCCCAGACGGTTTTAATGAATTTCGGCCTTCGGCTGGGCTCGTGGAGCTTTTCCCGGAGCCGGGCAATGTGGCTCATGACAGTGTTGTTGCTGTTCATGTATTTTTCGCCCCAAACCGCCTCAAACAGCTCCTCGCTGGACACCACCCGGCCGCGCTGGCGGCAGAGATACCAGAGAATGGAAAATTCCAGCGGGGTGAGGGACAGCTCCTCGCCAAACAGGGTGCATTTGTGGGTAGCTTGGGAGATTTGCAGGCCGCGTATGTCCAGTTTGTCCGGCACAGCGGAGCCTTGGGCGGGCTGGTTGTAGCGGGTGCAGCGGCGCAGCTGGGTTTTCACCCGGGCCACCAGCTCCAGGGGGTTGAAGGGCTTGGTGATGTAATCGTCCGCGCCCAGGGTGAGGCCGGTGATCTTGTCTATGTCCTCCACCCGGGCGGTGAGCATGAGGATGGGGAACAGCATCCCTGCTTCCCGGAACCGCTGGCACAGGGCGAAGCCGTCCAGGCCGGGGAGCATCACGTCTAAAATGGCCAGGTCCAGCGGGACGGCATCCGCGCAGGCCAGGGCATCGGCGGCGTTATCGGATTTGTGGACGGTGAAGCCCTCGTTGGCGAGGTAGAGCTCCACCAGATCGGCGATGGCGGCTTCGTCATCTACGACCAGTATGTGTTGAGGCATGGCGGGCAACCTGCTTTCCGGAAGATTTTTGACGGGCTTGAGCATATTTTAGCACAGAAACGCGGTTTGGACAACCGGGGCTGGTGAGGGGATGGCTTATCCCCTCTTTTTCCCTTGGAAAGTTCCTCCCAGCGGCAAAAATAAACAAGGAGGAAACAAATCCAATGAGAAATTTAAAGAAGTTTCTCGCGCTGGTGCTGGCTTTGATGATGACCTTCAGCCTGATGGTCACCGCCAATGCCGCGATCGACACCAATGCAGCAGTGACGGATAAGGACTCGATCACCG
>CAJTGJ010000047.1 GCA_910575695.1 Oscillospiraceae bacterium | reverse complement strand
AATGCGGCTCCAGCAATGCCCATACTTCGTCACTTATATCATGGCGGTGATACGATGCTTCCATTTTTTATTCCTCTTCTTTCTTTTGTTTGCTTCTATTTTACCACCTATGTCAAACTTGTGTAGACACTATCTAGGCGTTACACATGCAAGAATCTGGAACTATGTAAATAAGGGTATAACGGGGGATGAACTCTTGGGCAGACTGGGGGTGGTATACGGATGAAATATCCGTTTTAGCCCCTCTGTATTGGATTCGCTACCAGAAGAATTAGCGGAACTTTTTAGAGGTCTTGAATTAAAACTATTAAGCGAAATTTGTTCAAGATTGAAAATAAGCGATCAGCTCAACGAGGTCACGGTGCAGGACATTCGTGCCCTGCGTGCCCACGGGATTGATCTGGAGGACATCAAAAAGGCCATCCGAGAGACCACAGAAATCGGCGCGGAAAAGCTGGACAAGCTGCTGGACGATGTGGTGGCCCGTAATCAGCAATATTATACTGGGATGATCGATCTTGCCGGGGTGACGGCCCCGGAGCAGCTTATAAGCCACGAGGACATATATGCTATCCACGAGCAGACCAGAGGCCGTTACCGCAACATTACCCAGTCTATGGGATTTCTGGTGAGGGAAGGGCGGCGACGGGTTATGTTACCGCCCGCTCAGACGTACCAATGGGCTCTGGACAACGCATTGATGCAGATACAGTCCGGGGCCATCAGCTACAACCAGGCGATTTCCGAACAGGTGAAGATCCTGGCCGACCGGGGGCTGTGCGTGGCGTTCGATAAGAACGGGAATCCAGTCAAAAACGTTGTAAAGTACGAAAAGGGTGGCATACAACAGCTGGATGTTTGTGTCCGTCGTGCGGTCATGACCGGCGTCAACCAGCTCAACCAGAAATACCGGGAGCAGTCCATGGACTACCTGGAGACTGACCTTATTGAGACAACTGCTCATTTAGGAGCAAGAAATATACCAGGGCCATTAGGATTTGAAGCACACAGCGAGTGGCAAGGCCGTGTTTTCCGTTGGAATAGGGGGAATTGAGTTGGCGAAAAAAAGGCCTAAAATTTATTGGGTATGGAGTGCAATGGTTCAAAGATGTACTAACCCAAACAATAAAAGTTATCACAATTATGGTGGACGTGGAATCTTTGTATGTGAAGAATGGCTTCATACAGGCGATGCTTTTATGGAATGGGCACAAAAACACGGTTATCGAGATGGGCTTGATTTAGACCGAATTGATAATGATGGTCCTTATTGCCCTGAAAACTGCCGGTTTGCGGAGCGAAACCTTAGTATGCAAAACAGGAGAACACAAAAGACAAGCTCAACTGGTGTAAGCGGAGTTTGGTATCACAAGAAAACAGGCGGATACCGAGTTGTCATTTCTTCTAATGGAGTTAAAAGACAGGTTGGTATGTTCAAAACATTGGAAGATGCAAAAATCGCAAGACGTGAAGCGGAGCTTAGATATTGGGGTTGGACAAAAATGCCTGCATAAGGTGGTGATGCTATGAACAGTTATCCCGACTTTGTTGAAAAATGCGGCTACGGTCATGTGCAGGGCATAGGCGGGGCTAACTGCCGATAGCGTCACTCCTTCTGGCCGTTCATAGAGGGCATCAGCGAGCGCACATACACCGATGCCGAGCTGGAGGCCATGAAGCCGGAGAACCGCCCCAAAACCGTGTTCGAGGGCCGGAAGTACGACGATTACCAGGCCACCCAGACGCAAAGACGCATCGAGGCCAGCATCCGCAAGCAGAAGCGTCTGAAAACCGCCTATGAATCCGCAGGGCTGACGTATGAGGCCACCACCGCGAACATCCGCCTGCACCGCCTGAACGAGAAGTATCGGGCGTTCAGCAAGGCGGCGGGACTGCCGGAGCAGAGGGAGAGGATGAAAGTCTTCTATGTGGATGATGCATCTACAAAGAAAGCGGCAAAACTGCTTGAAAAAAGTTCAAAATCTGGTATACTGAAGGATACAGGGTATCAGGGCACCCCGATCACAGAAGATGCCATCCAGCGTGTGCCGTTGGCCCAACCGGATGGGTGGAGCATAGAGCAGGCAGAACGGCTGCAGACGGCTCACCGAGACCTGTTACGGGCAGTGATGGACAAGCCGGTGGGAACAGAGGCCGGGGCAGTCTACTCGCCAGATTTGCGGCTGATCGAGCGCAAGGTTGGAGATGCGGCCGCACAGCAGATTGTCATGCCGCGCTGTCAGAAACCGCATATTTTCATTCATAACCACCCCAGCGGGGAAATATTCAGCCATACGGATATAGTTCCCTTTGCAATTAACGAGAATATGCAGGCTATAACGGCTGTTGGTAATTCTGGAAACGTATATATGCTGGTGAAAACGGACGCATACGATGGATTCCGGTTTTTACAGGCCTACAACGCTGCCTTAAAACAGCTTATGGACGCGATAAACGAATCGAATATCGGAAAGTATATGGCGGTCATGGAAGAATTTTTAGAGGGGGTTGAAGCATATGGCGCACAGTTTATCAAAAGAGGATAGAGAGCGGTTGGAAACAGCCCTGGCGTCGGCAGAGCCGTATGACGAGGATGCGCCGGAACTGCGTACCTTTGATGGAAAAGTGGATTTTGCCAGGATGCAGGCCACCATAGCTAAGAAGCTTTTGAGCATGGCCGAAGGGGTGGATTGATACAGCGTGGACGAAAAAACCATCCAAGCCATAGAGACCATCCTGAAACGGGGCCACGATGCCAAAGTCCGCCGAAAGGGCGGTGGCTACGTGGTCATAGAGATCAAGGAGACAATTAAATCAGGCCCCCCGCCGATTGTGGCGGGGGAAGGGCAATAGGAGCCAGTTACCGAGGATTTCTCGGTAGTTGGCTCCTTTTCTTTTGGAGGATGACATGGAGATCTTGAAACAAGGAAAAATCGAAAACATCAGAAAACCGAAAGAGTTTTCCTGCAAAAAATGTGGCTGTATTTTCAGGGCTGACAACACGGAGTACAAGATACCCGATTATTGGTCCAACGTACATGATGGAATTGAGGCAGAATGCGAATGCCCAACGTGCGGAGCAACAGTTTATTACCCGCGATAAAACCCGCACAGAACGCGGTTTTTATAATTAACGAACGGCACAGAACGCCGCCGAGAAAAAGGAGTTAATTTTATGGCACTGACAAACGAACAAGTACGCGAAATCCTGACCGCAGCCGGTGTGGACGAGGAGCATATGAAGGATGCCGCTGAGAAAATCATCGGCGGGCATCTGGAATCGGTCAACGCACTCCGGCTGGATGTGGAGAAATACCGCACCGATGCGGAAAAACTTCCCGGCACTTTGCAGGAGCTGGAGACGCTGAAAAAGTCCAACGGCGACGCAGCCGCTGTGCAGAAACAGCTCACCGAGCTCAAGGCCAAGTACGAGAAGGACACCGGCGACCTGCGCACACAGCTGGCGGACAGGGACTATTCTGACGCCATCGCCCGGGCCATCACCGGAAAGGGGCTCAAGTTCAGCTCCAAGAGCGCGGAACGGGCCTTTACCGCCGCGCTGAAGGAGCAGAAGCTGGAGCTGAAGGACGGCGAACTGTCCGGCCTGGACGACTTTATCAAGGCCCAGAGGGAGGCGGACCCGGAGGCGTTTGCGCCGGACAAGGCCCCGCCCAGGCTCGTCACCGGGTCCGGCAGCGGCGGCGGGCATGGGGAGCCGCCGGAGGATGTGCCGGAGAATGTCCGGATCGCGAAGGCAATGGGCGCTGCCAGAGCGGCCAACGCCGGAGCAACCAATGATGTGTTGAAAAATTATCTGTAAAGGAGAAAACCCATGAAGTTTAAAGCGACAGAAGTGGGCGGGACCGTTGAAATCCTCGCGTCAGACGATTTTGATGCAATCCCATTCACAGTGACCGAGGACAACGCCGTCAAGGCGGGCACACCCATGACCACCCAGGGCAAGAAGACGGCCTCCGCCACGGCAAACGGCATTTTGCTGTATGACGTGGATCCCGCGGAGAACCCCAACGCCGCTCTGGTGGTCCGGGGCATCATCGACCAGAAGAAAGCGGAGACGCACGCCGGCGTGTCCTATGACGCTGCCGCGCTGAAGACGGCGGTCCCTGGGATTGTGCTCCGCGACAACATCGGCGTCAACGCCGCCGACACAGAGTAAGGAGGATCATGATGGATCTGAGAGCGTTTTTTACCCCAGCCGCCATCGCGGCGCAGTGGAACGAGGTGGCCTCCAACAGCATCCCCTACCTGGGCGTGGGGCTGTTCCCCGCAAAGAAAAAAGCCGGCCTTGATCTGAGCTGGCTGAAGGGCTCCAAGGGCCTGCCTGTGTCCCTGATGCCCTCCGCCTTTGACGCCAAGGCCACCTTCCGGGATCGCATCGGCTTCAGCAAGATCGAGACCGAGATGCCGTTCTTCCGGGAGGGCTTCAAGATCAAGGAGAAGGACCGCCAAGAGCTGCTGCGTGTTGCGGATTCCAACGACCCCTACGCCCGGGCTGTCATTGAGCGGGTGTTTGACGATGCCAACACCCTGATCGCTGGCGCAAATGTGGTGCCGGAGCGGATGATCATGCAGCTGCTGTTCCCCCAGGATGGCAACGCCGGGATCGCCATCAGGGCAAACGGCATGGAATATGTCTACAATTACGACCCCAAGGGGACGTGGAAGTCCCATAACTACATCGAGCTGTCCGGCGCGGACCTGTGGAGCGCGTCCGCCACAGCGGATCCCTTTGCGGTGTTCAAGGCGGCAAAAGACAAAATCCGAAGCAATACCGGAACCGACCTGACCATCGCCGTGATGAACACAGCCACATTCAATATGCTGGCGAAGACAGAGGCGGTAAAAAAGCGGTATCTGACCACCAGCGGCCTGACCCTGGGCTACCTGACGGACGATGAGGTCAAGAACGTGGTAGGCGGTACGTCCCGCATTCAAATCGCCATCTATGACAAGCAGTACAAGGACGAGAGCGGCATTGCCCACGCCTTTGTGCCGGACGGCTACGTGGCGATGATTCCCGCCGGGGACCTGGGCAGCACGTGGTACGGCACCACGCCGGAAGAAGCGGACCTGATCGCGTCTCCCACGGCGGAGGTGGAGCTGGTCAACACCGGCGTGGCTATCACCAGGATCATCGAGGAGCATCCCGTAAACACCAATATCTTTGCCTCTGAGATCGTGCTGCCCTCCTATGAGCGCATGGATGAGGTGGCCGTTATCAAGGTTGCGGCGGAGAGCACCGCCGCCCCGGCCGCAGAGGAGAACGTTCAGAAATCCCGGACCAAGTAAGAGAGGAGGCCCGCCGGATGGCCTACGCAGACTATGATTTTTATCTGAACACCTACTTCGGGAACGCTGTTCCCGAAGAGGACTTCCCCCGGCTGTCTGAGCGGGCCTCTGACTATATCAGGGCGGCGACAGAAGGATTGTCCGATACTGTGGACGGCTTGGCGATGGAGGCCGTGAAAAAGGCCGTGTGCGCCGTGGCGGAGGCGCTTCTTGATGAGGAGATCATGACCGCCACGGCATTCAGCGGCGGGCAGACCGTTTCCAGCGAGACGGTAGGGGGGTGGAGCAGGAGCTACCGCGCCGCCTCCCTGGCCTCCGCTGACGTGGAGTATATCGAAAATCGGAAGCGGGACGCGCTGCTGCTGTACCTGGGCCATCTTCCCGCCTTCGCGCCGATGTTCAGAGTGAGGAGTTATCCATGTATACACAGAGAAAAGTAAATATTTTGGGCACGGAGTACACCATCACAATGTGTCACGATTCTGAAGACCCACGGATGGTAGATGCCGATGGGTTTTGCGATGAAACTACGCATGAAATTTTTGCAGAGACATACAACGGCGAATCGGAAAATCCAAACTCAAAAAGAAATTTGCTTATTCAAAGCCAAAAAGTTGTAAGGCATGAAATTGTACATGCGTTTTTGCACGAAAGCGGCCTTGCAGAGAACAGTTTTTGGGCACAGAACGAAGAGCTTGTAGACTGGATCGCCATTCAAGGCCCAAAAATCTGGAAAGCCTGGAAGGAGGCGGGGGCGGTATGACAACCCCAAAGAGGATGAACTCTCCCCGCCGCATGAATGCCGTCCGTGACCCGACTATGTTCCCCCACACGATCACAATGTACAACGTGGAGATCTACATCGACAAGGGGGACATGAATTCGGTTGTGATTAACCATATCACCATCCTGCGGGGCGTACTGCTGGAGGCCGCAAAGGCCGTCAACGTGCGGGAGAGCGGTCTGGAGGGCGCGGACGCGGTCAACCTGTACATCCCTTTCGACGCGGAGGCATCGGACGGCGTGACTGGGGCCGCAAAAAAGTACGTCGGCCCTCTGGAGTTCTGGCGGGCAGAGGACAAGTCCGGCATCTGGACCATGTCTGCCGGCAGCACCAAAACCCACGGCGTGGACGGCTCCTGCTTCTTCATCAAGGGGGAGGCTGTGCATCCGGATTTGGATGCGGAGACTATCGAGATGATGTACAACCATGTGTACGACATCAGCTCTATTGACGAAAAGGATTTCGGGGGGCTCCAGCATTTTGAGGTGGGGGCGAATTGAGATGGCTGGTGTGAGCTTTAAAATAGATGTCAGGCGGTTCAAAAGAGATATGGAACGGCTTGATAAAAGGATGAGGTTTGCTGGGAGCGGCGCGGAACACGCCCTTGCCATCCAAATGGCGAAGGACACGGAGCCGTTTGTGCCCGCCCGCACAAAATCCCTTGCAAATCATGTAATCGTCCATGAGGATACGATTATCTATCCCGGCCCATATGCAAGGTTCCTCTATTACGGAAAATTGATGATCGATCCTGACACTGGCAGTTCGTGGGCCGCTCCGGGCGCAGACAAGGTAATTACCGGCAAAGACCTGAATATCAGCAAAGCGGTCCACGGGAAAGCGCAGTCCCATTGGTTTGAAGCGTCCAAAGCCCAAAACCTGGAAAAGTGGAAACGTGTAGCGGGGAGGGTGATGAAACGTGAGTTCGGAGGATAAACCGATTGAGTTTGTTCCGGCGAAGGAAGAAGACCAGATATCCCGGAAGCTGCTGGCATGGCTGAATACCTTCCCGGACGTCCCGCTTTCCATCGATTTGATCGACTACGAGTTTATGGACGCGGACGCTCCCGGTATGTCCATGTCCCTTGTCCAGAGCGCCTATGTCGTGGAGCGGTTCATTCACGGCCCGTATACAGCGGAATATCAATTCAAGATCATCTACCGGACCAAGCCGTCAAGCCCGGGCGGGCGTTTGGACGCAGACGAAATGCTTGATGCTTTGGGCAGCTGGGCCGCTGGGCAGACGCCGGATATCGGCGAGGGCCTGGAGATCCAGGAGCTGGAGCAGACCACAAGATCGTCCCTGTTCGCCCGCATAAAGGACGGCTGGGAGGACCATCAAATATTTTTCAGAATGACATATCTTGTCAACCAATGAAAGCGAGGCAGACCAAATGGCAGAAAAAAGAAGCGCGTTCAAGATGTTCATGAATACCACGCCGGGGGCGGAGGAGACCTACAATATCATCGGCCCCGGCGTGACGGAGCTGTCCGTCTCCTACAACCCCCAGACCAGCACGGAGCAGTACATCCACGAGGATGCCGCCACCACGGAGCTGACCGGCTACCAGCCCAACGCGCCCGTCACCGGGCAGGCGGTGAACGGCGACCCTGTTTTTGATTTCATCAACAAGATGCGCCAGGACCTGCCCATCGGCAGCGATGCGCACACGGATGTGGTGCTGGTGGACGTTTTTGGCAAACAGACCGGCGGGACTTATTCCGCCACAAAGCAGCCTGTCTCCATCCAGATTGACAGCTACGGCGGCGCGGCTTCTGACCCGCTGTCCATCGGGTACACCATTAACTGGAGGGGCAGCGGCGTCCAGGGCACATTCAACCCTGAGACCAAAACCTTCACGGAAGGGGGCGGCGCGTAATGGCCGGGATCCGCGTTAACACAGGCGCAAAGCGCATTGAGGTCAACGACGACGGCGATTACATCATCCTCAATTTTGGCGACAACAGTTTCCCGGACCGGTTCTTTTCCATGATCGACCGGGTTCAGCAGCATGGGGATGAGTGCAGGAAGAAGCTGGAGGAAATCGGCAGCGAGCACAAAGAGGGGAGCGAGGACTATGTGCGGGCCTCCGCCGCCCTGCTGCGCGGCGTACACGAGGACATCCGGGACGAGGTGGACGGTTTTTTTGGCCCCGGCACCTGCAGGAAGGTGTTCGGGGATATCCTTCCCGGGGTCGAGCTGTATGACGAGTTTTTCACCCAGCTCATGCCCTACTTTGAGGAGGCCGGAAGGGAGCGGGCGCAGCGCATGAAGAAGTACAGCGCGGCCCGGACGGGAAATGCATAACGCCATGCTGGACCGCCTGCCGGAGGACTACAACGGCTGGCTGATCCGCACCGATTACCGGATCGGGGTGCAGATTCAGCTGTGCATCTCCGATCCGGAACTGGACGAGAGCGAGAGAACGTGGACGGCGTTAAGCCTGTTATACGGGAACGGCATCCCGCCCGACCTCCATATGGCGATAGACGGGCTGTCCTGGTTTATGTCCTGCGGCAGCCCGCCCCAGAGCGGGGAGGCGGACAACGAACCGCCGCTGTACTGCTTTGAGCGGGATTCCGCCCGCATTGTCTCCGGGTTCCGCAAGGTGTTCGGCATCGACATCAGCCGGGAGCGCCTGCATTGGTTTGAGTTCGTCTCCATGCTGGGCGACCTGAAAGACACCGCGTTTTCCGGCGTCATAGAGATCCGCAGCACCGACCCGTCCGAGGTGGACAAACGGAAACGCGCGGAATTTATCCGGATGAAAAACCGATTCGCTCTGTCCAGCCAGTACACGGCGGAGGAGCAGGCCAAAATTGAGGAATTTGACAGGCTCCTCGGAACCAACTAACAAATATTCAACAGAAAGGATTGAAAAATATGTTGGTAGAAATCAAGAAGTTTGGACGTGAGGAACGGGCTATCTGTACGAGCCTGGATGTGGCGGAGACGTTTGGGAAAGAGCACAAAAACGTTTTGCGTGACATTCGAGAGTTGGGGTGCAGCGCGGAATTTAATCGGCTCAATTTTGAGCCGATCTCCTACACCGACAGTATGAACCGACAGCAGGAAGCAGTAGTTATGACCCGAGACGGTTTCACGCTCCTGGTCATGGGATACACCGGCAACCTTGCCATGAAGTTCAAAGAGGCTTATATCAGGCAGTTCAACGCGATGGAGACCGCACTACAGGGGAAAAGGATTGAAAGAGAGAAGGGCATCGCCGTCCGACAGTCCTTGACCAAGGCCCTCCAGCAGTCCAATGAGGACGCCCGGATGCACGGCCATGCCTACTCCAACTACACCAACTGTATTTACAAGGAACTATTTGGCCTGAACGCCGCGAAACTGCGAGAGCGGTTTGGAATCGGAAGAAAAGAAAACCTGCGAGACTGTTTCAGCCAAGAAGAGCTGAGGGCCATCCAGTCTATGGAGTGCCTTGTGAGCGGGCTTGTGGATTGCGGCTGGGAATACGCCCAAATCAAAGAGTTTATTCACGCAAACAATACCCGTCGGCAAATCGCCGCATAACTACATGTTGCCCCAAAGCTGAGCAAAAGGACTTAGCGGGGCCATTCTCCACACAAAAGGGGGTGGCATCGCTTGGCCTTTGGATACGATGGCTCCGTCCGCATCAAGGCGGATCTGAACCACAGCCCGTTTGACCGGGGACTGAGCGCAATGACCGGTTCGGTCAACAAATTCGGGAACACACTGAAGAAAATAGGCGGTATGGTGGCGGTGGCGTTTGGCACTGCCGCGCTGATCAATTTCGGCAAGGAAAGCATCAAGCTGGCTTCCGATATTGAAGAAGTCCAGAATGTCATTGACGTGACCTTTGGACAGGGCGCGGCCCAGATCGAGGAATTCGCCAAGTCCGCGGCAGAGGCCTTTGGCCTGTCCGAGCTGTCCGCGAAGCAGTACGCCGGGACAATGGGCGCTATGCTCAAATCGTCCGGGCTGGCAACCGGCGCGGCCCAGGAGATGTCCACTACACTGGCTGGGCTTGCGGGGGATCTGGCCTCCTTCTACAACCTGGACACCGACACCGCCTTTGAAAAGATCCGTTCCGGGATCAGCGGGGAAACCGAACCGCTGAAGCAGCTCGGCATCAACATGAGCGTGGCAAACCTGGAAGCCTACGCTCTGGCCCAGGGCATCACCAAAAGCTACAACGCCATGTCCCAGTCAGAGCAGGTGCTTTTGCGGTACAACTACCTGCTCGGCGTCACCACGGACGCCCAGGGGGATTTTGCCCGCACGTCCGGCAGCTTCGCAAACCAGATCCGCATTCTGCAGCTCAATTTTGACCAGCTTCGCATCGCGGTGGGCAATGCCCTTATCCCTATTGCCCAGGCGGTGCTCCCCGGCATCAACGCCATTATTTCCGCGCTCACCAAGCTGGCTACCGTGTTTGCCCAGGTGACGGCCCTGCTGTTCGGCAAGTCCGCAGAGGTAAAAGCAACATCCGGCATCGCGTCGTCCGCCGGAGCCGCCGCCGGCGCGACGGACAGGCTGGCGGAGGCCACAAAGGGGGCCGGGGACGCGGCAAAGCAGACCGCGAAGGACATGAAGGGCGTGCTGGCCGGGTTCGACGAGCTGAACATCCTGGCGGACAACGCGGCTGGAAGCGTGGGCGGCGCGGGAGGCGGTGGGAGCGGAGGCGGCGGGATTGACACAGCTATTCCAGAAATTCCATCGTTTGAATCTGAAATCGAGGATACCAACCAATTAGCTGAGGCGATTGGCTCTTTAGGCGAGCTTTTTATTAAGACGCTGGATGATATGTTGGCGGCAATGCCGGCATTCAAGCAGGCTCTCTTGGATTTTGCGGCTAATTTCAACGATTTCAACCAGAAGCTGTACGATGCGTTCACCTTTCCTGGCGTACTGGATCGGGTCAAGCTGCTTGGCGAAGAGCTTGCGGATGCGTTCAATGGCCTGGTCAACGCCATCGACTGGGAGCTTTGGGGACGTACTTTGGGGGCCGGTCTGAATCTGGGGCTCAACTTTTTGACCTCTTTTATTTATGGGTTCGATTGGATAAACCTTGGGAACAAACTGGCGGAGTTTATCAATGGCCTGGCCTACGAAATCGACTGGTATGAGTTCGGGCGTCTGCTGCGGGCAAATTTCAAAATAGCCCTGGAAACGTTCGCGGGGTTTATTCTTGGACTGGATATGCCGGAACTCGCGCGGGCGGCAAGCAACATCATCAAGGGATTCGTTGATTCTATGAAGGAATCTATTGCCAGGATTGACTGGGATGGAATTGGGAGGCAGATCGCCAAGTTCCTGAACAATATTGACTGGATTGGTGTAATCCAGTCAATTTCCAGTGCACTTAAAGAAATGGTTGGGGCCGCAGTTGAACTGATTGGCGGTTTCATCCAAAACGCAGACACCGGGACGCTGATTGCCGCTGCAATATTCTTTGGCGGAAAACTCGTGAGGCTGTTGATAAGCAAGGTGCTTGCGCCTATCGGCAAGGAAATTGCGGGGAATTTGATAAAGAAAATCGCGGAATCAATCACCGCTGGTGGGGCGGCTGGCGGCGCGGCTTCTCTCGTATCTATGGCCTTGAAAGGGCTGCTTGGCGGAATTTCAGTTGCCGTCGGCATTACCCTTGTGGTTAATTCCATCAAAGATATCATTGTCAATGGGACTGATTTCAAAAATGTTGTCACTGGGCTGATCGGCGGCGCACTTGCTGGGGCGGGCATCGGATTTGTTCTGGGCGGCCCCGCAGGGGCTGCGATCGGGGCTGTGCTTGGAGTTGGTTTGACACTTGCCTTAGAGGGGGTTGTGTCACAAATAACAGGTGGTTTAGATATAGCTGGTGCACTCATGACAATTGTTGGTACGGCGCTTGCTGGGGCCGGAATAGGTTTTGCCGTTGGTGGTGGCCCTGTCGGGGCTGGCGTTGGCGCGGTTATTGGCCTTGTCGCTGGTATTGTGCTCGAAATAACCGGAATCAAGGCAGCAGGTGAATCTGCATATGCGGCAACTGAAGATTTCCAGATGATGACGGACATCATCAATGAGTGCGAAGAATCTTCCAAGCGTTCGTCCGATGCATTGCAAACCCTTGCAAGAAATGTGGATAGGTTGGGCAGCTCTCTTGCGGATGTTGGAGCGGCACAAGCTCTTGCTGATGAGATATATGAAATAAATAACAATGCCAATGCGTCGGCACAAGAGCTTGAATTGATGGCGACAAAGGTTGACCTGCTGAACAGTATGGGCCTTGATGGGTTGCATCTTACGATTGATGAGACGACAGGACGTATTGTGGAGACAAAAGAGGCAACAGACCAACTTATTCTGTCACTTCAAAAGGAAGCGGAAACTGCCGCTCTGCAAGAAATGTTGATACAAGCCTATAAAGATAGATACCAAGCTGTGATGGACGCAGAAAAGGCAACAAGAAGTGTTAACGACGCAGAAAAGGCGCTTACTGAAACAGAAAAAGAGCTTACCAGTACGCCGTGGTGGGATCTGCAAAAGCATTCCGAGTTAACAGCCCAACAAAAAAAGCAAACAGAAGCGATGGAAGCAGCAACTGGGGCGCGTGAAGCCGCGATAGTTGCTTATAACGATTTGAGCGACACCATTGATGCATATTCCGTTTCGCTTACTAATCTCTCAAAACCGGAATCTAACGTAGGCGTAGAGCTTGAAAAACGCATGGACAGTGTCCGCGGAACAGTTGAACAAATGTCGGAAGATATGCCTGGGTATGGTGAAGATATTGGCTCTGGACTTGAAAGAGGGATAAGCGACGGCATTAAGCCATTAGAGAACAACCTCAACACAACTTGGGATAATATCGACAAAGACGCCAAAACAAAGTTCAACGGTGTCAAAGGAACAATAACGCAAGAAATGGACGGGTTGAAGAACCACAATTGGGATTCTATCGGGTCTGGTATCATGAACGGCGTCAAAAAGGGAATGGAAACAGCCCTCCCGTCCATTACGAGTTGGGCAATTTCTGCAAAAAACAGGATTGCCAACGCACTTAGCCTCAAGGGGGCGGCAAGCGGCGCAATGATGGCAATGGGTGGGCGCTCCTATGCAAACAGAAGCTATGCCCTCCCCGAGACATATTCAGCCACGGGGCTCCCCCGCCTCGCCAACGGCGCGGTGATCCCGCCCAACCAGCAGTTTGCCGCCATCCTGGGCGACCAGCGCAGCGGCATGAACATTGAGGCCCCGCTCAAAACCATTGAGCAGGCGGTGGAGAACGTGCTGGGCCGTTCCGGGTTTGGCGGCGATATCAACATCACCGTGGAGAGCGTCCTTGACGGGAAGGTGGTGGCCCGGAACACGGTGCGCCACATCAACGCTATGACACGATCTACCGGGAAGCCGGTATTGCTGGGATAGGAGGGCGCATGGACTTACTGATTATCAACGGGCACGACTATTCCCGGTTCATCAAAAATACCGGGTACGGGTGGGGCCGCAGCGACCTGGACAGCGACAAAAGCACCCGGACAAAAGACGGGCGTCTGCGCCGGGACAAGATCGGGACAAAACGGAAGATCACCTATGAGGTCATGGGGCTGACGCGGGCGGAGCTGGCACGGCTGGACGATGATCTGAGCATGACCACCTTTTGGGCCACCTATATGGATCTGCACGGCCAGATGACAAAGGAGTTTTACTGCGCCAATTTCAACGCTAGCCTGACCACCACAAGGCGGGATGATGAGTTTACCTGGAAATCAGACCCGTTTACAATTACGGAGGTTTAACCCATGCAAGAGACAAGCGCCCTCTGGAAAGCCCTTCTCCAGGACACCGGCACCCGCCGGGAATACGCGTTTGACATCAACGGCGTATGGTACGGCCCGGAGGCGGAGGTGAGCCATTCCGTGGAATCCAGCCTGTTTGAGAGTTTCAGCATCGGGAACGCCATGTCCGCCACCCTCACCATGGAGCTGTACGCGGACGATATCCCCCGGGGGGCGGTAATCAAGCGGTATATCCACCTCACCAACGGCGTCCAGACGGCGGAATGGCTCCCCAAGGGGGTGTTCTTCACCAACCGCCGCACGAATGACGATGGATATTGGTCGGTGGAAGCCTATGACGCCATGCTGAAAGCGGACTTTCCATGGACGCCCCGTTCCGGCTTCACGTTCCCCTGCGCCATGGAGGCGGCGGTGCGGGACATCGCCGCAGGCATGGAGGTGGAGCTGGATGAGCGCAATGTGTATCTTTCCTACCAAATGAACGCTTACCCGGCGGGGGAGTATATGCGCCGGGACGCCCTGCGGGATATTGCCGCCGCCCACGGCGGGAACTGGTATATCAGCGACGCCGGGGAACTGCGGCTTGTTCCGCTGATCTCCTTCCCGGCGGAGACAAACTACCTTGTTACGGAGCACGGGGACGCCATTTTGTTCGGGGGGGTGAGGATCCTTGTCTGATAAATTCTATGTTGGCCTGGATGTTACCGGATTCCAGGACAACGGGAAACGGCCGCCCATCGACAGTGTGACGCTCCAGGTGGACAACGCGACAGTGGTAACCGCCGGGGCCTACGGCGGGCACGACCTGTACGCCCTGTGCCCCTACGCCACCCAGGACATGGTGACCGCCATCCTGCTCCAGGTGCACGGCTATGAGTATCAGGCGTACACGGCGGACAGCGCCAATATCGACCCGGCGGCAGAGCTGGGGGATGGGGTGGACGTGGGCGGTATCTATTCTGTGATATCCGCCATCCAGGACGATGGGAACGGCTATATGAGCATATCCGCCCCAGGGGAAAGTGAGCTGGAGGATGAATACCCGTACCGGAACACCACCGACCGGGAGCTCAGCGGGGATATTGATTCTCTGAGGGCGTTTGTCCAGCAATACACAGCAATATTACAACAGGAGCTGAACAGCGTGAAAACGGAGCTCCAGGAGATGCGGCGGATCATGGCAGACATTTCCGGCAAGGTGACCGAGCTGGAGGGCCGGGTCTCAACGCTGGAAGGGAGGTAGAATAATGGCAGACAAAAATATTGGGGCGCTTCCCCTTGCGTCCAACCTGGCAGACGATTCCCTGTTGGTTGTGGAGCAGCAGGGGACAGCCATGAAAATGACGGGGGCCTTGTTGAAAGACTATGCCAAGCAGGGTGTGGAGATAGAATTCCAGGGCTATCTGGACGAAGCCAAGGCGGCGGCTGACAGGGCCGCCGGCGCGGTATCCTCTGTCACGGGGATGACTGTGTCGGCAAAGACGCTGGCCAGCGGCCAGACCGCCACCGTGGAGAAGTCCATGCAGGGCGGGAAGGTTAATTTGGCCTTCGGCCTGCCGAAGGGGGAGCAGGGCGTACCCGGCCCGGAGGGACAGACAGGCCCAAGGGGGCCTCAAGGAGCGCCGGGGACGGGCCTGGACATCCTGGGCCACTATGACACGGAGGATGCGCTCAGATCCGCTGTGATCGCCCCGGCGGTGGGCGACGCATACGGTGTGGGGGCAGAAGTGCCTTATGATATCTATGTATTCGACGGCGTGACCCTTGACTGGAAAAACTATGGTCAGTTGGGTGGAGGCGGGGGCATCGTCCCGGAGAACGTAGTGACCTCGGAGGGCGGCGCGTCCTTTGCGTATGGGGAGGGCGTGGGCGGCGCACCCCACGTCATTACCTTTACCACAGAGGAAGAACCGCCCCTGACGGCGGAGGATGTGAACTACAGCGGGGATCAGACCGTGAAGGAGGCCATCGACGGTTTAAAATCCTCTGTCAGTGATGGGAAAAGCCTGATCGCGTCCGCCATCACTGACAAGGGAGTGGACACAGCGCAGGACGCGGCCTTTTCCCAGATGGCGGAGAACATCGGGCAGATCTCCACAGGGGCGGATACCTCGGACGCCACCGCAAACGCCTGGGATATTCTCACACCTAAGACGGCGTACACCGCCTCCGGCAAGGTGTCTGGGCGGATCCCTTCTTTGGGGGCGCAGACCATTACCCCCGGCACGTCCAGCAAGAGCATTTCCAGCGGACAGTATCTGTCCGGGCCTCAGACCATCCAGGGCGATACCAACCTGACGTCCGCCAACATCAAAAAGGGCGTGAGCATCTTTGGGGTTCAGGGGGCGGTGGAGAGCAGCTTCAAGGCCACACTGACGGTGAAGGTGGAGGTCGGGGCGCAGGTGACGGCAAAATGCGGCGACAAGGAGATCTCCGCGCTGTCCACCACCGGGACGGTGGTGATGGAGCTGCCCTCGGAGGGGACGTGGAGAGTGACGGCGGCGCGGGGGATGACGCAGTACAATACGGCGGTTATCAATGTATCATCCAATTACAGCGCAGAGTTGACGGCAGAAGTTTGGATCAAGTTTTATGGGGTGGCTCCGGATTTGAATAAAGCCAGAGGGGACCTTGCAGGGGCATCTGTAAAAGGGGCCACAAGGAATTACGCTCTGTTTGCTGGGGGGAATATAGTTCCAACCTATATGACGCCCCTTACTGACTACAATTCCAATATTGTGGACGCATACGATGAAAGCCTTACACACACTACGCCTACAAGGCTGAGTGAGGGACGGTATAATTTAGCTGCCGCAACGCTTGGCCAATGGGTATTTTTTGGTGGCGGAGACCGGTTAGACCCAAAGGCTTCTATCTCGACGCATGTTTATACTTCATCTACCGTTGTTGACGCTTACAACCAATCGCTGACACGGAATTCGCCGCATCCGTTAAACGCGGCAAGCGGGGGCCTTGGAGCCGCTTCTGTCGGGGATTTGGCATTGTTCGGCGGCGGGTATGATTTAGGAGAGAAAAATTATCGTTCGTCTGTATATGGCTACACCATCAATTTAACGGTTGTGCCGGCCTCTGCGCCCCTATTAGCAAAGCAGGCCCAAAATACGGTTGCTCAAGCTTCGCCAGATGGAAAGTATGCCCTGTTCGCAAACTATGAAACGATAACCGCTTACAACGAAGACCTTGTCAAAAGTGTCCCAACAGTAATGAGCGTTTCCCGGGCAGGCTATGCCGCCGCAACAGCTGGAGGGTATACACTGTTTGCCGGGGGCTTTTTATCAACATCTGCCAGTGCCGTTGATGCCTACGACCAGTTTTTGACACGAACAACCCCACAGCCTTTGAATGTGGGGCGCAATGGCCCGGTGGGGGCCACACTTGACGGGTATGCGATTTTTACTGGCGGGAAAAATCCGCCCTCCTCATATGAATACCAACAAGGGTTTGAAGTTTATGACGCGTACCTTGTCCGGACAGGCGGCAGTCAAGGCATTGTTGGCGAAGGCGCTGGCGCTGCGGCTGTTGGTGGGTTTGCTCTGTTTGCCGGGGGTGTGCGGCACACGGATTCCAATAGAACATACCAAGACTACGTGCTGGCGTTCTGCCGCGCATAATAAGGAGGGAATCACATGGGACTGTATTTGGACGGCGTAAAAATCGCCGGATTCGGCGGACGGCAGGGGCCGCGAGGCCCGCAGGGGCCTGTTGGAGAGACCGGGCCGCAGGGGGAGCGGGGCGAACCTGGCCCCATTGGGCCGCAGGGCGAAACCGGTCCGGCAGGGCCCAGGGGAGAGCCCGGACCGAAAGGGGACAAGGGCGATTCCGGCGGAGTGCCTCCCGGCGGCGGCGCGGGGCAGCTGCTGTCCAAAAAGACTGCCGGGGACTATGACACGCATTGGGTGGACCCGCCTACCGGCAGCGGCGGCGGCACAGCCGGGGTAGCCAGCTTCAATGGACGCGCCGGGGCGGTTGCGCCCCAGGCCGGGGACTACACGGCGGTGATGGTGGGGGCGCGGCCTGACACGTGGACGCCGACTGCCGGGGATATTGGGGCAGTCACTGAAACGCAAATGACCGCCGCCATCCAATCCGCCGTCCTTGACAGTTGGGAGGGATCCTATTGAGCGTTCAGGAAACGAAGCTGAAAGCCATTGCGGACGCCATCCGGGAGAAGGAGGGGACCACCGCGCCCATCCGGGCCAACGACTTCCCGTCCCGCATCCTGGCGCTGGAGACAGGCGGGGTGCCGGAGGGGGTGTATACCATCACCCTGTCCAGCAGCGATGAGGCAGGGGGAACTGTGTCCGGTGGCGGGGTGGCCTCAGATGGAACTTTGCTGGCGGCGGTGGCGGAAGCGGCGGATAGGTATGAGTTTGAAGGCTGGCAGGAGGATGGCGAAACAGTCAGTGCCGATACAACCTACATTTTCCCGGCCACAGCGGACAGGGTTCTGACAGCGAAATTCACAGAAACATCTAATTCGCCTTGGATGCTTACAACATTACCTGCCTCCGTAACTGGACGGATGTGTCGTTTGGGGGCAATAAATTTGTTGCCGTATCGACGGGCATTACCGCCGCATATAGCACAGATGGTATTAACTGGACAGCTATCAAGCTGCCATCGTCTGCATCAAGTGTAACCTATGGGAACGGAAAGTTTGTGGCGGTTCCGAATGGCACTTTGGGTGCAACATCCATGTACAGTGCGGATGGGGTTAACTGGGCAACGTCAGAGCTCCCCTCAAGAGGGGATTGGCGCAGTGTGACTTATGGGAACGGGAAATTTGTAGCGGTTGGCCGTGGGGTTGCGGCATATAGTACAAACGGGATTAACTGGACAAGTGCAACGCCCCCTTCTCCAGTTAGCGGTGTAGATCTTATTTGGAGCTGTGTTACATATGGGAACGGGAAATTTGCCGTGGCATCAACCGGAAACACAGGCGGATTTTTCGCATACAGCACGAACGGAATCAACTGGACGAATGCAACTACAATCATTAGATATCGCGACTGGGACAGTATTGTTTATGGCAACGGGAAGTTTATGACTCTTTCAAATGGCAGCGCAAAGTTTGCTTACAGCACAGATGGGAACATATGGTATGAAGGAACCTTGCCATTAAATACCGGCTGTCGTGATATTGCTTATGGAGACGGTTTGTTTGTTGGGGTAGCATATGGAGACAAGTTTGTCTATAGCTTGGATGGAATAACGTGGATTGAAGCCCTTTTCCCGCTGTCTTACAATTGGAGAGGCATTGCATACGGTGATGGGAAATTTGTGGCAGTTGCATATGGCAGCGACAAAGCTGCATACAGCACCACAATTGGGTCTTCCATCTGAAAAACAGTCGTCTGGCTATAAAAAGCCGCCCCTCCGGGCGGCAGGATTTGACAAAATACGGCGCGAGATGGTATACTGCCATCAGAAGGACGCTGTTACATAAAAGGCGGTTAGCCACTCCCTTGAGAAAGGGGGTGATGCGGATGGGAAATGGACGCGGGGCCAAGGCCCTGCGGTACATCGTGTGCTTCATCATCGCGCTTGCGTTGATGCTTCTCACGGCCCAGAAAGCGTGTTAGCCGCTCGGCTGGCTCCCAAGCGGCTAACGTAAAAGTTGGTTGTGTTTTAGAGGGCTGACCGCTGTGACAGCGCCCTTCTATGTTTATTATACCGAACCGCCCCCCGTTTTGTCAACGATGAAACGGGGGCGGTTTTTTGCCCAACAACGAAAGGAGTTTTTTACATGGCACGTTATCAGATCTGGGACAAGCAGTCCGATATTTTCACCCCGTCAGGGGACCGCTTCACCGCTGCTGAGTGGGCGGCGCGGTATTCGTGGGTCAAGATCCCCGGGGCGAAAATGATCATCACCACAGGGCTGATCAACGGCGGGACGGCAATGGAGTTTGAGGCGGCAAAGGCCGCGTACATCCGACAGGGCGCACCCATCACCGACGATATGGCCGACGGCGAGGTGCTTGCCGCCATTGAGCATTTCGAGGACAACCCGCCCCATTCGGACGAGCCTACGGTGGAGGAACGCACCGCCGCCGCGCTGGAATTTTTGGCTGTGAACAGCCTGCCTGACGAAAATTGAGGAGGGATACCATGAACTTTGAAACTATCAAGAAGAACTACGACCGCAAACTGTGGAGCTGCGCCCAGGTGCGGGTTGCCGTAAAAAAGGGTGTTATCTCTGCCGCAGAGTACGAGGAGATCACCGGGGAGCAGTATTGAGGCCATGCACACAGACGCGCAATTCCGGCCCCGGGGATCCCGGGCCAGAAAGGGGGTGATGTTATTTTTGTTTTATACGCAGACAAAAACAAGCTGACCGTCCGGGCCCGGGCCCACTGCCGGGAATGGGAGGCGTAAACGAGTAAGGAGGTATGAATTATGCCCGAAAACTGCAACCCCAACGACTGCCCGCTGGGGCCCCGCATTTCCGCGCTGGAGCGGGCCAATGAGCAGCACGGCAAAACCCACCGGGAGGTTTACAGCCGCCTGAACAGCCTAGAGCGCGGGGAAGCCGCTCAGGCGGAACAGTACAAGGCAATCCTGGAGAAGCTGGACGGCCTGACGCAGAAACACGACGCACTGAATGCCAAGCTCAGTGAGCTGGAGGCCAAGCCCGCCAAACGGTGGGAAACACTGGTGGAAAAGGCGCTGTGGGCGGTGTGCGCGGCGGTGATCGCGTTCCTGCTGGCGAAAATCGG
This sequence comes from Oscillospiraceae bacterium, assembly GCA_910575695.1. Taxonomy (GTDB): domain Bacteria; phylum Bacillota; class Clostridia; order Oscillospirales; family Oscillospiraceae; genus Enterenecus. Next base: position 5,723 of record CAJTGJ010000047.1, on the reverse strand, counting down.
ACTGTAAGTCCATCGGATGCACCTTGTCAACTTCATATTGAGATAGCGGAAAAATTTTTGGGAAACCTCCGTGAAAAGGAAAACCGGGGATTACTCCCCGGTGTCCTCCTCCACGTATTCCATGATGTCCCCTGGCTGGCAGTTGAGCAAGCGGCAAATCGTTTCAATGTTCATCCAGGACACTAACTCACCGCGCCGGATCTGTGTTAATGTGGCCTGCCCCATCAGCTTTTCATTGCGAATACGTGTAGAACTGTATCCGGCTTTTTTTAGTCCTGCCAGAATATCAATCTTGTACCTTATAGGCATTTCTTCACCTCCTCGAGCATCCTTAGGATAGCACAAAAAAGCACATAAAACAAGTGCAAAAATAGACAATAATAGCACTTAAAATATGTGCAGTCTGTCAATGGACAGCACACGAATCAAGTGCTATACTATAATCGTCAAGGGGAAACCCCAAGACAATAAAAAGTCCCGGTGGTAGGACACCGGGACGGAAAGGAGGCCGATATGAAGTGCATCCACGGAACCTGGTATTACCAGGGACGGGCTTACGAAAGCCTGAACGCCGCGCTCAAGGCGGCATGGGCTAACAAGTAAGGCCCAAGGGGCCGGGGAAACCCGGCCCCACCAAAAATCAGCCTCCGGGGACAGTATAGCAGACCTCTGGGGGAATTTCAAGGAGGTTTTTCAAAATGACAGAAATCGAGAAGATGAAGAAGTACATCGAGCGGACGAAGCTCGATAAGAACAGGATGAGCCTGTGCTTCGTGGAAGCCTGTGCGCTGACGAGAGCCGCCACGACGCCGGACGACACCCTTGAGATGATTGCCCTGGCCTTCAACTACGGCAAGGCCAAAGGCTACCGCGCGGCGAAAGCGGAGGTGCGGGCATGAACGGCCTGAAGGTCCAGGACTTCCACGGCAAGCAGGTCATTGACAGCCGGGACGTGGCGCAGATGGTGGAGCGTGAGCACAATGCCCTATTGAAATCTATCCGGCAGTATGCGGACTACTTAGCCGAGGGCGAAATCGCCCAGGGCGATTTCTTTATCGAAAGCACCTATTTAGATGGGAACAACCAGCCCCGCCCGAACTTCCTCATTACCAAAAAGGGCTGCGACATGATTGCCAACAAGACCACCGGCAAGAAAGGCGTTCTGTTCACCGCCGCCTACGTTACCGCTTTCGAGGAAATGCGGCAGGCCCTGACCGCGCCCCGGTCCCCCGCCCTCCCTGACGGCGTGACGTTCAGCAGCGCAGTAGGCTTCATGCGGCTGGCCCGGCGGGTAATGTTAGATATGGGCAGCACTCCAACTCAGGTTGGTATGATGATGAAGGAGACGCTGGAAACCTGCGGCTTCCCCGTCCCTGTGTCATTCAACAAGCAGCTTGAAGGGCAATTGAGCCTCTTTGATACCCCGGCGCTGGGGAAATGAATACATCGAAATTCCCGCTATCTCAATATGAGGTGGCGGGGATTTTTGTGAAATTTTGAAAAGGTGAAAGGAGTACATAAGATGAACAACTACATGAAGAAATGGACACGCGCCGCGCTGGTACGTGCCGTCAAGACGGTGGCCCAGACCGCGGTGGCCACCATCGGCACTGCGATGGCTATGGGCGATGTGAACTGGCCGTTGGTGGCATCCGCGTCCGTGCTGGCGGGGCTGCTGGCCGCGCTGGGCACAAACAACAACCGGAACGACTGGAACCGGGCGGGCACCAACGCTTGCGTCCACGGCTTCATCGGGAAGCTGGCGGACGGCAGCGTGGCGGCGGTGCAGACGCTTCCGTGGAATCATCGGGGGTGGCACTGCGGCACCGGCACCAGCGGCAGGAGCGCCAACGATACGCACATCAGCTTTGAGATCTGCGAGGACGGACTGACTGACCCGGCCTATTTCAAGCAGGCGTATCAGGCCGCTGTTGAGCTCACCGCCATGCTGTGCAAGGAGTACGGGCTTGACCCGCTGGCGGACGGCGTGGTGATCTGCCACCAGGAGGGTTACCGCCGGGGCGTGGCCTCCAACCACGGGGACGTGCTCCACTGGTTCCCAAAGCACGGCAAGAGTATGGACGATTTCCGGGCGGACGTGGCGGCGGCAATGGGCCGGAAGCCTGCCGCCCCGGCGCTGGAGCCTGCGGGCGGGTACGACGCCGCAAAGGCCGGGACGTACACCGTAACGGCGGCGAATGGGCTGAACGTCCGGGCGGGCGCAAGCACGGATAAGGCTGTGCTGGGGGTGCTGAAGGCCGGGACGCGGGCGGTGTGCGACGGCTATTACAGCGGCGTGAACTGGCTGCTGGTGACAGCCGGAAGCTTGGCCGGGTACGCCAGCGCGGCATATCTCAAGGCCGAGGCCGTCCCGGCGGTGGACGGTAGCAACGACAGCAACACGAAGGAGGAGGACGATATGGTTTACTATGAGCGGCTGGGCGATGTGGCGGACAGCTACAAGCCCACCATCCGCAAGCTGATGGAGCGCGGGGCGCTCAGGGGGCACAGCGACCCGGATCCCGACAGCCTGGAGGACAATATCCTCAATGTGTCCGAGGACTACTGCCGGGTGATGACTACCCTGGACCGGCTGGGGAAGCTGGACTAAAAACAGCTTGCATTATGCCCCGAATCTGATATCATTAGGGTGAAAGGGCGTGAAAATATGGATGATAAAAATTTGACCCCGCTGGCTTCGGAGATGTACGCGGACCTCAAGGAAACGAACAGATTTCTGCGCAGGCTGCTGATCGGTTCGCTGGCTGTGATCGCCGTGCTGGTGATCGCCTTGGCCGGAACAAACATTTACCATATCTTATCAATGGAGCCAATTCGACACATACATTGTGGACAGCGGTGAGGGCGGCAACGCCAACCTTTTCCAGGGCGACAATACGGGAGGGATCTATAATGGCGCGGATCGTGGCGCGGGTGCGCAAGAAAACCAGCAAGACTAAATCCAAGGGTTCCCGGGTCAAGAAGAAGTGAACATCAAGACCGAGTTTACCGGGCCTGAGTGTGAACGCTTCCGCCGGGAGTGCAATTTCTCGGACGAGGAACGGGCCGTCTTTGACCTTCGGGTCAGGGCCCAGTCTATCGTTGAGATACAGAACGCGCTCAATATGTCCGAATCTACGGTGAACCGGCGGATACGGAATATCAAGCGGAAAATTTATAAGGTGCTGTAAAGGCAAACCAGCCTCCGCCAATCATAGCGGAGGCTGGCTTCAATTTGTGACGCCTTGTTTTTCCGGGACACGATACCCCATCTTTCGGATCAGGGTATCCCGGTCCCACAAATCAACACCAACTCGGCGGGCGGCGTCTTCGGCCCCCCGAGTAAAATAATTGTTGGTAATGACTATGCCCTTTTGGCAGGAATAAAACTGTTTTCCAGTATGCACCTCCTGCACGGGCTTGTTTCCCAGCTTAGAGGAATACCGCTTGCACTGGAACGCATGGCGCACACCGTTTTTTATCGCGATAATATCGACGCCCTGATCCCCGCTCCCTTTGGTCACATGGATATTTTGATAGCCGCAGCGCTCCAGAAGCTCAGCGCAGAACTGCTCAAAGTCGTGGCCATCCATGGCGTCTACGACGGCCATTGCAGCATCCAGCTTTTTATCCCCGGTGGGCGGGAATGTTGGTTTTTCTGACGGGGGCGCTTTGATGGGCCGCTTTTGCGGCTTTGGGGCGTTTTCTTTTTTGAGCGCCCAGACAACATAAATAACGGCAAGGCATATGGGCGAGAGTACGGAAAACGCGGAGAACCACCCTGTTTTTTCATCCAGGCCGGTGGAGCTGCCAACCCCTACAAGGAGCAAGGTTAGGACAAACCACATCGGAAAGGCGATGGCGGCGGTTTTCAGGAGCTTCAAAAGACGGTCCTTCATTTATGGCACCTCGCTTACCTATTATATCTTATGATTTGCGAGGTTTTTTGAAAAACCCCTTGGGAATGTGACATTACACAAAGTATATTGTTGGTTTCAGGAGGATTAAAATAAAGTCAATAATCAAACCAATACCAAACAAACCAACGGTAAAGAGGTAAACGATGCCCATTCCAATTTTTCCTTCGTAGAACTTATGGGCACCAAAAATACCGAGAAACAGGCACAGAAAAAACGCCACCCACTTATTTTTTTCAGCCCCAGGCCTGCGGGAATAGGAGTAAGCTGTATTCCTGTTTACATTTGTATTGTTGTTGGCGTTATTGATGACGACCTGCGGCTGTGTGCCTTTTAAATCGGAAACCTGCTTCCCGCACTTAGGGCAGACAATGCATTCCTTATCGATGGCATCCCCGCAGTGCTGGCAGAACTTCAGGCCGTCCCGCAACGCCCCGCAGCATGGGCACCTGGCCTCACCTGCCGGGATCTCAGATCCGCATTTTTGACAATACATAAAATCCCCTCCTTCTACAAAATACCACACCATTCACACTTTGTCTACAATGTATGGAGAAATTTTTCTGAAAAATCTATTGACATGGATGTACATCCATGGTATAATGATAATACCACAAAGGAAAGGAGGGTGTACGCATGGGCCAGACAGATAAGCAGTTTGGTGGGTTCCTTCGGTTGGTAATTGCACAGCTCAAGAAAGCGATTGCCGCAAAGGACATTGAGACCATGAGAGGAATGTTACAAGAGCTTTTGACCGACTTACAGAACACATTGGAGGACTGAGAAAAGGGGCGGCACTGCCGCCCCTGCTCAAAACGGAAATGGGAAAGACAAAATCACATCAAAAATGGGTAGCCGAAAACACAACCCGAATTGTGATGAATCTGAACCACAATACCGACAAGGATGTGTTGAAAAAGTTATCCCAGGTTCCAAGCAAGCAGGGTTATATCAAGGGCTTGATACGCGCTGATATAGCGAAGGAAGAATCCAGCCAATAAAAGAGAGCGCCCACCCCTCCCGACAAGAAGATGTGAGCGCTCAAAACCACCAGCAGGTCTCCCCCACTGGATACCTCAGTATACCACGCAGGGGACCTCCGCGCAAGAAGAAAAAGGAGGTTTTTCAAAAAATGACAATCAAAGAACTTGCCGCCGTGATGGCGGAGGACACCACCTTTACCATCCTAATTGGGCCAGACCAGGAGGTGGTTATTGGTAGAGAAGACAAGGCCATCATGGAGGCCCTGGGCAATGTGCTGATTGACCACGCTGCGGTGAACACCGTGAATCGGCTGTGCATCTACGCCTGCGTGGACTTGAGGAGGGCGACGGCATGAACGACCTCCAAATTTTCAACAATGAGCAGTTCGGCAAAATCCGGGCCGTAGAAATCGACGGAGAGCCGTGGTTCTGTTTGGCGGATATTTGCAAACCGCTGGGGCTGAGGGCCACAGTCTGCAAGAATAGATTGAAGCCGGAGGGGGTCACTACAATAGACACCCCCACCAAGAGCGGCACCCAAGGAATGCTTTGGGTCAACGAAGGCAACCTCTACCGCGCCATCTTCCAGAGCAAGAAGCCGGAAGCTGAAGCCTTTACCGACTGGGTGACGGAAGAAGTGCTCCCGGCCCTGGGCCCGGCAGAAAATTTTGTGTAAAAGGAGACAAGCTGTAGTCAAGGAAACAGGAGCAAATCAGAGGATTTCCCAGGCTGGACACAACCCGGCTAAACTCGGCTTATCCACCTGTGTTCCGAGCGGAGAGACGGTATGCGCGCGCAGCGTGAATGCCGTCTCCCCGCCCGG
>CAJTGJ010000046.1 GCA_910575695.1 Oscillospiraceae bacterium | reverse complement strand
CTGCGCCCCCAACCCCCTAAACTTCGAGCATAACTTTTTTTGCCCGCTTTCAGGGGGCTTGGTTTTGTGCGCCCTTTGGGGCAGTGGCGCTTAAATTACAATGTTTCAACCTTTTTCTCCTCTCAGTTTTTTGGGCAAAAAAAGACTGCGGGCGCCCCTGTGGGGGAACTCGCAGTCTTCTTTGCCATCGTATTTTGTGCTTCCAGGCCGTCTCAGTCCGGCGGAGGGCATAATACGCCCCCTTTCCTCGCCAGTCCTCCCTTACTTACTCCGCCCTAACTTGCTCCGCCCTGAAATACAAGCCCATTCTACCATGATAGAGCCGGGGCGGATAGGTGGAGGCGGTCCACCATAACGGGTACAAAAAATGGATAAAATCTTTGTCCAGTAAACATTGGTGGGGGAATCGCTTTGCAGCATCCGCCATTATATTCTGTCATGGACCACTATAGTACTGCACAAAGCGAATCGTACAAATCATAGAATCATCATCCCGCTATTTGGGATTAGGGGGAGCTATACCCTCTTTACGCTCCCATACGGGGAGGTTTCACAGTAAGTTAATGTCTAATACCTTATTCTTTTGGTGTTTTCATCAAAAGAAACACATTCTTTCAACGAACTGTTGACAATCTCAATCAGAAAGCGCTAATATATATATATATATATATATGGTAAGAACAGTGTAATGAGCAGATGCAGTGGACACAAACTTGAAAATTACGGAAGGAGTATTTATTATGGCATCTCAGTATTCACTAAGGCTTTATCATGACAAAATGGAGGCGAACGCAAAAGCAGAGGTAATCTATTGCCAGCACACCGCTGTCTATTGTCTCGCCGGTTCAGCTGTCGTAAATGGGCATCAGTTGAACGAAGACGAGGCAGTGTACTGCCAAGACTCTGTGGACATCTGTGCTGGTAGCAATGGTGCCACTGTATGGCGTTGGGAACTTGAGCGGACTGTTGCTCCATATAATGTGGCCGTAGGGGAAGGTGTATTCTCTGCGATGAAGATGGCAAGAGTTGTTGATATGTTCAACATGGTTCCGACATCCAAATGGTTGTTTAGGCTGGATGCAATCGTTGATTTTGAGGGTTGCACAGGCATCCATTCCCATCCTGGTTCAGGCATCAGATCTTTAAGAAAAGGTCATATGATCGTGGAGTCAAATATTGGAGAGTCCTCAGACAATCACGGATGTGGTGCGGTCTGGTATGAAGAAGGCGCATATCCATTGGTGTCCACGGTAATCGATAATGAGGCGTGCACGTTCCTGCGAGGAATGGTTATGCCGCAGGAATATAACCTGATCCAAAACGACCAAAGTCCGAACTGGATTACAAGCGGTGGCGACCAGCCCTGCAAAGGAGATTGGAAAGGTTACTTCCAAAAGGTTGTAACGCTCAGATAACAGTTTGCTGACCCGACTGTCGTTCATTACACTTTGCTAATTCATTGTCCGATCCCGCTTAAAATGCCAGCCTGCCCAATTCGGCGGGCTGGCATTTTTTATGCTTGTGTGGGTAACAAAGTCATATTTCTTGCCTAAAACACAGGAAAATGGAAATGAACATACTTATTTAGAGACTGATGTGGGCAAGGACAGCAACTTCTACAGTCGAATACATTTGCGGCCATATTGAAATTTTTGGTCGATTGATATTTAGGTCCAAACGCAGACCTGTTGTGTTAAAAGAGTGCATCTTTTTTCAAGACGAGACAAACATAGACAATGAAAATGCCATTTCATCCGCAAACCCAGTGCTTTCAACATTTAGACGGCCCTCAGTCACGAAAATCCCGAGGGCCATCTAAATTATGCTTACAATAAATTTTACAGCCAACCTTAAGGGCATGTACGGATCTTTCCACGGTCTGGTGGTAGACGGGGATACTGATTCCAAACCAACTCCTGCTCCTGCCGATATTTACCCATAGCATCCTTGTTGTATATGTCTATGAAACCCGCTGAGACACCAGTTTCTGCACAATGTAATCCCCCAATAATTCGCTGGTGTGGTAGATATTCTGGCAGAAGGGCCGCAAACTGAACTCCATCCCTGGCGCACCCTTGTCCAGCAGCACCCCGGTGACGGTAAAGCGCCGGGTGGCCTGCTCGTTGTGAAGGGACTCGATATAGGCCTCTGTCAGCTTACATTCACCGTCTGTGATAAACACGATATCGGCGTTCTCAAAACCTTCCGCTTCCATCAATCGCAGGGCTTCATCCATAGGCATCTGAAAATTCGTGCCGCCCCCTAAAAAAGTCTCAGCGGCAGTCATTTTGTCCACCATAGTGTATTCTCCGGGCCGGAACAAATCGGTTTTGAAGCTCCCCGGCCCGGAAAAATGGATGAGGGCAAAACTACGCCCGCTGTCCGCCGCGATTTCCAGCAGGGTCAGCGCCACGGCCTTCCCCCATGCGGCAGGGTCGCCCTTTGTGGAGGTGGATTCATCCAGACAGCAGATGATATCGCCCATGCCTTTATAAATCGGCTCCCTGCGCCGGTACTGTTTGATCTGCCTCCGCTGGTACTTCCGCAGGAACAGCGGCACCGTCTGGGGCGTGGCCAGCATGGCCAGCTCCGAGGTGATGGCGCGGGACAGGTCCCGGCCCAGTTCCAGAGAATACTTCTCGCCCCGGCCATAGGAGTAGCCGTTGCGCTTCCCTTGGGCAAAAATCTCCCGAAACCGGCCAAGATACTTGGAAATATCCCTCAACACCGTACTTTTCCGCACCAGCGCCAGCAGATCGGCATTGGCCTCGCTCTTTTCCAGATTGCCGGGGTCATCGCCCCAGGCCCCGATGATGCTCTGGACCTCCTGCGCCTTTTCCGCAGCGGCGTTCACCGCCTGGGACACCAGCATCGCCACTTCTTCTCTGCTTCTGGCGGCATTGGCATCCACCATTTTGCCCACAGCCTCCACTTGCCGGCGTTTGCTCTCTGCCTGGTTGGCCGCGTCGACGATGGACTGTTCCAAAAGCTGACTGCGTTCCTTCGCGGCCTGCATCCGCTCCAGCAGGCCAACCAGCTCATTTTGAGCTTTGGCCTCGGCGTTTTCCAGCTTTTCCAGTGTGTTCAACGCGTTCTTTTCTCCCCCAATATCGGCGAGTAGGCCGTCCAGTTCCCCGGCCGTCCGGGCTATGAACTCGGACGCTGCCTCATAAGCGGGCAGTTCCCGGCCCTCGCACACCGTTTTCAGCGTGGGATAATCCCCGCTCTGAGTGATGTGCTCCAAAATTGGAGCGTTGAATTTACGGGCGGCTACAGAAAGAGCGCCGTCCTCATTTTTCCGGGGCAGCAGGGAATAGAAGGACTGGAACACGTCCCTGGACAGTGCCGGGAAGGAGGGCAGCTTCTGTGCCGTGTCCTGCTCGGTCTGCACCAAAGGATCGTCCCCTTCCCGTAAATCGGCATAAATGCTGTCCTCCAGCTTGGTGGAGCGCAGGACCCGGTCTGTCTCACCCCGCTCCATGGGCCGCTCAGCGGCAGCCCATGGAGATCTCAGCACATCCTCAATGGTGCGGTAGGGTTTCAGCATTGGACATCCACTCCTTCCTGACAGCGCTCCATCCACTCCCGCAGGATGTAGACGGCCTGGGCGCGGTCATAGCTCAGTTCCGGAAACTCCTGCTGGAGATAGGGCACAGCGCCAAACATATTGGTCACGCCGGAATCCCTCAGAGCGTCTAAGTAATCAAAATATTTCTTCATGACCTCGTTTTCCTTTCGATGATTTTGTCCAGCAGCCGCCCAATGAATAGTCCCATTCGATGGCGCCGTTTCTGTTTTGCCGGACGCCCACAGCCACCAGCGTCCATCCGTCCTTGATCCGCCGCATGGCGGCCCTCCCGCCGGGATAAACTGCCGTACATTCGTAATCGCAGCCGTTGCGGTTGTGATAGACCTGCCCAACGTCTGGGAAAAACAAGTCCATACTCATTGCGCCTCCCGGCTTTTGTCCGCCTTGGCATAGGCGTTCAGATACATATTGTAGTCCTTCTCCCTGGTGATAAGCCGCACCCAGAAATCACAGGTTTCGCCTGTCAGATAGAAATTGAAATCATCATCGACCTCCGGGCTGAACTGGGCCTCCGGGTGGGACCAGCAGAACCGGCGCAGGGTATCCAGATTGGCCAGCGCATCCTTCGCAGTAAGCGCGTCATAGATGCTGCCGATTTCGGCCTTGATTTCCGCCGTTGCCAAATCCGCATGAGCGCCCCAAACCGTACTCCACCAGCGGTATCCATCATAATCTGCGCGGATGTGGCCGATTTTCCTGCGGGGGTTTCCCCTTCCGGGCCCGCCCGTCATGTCCATGTCCTCATATATTTCGGGGAACGGGCACACCGTTTTCAGCCTGCCCAGGATGCCGCTGCGCGACGCGTTCAAGTAATGTTCCGCTTCCTCCCGGAACCAGGCGGCAACCCCTTTGCGGCACACGGAAGGATCTTCGCACTTCCCGTCTTTGCACATGGAGCAGAAGTTCACTGTATCATTCTGGACCAGTTCGCTGCCAAGCCAGGCGGCAAATCCGGCTAAAACGGGAGGCATGGTCCCGGATCTCAGTTCTCCGGCGCAGTCCCCGCAGACCACAAAACCGGACGTCACATCTTTTTTACACATCAAACACACAGCCATATATCATTCTCCTTGATCAAGATACGGCGGGAGGGGTGTCCCCTCCCGCCGCTGTTTCTCAGAACGGCAGATCGTCATCATCTATAAGGTCCTCAAAGCTGTCCCCACCGGGCTGGAACCCGGCAGGCAGCCCAAAATCATCATCCCTGGCCGTCCTTTTCTGCCCGGAGCCCTGGCCGTCATTGGGCTTGGAATCGGCAAAATACACGTTACTGGCAACCACCTCCGCCGTGCGGCGCTTATTGCCCTCCTTGTCTGTCCACTCCCGAATCTGTAAGCGGCCCTCCACCACGGCCATGCGGCCCTTGGAGAAATACTTGCTCACGAACTCGCCGGTGGAGCGCCACGCCACCACATCAATCCAGTCCGTGGCACGCTCACCGGTGTTTTTGTCCTTGAAGTCCCGGTCCACCGCCAGCGAGAAGCTGGCCACCGGGGTGCCACTCTGGGTGTGGCGCAGCTCGGGATCCCGGCCCAGACGGCCCATGATTTCAATATGGTTTAACATACCTTTTTTCCTCCTTGTATTATTTGTAGGTCAGCACAGCCCCAAAGTAATAGCGCTGACCGGGCTGTGCTTTGCGCAGAAATTCCTCAAAAGGTATGAGTGTGTTGTTATTCCACAGCACATAGTCACCATTTTTGTTGGTAAAGAGCTGGCCAAGCAGGTCGATTAGCTGCTGTACCCAATCGTGCTCATGGATAAACTGCATTTCGTCCAGCTGCTGTAAAATACGTACAGCCTGCTGAAATTTATTAAACCGCCCCTCAAAGTAACGGTCAGAGGCCTCCGCATCCACAGAAAATGCGCCGTCAGTGTACCGGCCCAACCGGTTCCGCTCCAGCCATGCGCCAAAATGGGTAATGGCATCCTCCCGGTCCTCCACCGTATTGACCCAATCGGCAATAGGAAAAGCATCCGGGTTCTCGCTGATATCCCACTCTGTCGTCCATTTCTCCTCTGGAACCGGGGCCTGGAGCAATTCGTAAATATAGCAGTGCATACCTTCCCCCTTAATCTCATTGCAGCGCCGCCAGCTGTTCCAGCGGCGTGTAGGTGAAGCCCACCGCTTCGTGGGCCTTCCTGCTGATCTGCTCCATATCCGCCAGCAGTCCGTCTGTCTGCGCTTTTTCGCTGTCCGAGTGGGCAGAAGCCGCCAGCTTCTGCTGCTCGCCGTACAGCCGCACCAGCTCGCCCCTCAGCTTGATGAGGGCCTTACTGCCCGCGTTGGGCTTGCCTGCATCGGCACAATTGGTGTCAAACTCCGCCTGTACGTCCATAGCCATGGCCCGGACGCTGTTCACCTTGTCCTGCATGGGGTTGACGCACATACGGTTCAGCATCGCCTCCACCACAGGCCGGTCCCCCGGCTTCTGCCAGAGATAATTCTTCAGCGCCAGCAGGTCCTGGGACTCCACCTGAGCATGGCCGGACAGCCACGCCTTAGCCTGGGCGATGGGATAGTAGTTGAGATATTTGCGGTCCGATACCGGGATGCCGTCCTTGCGGAGCTGGCACAGGATATCGTCCGCCAGCTCGTTGGCGGCGTCGGGCACCGGGATATCCGCCACCTCCTGCTGCATCCGCCCCAGCTCATCCAGCGTGATGGACGCGGCAATCTGGCCGAAGCGTCCCGCCTGCTTGTCCGCCAGCACCGCCAGCCGTTTGTCCCGGTCAGTGATGTTATCCGTCACCACCTTCAGCTCCAGGCGGTCATACAGGGCCTCCAAAATCTTCTCCTGGGGGTCGCTGAAGTTGGGGATCTCGTTGGACGCCGCGAAAAAGGACACCGTTGGGATGGGATAAGTACGGCCCTCATTGGTGTATTTGCGCTCGTTCAGGGCGGTGAGCAGGGAGTTGAGCACCCCGTCGTTGCACTTGAAAATCTCATCCAGGAACACAATGTCCGCCTCGGGGATCTTCCCGGAGGTGTTTACCTGGGGCTGGCTGGAGTGGAGGGCCGCCAGGGCAGCCCGGTAGGTTTCCAGCTTGCCAGTGTGCTCTTTCAGCTGCTCGAAGATTTCCGGCGTGTCTTTCTGCCCCGGCAAACTGTCCACCAGGGATTGCAAATTGAAATGCAGCTCCTGACAAAACTCATCATTGTACATAACGGATTCCGGCACACTGCCGGGGAGAAGGCTGGCCAGATCGACACGCCCGAAAAGCTGTTCCTCGTCGGTCTGCTTGGAGAGCAGCCGCTCAAACTGCCGGGCCCCGGTGATGCGGGCGCGGAACTGGTTGATGGCGTAGCTCTTGGCCTGGCCGGGCGCGCCCAGGATGAACAGGTTTTTCCGGGTGAGCAGGGCGATGGCGATAGCCTCCACCAGCTTCTCCCGTTCCGCCACCTGGGCGTTCACATCGGCCATGACGGCCAGCATACGGTCTCGCAGGGTCTGATGATTCTGATTTGGCATGGTTGTTCCCCTTTCAATCCTTTGATCATTCAACCGGTTTCTCGTATTCTTCATAGCAGGACGGACAGGACAAATTGCGCTTTGGCTGATATCCCGCTGTTTGGAGCAGCGCCGCATACAGCAGGGCGTCCCGCTCTAAGCTCCCTTCCACATCTTCCGCGTCTGCCCATTCACTTTCACGGTCAATCAAATGCTGCGCCATGAAACGAGACAGCCGACGGCAAAACCGCTGTAATGCCGCGCACAGATAATAAACGATTTCTGCTATCATCCGCTTACGCCGCCAGATAGTCCCGATACAGCCCGCTGTCCTCCCGGATCGCGTCGATGGAGATGACGTTCCCCCTGCGGAAATCCTTTGGGGCGTTGGTGATGCCGGTCAGGCGGCGGACTTCCTTGCAGTTGAGCAGCTCATACTTCAGCTGGGCATAGATGTGCTGCTCCAGCCTGCCCTTGGCCGGGTCGTAAGTGTCCACACAGTGGATCAGCCGCAGGGCCAGCTGCTGGTACACGTCGTCCCGCTCCAGGCGGGCGGCCCGGATCAGCGTCCAGTTCTGCCGGATCACGGTGTCGATGCAGTGGAGGTGCTCCTCCACGATGCGGTTGCGAAGCTCATAGGAAATATTGTCCTTCATTTTGAAAACTCCTTTTGTATTTTGGGGGCCATGGAACGGCCCCGGTATAAAATTGGCTTGTCTGGAAAATTACTCATCGTCAGCAGGCTTCTGGGCCCGCTCCAGCCGCCGCTGATACTCCGCCTCCAACTCCTTGTTGGGCGTATAGCGGCGCAGGTCCTGATTGACGTATTGGTCCTCATAGTAGTGCAGGATGCCGCACAGCTCACCCATGATCTTCCCGGCCTCCAGATCCCGCCGCAGCGTTTTCAGTGTCCCGACATGGAGGGACGACCGCCCGGATTCATCAAACCTGCCCTTCAGGTAACAGTCGATGTAGATGCCCTCACTGCCATAATTGAGGATGGGCACAAAGTCAAATTCATAGGCGGTGAGCTTTTCCCCTTCTTTTCTGCCCTCCTCATGCTCACAGGGCAGATAGTAGTCCAAGATAGCTTCGGCCCTGGCAAAATCGCCGTTTGCTTTCGCAATGCGGATCACGGTGCTGAACAGGCTGCCGCCAGTGTCCCGAAAGACCTCGGTGGGCTTCTCCGGCGGGAAATTCTTCTCCAGCCAGAGCCGCGCCGCCTCCCGGTCCCAGTCGTGGAACAGGTCCAAAAATTCCCTGCTGCGCCGGAACTGTGAGCGCTGATCACGCCGTTTGTAGAACTCGCTGCGGTCTTTGCAGCTACCGTAATAGCCTAAGGCGTCAGATTTCACATCATAGGGGTGGGCGGTCTGCATGGTGTCATAGACAGCCTGGAACAAGCCGTCCCCGGTCAGCCCCTTCGGGATGGGGACGATCTCCTCCAGCTCGCCGCTGCAGTCCTTGCAGTAACCCGTCAGGCTGACGCCTGAGCACTCGCTGAGCTCGAAGTAGTTCAGCGTCCAGCCATCGGGAACAAAATGCTCCCGGTAAAAATTGGCCGCTGCGTTGGGCCTGCCCGCCAGATGGTGGCAGCATCCGCAATAGGTGTTTACCATGTTCAGCTTCTCCTTTCACTCATTGGATAGTTTTGTTATGTTCCCAAACAATTTCTCCCGCATCATGCCGCCTCCTCGTTTTCATATGTTTCGCACAGCTCAATGACCTTCTGGCACTGGTCCATCTCAAAGCCGCCGATGTGGGCGCGGCCCTCGGGCAGATGGAGCTCCTGCGCCAGCCAGCGGTACGCCTCTGTCCGGCTCATGTGCCGCCGTCTCCAGCAGGCGTCAAATACCCGGTGGGTCTCCATCCGCTTCAGCCGCAGCACCTCGTTGGCCACGTTGCCCAGCGGGCGGGTCGTGCCCTTGTGGCACCCCACCCGGGCGTTGCAGTTCTGGCACTGGTAGATGTGCTGTCCGGTCATGCCCAGGCGCTTCGTGGATTCGCCGTAGACCGCCCGGGCGGGCACCAGCTTGATCACGCCGCCGCAATACCTGCAAATTTCGTTGTCCTTCACGCATTGCACCCCCTATGCCGCCTTTTCGGCGGCGGGCTTTCTGGCCGTGGCCTTTTTGGCCGGCTTCGGCGTCTGCTTCACTTCTATTGGAGCGATGGCAGGCGCACGCATGGCGGTCTGCATATAATAGGCCTTCTCCGTGGACAGGTTCAGCATCCCCGCCTGGGCCACGCCCAGCACCACCGTGCCGGACAGCGCTTTCAGGCTGGCCGCCAGCGCCGGGACCAGGTACCAGTATTCGCCTTGGGGCGCACCGGTCAGCGGCGCGATATCCACCGATTCGGCGGCGGAACCCAGCTCTCCCTTGCAAGAAAAGACGATCTGCCCGCCGTCAAAGGCCAGCTTCACCCGGCCCTTCGGGTCTACCGCGCTTACGGTTTTCAGCGCCCGGCGCAGCTCCGCCACATCAGTGAGCACCGTAAACTGGTTGCGGATATTGTCCATGATCCGCCCGGTGTCCACGTAGTCTCCTTCCATCAGCCGGGCGCTGAACAACAGGCCGGGCCGCATGAACACGATGGAATTTCCGATGGAGCCCACCTGGAACTCGTCTGAATCGCCGCACAATGCCGCCAGCTTTTCCAGCGAACGGGCGGGCAGGAGCAGGCTGGCGTTGCCAGTGCTCTTGTCGTCCCCCTTGGCGGTGACGACACAGCCGCCGTCGCTGCCCACGGCCTTCAAGCCCTCCTGCGTGAACAAGAGGTTTACGCAGTTCAGCAGGGGTCTGTCCTTGTCCTCCACGGTGGCAAATGTGGTCTGTCGGGCCATGGAAGGGATCCCGCTGACCTTTACCGTATCCTCCGGAAACGGGATCTGCACCTTGGGGAAATGGCCCCGCTCCCAGATGGTCACATCATATCCGGCCCCGCCGCTCCGCAGGGAAATGGCTGAAACCCCCGGCCGGCGCTTCAGCTCCACCATTTCGCCGGGGAGCTTCTCCAGCATCCCGGCCAGCAGCTTCGCGTTCACCACCAGGGCATCATCATCGGAAGCGGCGCATGGCAGCTTCAATTCCAGCGACGTCTCCAGGTTGGTGGCGGTAATGGTGAGGGTATTCCCGGCAGCGTCCGCCTCCAGCAGCGCCCCCTTCAGCGGCTCCAGCGGCGCGTCCTCCGATGCGGCTGCCGCCGCTTTCCGGGCGGCGCACAAAAGCTCCGACCGGTTGACCGTAATGTTCATAATTGCCTCCTTTACGCGGCGAAACCGGCAATGGAGAATTGATTTTCGTCCACAACCGGCTTCTTTGACTTCTTTTTCTTCCGTTCTTCCAGCGTCCGCTCCAGCAGGCCCTCGTAGGTCCTGCGCTGTACGCGGGCGCTCTCCATTTTGATGGTGGGCAGTTCCGGCGCGGGCAGCTCTGCCGCAGGCCGTGTGTGCCGGTCCGGATTGATGACCGCCATCTTTTTGAACGCGGCGGCGATGTCCTCCACATTGTCCTTGATGCCCAGGCTCAGCTCCTTTGCCATTTGGGATGTCATGTCCTGCACGTCGCTCATGGCGGCCAGACCCTCCTCGGACAGCGTGCCCTCAATGATGCCCGCCACCGCCAGATTGGATGCCATCAGCTTCATAGCCTTGGCCTGCATGGTTTCGGCGTAGTAGAGCAGATACACCTCCACCCTCGGCGCGGTCTGGTTGATGCGCCAAGAACGGCGGGACGCCTGCCGCAGCGTGAACAGGTTATACCCCATGCTGTAAAAAATCAGCGTGGTGAAATCGTTCAAATCCAAGCCTGTTTCCACACAGCGCGGATTCGTGATGAGCACCTGCAGTCCGGTGCGCACCCGCTGTTCCACCCATTCCTCCCGCTTGTTCGGCGGGATGGCGGTGGCAAGGACTTCTGTGCGGTACCCCTCCCGGGTCAGCAGCCTGACCAGCTTTTGCTGGGAATCGGTGCGGACCCAGCTGGTGTAGACCAGCACCCGCTCTCCGGCGGCGATCTTCTCCCGGACGATTTCCAGCACCTTTTCCTCCTTGGGGAGGATGTCGTCAAAGCCGGCCACATTTGGCGGCTCCAAAATCTCATAGCCGTCAATGGGATGGACGATGGCGGGCTGGTCATAGGGCTGGTCCGGGTAGACGGTCAGCAGGTTCAGATAGGCGGACAGCAGCTTATTGGCCGCTTTCCTATCGCTTTTCAGCACCTCTTGAAGCGTCCGCTCCGCGCGCTTGTAGGCGGCATGAACCTTTTCCGGCATATTCAGCGGCACCGGGATCTCCTCGTAGTCCGGCAGGTCCCGGCCCATGTCGGACAGGGACAGGAACGCCGTGTACTCCAGCAGAAACCGGGAATACACCAGCGGCGACACGCCGGGGAGCTGCCTGCTCTTGATTTTGCGCCTGGTGCTGCGGCGGTTGGCGCTGTAGGCCGCGTCCGTCTGTTCATAGACGTTTTCCACCACGCCGTATTCCGCGTCAAACACCTTGGGGCTTTCGTGGGGCTTGCCGTCCTTCTGCATCAGGCCCGGCGTCAGCCGGTAGAGCAGGTGGAAAATGCCCGAGCTGTACCCGTTGATGAGGGTGGCCGTCATGCCCACAAACTGCTTTGACACGCCGAACAGCTCCGCCATGGCGTCGCCCTGGCCGCTGTCGTTGTTGTACTCGTGGAGCTCATCACAGAGGAATCCGCCGATGCGTCCCCGGTACTTCTTCTTGATGTAGGTGCTCAGCGGATAGCGGCGGCAGGCCCCCTTCACCGGCCAATAGCCGTCCGGGCGGGCGGCGATCTCCTCCAGCTGGGCCAAAACCTTCTCATTTTTGGTCTTGATTCGGTGCTGGGAGGCCCTGCTCCGGTACACCCAGCCATAGCCGCCGATCTTCGCCCAGGGGATATCCCGTCCAGGATTTACCGGGGCCCATAGGGGGCTGCCACAGGCTTCACAGACGTGGTTCCCCCGGTGCTCCTTCATAAAGTAGAACTGATCTGCGTTGACCGTGTATTTTACGCCGTCCTCGCTGACGGACATCTGTACCGGCTCCCCGCAGTCTGGGCAGCAGCAGCCCCGCTTCCGGCGGCTGTAGGCCACAGCGGGGGCACGCATATAGCCGTCCCGGGCCTTTTCCTTGCTGAACACGGCATACACGTTTTTGTCCCCGGCCTCGTACAGGGCGTAGAGCCTGTCGAACTCGGTGATGCTGCGCACCACCATGGCAACGGTGTTGGGCAGGGTTTCGTTAATTTCCCGCACCCACTTCCCGGTGACGTGGGAGGGGGCCATAATGAGGTTGAAGGTCTTGCCCTTCCCGCTTTGTGCGGCGTGCATCCCCTGGAGCGCGCCCAGGGCGGTGGAGCCGATTTTCGTCTTGCCCGAACCACATTCCGCCACGATGAGGGCCACCTTTTTGCGATCCAACTGCCGCTTGACGGCCTCAGCCACAGCCAGCTGGGCGTCGTAAAGGGAATACCCTGCCTTGGCCTGGATGTGGTCGTTGATGGCCAGCACTTCCTCGCTCAGCGGTTCCGCCGCCGGGTCAAACAGGGGCTGGAATTGGTCCCGGATTCGCTGGGCTACCGTAGTACCAAAGGTGTTCAGGTAGCCCGTGACATTTTCCACGCCGTCAAAGCCGTCCGGCTGGCCGGGGACAGCGCCGGGGACGGCGATGGCTCCGCTTTTGAGGCCGTCCTCTAAAATCTCCACCACATTGGCGTCCTGGGGCTTCAGCTCCAGCACAAAGGCGTCCAGCTTTTCTTTCAGCGAGAACACCTCCAGCTGCCGCAGGTCGCCCCGGGCGGTGAGCGCGTCCAGCACATAGTCCCGGAACTCCGGGATCAGCGGCGCGGCGGTCTTGCGGTCCAGCTCGTCAAACAGGCGGTCCCTGTCCCCAGCGGGGCAGAAGATGTAGCATTTCCGGGGCTGTATCTCCTGCTGCTCCTGCTGCTCGGCATCCGCGTCCTCATCGCCGGACTGATCGTCCAGAAGGGCGTCGTCGTTGGCCATCAGCGTGGCGGCGGCGTATACGCCGTCATGGCTGAGCTGCCGCCGGTAGCCCTTGGGGACGCTGTTGAGAAGCCGCATTTTGTCCCCCTGCCTCGCCTCGATGGCGCCGCCGCCATAGATGGCGTCCGCCATGGCCCGTACCACCTCCGGGTAGCCGCCGAAGCGGATGGCCGTGAGGGTGTTTTTCTTCTCGTCCGGCTCCATGATGATGGTGTCGGCGTAGGCGGTGAGCCGTACCTCTGATTTGGGGCCAAAATAGTTCAGTTCGATCAATCTACTGCTTGACATTCATTGAAAAACTCCTTTCCGCAGGCAAAAAAAGACTGCGGCCGTCCCGCAGGACAACACGCAGTCTTCCAAGCCGTATTTTGTTGTTTTAGGCCGTCCCAGTCCGGCGGAGGGCATAGTACGCCCCCTTTCTTCGCCAGTCCTCCCTTACTTACTCCGCCCTGACTTGCTCCGCCCTAACATACAAGCTCATTGTACCATGGCGGAAAGTCGGCGGATAGGTGGAGGGGGGGCACCTATCCGAATTTATATGGTCGCAAATAGGGAATTAAAAACAGAGGACAATTTTGCAACTGTCCTCTGTTTTTAATCTTATTGCCCGTATGTTCTGGTTTTTTTGTGGCAAGCAATACAAAGAATCTCACAATTTGACAATGTATCACTACCACCTGCTGCGACGGCAGTTCTGTGATGTGCTTCCCAACCGCCAGGGACGTCATCAACGCCTCGCGCATCCCTGCTTAATTGGCGATTGCAACGGCTACGCCCATGCCCGCAGGTCACACGTCCACATTCGCATTTTCCGCCAGAACGTTGCCATGCATCGGCAATTACTTTATCCGAAAAAGCCATACCCATATACTCCCTTCTCCAACGGAAATTGGCAAAACACATCAGATGTATTCTTATTGCCATTTCCAAATCAGTGCCTAAGTAAACCGTTGGTTTTACCTAATTCCATCATTGACAATATCGAACAGTTGTCTTGCCTTTAAATAATATGATACCATAAAAAATATTCATATGCAATAGCGCAGAAAAACGGCCCCACGCCAAACGATGCGGGGGCCGTTTTTTTCACCACTTGCTCAAAATTTTGCCGTACATCTGCCGCTTTTCCGTTTCAAACCGCTGCACCACCAGCATGACGGAATCTCCCGCCTGGAAGTCGGAATCCTCGTGCTGGTAGGAGTAATTGCACATACAGACCGTGCCGTCGGGTAGGTTGCAGAACACGCCGCCCCCGTATTTTCCGGCAATCACCGCATAGCGTCGGCTGCCCACAGGATGGCGCAGCTCCGCGCCATCAAAGGGGTTAGACTCCGTTTCCTTCACCGAGATCTCCAGCTCCCGCTGGGCAGCATTGTAGCGTTTCACAACGCAGTCCAGCTCATCGCCTGGGTGGTACTGCTCCCGCAGGTCGGCGATGGCGGTGTAGCTCAGTTCCCGCTGGGTGAGGCCGATGTCATGACCGTAGCACTCCACCAGGCACCGGCGCGGCCCCACGGACAGCATTCTGCACTTCACCCGCGCCCCTTCCCGGCACAGGTCGGGCCGGTGGGCGAAGAAATAGCGCTGGGCCCGGGCCGCCTGCCGCCGGGATGCGATGGCATAGCCGCCCTCCCGGTCCACTTTGGTGATGATGAAGTCGATGCCGGCCCCCATCATGTTCTGGAGCACATAGTCCGGTCTGGCCTTGCCAGTCCACATCTCGGTGGCGGGGAAAGAACAACGGAGGGAAAAAGGAAGTTTAGCCGGGGAACAAGGTAAAGTTCCCCTGTTGATGATTTTCTTGCTTTGAAAAAGGATTTATGCTATACTGTTGCACACAAAAAGGAACACTGGGGGTACAGTGATGAACATGAAAGACGAAAATATAGATGGCGGAAGGGCATTTGACTGGGGGAAAACATCCGCATATTATGCAAAATATCGTGATATATACCCACAGAAGTTTTATGATAAGATTGTGCAGCGCAAACTATGTATAAAAGGGCAGAACGTCCTTGATATTGGCACAGGTACAGGAGTGCTTCCCAGAAATATGTACCATTATGAAGCGAAATGGACAGGTACAGATATTTCAAAAGAGCAGATTGAACAGGCCAAAATTCTTTCTCGTGGCATGAATATTGACTATTATGCTCAGTCTACAGAAAATATAAATTTTCCTGGTAATTCATTTGATGTCATAACTGCTTGTCAGTGCTTTTGGTATTTTGACCACGAAAAAGTTATGCCAAGGCTTTTTAATATGCTAAATGCAAACGGGCGCATTCTTATTTTGTACATGGCGTGGCTTCCATTCGAGGACAAAATTGCAGGTGCAAGCGAAAATCTTGTGCTAAAATATAATCCCAAGTGGAGTGGTGCGGCAGAGAAAACTCATCCAATAGCAATACCCAGTTGCTATCGGGAGCAATTTGAATTGGTTTACCATGAAGAATATCCATTAAAGGTACATTTTACCCGTGAAAGCTGGCATGGCAGAATGAAATCCTGCCGGGGTATTGGTGCGTCACTTTCGGAAAACGAAATCAGCATATGGGAGCAGGAGCATATGAGATTGCTTAATGAAATTACTCCTGCGGAATTCGATGTGTTGCATTACGGTGCTATGGCTGAACTGATAAAAAATGAGCAAAGGGTCAAGGCTTTTCACCAAGCTTTGCAAGTTGAATTGACTTCATGGTGAGATGTATTTCGATAAAACGCACCTCGGAATACGGACAGCGCAGGACGTTCAGGTATGGATCCACCATCAGGTCGCTCTCGCTCTCTGCGATGCAGTTAGCCATGGTATAGGCGGTGGAGTTCTTCACCGGTCTGTCCAGATTGGCGTGGAGCTTGGTCTCGGCGGTTTGCAGGATCGTGTAGTCCAGCAACTTCAGCCTGGCCCGCACCCGGCTTTGGGGCAGGGTGGCATTGCCTACCCGGAAGCTGTCTGCGTAAAAAAGCCGCTCCACGGCGTTTTCAAACACCCGGGCGGTTTCGCTGGGGAAACACTGGAGCTCACAGGCGTCCAAAATGCCCGTGAGCTCCGCTTCCTCGTCCGTCTGCCCGTGCGCGGGGGGTACGGACGGACTGACATCCGTATGACTGGAGTAAGTATAACTAATATCTTTATAACTTGGCCGCAGAATCTGCGGTTCTGGAACCTCGAATTTCGCGGTTCTGGAAGCGCAGATTTCAGGGTTCTTGGCGCTCCGATCCTGCGGTTCTTGGGAGGGCGCGGAAAAATCAGAACCGTCAAGAACCTCAGAATCGGCGGTTCTTGGCTCGCCATCATCCGGGTCCACAAAGGGAGCGCTGGAATAGTCCGGGCTGTCCTGGGGCTCCACCGTGGCCAAGTATATCTGGTTGGCGTCGCCCCGGCCGCACCGCTTCTCCCAGATCAGGTTCAGTTTCTTTAACGTGCGGAAGGCCGCCGTCACCCGCTGCTCGCAGATGTGAAGCTCTGCGGCCAGCTCCTTCCGGGGGAAGATGACGAAAACCTCGCCGAAGTCGTTTACCCAGCCGTTCCTGCGGGAGAGCTGGAAGCGGTTGAGCAGGAAGGTGTAGGCCAGCGTGGCTTCCAGGCTCATATCGGCATAGCGCGGGTCTGAAAACAGCCAGCGGGGCATCTGCATATGGTAAATATTCTGTACGTCCGTCTGCCGCATCAGCGGGAAATTCGGGCGTTCTTTCATCGTTGCGGCCCTCATGGGGATTCCTCCTTGTTGTATCATGAAATGGGTTTTGATGGGTATATTGTTCAATGTCTTGACATTATAAAGAAATTCAGCTATAATTTCTTTATAGTAAGGGGGCGTTGTTATGCCGAATATTCGTTCCAGCGCAGAGCTGAGAAATCAGTACAATGAAATATCTACTTTCTGCCATGAATACGCTGAACCGGTATTTATCACCAAAAACGGAAAAGGTGATCTGGCCGTAATGAGTATTGAGGCGTACGAGGAGCTGATGGGACGCTTCGAGCTCTACGGGCTGCTCCAAGAAGGGCTGGATGACGTGACAGAGGGCAGGACCCGCCCCCTGTCCGAGGCCATTGGTGCGCTCAGGAGGCGCCGTTCCAAATGAACTATTACGTCCATATTACTCGACGGGCCGAAAAGGATCTAAGCAAGGCGCTGGATTATATCGAGTTCTCCCTTAAAAATCCCCAAGCGGCGGACAGCCTGATTGATGAGGCGGAAACCGCTATGAGCAGTTTGGATTATATGCCGGAGCGATATGCCGTTGCAGATGACAAACTCCTGGCCGCATGGGGAATCCGCTATATCCAAGTCAAAAAGTATCTGGCTTTCTACGTGATTACCAAAGAAACGCAGACCGTTCACATTGTCCGGTTCCTCTACGGAAAGAGCGACTGGCGTTCAATCCTGCGCAATGGCTTCACAACCGAATAGCGCAATGTCATAACCCGCCGGGAATTACCGTCCCGGCGGGATTTCTTCGTCCTCATCGTCTCCGCTCACCACACCGGCGGCGTCCAGTTCCACCATGCCAAGACCCTTGCCCTTGTCGGCGAGTTGATACTCCAAATCCTGGGATGGGTTGGGCTCATCCTCCACAATCAATTGCTCTGACGGCTCAAGCAGTTCCTGCCCAGATACAGGCGGTGACTCCTTTTTCGCTGTCTGAGCTTTCTTTTGCTCCTCTCTCAATCGCCATTCCGGCGTGTAGTCCGCCACCCGGCAGGATTTCAGCGTTCTATAGTCCGGAAACTCCTCCGGCGCCAGCTTGTACAGCAGGGCAGGCTTGCGGCCCTGGAACAGCGCGATGCACTGCTGCCGGTCCAGCCGCAGGATCTCATCCGGCTGCATCAGCTCCCGCTGGGTGCTGCTGCTGGTCTGGGAATAGCGGGCTCCGGAGTACACCGAGGCAAACAGCGGTGTCTGCGGCCTCTAATTGCTGGTCTGGGCAATGGTGACCTTGCCGCATTTTTTGGAGATATAGTCCGCCGAGGTCCAGTCGTTGCAGCCCATATAAAGGGTCTGGTCAAAGGTGGCCAGCTGGTTTTCCCACTCCTTGCCGGGGTATTTTTCCTGCCACTGGGACAGGCTCTGCACCACCACCTGGCAGCTCATGTTGAAGCCCCGGATGCTGTTCAGCGCGTCGGCGATGCCCTCCATGTAGCCGATGTTGCAGTATTCGTCCAGGCAGAAGTTCACCAGCACAGGCAGACGGCCGTTCTCGCCTTTTAACCGGGCATAGTCGGACAGCCGGGGCAGGGCCAGGGAAAAGAACAGTGAACTGAGGAAACGGTAGGCGCTGTCCTGGGCGGAGATGATAACGAAATAGGCGCAGGGCTTCTGCCCCGGCAGCAACAGGTCCACGTCGTGGTTCCGGGTGATGGCGTCCACCAGCTTGTTCTGGAAGATGGCCAGCCGGTTGCCCAGGCCAATGGCGATGCTGCCCCACAGGTTTTCCTTGGCCTTGAGGAACAACCCGTGGTGTCCCTTGGCCGGGTGGTCCGGCGGCAGCTGGGCCAGGGTGCGGTTAATCTCCTGGATGCTCTGATGGGCGATCATCTGGTACACGTCCCCTAAGCCGCGTTTTTCAATGGGCAGCAGATTCCCGTTGGTGTCCTTCAGGTTCACAACGTAATGGATCAACGCCATGAGCAGATTTAATTCCGCACGGCTCCAAAAGTCGTCCGCCTCCCGCGCCCCAGAGGTGTTCTGGATGATGGTGTTGGCCACCGTCTGCACCAGCTGGGTCTCGGTGTCCAGCCCGTACAGACAGTTCCAGCCGTCCGAATGGGCCATGTCCAGGAAGTTCACCGCCTTGACGTAATGCCCATGCTGTTTGAAATAAGGGGACAGCTTTTCAAAGAGCTCGCCCTTCGGATCCGTCACAAAAACGGACTCTTTTCTTTGGGCGCAGTCCATCAAAAACGGGATGATGAAGCCCCGAGATTTGCCGCTGCCGGGTGCTCCGATGCACAGCAGGTTGTTGTTGTCCCCGGCCACCATACGGTGGGCGGCGTACAAAGCGTACTTGTCTGGATCGCTCGGCCGCTTCTTGAGCTTGCCCAGCATCATGCCCTTTACCTCACAGACTGTGCCCACTTCCAGAAAATCGGCCATCTCCTTTTTTGTAAGAAATCCGGAGGAACCATGGGTGGCATCGGCCACGATGTCAAAGCCCCTCGGGTCATGGGTGATCTTGTTCCCGGCAAACCAGTTGAACCCCTTGCGGGTAACAAGGCAGATGAGCAGTACGATCACGGCGGTGACGCCCAAACCGTAGGGCGTCAGGATCACAACCCAGTTGCGGAAGGGATTAAACACCCAAATGCTTTCCACCTCCTCGCCGGCTTTGGAGAAGGTGGAAGCGGTGCCCAGCCGCAGGGAGTTGAGGAACATCCCGTAAAAATAGCCGCCCGCCAGCCCCACAGCGGTATAGAGGGGCAGCTTTTTCTTGTGTCGCTCGTACCAGGGCGCAATTTTCGGCTCCAGCCGGTCTTCAAGCTTTTCGATGAGCCGGGATAGGCGGAGCATCGGCGACATCTCCTTTCGCAGTCATGAATTGGGTGCGCGGGGGCGTGTAGATCGTCGGTTTTCTGCCGGTGACCTCCTGGATGGCGTCCGCTGTGAGAACGAACACCCGGGCCAACCCAGTGTCCCGGAAGCGGGGGAACAATATTTGCTTTGCCTGCCCCTCCAGCGCGGCCATGGTGATTTGGCTGTATCCTTCGGCCTTGGCGGAGCGGAGGGCGGCGTCAATGCGGCGCAGGTCCATGTCGGCTGCCAGGACAAAGGGAGCGCCCTGAAACATAGCGTCCCACTCAGGTGCATCGTCCGGGGGCGGGCGGTACTGGCCTTTCAGCGCTGCCTGGGTGAGTTTCCTGCGGTAGTCCGGCACGGCCATAATTTGAAGCTGTACCGCCCCGGTGCTGTCGCAGGACAGCAGGTGGATGGGAAGCTGAAGACACCGATACGCCCCGCCGTAGCTGAGCAGCTTGGTATCCTCCCGGCCCGCAGGGCGCTCCAGCTCAGAGAGCACCTCCCTGTAACTGCTTCCGGCAAAGATGAAGGCCCGTCCCATGTCCCGGAAGTGGGCCGTCTGATTGGAGAACGCCGCCAGCTCATCCATCAGCGCCAGCTTGCCGATGCCAGGACAGACGTAGTGCATGGCATAGAGGCTGTCCCCCAGACGGACGATGCCCGCCACCCGGGTACTGCCCCAGGGATTGGAGCCTTTGCCCCGGGTAATAGCGGGCAGAAACAGGGAAGCAGGGTCTTCCAGTTCTTCCGGTGCGAGGGTGAAAATATCCACTCCGCTGTGGTAGGCTGTCACCGCCATCCGGGATACCCGGATGCGCCGCTCAACCAGCGGCGCGTGGTAGGCCCGGGACATCTGGGGGACCGCGCCGCCAAACAGGCTTTCCAGAAGCCGTTCCCCCTTGCTGGTGAGCAGCATGGCTCCGCTTTTCTCGTGGATACGGGCGAGGCCCAGGCCGACCAGGTTTCGCCGCTCCGCCTCGGTCACGACGCCGCTCAAATCCCTGGGCCGGATGAATTGGCACCAGCACAGCAGCTTCAAAACATCTACATCCCTTTGGCTGAGAATCATTCACCCCCCACCTCCCCAGGCTGTACGCCGATCTGGTACACCGTCCTGTAATACACGCCATTCTTGAACATATCCCAGGCTTCTATGCAGAAAATGCCGTCTTGCCCGGCAGCGATTATCATTTCGGTCTGTTCCGGTTCCCATGAAGAAAAAGCGTCGGACACAACGTCCCTCGGTATGGACAGCTGCACGTCATTCGGGTCTATGCCAGCTTCTCCATTACAGAGCGTGTATGCCATGCGCAGCGTCTCGAACCGGTTCCTCAAAAACAGGTAGTCCCCCGAGCCGTCATTATAGCGGAGCGCCTCCCCCTCCGGCACCCTGTCCTCCGGCCACTCCTTGGGCGCGGATGGAAGGGGGCCGCTGTCCGGATAGATACCGGCATCAAGGATGAGGTAGCCCGAGCCGTCCTCACAGCGAATCACATCCCCCGCCGTGGGGATGTATTGGGAACCATCCGTCGGAATTCTGACAGCCCCAGGCGTGTCGTTCACCTGCTGGATATCGCAGGAGACAAGCCAGACGGAACAGCAGATAAGCGCCGCCGCCAAAGTAAATTTCAAGCCCTTCATAAACGTGACCCTCCTAAAATCATGTTCCTGCGGACGCCGAAAACGCCCTTGCGCCGGTTCCGGCGCAAGAACTTTTTCGGCATCTTTTCACACCTCCTACGGGGAGCCAGGCTGATGGCTCCCCATAGAAGTCAGCTTTTTTCGCGGTTCTCGTTTTTGCCGCCGCCTCGTAAGCCTTGGCTTTCAACGTGTTCGAGCGGCAGACACCCATCAGATTTCCGTCAGCCTGCCAACCAGCCGAAAACGGCCCAAATCAGCCTATAATCTGATGGGTGTCCCAGTCACTTTTTGGGACAATTCAGCTCCATCCTCCGCCGTAGAAATGCTTCACCTCGTAGTCCCCGGAATGGAACGCGAAGAAGTCTGCCGCGTCGGACAGGTCCAGCAGGGTGATGTGGCATACATCCAGCTCGCTTTCAGCGGACAGCAGCGCCAGCCCCAGCGTGTGCTGGTCGTCGTCCGGGATCAGCCTGCCCTTGATGGCGTTGGAAACGGCCTTATACCCTTTGTTGTCCTGGTCGAAAATGTGGCGGCCCCTGCTCCCGGTGTGCTCGTCGATCACCAGCAGTGCCCGGTTGAAAAAGGGCAGCTTGCAGCCCTGGGCCTCGTATTCGTCCATCAGGCGGCGGATTGTGTCGCCGAGCCACTCCGGGGGCTGGAAGCGGCAGTGGGGCAGCAGGGTGTTCAGCGTGATGTGGAGCCAGTTGTACCCCAGCAGCTCCACCGATCCGGCAATCTCCATGGGAGGGAGGACGGGACGGGATCCGTAGCCGCCGGCACCGGTGCTGTACTTCTCGCACAGCTTCCGCACCTCCAAGGCTGCGCTCTCGAACTGGGCTGCCGTCTGTTCCAGCGCCCGTTGCAGCTTGTCCGGGTCAGGCTGTCCGCCGTCCGCCAGAGCAATCAGCGTCCCGGTCTGACAGAAGGCGTTGTTAGCGATTTTCTGGAGCTTGGACGCGTCCTGCCTGAAGCTCATTTGTCCCCCTCCTTCCGCCGTGAGCGCAGGTCGGTGGGGGAAGTGGTGATGGCGTCGTATTCCTTCTCGGTGGCGTGGAACTGCACCGGCACATGGTTGTAGCCGATACACAGCAGACCCTCGCCCCGGCGGAAGCGGGTGATCTGCCGCACCTCATCCTCGGACAGGTTGAGCACGTTTTGAATTAAGCGGGCCTCCTGTTCCTCCATCTGCATCACCAGCTTGATCCGGCTGGAATCCAAAATTCCCTTGCCGTATTTGCCGCCGTCCAGCCCGAACAGGTCCTGCATCCCCTGGGTAGAGGTGATAGCGATACCGCCCAGACCGCGGATGGTCTTCACCATCTCCTGGACGAAGCCAGCCGCCAGCGGGTTGGAGTTGGCCCCCACCAAGCTCCACAGCTCGTCAGCGATGAGGGCGGACAGGTCGCTGCCCGCATCCATGATGAGGTCGTTGGCGATGTCGGTGGCCCAGAAGATGCCGGGGAGCAACAGGTCGTCCGGCATCCCGGAGGTGTCCAGCACGATGTACTTGTTGTCCAGATCGATGTCATTGCGCTGGCCCATGGCGGAGGCCGAGCCGGTGACGTACCGGGCCAACACCACCGCCAGATGCTTGGTGTCGGGGTTCTTCACCAACACGTCGTACCAGTCCGCGATGATGGGCATTTCTACAAACTCGTTGTTTTCATCGGTGATGGTGGCATTGTCAAAGGTGATCCCGTACCGACGGTAGCACTCAACCAAGGAGGAATCCAGCAGGTTCTTATCCTCATCGGAGAGGTCCCGCTTTTGCAGGGAATACCAGATAATCAGACGGGAGATTTTATCAGCCAGCACCGAATCGTCCCGGGCCGCCATGTCCCGCAGGCCGGCGTAGCTGTCCAGGGACCGGCGGCGGATGGCCATGATGTTGGGGCAGTCCCTGGAGGACGGGGACAGGCGGAGATACAGCCCGCCCAGCAGCTCGCACAGGGGCCGGAACTCGTGGCCCTTCTTGGGTACGATGAAGATGACCCGCCGCCCCTGCTGCCGCAGCCGCCCGCCCAGGCATTGCAGGGTGAAGGTCTTGCCCGCGCCGGAGGAGCCGCCGATCCAG
Organism: Oscillospiraceae bacterium; assembly: GCA_910575695.1. GTDB lineage: Bacteria > Bacillota > Clostridia > Oscillospirales > Oscillospiraceae > Enterenecus. Next base: position 3,468 of record CAJTGJ010000046.1, on the reverse strand, counting down.
CAGTTTCCGTTGGTGTACTTGTAGTCGTCGTAGGGGTCCAGGAACACCGGGGAGCGGTTGTACAGGTTCAGCCCCAGAAATATGCCGTTGCAGTCGCTGAGCTCATAGGACGCAAAGGGGAACGCCGCAGCCACACCCGAGGTCAGAGCGTTGCGCCGGGATTTGCGCTCCACGTCCGCGTCCAGGGACAGCAGTGGGAGCGCCGAAAGGAACGCCTGCTCGTTTTTGTAGTCGCAGCGGCGGGCGATCATGTCGATGGACACGCACAGCTTTTCCACCGCTGTCACCCGCTGCTCCAGGGTCTCCGGGTCGTCCGCCGTTACCTCGATCAGCGTGTGCATATAGTAGAAGTCCTCGCCTTGCCTGTTCATCACGTCTTTGAGATACAGCCCGGAGTTGATGGCACTGTCCAATTCCTCGAAATCCTGGCGGTTGTCCCCCACGTCCCGCATCCGGGAGCGGTTCACCATGGTGGTTTGGGAAATTTTTGAGAGGATCTTTTCCTTGGACTGACGCTTGACAGTGAAGCTCAGGCTGATCCCCTCCCCCGCCTCCACCAACGGGGCCAGCCAGGAGGAGCCCACCGTGGTGGAGTAGCCGTAGCCCGTCACATAGAGGTAGGCGTGGTACACACCGTCCACCAGGATGTAGTCCCGGCTTTTGGTGTCGATGGCGGTGGGGGAGAGGATGTCCAGGATGGTGGTGGAGCCCGCCTCCAGCTCGGACAAGTCGGGCTTTTCCGGTCTGTGACCAGGTGAAGCGCCCGGTGATCTGCCGGACAGTGCGTAAGGACAACACCATCATCTACGACAGCAACCGCTATTCCGTCCCTCTGGGTACCTACACCACCCAGCCGGAGGTACGCATTGAGACGATGGACGGAACGCTCTATATCCAGACCTTGTTTGGGGAGCCCATCTGTGAGCACCGCATCTCCTCCGGGCGGGGGCTGCTGATCCAGAGCCAGTCCCACCGGCGGGACCGCGCCTCAAAGCTGGACAAGCTGCTGGAGGAACTGGACACCGAGCTGGACGGCAGGGCCACCGAGTTTTTGACGGCCATCCGCATAGACAAATCCCGCTATGCCAGGGACCAGTTCCGCCTCATTCAGTCCCTGCTGGACCAGTACGGCAAAGAGGCTGCGCTCCAGGCTATTGGTTTCTGCCAGCGCAGCAGACTCTACAGCGCCAACACCATGCGGGACTACCTGGAGCACCAGGCCGCCCTCTCCCGCGAAACACGGCCCACGCCAGCCATCCCCGCCATCCCGGTGGATGACCCCAAGTACCATGTGACCACACAGAAGCGGCCCCTCTCAGCCTATGCGAAGGTGGGTGATACCCGATGCTGACCCCCTTGGAACGGGTGATTAACCTGATAGCCGATCTGCGTTATGCCCAGGTGGACTTTGACGCCCTCTTTGCCGGGAAGAACAGCCTTACCCCGCTGGAATCCGTGGAACTGTTCCTGTCCGAGCAGCAGCGCCTCCGCGTCCTCAAGCAGAACCTCCTGCGCAGAAAGCGGGCAAATCTCCCCGCCGAAAAGACGCTGGACTCCTTTGACTTCGGCTTCCAGCGCAGCGTTTCCAGGGAGCAGATGCTCCGCCTGTCCGATATGACCTGGGTGGAGCAGGCCTTTAATATCTGCTTCCTCGGTCCGCCCGGTGTGGGCAAGACCCACCTCGCTCTCTCCCTGGCCGTCCAGGGCCTTGACCTGGGATACTCCGTGGCCTTTGAGACCCTGGACAATCTCATGACCATCCTCAAGACCGCCGAGATCTCCAGTGCCAGCAAGCGCCGCCTCAAGTATCTCCACAAAGCCGCCCTTGTGGTGGTGGACGAGGTGGGCTTCATGCCCCTCTCGCCCGCCGAGGCCAATCTGTTCTTTGGCTTCATCTCCGCCATGAGTGAGAGAACGTCGCTGATTATTACTTCCAACAAGGGGTTTGACGAGTGGGCCGACTTCCTCGGCGACGCCACCATTACCACCGCTATCCTCGACCGCCTCATCCACCGCTGCGAGATTATTAACATGTCCGGCTCCAGCTACAGGCTCGAGCACCACCAGTCCATTACAAACTAACTTTTTCCGCTGGTATACTTTGTGGCGAAACCCCTCCCCAAAACTGGTATACTTTGTGGCGTAATTTGGCCCTTTTTACTTGACTGCTTACACTCGCCCATTTCCGTGGGCTGGGAACAGCCCAGCACGCCCTCCACTCCTTCCGGTCCGTCCAGCAACGGAGGCGGCGGCTGGATCACCAGCACCTACGCCGTCACCGTGGAGAAGTCTGAACACGGCAAAGTGACCTCCAACCGCACCAACGCCAGCAGCGGCAGCACCGTCACCCTGACGGTCACCCCGGACAGCGGCTATGTGCTGGATACGCTGACTGTCACCGACAGCCGACGAAATGAGATCAAGCTGACGGCCCAGGGCGGCGGCAAATACACCTTCACCATGCCCAGCAGGGCCGTGACCGTAAAGGCCACCTTTGCACCGCTCCCGGAGGACGTGGAGCAGCCCTGTGACGGCGGCGCGTCTTGTCCCTCCCACGGCTTTACGGACCTTGGCACTGTGGGGACTTGGTATCATGAGGCGGTGGACTACGTTCTGCGGAATGGCCTGATGAACGGTTATAGCCACACTCTGTTTGGCCCGGATGATGACCTGTCCCGCGCCCAGCTTGCGCAAATTCTCTACAACAAGGAGGGCAAGCCCGCCGTGATGGGCGGCATCGTCTTTACCGATGTGGCCCCCGGCGCATGGTACGCCCCCGCCATCACCTGGGCGGCGGCGAACGGCATTGTCGGAGGATACGGGAACGGCCTGTTCGGGCCGGATGACAACATCACCCGTGAGCAGTTGGCCGTTATGCTCTGGCGGTACACCGGAAGCCCTGCCGCCACCGAGAAGGAGCTGCATTTCACCGATGCGGATGAGGCCAGCGGCTACGCGCTGGAGGCCCTGCGCTGGGCTGTGGAGAACGGCATCATCAACGGCTATGGTAACGGACGGCTGAATCCCAAGGGACTGGCTACTCGTGCGCAGATAGCGCAGATGCTTATGAATTTTCTGAAAGACGAATAAGGCTTTTAAGAGCGGGGCGGTTCAATTACCGCCCCGCTCTTTTATAAGCATACTTGCGAATTTTGTAAAAAGATGCCAAGACCATGCTCAGGTAAGTGCGATTTCAAAAAACGGAAGGAGGAATTTATGCGGTATCAAATCCTAATGTTCGATATTCCAGATGAATTACACCACGCATTAGAACATCGATTTCTAGATGGTGTCGTCAATAAATGAGGAGCCAAATGGCAATACAACGAATTTGGACAGCAGCGACGAAGGAAGCGACATTTTTGGCGTAGCGCGCAGCAATGCCGCGCCAGCGCTTGAGAAGAAGAAAAGCGTTCTCAACGAGATGGCGAAGTTTGTAAAGATATTCGTCGTATTCACGTAATTCTT
>CAJTGJ010000045.1 GCA_910575695.1 Oscillospiraceae bacterium | reverse complement strand
GTGGACAGCATCACCATGAAATCCCTGCCCAACGTCCGCTTTGAGTTCAAGCTGGTGGGCGGGAGCTACCGGCAGGAATTTGTGACCGATATTAACGGCGAGATCGACCTGTCCAAGCTGACCCCCGGCGCATACGAGGTGCGGGAGTTGGAAGCGCCGGAGGGTTATTTGGTGGACGACGCCGTGCGGGTGGTGCAGGTGAACCCGGACGAGAACGCCAATTTTGTGTTCACGAACACGCCTAAACCCGCCCTGCGGCTGATTAAGACCAGCTCGGACGGCACCCGGCTGGGCGGCGTCCATTTCCGTATCGCCCGCATTGAGGATGGCACCCACTATCTTGACCGTATCACCGACGACAGCGGCGAGATCAACATCGCCAATCTGGAACCGGGCGTGTACTCCATCAAGGAGACGGCCACGGTTGCCGACCACATTCTTGACCTCCAGGAATACCATGTGGAGCTGTTCCCCGGCCAGACCAGCACCATCACCATTGAGAACCAGCGCAGACCCAACCTGATCGTCTACAAAAAGGACGCGGACACCGGCGACCCCATCCCGGACACCGTTTTTACCGTCCGGGCGGCGGACGGCCACAGCGTGGACGAGATCAAGACGGACAGCCAGGGCAAGGCCACGCTGGACAACCTTCTCCCCGGAGTGTACGAAATCTCCGAGAAGTCTGTCCCGGCCCCCTGGCTCATGGACGCACCCAGCCAGCTTGTGACCCTCTACCCCAACCGCGACCACACCATCTATTTTGAGAACCACAAAAAGCCGACCCTGACGGTAAACAAGGTGGACAGCATCACCGGCAGTCCCATCAAGGGGGCCAAGTTTGAGGTTTGGTACGGCTCCAACAACACGACCACCGGCGAATTGAACAGCCTGGGCACGTTCTTCTCCGATGAGAACGGCCAGTTTTTCGTTGACCTGCTGCGTGACGGCTGGTACAAGGTGACGGAGCTGGAACCCGCCGCAGGGTACACCATCAAGCAGCCCGCCACCCAGGAATTTTATATCAAGGGCGGCGAGAGCAAGGTTATCACCTTTGAAAATGTGCCGAAAAACGCAATTATCGTTGAAAAATACGACAGCGTGACCGGCGCGGCCCTCCCCGGCTGCACGTTCCAACTGCGGTATTTGGGCGGCACCAGCGGCACGGGCGGCACCGTCATCGGCACCAAAGTTACCGGGAAGAACGGCACCGCCATGTGGACGGGGCTGGCCCCCGGCGCGTATGTGCTGGAGGAGGTGGACGCGGCGGACGGGTACAACATCATCCAGTCCTCCGAAACCATCATGCTGGCCGACAGCGGCGAACAGAGCGTTGTTACCGTCAGATTTTCCAACGCGCCGGACGGAATTTTGCTTATCCGCAAGGTCTGTTCGGTGAACCCCTCCGTTACCTTGCAGAACGCCGAGTTCAAGGTTTTGTATGCGGACGGCACAGTTGTGGGCGACAGCAACGGCATTTTCAGAACGGATGAAGCGGGGGAAATCCGCATCACCGGCCTGACCCCCGGTAAGAGCGTCGTTGTCACCGAGACACGCGCCCCCGCTGGCTTTATTCTGGACACGCAGAGCCAGACCGTCCAGATCAAGGAGGGCCGTACCGTCAGCCTGACGTTCAAAAACCAGCCGAAAGGGGCCATCATTATCCAGAAACGGGACAGCGCCACCGGCCAGCCTTTGAGTGGGGCCGAGTTCCGCGTGACGACCGCCGCTGGCTGTGAGGTGGGGCTGGACGGTGTGATCGGCACCAGCACCCTGACGCAGAACGGCATCTTCACCACCGACGCCCAGGGGGAAATCAAGATCACCAACCTTGCCCCCGGAGCGTATATTTTGTCTGAAATCAAAGCGCCGACCGGCTATGTGATGGACACCGCCAGCACCAATGTTGTCATTGGGCAGGGCGGCGACACGCAGACCGTCATCGTGAAAAACTCCAAGGCCGGGACGCTGGTGATCGACAAAAGGGACGCGCTCACCGGCAAGCCCTTAAAGGGCGTCACGTTCAAGGTAACTACCTCCACGGGGGAGTTTGTACCGGCTGAAAACGGACAGATCAGCAGCAACGGCTTGTACTTCACCGACAAGGACGGCAAAATCACCATCAACGGCGTGGTGGGGACGCTGGTGGTGACGGAAACGGCCACCATCCCCGGCTACACCATCGACGAGGCCACCCGGACGCAGACGGTGGTAGTGAACCCCAACGACACGCAGACCCTCCACTTCACCAACACCCCCAGCACCACTCTTGTGATCGAGAAGTATATTGAGGGCACCACTACACCGCTGAAAGGCGTTACGTTCCTTGTTACCGACAGCTCCGGCGCGGTGGTGGGCAACTCCAACGGCGAGTTCATCACCGACGAGAACGGGCGCATCGTTCTGAACGACCTGACCCCCGGCACCACCGTTACCGCACGGGAAGTCAAGGCGCTGGAGGGCTATGTCCTTGATACCACGCCCAAGTCCATTCTTATCAAGGCGGGCGAAGTCCAGACTTTGCGCTTCTACAACGCCAAGCAGGGCACCATCGTGATCCGCAAACTGGATAAGCAGACGGGCGAGCCGCTGGCCGGGGTGGAGTTCCAGATCACCTACTCGGACGGCTCCTACCTGGACGATGACTACGGCCACCTGTCCAGCAAGGGCCTTTACAAGACCGACGCCAACGGGGAAATCCGTATTTCCGGCGTGGTGGGCACCCTGGTTATCACCGAAACCAAGCCCCTGCCCGGTTACGTCATGGACGAGGGCACCAAGACGCAGACGGTCAAGGTCAATGCCAGCGACACGCAGACTATCACCGTGTATAACACGAAGGCGGGCGGTTTGACCATCATCAAAAAGGACGAGGAAACCGGGGAACGCATCAAGGGCGTCCAGTTTGAAATCCGCAAGCTGAATGGGGAGATCGTTGGCACCTACACCACTGACGAGAACGGTGTTATCAACCTGCCCGAAGCGGAAAAGGGCTGGTATCAGGTGGTAGAGCTGAAAGCCGCCAAGGGCTATAAGCTGGACGACACTCCCCATCAGATCGAGGTAAAGGACGGCGGCACCGCCATCCTGGAGATCACCAACCGGCAGGCCGGCAGCGCCATCATCCACAAGATCGACAGCGTGACCGGCAAGGGCATTTTCGGCGTGAAATTCCTGCTTTCCGACGCCAAGGGCAACCCCGTGGGCACCTATGAGAGCGACAATGAGGGATATGTCTATGTGGACGGCGGGCTTGCGGACGGCAAGTACACCGTCCGGGAGATCGAGTGCGCGGACGGCTATATCCTGGACACCCAGCCCAAGACCATCTATGTGGAGTACGGCGGCTGTACCACCATCACCTGGAAAAACACCGCCGTCACCGGGCAAATTCAGATCACCAAGACCAGCGCCGACTACAACAGCATGAACGGTTGGCCCGCTGGCACCCCCATCCCCGGCACCGTGTTTGAGGTCTACCACTACCGCACCGGGAACCTTGTTGACACCATCCGCACCGACAAAAACGGCGTGGCCGTATCCAAGCCCCTGCCTTTGGGCCGGTATAAGGTGGTGGAATCCAAGGCGGCGGACTTCTACGCCTTGGACAAGACCCCCATCGACGTGGAGATCGAACACGCGGGCCAGATCGTCAAAGCGGCCATGACCAACAAGAGCCTTTACACCAACGTGGCGATTCAAAAAACCGGCTATAAAGAGGTCATGCCCGGTCAGAACATCCGCTACACGTTCTCCAACATCGCCAACAACTCCACCACGGCGCTCACCTCTTTCTATTGGAGGGACACCCTGCCCGTGGAGGCGGTACGGCTGGCGAAGATCACCACCGGCACCTACAATGCCGCTGGCAGCTACAAGATCGTTTACAAGACCAATCTCTCCGGGGCCGACTACCGTGTGCTGGCGGACAGCCTGAACACCCGGCAGAACTATGTGCTGGAGGCGTCCCCCGTGGCCCTGCGGCTGGCGTCCAACGAGTACGTCACGGAAGTGATGTTCGTGTTCGGCGTCGTGCCCGCCAAGTTCCGGCAGGTGGAAGCCCCCAAAATTGACTGCACCGTTGTGTCCTGGGCCAAGGGCGGCAGTCAGTTCGTCAATCAGGCGGACGTGGGCGGCGTCTACAACGGCCAGTGGATCATGGCGACCACCCGCTGGGTAACGAAGGTCTACGCCCCCTCCAAGCCCCTGCCCCGGACGGGGTATTAAGCACATCCCCGTGGCCCGCACAGCGGGCCACTTACATACCCATTCGTACATTTGAAACCGTTTCTTTTTTCTTGTACTATTGGGATAGAGAAAGGAGCTGTTTCAAATGTTCAAACGGGAAAAGAAAGTTTATCTTGAATTGACTGATAAGGAATACCGGCGTTTGAGGGAGTACCTGCTGGGCTGGCGAAACAAGCTGACCGCCCAGGGCCGGGACGCCGCCCCGGTGAATGAACTTCTGATGAAACTGATGGCCTGATAAAACCACGTTCCTCCATATATACCGTACATACACCGCTCTTTGTCTGCTGGACATGGGGCGGTGTAAATTTTTGGACAAGGAGGAACCAACATTGAGCATTAAGTATAGTTTGCGGCTTTACAAGGAACCGCCTGACCGGGAGAGGGGGCGGGAGCATGAACGCTGACGGCAAGAAACCCATAGAGGGCAATTTCCACGCTGTCTCCTGCTCAGGTGGCAAGGACTCGACAGCCATGCTTCTGCTGATGATCGAACGGGATATGCCTATTGACGTAGTGCTGACCGCCGATACCGGCATGGAGTTCCCGGAGATGTACGAGCATATGCAAAAGCTGGACGACCTGCTCTACCGGGAGCGCGGCATCCACATCACCACCCTGCGGCACCCCAGGGGCTTTGAATGGCTCATGTTTGAGGAACCGAAGGTGAAGCAGTCCAGCATTGAAAACCGGCAAAGGCTGGGGGTGTCCCTCTATGGGAACGGCTGGCCCGGTGCCCGTGTGCGCTGGTGTACGGGCCAGTTAAAAACACATCTTATCCACAAAGAGGTGAACCGGCTGAAAAAAGAGCGGAACGCCCTGCACTATGTCGGGATTGCCGCCGACGAGCCGAAGCGTATCAAGGACGACCAATATCCCCTGGTGGATTGGGGTATCACCGAAGCCGAAGCCTTGCAGATCAGCTATGACCGGGGCTTTGATTGGGGCGGTCTGTATCGGATATACAACCGCTGCTCCTGCTGGTGCTGTCCCCTCCAACGAATCGGGGAGCTGAAAAAACTGCGTGCCCATCACCCTGAATTATGGGCGCGGCTCCGGGAGATGGACAGACGGGCTATCGCGCAGTTTGGACACAACCCCCTGGGGCAATTCACAAAAAATTGGACAGTAGAACAGTTAGAAGGTCGATTTGCCAATGAGGACAGGCAAATCGACCTTTCTGTCAGAGGGGAGCGATAATCATGGGCAAGGAAAAAGATATGGACAAGGAGTTGTCCGGGATGCTGCGGGGCGTTCCGCCGCAAAACATTATGATCTCGTTTGGCGATAAACCCGCCAAGTCCCTGGCAGATCATGTGAAGGAGCAACAGGAAAAGTCCCGCCAGAAGAAGCGCAGGCCGCGTGACGACCGGGAGAGGTGACGGTAATGCCAGACGAAAAGCGGATGATTGAAAATTTTGAGGTCATCCACTCGCTCCAGATCGGGGCGCGTGAGGTGGTGGTGGGCGTCAGCCCGGAACAGGAGTTCATGTGCTGCTTCTGCACCCAGGACGGGATGAACGAGTATTACGCCGAGGCGATGGCAAGTGACGACTACCTGGAGATCATGGAGCTTTACACGGACAGGCTGAAAGGGCAGGTGGCGGCTTTGCAGGCCCAGCGTAAGACCCTCCATATCCCGCTGGAATTACTGAACAGTGAACAGTGTTTTCCGCTGAACGACAGCGACGACATTACCGGCAAGGTGGTGGCGGTCAAGCCAAGTTCTCTCCGCTATGAGTACCGGCGGGCAGATTGCCAGCTTATTCTTGTGACGAATGGCAGCGGGGCGCGGGGGTATTCACGGGGCACATCGGTCTATGGCGTCAACGTGTTCACAGGTCGTAAAGCTGGCCGGTGGGAACGCATGGATGTTTTAGGCGAGGTCAGGCCGGAGTGTATGCCGCAGTGGGCGAAAGACCACTTGCAGGTCATCCAGCGGGAGCGGGCGCTGCAAAAGGGGCGTGACAGCCGATGAAACTTCTGCTGGGCGGCTCCCCCTGCACCCACTGGAGTATCGCACAGACCCGGAACCGGGAAACACAGCCGGAGGGCCTGGGCTGGGAGCTGTTTCGCAACTACCTGATTGCCAAAGAGCGGTATGGGCCGGACTTCTATTTATACGAAAACAACAAGAGCATGGCCCCGGCGATACGGGCACAGATCACGGCGGAGCTGGGCGTGGAACCCATTTTGATAAACTCCGCCCTTGTGTCCGCCCAAAGCCGTCAGCGGCTATACTGGACGAACATCCCCGGCGTGGAGCTGCCGGAGAATCGGGGCCTTATCCTGTTGGACGTTCTGGAGAGCGGCCTGCCGCTCCATGAAAAGGGCTACACGCTGAAAGCGAATTACAGCAGGGCCAGCGCCGTGAACGCCCTGGGCGGCGGGCACTTCCCCGCGCCTATGGCAATAGAGCCGGTAAACGTCACCACAGACGGGAAGGCCCAATGCCTGCGGGCCACCTACTATAAAGACGGCATCCGCAATATGGTGGGCAATACCGTAGACCGCAAGACCTGTGTGGCTACACCCATCCGCGTGGGCACCATAGAGAGCGGCACCGGCTCCGAGGGCCAGGAACACAGAGTATATTCAGCGGGCGGCAAGAGCAAGACCCTGTGCGGGAACGGCGGCGGGGTCGGGGCGAAAACCGGGCTTTATACCGTCCCCACCGACTGTCCCGCCCTGCGGGTGGCGGAGGCCACCGCCAAAGGATACACCGATATTCTCCCCGGCGAATGTGTTGACTTGACCATGCCGAACAGCAAGACCCGCAGGGGCCGTGCCATGAGGGAAAAGGCGAACTGCCTGACCACCTCCTGCCAGTATTATCAGTATTGCGGGACGCTGGACAGGCCCATTTACGAAGTCCGCGACGGCCAGATCACGATAAAAGGCCAGCAGTACCCAATCAAGCTGATGGACGGCTATTATATCATCCGCAAGCTGACGGTGCGGGAGTGTATGCGCCTCCAAACGGTGCCGGAAAGCTTTGTGTTCCCGGTCAGCGACACCCAGGCGTATAAAATGCTGGGCAACGGCTGGACGGTGGACGTGATCGCCCACATCCTGTCCTACTGTCCCGGCATCACCGTGGAACCGCTGGAGGTGCTGTCCATGTATGACGGCATGAGCTGCGGCCACCTGGCCCTGAATAAGCTGGGGGCCACCATTCTCCGCTACTACGCCACCGAGATCGACAAATACGCCATCAAGACCACCCAAACAAACTTTCCCGGCACCATCCAATTAGGCGACGCTTTTCAGGTGCGGGAGGACAAGTGGTGGTCTTTTTTTGAGCAAGTAAAAGGAGTGTGACATTGATGGAATTGACATTTCAGACCGCGACCCCTGCGGAGCGGCTTTACACCGCCCGCCAGAGTATGCAGATCGAAGGCCAGACCGGGAGCATCGGCCACCTGCGGGCCGACATGGGTGAGGACGGCAAAGGTTTTTTCCCCAAGTGGAACAGTCACCGGGAGAACCTGGACACCGAGGAATTTCAGCAGGAGTTAGAGGGCGTCATGGAGGCCCTTATTGGCGACGGGCAGTACGGCGGTTTCTTGAAAAGCCGTGACGCTATGAGGGACTTTTGCCAGGGCCACCCGGAGAGCGGCTTCAACGATGGCTTTGCGTTCGGCTTCCGGGCCGACACAGCGCAGTATTCCTATCTCATCCGGCTGAACCCCTACAAGGGGGAGGAAAACCTGTTCATCTACTGCTATCGCCGGGACTGGCTTGACCGCCACATGAAACAGGCTGAAAAGGGTATCCGCTTCATTACTCCGCACTATGAGGAAAAATTCAGAGTTGCGGACGGCGACAAGGTACGGATCAGGCGGTTTGATGGGCGAGACTTTGAACGAGTATGCCGCTATATTGATGACTGCCACGTTGAAATCGGCAACGAACTCTACCACATCTGCCAGTTTGCCGAGATAATGGAGCGCAACGGCAACTCCGTCATCCCCCTCAGAAGCTCCCTGCCAGCGGTATGCTACGGCAAGGTGCCGGAGAAACGGGCCATCGTGATGTTTGAGCGGGGCTTTGACGGCTATCGCTCCGCGTCCTTTGCGACAAAGGGCCGCACCAGCCAGAAGCTGGTTGACGAGCTGAACGGCGAGTTGGGTGTCACCAAGGCACAGGCGGCGGCGATGCTGGCCGGGGTCATGCGGGGCTGGGCCGACCCCGCCGCTGACCCGAAAAACTACGACGAGCAGGGCCAGCCTATCAAGACCAGACATCGGGACAGGGGTGATGCCCGGTGAAGGGCGCGCCCATTGACAAGGCCCTGTGCGAATACCTGAAGAAATACCGCCGTGGACAGGAAAGCGCGGCCTCCAGCAAGGAGTTGGAGGCCGCGTTCCACGTCAAGGGGACGGAACTGCGGCGGGCCGTCAACCGCCTGCGCTGTGACGGCCACCCCATTTGCAGCGACGCCACCGGCTACTTCTACGCGGCGCGGCAGTCGGAGGTCAGGGCCACCGTCGCCCAGCTCACCGGGCGCATTTCCAAAATCGCCGCCGCCACAAAGGGGCTGCTGAAATCTTATGAAGAAAAGGAGGGATAAATCGTGGCTAAAAAATTGGAATCCATTGTCCAGCTCGCGGCAGAAAAGGCCCATGAAATTTCCGCCAACAGCGGGAACTATATGGCGTTCCTGACCACCACCGCCCATAACTTCAAGTACAGTTTCCGCGACCAGCTTTTGCTTTACGCCCAAAAGCCGGACGCCACCGCCTGCGCTGAAATCGAGTTCTGGAACAAGTACGGGCGGTGGGTGAACCGGGGCACCACGGGGATCGCCCTGCTGGTGGATACCGACCAAGGCTATAAACTGCGGCACGTCTTTGATATGTCCGACACCAACAGCCGGGAGGGGCGCACCATCCCCATCTGGCGGATGAAGCCGCAGTATGAGGGGCCGGTGTTGGAGGCGTTGGAGAACAGCTACGGCGAGTTTGCCGACAAGTCCGACTTTGCCGAGTGCCTGCTGCAAACAGCGAAGGTCATCGTGGAGGACAACTTTAGCGACTATTGTGCCGAGCTGCGGGGTGTCAAGGAGGGCAGTCTGCTGGAAGAACTGGACGACCTCAATGCTGAAGCGTGGTTCAAGGGCCTGCTGGAAAACAGCGTGGCCTATATCATGCTGACCCGTTGCGGCATCGACCCCCAGGACTATTTCAGCGGTGAAGATTTTGCCCATATCTACGACTTTAATACCCCGGAAACCCTGTCCATCCTGGGCGGCGCTGTCAGCGACATTTCCGAAATGCCTTTGCGGGAAATTGCCAGCACGGTACGGAATCTGTACCGGGAGGAACAAGAGCAAAATCGCACATTTGCCGGAAACGCCGACAGGCGGTATAATGACGGCAGAGTAAAACGTGAAAGGAGCGTTGAACATGGAACTGACGTATCGGACGGAGGGCGACTACCGCCTGCCCAACTTGGAAGCGCCGGAGGCCCCGAAGGTGGGAAAATATGGGATGCTGCGGCGCAGTTACCTCAAAAGCCACAGGAACGGCTACTACACGGGGATGCAGTTGAGCGGCAGACTGAACGCCCATCTGGAGAAGATCGACCGGGAGGCCACCGAGATGGTGGAGCGGCTGACGGCGCGGATGGCGCGGGAGCAGGGCGTGACGGAGGAACTGAAAGCGTCCGATCAGATGAAGTGGGTGGGGCTGATGAACAACATCCGGGCAGCGGCGGAGGAAGTGGCACTGGCGGAGCTGATCTACACCGACGTGTAAGCGGCACCCTCCCCGCAGGGGAAGAACAGCAGCCCCCGCCCGCTCCGTCAACGGCTGGCCCGACCGGGCTTGAAGTCAGGCATCACGACTTTAACGCCCGTTCTGACATGGACTACTATTACCAGGACGGCGAAAAAAGCGAATTGCTCCGCACCTGCGACGCCCTGAAAGACCACAGAACGGAAATCGCCGCATTCTTTGCCGAACACTCGGACGGCAGGGAGCGCGGCGATTTTATCAAGTCCTTTTTCAATAACACCTACGTTGAGATGATCCTGTCCAATGGACAGCGGGCCGGGTATCGGGCGTGGGACGATGTGCTGACGCTCTGGCGCGGGGCGTACCTCTCCCGTGAGAGGGAGGTGTTCATGCGCTGGCCAACCGTGGCTGACTCCATTTACGGGATGATCCTACTTGACCAATGGCTTGCCCCGGATGAGCGCCCCCTCCCCAGCGAAGCGGAGCAAATCTCTTTCATTGAGCAGGCCGAAGCGGAAAAGGCTTCGGCCTTTACCATTCCCCAGGAGGCCATTGACTATATCCTGTGCGGCGGGAGCGGCGTATCCGAGGGGAAGTACCGCATTTTTGAGCAATTCCAGAAAAATGAGGGCAAGCAGGAAAATATCAAATTCCTGCGGGATGAGTATGGCATTGGCGGGCACTCCGACGCCATCCCCGGCAGCGGCTATTGGGAAGATCACGACGGCAAGGGCATCACCATCTCCCGCGACTATGGCGACCCTAACGGCAAATTCCTGTTGTCCTGGGCCAAGGTGGAGAAGCGCATCGGGGAACTGATCGCCGCCGACCGCTATCTGAACCGGGCTGAAAAGGAACATTACCCGGAATATCAGGCACAGGTGGAGGCACGGAAAGCGCGCTGGAAAATCGCAGATGAAATCCGCTCTATCATTGACGATTATGTGGACTTCAAGACCCAGCTTGGCGAAAAGGAACAATGTGCGGAGGTCTTGTTCGCCAGAACTTGTACGCACAGTTTTGGGGTGGGAGATAAGAAAAACTATGTTTTGACGATGGAGGGCAGCTTTGTTCTGCCCACCCTGCGGGACGCCATGCAGACCATTATCAAGGACAACACCCACCTGACGGAGCGGTGCGAGGCCATGCTTGCCGAGTTGAACGGCCCCCTGGCCGCGCCGCTGGAACCGACCTATGAGGAACTGAACCCGCCGCCCCCGCCGAAGAAGGAATACCGCTTTGCCCTGGGCGACACCGTGTACCTGGGAACACAGGAGTATGAGCTGCTGGCCTTTGACGAGCAGACTGTCCGGCTTTTTGACCCGGCGTTTCCCATCATCAACAAGGAGCTGCCTCGCGAAGAATTTGACCGCCTGCTGGCGGAGAACCCCCTGAATGACGGTCTGCTTCAGGTGGTGGAGGAAGCACCGCCCGCCGCCGAAGCCGTGGAGCCGGACACCCCGCAGGCCGTGGGCCGCATCGACTTTTTAGCCGCCAACGGTACGGTGGGTGACAGCGTGGAGTACACCGACGCGGAGCAGTTTGTGGCGGCAATCAAAGAGGAAAACCATGTTGGCACTCCAATGGGCATTATCCTATACCGTGACAGCGAGGGCCAGACCATCCCCCAGGACTTTGTGGCGGAGCTTGACCCACCGCCACAGGAATTTGAGGTCATAGACTACGCCCAGGCCCGGTTGGATGAAGCGATAGAACTCATTAACGAGTATTGTTGGAAAGAATTTGAGCAAGAAGCAGATTTTTCCGACCTGCACCACATTGACCTTGCCTTTGGCAGTACCAGCGACAACAAGTATGTCATTGAAGCCAGCGCCGACTTGATCGACTTCCGCCTGGTTTATCAGGTAGACGGCGAGGTGGTGATGTCGCTCCAATGCCGCGACCTGGACGATCTGAACGTACACCTCGCAAATTTGAGCTTTGACAACATGATCGCCTATGCGGAGGAACAGTACGAGAAGCGGCAGGAACAGAACCTCCAAGCCAGTCAGGAGCAGGCCGCGCCCAACGATGAGGTGCTTACGGAGCTACAAAAAAAGGCCGCAGAAATTGCCGGGAAATATGAAAGCCTGCCTATTCAGGAGAAAATAGGGATCATCGCACAGGTTTTCGGCTGTACGTCGGGAAAAATTGAAACGTCACCCTGTTCTGGTAAATGGCGTGGGACGAGTGATGTATCTATCCGCTTTGACAATGGTACATCCCTGTGCATTGGAAACGAGAGGACGCCGCAGGCCAGAACCGCAAAGGTGTGGAATGAATTTATTAACGCCACCCTGACGCGGTATAACCCGGAGATCGTAGCGGCGGCAAAAGAAGCCGCGCTCCATGCTCTCAGGAAACAGGAAACCACGGATAACGAAATTGCCGTCCAAAAGGGTTTGAAGCCATATACGCTGCTTACCGTGGAGATTACCGATGGTACAGGCGATAAGAGCGGCTTTATTGGCTGGTATTATGTGACGCTGGCGGTTGACGGCAAAATCTTTGCTTTGCTGGAATCAGGCTTAAGCTATGAAATAGCAAACGGCAAAGCAGGTGAAGTCCCCAAAAGAAATAACTATTTTGTTGCGGGGGGACTGAAAGAAGCAGATGTTGACTTTGTTTTTCATAACGTAGGTCATTCCTCAACTGATACCATTTATTCTCTGCGTATCAACGATGATGTCCGGGAACGTGCGGAAAAGGCCCTTTCGGAGCGGATTGCCGCCGTCGAACCCGTAAAGCCTGACACCCCCGGTTATGACCTGGGGTTTGGGCACCTGGGCAACGGCGTGACGGTGTGGAACCGGCTGGAACTGCGATACGGCGATTACAAGACTATCGCCCATATCGCTCCCGACCGAACTGTTAAATTCTATGAGGACGGTCTGCCGGAGGATGTGCGGGCGCAGATCGAAGAATTTGCCGCCACCTCCACCATGACCATTTCCGCCACCCAGGACGCCCCCGTGTTCTCCACCCCGCCGCTGGTGCGGGAGCCTGCCGTGGCTCCTGCTGAGGCCAGTGAGCCGACCTATCCGCCCCGTGAGCTTCCCTATATTTTCTGCGAATGGAGCGAAAGCATTGTCTTTCAGGACAAGACAGCCTACTCCCTCTCCGAATTTGACCGGCTGATGAAGCAGGCAGATGATGAATATGTTACCCAAAAAGCGGCTGCTATGGCGAAATACGGGACGTGGCAGAAATGGTATGACGCCAACGATCCGGAATATAACGCATTTTTGAGCTATGATAAGGTGAAGTTTACCCTTGTCATGCCTGATGGACGGACATTCACCGAACGTCAGGACATTGGGGACGGTGACGGCGGTGTGCTGGATTTTCTCAGCCAATACGACGCATACCGTGAGATCGTTCCCACTCTGCAAGAGGCCGTCCGCAAGGAGGCGGAAGCGGCGCAAAGTGCCCCCGCCCCGCAGCCGGGGCCTGACAGTGGCAGGTTTTGGGACGCCTACAACTCCATCAAGGAGCGTAACCCCGACAGTCTGCTGCTGTATCAGGTGGGCGACTTTTTTGAGTTGTACGGAGGGGCTGAGGGTGACGACGCATGGAATGCGGCGACGGCCCTCAATCTGACCCTGACCAAGCGCAATATCCCCGAATATGGCCGTGTGTCTATGTGTGGTTTTCCCGCCCACAAGTTGAAGGACTTTGTAAAGAAGCTGAACAGCAAGGGCTTTGATGTGATCGTGGCGGCGCTGAAAAATAAGCAACGTGTTATTTCTGCGTTCCCCGCACAGCCCAGCGAAAAGGCCAAGCAGGAAACGGATGATTTTTCCGACATTGACCCTTCCGCCATCCGTGCCGCCCTTGCGGAGAACGGTATCGTGGACGGCCATGTGGTAGACCCGGAGAAGCTGGACGCAACCCCCTTTATTCAGCAGATCAAGGCCGATGTGGAGCAGATTGCCGCCAATACCCCACCGGCCTCTGAACGCTTTTCCGTCATTGAAACGGACAGCGGCTACGCCATATGGGATGACATTCAGGGCGGGATATATGTGGACGGAGAGGGCGTCCAAGAAGAATTTACAAGCGAGTGGCAGGCCGAGGACTATCTGAAGCAGGTCAGGCAGGCCGTGGCGGGCAAGGAGGCCGCTGAATGGCTGGCGGTGGAGCGGGCCAAGCAGGAACCCCCACCCCAGGGACAGACTGAAAAGAGAAGGAAATCAGGCGTTGAGATTATCGCCAGCTATCAATTCGACAATGAGCGCATCATCATTTCACGCTCCCCCAATGGCAAATATTATAACCACTATGGGTATGATGAGCAGCGTGATTTTGCCATGACAACGGCGGGTGGTTTTGATACCTTTGAAGAAGCTGAAAAAGCATTGTACTCCCACCGGCCCAAGGCAGAAAAGGTTTTGGAACCGGCTGAAAAAGCAGCAGATACGGAAAAGGGCGCAGAAAGTTTAGCGGACGGGCACGGCCCGGACAGAGAGGAACCACCCCTGGCCCCGCCCGCGCCCCGGCGCAGGGCCAAAGTGTCCCCCTTTGTCCTTCATCCCGAAGTCCCCAACGCAGACCGGCATGAATACCGCATCACCGATGACGCCATCGGCGTGGGGACGCCTGGAACACGCTTCAACAACAATGTCCGAGCCATCCGTCTGCTGAAAAAGCTGGAACGGGAGGAACGGTTTGCTACCCCGGAGGAACAGGCGGTATTGGCACAGTATGTGGGCTGGGGCGGGCTGGCCGATTGCTTTGACGAGCGGCACAGCAAATACACCGAGTTGAAAGCCCTGCTCACCGAGGACGAATATGAAGCCGCCGCAGAATCCACCCTCACCGCCTTTTACACCCCGCCCGTGGTCATCCGCTCTATCTATCAGGCGTTGGAGAACATGGGCTTCAAAACCGGCAACCTGCTGGAGCCATCCTGCGGCATTGGAAATTTCATTGGTATGCGCCCGGATGATCTGGCCGACTCCAAAATCTATGGCATTGAGTTAGACAGTATCAGCGGGCGAATTGCCCAGCAGCTCTATCAAAAATCGTCCATTGCTGTCCAGGGGTTTGAGAAAACAGACCTCCCGGACAGCTTTTTTGACACCGCCATCGGCAACGTGCCCTTTGGTGCGTTTAAGGTGCCGGACAAGCGGTACGACAAGCACAATTTCCTCATTCATGACTATTTCTTTGCCCGGACGCTGGATAAGGTCAGACCGGGCGGCATTATTGCTTTTGTCACCAGCAAGGGCACGCTGGACAAGGAAAATCCCAACGTCCGAAAGTATATCGCACAGAGGGCCGATCTGCTGGGGGCCATCCGTCTGCCCAATAATACGTTCAAGGACGCCGCTGGCACGGAAGTGACCAGCGACATTCTGTTTTTACAGAAGCGGGACGCCCTCTCCTGCGAAGAACCAGCCTGGGTACACCTGAACACCGACGCAAACGGGCTGAAAATGAATCAGTATTTCATCGACCACCCGGAAATGGTGATGGGTGAAATGCGGAAGGTCAGCGGCCCTTACGGGCCGGAAACCGCCTGCCTGCCCCGTGAGGGGCAAGACCTGGGGGAACAGCTTGCCGCCGCCATCCAGAATATCCAAGGCTCTATCACCGAATATGTGCTGGACGACCCGGAGACGGAGGGTGAGGACAAGTCTATCCCCGCCGACCCGGAGGTGCGGAATTTTAGCTACACCGTGGTGAACGGACAGGTGTACTACCGGGAAAACAGCCGCATGAACCCGGTGGAGGTATCGGTCACAGCGGCGAACCGCATCAAAGGGCTGATCGGCATACGGGACTGTGTGCGGACGCTCATTGAGTACCAGACCGAGGACTGGCCCGCCGAGGACATCAAAGCGCAGCAAGAAAAACTAAACGCCTTTTATGATGCTTTTGTCACGAAATATGGGCGTATCAACTCCCGTGCCAACAGCACCGCCTTCAGCATGGACAGCGCCTACTTCCTGCTGTCCTCCCTGGAGGTACTGGATGATGAGCGCAACTTTGTACGCAAGGCGGATATGTTCACCAAGCGTACCATCAAGCAGAAAGTGGTCATTACCAGCGTGGACACCGCATCCGAGGCCCTGGCTGTTTCACTGGCTGAAAAGGCGTGTGTGGATTTAGGCTATATGGCGTCCCTCATGGGCGGCGGTGATAAGATACCGCAGATCGTGGAGGATTTGCGGGGCATTATTTTCAAAGACCCGCTGACCGGCCCCTTTGACATTGACGGCGATGCCATATCCTGGCATCAGGGCTGGCAGACCGCCGATGAATACCTCTCCGGTAACGTGCGGGAGAAGCTGGCTACCGCAAAGCTGGCCGCAGAGAATGCCCCTGCGTTTCAAGCCAACGTGGAAGCATTGGAAAAAGTGCAGCCGGTAGACCTGACCGCCAGTGAAATTTCCGTGCGCCTGGGAGCAGACTGGCTCCCCGCCGATGTGATACGGCAGTTCATGTTTGAGCTGCTGGACACCCCCAATTACGCACAGTGGAATATCAAGGTACACCACTCCAAAATCACCAGGGCGTGGAATATCGAGGGGAAATCCCAGGATAAAAACAGTATCAAGGCGTCCAACACCTACGGAACCGGGCGCATCAACGCCTATAAGATCATTGAGGAAACCCTGAACCAGCGGGACGTTCGGATTTTTGACTATATTCAGGACGAGAACGGGAAGAAAAAGCCCGTTCTGAACAAGAAGGAAACCGCCATCGCCCAGGGCAAGCAGGAGCTTATCAAGCAGGCGTTCCAGGACTGGATATGGAAAGACCCCCAGCGCCGGGAGCAGTTGACACAGCTCTATAATGTAAAGTTCAACAGCACCCGGCCCCGCGAGTATGACGGGAGCCACTTGAATTTTGTGGGCATGAACCCGGAGATCACCCTGAAACCCCATCAGGTGAACGCAGTTGCACACATCCTCTACGGCGGGAATACCCTGCTGGCCCATGTGGTAGGGGCAGGAAAGACGTGGGAGATGGTGGCGGCGGCGCAGGAGAGCAAACGGCTGGGCCTGTGCCAAAAGAGCCTGTTTGTCGTGCCCAACCACCTGACGGAACAGTGGGCGTCAGAGTATTTGCAGCTCTATCCCTCCGCAAACATCCTTGTGGCGACAAAGAAGGACTTTGAAACAAAAAATCGCAAGCGGTTTTGTGGACGCATCGCCACCGGCGACTATGACGCCATCATCATCGGCCATTCGCAGTTTGAGAAAATCCCCATGAGTGTAGAGCGTCAAATCGCCACACTGCGCCAGCAGAAGCGGGAAATCCTCGAAGGTATCCGTGAATTGAAAGAGAGCCACGGGGACAATTTTTCCCGCAAACAGATGGAACGCACCAAGAAATCCATTGACGCCAAACTGGAAAAGCTGAACGACCAAAGCCGGAAGGATGATGTGGTTACATTTGAAGAACTCGGCATTGACCGGCTGTTTGTAGACGAGGCCCATTATTACAAAAACCTCGCCGCATTTTCTAAAATGCGGAATGTGGGCGGTATCAGCCAGACCGAAGCGCAGAAGTCCAGCGACCTCTATATGAAGTGCCGCTATCTGGACGATCTGACCGGGGGCCGGGGCGTTATTTTCGCCACAGGCACACCTATCTCCAACACAATGGTTGAGATGTATACCATGCAGAAGTATTTGCAATATGCGCTGTTGCAGGAGAAAGAGCTGCTTCACTTTGACGCCTGGGCATCCACCTTTGGGGAAACCGTCACCGCCATAGAGCTGGCCCCGGAGGGCACCGGCTACCGGGCCAAGACCCGGTTTGCCAAGTTCTACAACCTTCCAGAGCTGATGGCGATGTTCAAGGAAGTGGCGGACATCCAGACGGCGGATATGCTCAATCTCCCCGTCCCCAAGGCCAACTACCACAACATCGTGCTGAAACCATCGGAACAGCAGAAGGAAATGGTGGAGGCGCTGGGAAAACGGGCCGAACGTGTCCGAAACGGGATGGTGGACAGCAGCGTGGACAATATGCTGCTCATCACCAACGACGGGCGCAAGCTGGCCCTTGACCAGCGGCTTCTCAACCCCATGCTCCCCGACAGCGACACCAGCAAGATCAACGCCTGCGCCGAAAATGTCTTTGAGATATGGCAGAACACGGCGGATCAGCGTTCCGCACAAATGGTGTTTTGCGACCTGTCTACCCCCGGTAAGGAGCAGCCCATCGAAATGACAGAGAATGAACAGGGCACGTTTGAAATGGCCTCATTCCAAAATGTGTATGACGACCTGCGGGAGAAGCTGATCGCCAGGGGCATACCAGCCGAAGAAATAGCCTATATCCACACCGCCAACACGGAGGTACAGAAGAAAGAACTGTTCGGCAAAGTGCGCTCCGGGCAGGTGCGGGTGTTGATCGGCTCCACGCAGAAAATGGGGGCAGGCACCAACGTACAGCACAAATTGATCGCGCTTCACCATTTGGATTGTCCGTGGCGACCCTCTGATGATGGACGGACTTTGCGGACACATATCAAAGCGGAGCCACCTGTCAGGGTGTCTCCGCTTTTTCAAGGAAGGATGTAAGAAGTTACTTTGTGTCGTTGGGGCATCTTGATTCGATACCTGTTGCGGGGCCTGTTATCGTCTGCAAAAATGCTATCTTAAAACTTTGTGCAATTTTTCAGAAAATAAAAGTTCGGTTTTGGGCCTTAAAAGTTGTGGTAGGGAGTTGAGGGTATTCCCTCGCCGCTCCTTGACAACTGGACACGCATTCGTCAAGTACATCAATTCCGATGTGCGAAAGCATGAGCCACAGCAGCAGGGTACGCCACGACACCCACCCCACCGGGCCGAGCGAGAATACCCCCTGCAAGTGCCGGTTTGCCCCCGGCATGGCGATGACAGTCGGAATGACAATGGTACTCCCGCCCAGCCACAGTCTCAAACAATGGGGGCGGCTCTGTCAGAATGGCAGTTGGGGTGAAACTCCCGTGAGGTGGTGCGGCACACCGCCGCTTGACGACTTCCCTTGCGGGCCGGGATGTCGGGGACAAATAGGCTCTGCCAGTACATATCAGACAAGGATGTAATAAGTTATTTTGTGTCGTCGAGCCTGGATTTTCAAGTATGCGACCTCTTTACATAGGGGCTGGTCTGTGTTTATCGTACAGACTGGCCCCTTTTTACTTTAGGGAGGTACGAATATGATTTACGGCTATATCAGGGTAAGCACCAGGGAGCAGAACGAGGATCGGCAGCTTATCGCCCTCCGGGAGATAGCAGTGCCGGAAGCAAACCTTTTTATGGATAAGCAATCCGGCAAGGATTTTCAGCGGCCACAGTACAAGAAGCTGGTACGGAAGCTGAAAAAAGATGATTTACTCTACATCAAGAGCATTGACCGCCTGGGGCGCAACTATGAAGAAATCCAAAACCAGTGGCGGGTTTTGACCAAGGAAAAGGGCGTTGACATTGTGGTGCTGGATATGCCCCTACTGGACACCCGCCGGGGCAAAGACCTGATGGGAACGTTTCTCAGCGATATTGTTCTGCAAGTGCTGTCTTTCGTGGCGGAGAACGAGCGCACCAACATCCGCCAGCGGCAGGCGGAGGGCATAGCGGCGGCAAAGGCCAGGGGTGTCCGCTTTGGCAGACCACCCAGGCCGCTCCCGGAGAACTACCATAGCGCCTATCAGCGGTGGAAATCCGGGGCCATCACCTGCACAGCGGCCGCAAAGGAGTGTGATATGCCACTGTCAACCTTCCGTTACCGGGCAGAAATTTACGAAAAGGCCAAGTTGTTGTAAGAGCGTGTATTTTACAGGAATGTGTACTTTCCTGTAAGTACGCCCTTTTTTGAGGCTGACTATAGCTTACCAGAGAAAGAATGAATTTTCAATACAATTAGATAAAATTTCTCTCCTCAAAACTGCCTGACGGGAAAGTACGCTTTCCTGTTATAGCAAAAAACGGAGAGGTACGAATGGGTCATTCGAGAAAAAAGTTAGACCTGACAGGTCAGAAATACGGGCATTTAACTATCCTGGAACCTGCGGAGAACATCGGGGGCCGGACGGCTTGGCGATGCCTATGCGACTGCGGGCAGGAGGTTGTGGTGAAAACCTGCCATCTGCGAAACGGTCACACCAAAAGCTGCGGCTGTCAAAATGGTCTTGGTGGTCCCCGGTCTGCCCTGGGGTTAACCTATATGGATGGCACCTGCGTGGAGATGATTCGCACACGAACCGTGCGGAGCAACAACACCAGCGGCACCCCTGGCGTCGACTGGATGGCGAAGAAACAGCGATGGCGGGCCTCCATCTGCTTCAAGGGCAAACGCCGTTACTTGGGAAGTTTTAAAAAGCTGGAGGACGCAGTGAAAGCCAGAAAACGGGCGGAGGATGAGTTGTTTGAACCGTTTCTGAAGGAATTTTCCCAAACTGCAGAGGACACATCGGAACCCCATTCAGATCAACCAGGAGGAATCCTACAAGGCAAAGGTACAAAGGTTCTCTAAAAACACTGAAAGGAAATGCTATTTTGGATACAAAGAAGAAATATAAGATACTCATTGTCGATGATTCTCGATTCAATCGTCTGGTCATGACAAGTATGTTGGCAAAGGACTATTTCCTGGAAGAAGCGTGCGACGGCAAGCAGGCCATGCGGATTTTACAGGATCATGCCGAGGAGTTTTCTCTGATACTGTTGGACATTGTAATGCCAAACATGGATGGCTTCGAGTTTCTCAAAGCCTTGAAAGAGTGTGGCTGGTTGAGCTTTATTCCTGTAATTATGATTTCCTCGGAGTATACGCCTGAAAACATTGAACGGGCTTACAGCCTGGGAGCCAGTGAACTGATTCAGCGGCCCTATGACGAACAGATCATCCGTCACCGCATTGATAACACAATCGCCCTTTCCGGCAAGCAGCGTGCGCTGTCCAGCGCCCTGGTGAATGAGATTGTCGAGGAAAACGAAAACAGCACGGCTATGGTTTCCATTCTCTCCCATATCGTGGAAACCCGCAATGGCGAGAGCGGAGCGCACGTCCGAAATATCCGATATATTACCGAAATGTTGCTAAATGAGATCACAAAGCGGTCGGATCAGTATTCCTTTTCGGCAAAAGTGATGCTTCAAATCGTCAATGCATCCGCTTTGCATGATATCGGAAAGATGTCTGTTCCAGAGGAAATTTTGAATAAGCCAGGTAAGCTTACCGATGAGGAGTTTCAGATTATAAAGGGACACGCTATGGCGGGTGCCAACATGGTGGAACCTTTGCTCCATAACGAGAATGTGAGTCCTATCATCCGAATGACCTATGAGATCTGCCGCTGGCATCACGAGCGGTATGACGGCCGGGGTTATCCCGATGGGCTGAAAGGGGACGATATTCCCATCGCAGTGCAGGCGGTGTCCGTGGCCGACGTGTATGATGCGCTGACCAGCGAGCGGTGCTACAAGCCAGCGTATACGCCGGAACAGGCGGTACAGATGATTCGGGACGGGCAGTGTGGGGCGTTTAATCCCTTGTTGCTGGATTGCCTTTCCGTCATATTAGACAGGCGGAAAGATTCCCCCGACTTTCCGGCAGATATGAGCGGGGACAACGTGGATTCCAAGGAACTTTTGGTGACGGATATTCTAACCCATTCCCACGAAAACGGCCTGCCTTTCTCCGACAAAATTATGCAGACGGTGAGACGTGAGCGTCTGCGGGCTAAATTCTTTTTTAACGGGTCATGTCCCGCGTTTTACTATACTGTATCTCCGCCCGCACTTCATCTTAACAAGGCTGGCAGAGAATTTTATAGAGTAGACAAGTCTACGTCCATACCGAAAAAGGAGCTGACTTCCTATGAGGGCTATGACCATCGCATGATAGAACTCCTGAGAACCAAACTGGCGGAGGCAACTAATGAGCGTCCTTTCGTAAAAGCAGAGCTTCTGCTCGGCCTACATGGGGAGCCTCCCCAGCGGTATCAGTGCGTGATGCAGACCATCTGGGATTCGCCTGACGCCCAGCACTATGCGGAGGTGGCGGGCAAGCTGATCCCCTTGGAAGGGGAAACCAGCATGGTTTCCCCCGATGATGTAATGGAGGAATTTCTTACTTCTGGCAGCGTGCTGACCGGCATGGGCACTTATTACCTGATCTGCGCTCTCAAATTTATGGTGTATAATGTCCGGCTGGTCGATCCCTCTGACAACAGCATCGTTGAGATCGACAGCAGCGGCATGATTTCTAAAAGCGGCCAATGCTGTTATAAAATTTGGAAACAGGATCAAAGATGTGTCAACTGCACCTCTATGAAGTGTCTTGCGTTTCAAAAAGAATTTTCCAAAATCGTGTTTTTCGACAACGAGGTGTTCCATGTGATTTCTCAGTATGTCAAGGTGGACGGCACTCCGCTGGTGCTGGAAATGCTGACCCGGATCACAGACGATGCCCTACTGGACCAAGGCGGTAAAAAGCTGCCAAGCAAGTCTATCTCTGATCTGCGCAGCAAGGTGTATCTCGACCCCATCACCCATGTATATAACCGTCGCTATTATGACGCAAAGGCCCAGACTCCGGGAAATATATGCGCTTTGGCAATTATCAATGTGGACCACTTCAAAGATATCAACAGTCTGTATGGGCGCACTGTTGGGGACAAGGTGCTGCTGTCAATCGCGGAAGCAATCGGCAGAGAGAAGCGCACGCTGGACACGCTGGTGCGATATGATGGGGATGAATTTGTGATGATGTTCGCCTCCATTTCCCCGGATACGTTTGAGGCAAAGCTCGAAAAGATATGCGGCGATATTTCCGCCCTTTCCATAGACGGTATGGAGGAAGGACAGCATATCTCGGTCAGCATCGGCGGTGCCGTTGGTCCGGATGTCCCGGCGGCTCTGATGAAAAAAGCGGACGAAATGTTACGCAAGGCCAAGAACAACCGGGGAACAGTTGAAGTATGGGATTAAGAAGCATTCACCTGTGGAGCTAACATCTGAGTATTAGAGCCGTTTGCAATGCTTCGCGGCTGACACTGCGCATGATCTAAACTGAATACCATTTGACTTGACCGCTTTACTTTTGCAAGTAGAGCGGTCTTTTTTTGTCCTCAATTCAAAAATCAAGGAGTGAACCACACATGGCAGAAATCGAAATCACAAAGGCCAGCGAGGTCAAGGTACGGGAGATCGAATGGCTGTGGTACCCCTACATCCCCTTTGGCAAGATAACAGTGGTGCAAGGGGATGCCGGGGACGGCAAAAGCACCTTTGTCCTCAACCTCGCCGCCATGTTGAGCCGGGGCCAGCCTATGCCCTTCACGGACGGCACAGGCCAGCCTCCCACCAACATCATCTACCAATCCAGCGAGGACGACGCCGATGATACCATTGTCCCCCGGTTCATCAGCGCCGGGGGCGACCCGGAGCGCCTGTTGTTCATCAGCGAGAGGGAGCGGTATCTCTCCTTTTCCGATGAACGGCTGACACAGGCCGTCAGGCAGACCGGCGCAAGGCTTGTCGTTCTTGACCCCCTCTCCGCCTATATTGGGGAGGAAACGGGTATCAACGCCGCCAACGAGGTGCGGCGGCAGTTCCGCCCCCTCATTGAGATTGCCAGGGAACAGCGGTGCGCCGTCCTGATCGTCCACCACATGAATAAGGCTATCGGTCAAAAAGCCATCAACCGGGCCGTCGGTTCTGTGGACATCGTAGGCGCTGCCCGGAGCGTCCTGCTGGTGGCCCGGACAGACCGGGAACACCCGGACGAGCGTATCATGGCCCAGGTGAAATGCAACGTGGGGCCGACCGGCAGCGCCATCGTCTTTTCAGTAGGTGGGGGCGCTATCTCCTGGGTAGAAGAAACCGCCAGGACAGCGGATGAAGTGCTGGGGAATGTGTTCGCTAACCTGGGTAGGCCTGACACCCAAATGCGGCAGGCCAAGGAGGTAATAAGTCAGCTTCTCTCGGACGGGCCGAAGCCCCAGCGGGAAATCATGGAGAAACTGAGGACGGCGGGCGTTGGGGAGAGTACGGCGAAAAAGGCCAAGCAGCTCATGGGTGTCCGCTCCGTCAAGGCGGGTGCTGTATGGCTGTGGTCGATGCCAGATGGGGACGGTCTATGACGCCGCCTGGAAGGGAGTCCAGAGGGAAGCCCTCTGGCCCACCACCTTGCTTGCAAGGTGTAGTGGGTTACACAACACTTGCGCCTGCGGCGGCGGTTGTGGCGCGAGCCGGGGCGAGCGGCACAGCCACCGCCAGATACCGTTATGCTTTGTGAGCGGAGAGCGAACAAAGCATGGCGGTATCTTTTTGCGGGCGCAAATGTTGTGTACCTGACCCCGCCCGGTCTTGAACACGTCCGTTCCAAACACAGACGGAGGGATGGGAGATACCGCCCACTTCTACGGGACAATGTGACTTCTTACATCCTTCCTCAAAGGAGGTCGCTATGGCGAATTACGCAATCATGCGCATTGAAAAACGAAAGCTGCCCTCGGTGGGGCGTATCAACAAGCACCATGAACGGCTGAAAGAGGAATACAAGAGCAATCCCGACATCGACCGGGAGCGCACTGGCATGAACTACCACATCATAGCGCCGTCCCTCCCCTACCGGGACGCTGCGCTGGCCCGTATCGAGCAGGCCGGGGCAAGGCGGCGCAAGGACAGCGTGGTGTTGCAGGACTGCTTTGTGGGCGGCACTCCTGACTGGCTGAAAGCAAAGAGCCGGGAGGAACAGCGGGAGTATTTCAGCCACGCCTATCAATTCTTTGAGGACAATTTTGGAAAAGAGAATATCATATCCGCCGTGGTGCATATGGACGAGGCTACTCCCCATATGCACCTTTGCTTTGTCCCCATCACCGTCAAGGGCCGCTTGTCCTCCAAGGACATTATCGGCGGGCCACAGGGCCTTGTGAAGTGGCAGGACAGGTTCTATGAGCACATGAACCGGCGGTATCCCGACCTGTCCCGTGGCTTGCCGCAGAAGCAGACCCACCGCAAGCACGTCCCGCCCTATATGTTCAAGCTGACCGCTGAACTCTACAAGCACTATGACGAGATCTGTCAGGCCATCAACAGCATTGGAGCGTTTAACAGCGGCAGGAAAAAGGAGGAAGCCATCGCCCTCCTCGGCAGGTACGCCCCGGAAATGACCCAGCTAAAGGCCCAGGTCGCCAGCACGGACAAGCAGATCGCTGACCTGGAACGGGAGCTTGCCTATGTGACGGAGGGCAGGGCCACGGCATGGCGGGCCAATCAGGACTACAAGCAGGAGTTGGAGGAAGCCAACTACAAGCTGTACCAACTGAACCGGGAACAGAAAAGGCTGGCGGAAATCATCTCCCGGATTCCCCCGGAGCTGCTGGCGCAGTTGACAAAAAGTGAGCAGGAAGCCCGAAAAATCCAGGAAAGAGGGAAAAATAGATGAACATTCAAGAAATCAAGGTGTCGGAGTGCGCCGCCTTTCAGGACAACCCCTTTCGGGTCAGGGACGACGAGGGGATGGAGCTGCTTGTCCAGAGTATCAAGGAGTTTGGCGTCATGACGCCCATTGTGGTGCGCCCGGTCGAGGAGGGCGGGTATGAGGTCATCAGCGGCCACCGCAGGATACACGCTTGCCGGAGGGCGGGGATTGAGGAAATCCCCGCCCTTGTCCGTGATATGGAGCGTGACAGCGCCGTGATCTTCATGGTGGATTCCAACATCCAGCGGGAGGGCCTCTTACCATCTGAAAAGGCGTTTGCCTACAAGATGAAGGTGGAAGCCCTGCGGCACCAGGGGAAAAGGTCTGTCCAACCTGGACAGAAGTCGTCAAGGGGCGCTGTGGCGGAGAATGCCGGCGAGAGCGAGACACAGGTGCAGCGGTATATCCGCCTGACCAATCTGGAAAAGTCCCTCCTGTCCCTGGTGGACGAGGGCAGGATCGCTTTTACCCCCGCCGTGGAGCTGTCCTATCTCAGCCAAGTAGAACAGCGGGATTTGCTGGAAACCATTGAGAGCGAGGACGCCACCCCCTCCTTGTCCCAGGCCATCCGTATGCGGAAGCTGAGCGAAGCGGGCCAGCTTGATATGGACGGTATCTTCCACATCATGTCGGAGGTCAAGGGCAATCAGAAGGAGTATATCAAGCTGTCCAGCGACAAGGTGGGCAAGTACCTGAACAAGCTGCGTACTCCCCAGCAGAAAGAGGACTTCATCTTGAAAGCCCTGGCCTTTTACGCCCGCCACCTGGAACGCCAGCGTTCCAGCCGGGACGGGAGGTGAGGGGCATGGCGAAGCAGACCGCCCCCAGGCGGCAGAAGCCCCGTCTTATTGTTCAGCGGGTATTCACCGGGGAAAAGAGCATGGAAGATGTTCTTTTCCCCGTTATTTACGAGGATTTGCGGCGGCAGCTTGAACGCCGCCGCACCTTGGACAAGGAGGGCGAGAGCGGATAAACTGTCCGTAAAGTCTGTTCAACACAAGGAGGTATCACGATGGGAACGAAGAAAGACAGCACCATTTATGACGTGGCGATTTATTGCAGACTGTCAAAAGAGGACTTGAAAGAGGACGGCGACCGGGACGAGAGCGCCAGCATTGGGACGCAAAAGGCCATCCTCACCGACTATGTGCGTCAGCGGGGCTGGCACCTTGTCCAGACCTATGTGGACGACGGCTATTCTGGAACGAATTTCCAAAGGCCCGGTTTCCAGAGCATGATCCAGGACATTGAGGCCAAGCGTATCAACTGCGTCATTACCAAAGACCTGTCCCGGCTGGGCCGGAACTATCTGGACTGCGGGCTGTATCTGGAAGTGTTCTTCCCGGAGCATGGGGTGCGCTATATCTCCGTCAACGACGGGGTGGACACGCTGAACAAGAGTGCTATGGACATTACCCCGTTTCGGAATATTCTGAAGAACACGAGGCATTTGGGAGGGGTAAACTGCTAATTTCTCTCCAATTCGACAAATCAGTGTGCAACAATCAAATATCGCTGCTGTTACAGAATGTTTCCGTCTG
>CAJTGJ010000044.1 GCA_910575695.1 Oscillospiraceae bacterium | reverse complement strand
CGGCCCCTCGATGCTAACGTCCCGCTGGAACTTCCACTCGCGGCCCTGGGCATCCCAAGCCGACCAGGTGTAGTAGCCGTTGCGGTAGGCGGTGTCCTTGCAGCGCCCGGTGCCGAAGAACTCGGCGGCGAGCGTGGCGGCGGCGTGGCGGGTGATGCTGTTCATCTCGACCTCGACCCCGATGGTCTGCTTTTTCATCTCGGCGACCTGGTTTTTCATTTTCTCGTTCATGGTGCTGACCTCCGTTTTTTGTGTATCCGGTGGGGTGTTTTCCCTTTCGGTAGTGACATATTCGCTCTAAAACGGAGATATAGCAAGTCAATTCGCACCTATAAAGTACACGATAATTCGGGGCCGGAATTGTGTAGTTTATAGCTCGGTCTGCACCAGCGGGGCCAGATTTTCACTCTCGCCGGTCAGGATGTCCAGCATGAACTTGGCCCCGGTGCGGAATCCGTCCATGTAGCGTTCCTGTACCGTGATTGTATTGGAGGTCGATTGGGCGGACACCAGCCGCTCCAGCGCAGCGAGGCATTCGCCGTCCAGGTGTTCCCGGAGGAAAGACTCGGCATCGGCCATCTCCCGCACCGCCTTTTGCAGCTCGGAGGTCTGCTTGATGACGGTCACGTCCGGGGTAATGTTGCCAAGGTAGAACTCACCAATAATGCTGCGCATCTCAATCGCCCACCTTTCTGCACTCGTCCACACCGAACAGCACGTTGAGGGAACCACCGCTGTCCCAGGCCACCATGATGGAGCCGCTGTCATCCACACCCCGCACCGTTCCCCTGGTGCCAATGGCTGGGGCTTGGGGGTCATCCATGCGGAGCAGCTCCACCCGCGCCCCCTGCGGGAACCGCTCCCGCAGGCTGGCGAGAATTTCCAGGGTCATGGCTCTCACGACGCCGCCTCCTCTCCGAAGGAGGCGTTGACCTGCTGGATCAGCAACTCGTCCGCCAGGGCCTCGGCCAGCTCCCGGTCCCCCTGGACCTCCACCGCGGCGGTGGAGGCGGGATGCGACCGCTGGAGGGTCTCGGTGCGGCGCTGGCCGGACTTGAATGCGCTGTTGCCGGAGAGGTCGCGGAGCAGGATTTTCCGCTCGTCCTTGAACTCGGCCCCGATGAAGCCCAGCCGGAGGAGGAAACACCGGAAGGCGTACTTGTCGTTGTCGGTGACCTTTTTCTTGGCGGTGATGCGCTTCTGGTTCCGGGCCATGTCGCAGAGGGCGGAAATGAGGTGGGTGTAGGTCTTGGCCTCATCAGCGTCGAGGTTCCGGCCCTCGAACCAGGGGAAAGAAACTGTGTCGGGGCTGACCTCTACCGGGAGGGCCTCCACACCCAGGGCCTTGCGGATGAGCCGCCCCTTGGCGGTGAGGAGGCTGGTGAGGTTGACCAGCGCCTCGGAGGGCAGGCTGGCGGCGGGGAGGGTGACCGTCAGGCCGCAGCCGTGGGGCTGGGTGATGCCATCCTCGGCGGGAGCGGCCTCCGGCTCGGTGGCGTTCTCGCCGCTGGTGGCCTCCGGCTCGGTGCTGGCGTTAGCCTCGTCCGGCTCGGCGGCACCCTCGGCGGTGTCGGCCTTGGCGATGGTGTCCTCGGTGTGGAACCCCTGGCCCTCCAGCTCCGCCATCAGCGCGTCGATGTCGTTGTTGTAGCCCCGGTCCTCGAAGCTGACCGCGCCGTCCTTACTGACGGTGAGGTAGCCGATCTGGTAGGCGAAGGTCGGCGCGCCCAGGTACTTTTTCTCCGTACCCATAAAGCCGGAAATGTAGTCCGCGAGGCGCTTGCGCTCGGTGCCGGTCACGTTGTAGTTGATTGTCATGGTGGAAACCCCCTTGTTTTTTGGTAGTCACATATTCGCTCTACTCGGCGGATATAGCAAGTTGTTTCTCGCCCTGACCTCGACAAATTACTGGCCCTCAAATTGTGTAGACCACACAATCCCCGCCAGCACAAAAAACACATTGGGCAAAGCGACTCCGTTTCCCCACATCTTATATTCAGCGGCATCCGAATGGGGGTGTTGCAGCCACTTGATGATCTGGTTCCGGCTCTTGGCCTTGGCAGAGCCGCCTACCACCCGGCGGTGCGTTTCCCAGACCTCCGTCCAGAAAGCAATGTCGGCATCGGTAGGCTCCGGCGTGTCCAGACCAGCGCACCAAAAATCCGGGAACCCCTGCAACCTGGCGCATTCGGTGGGGGTGAGCCTCCGCACACTGTAGCCAGCGTTGACAAAGGTGGGGTCCTTGAAATCCCTCGCGTTCAGCGTGGGAGCCTTTTCCCGCTCGATCTGCGTATAGGTGCAGGGGGTCATGGCGTAGGTCGGCCCCTCCACCACGGCGATGCCGCCCTGATTGCAGGAGGGGTTGCCGCCGCTCTGGTCAATCGTCCGGGAGGAGTCTGCCTCATAGATGCCAGCCTTGGGATTGTCCGAGAGCATCCCGGCACTGTAGGCCGCACCGATGCCAAAGGCCCGCACCGCCAGTTCCGCGCAGCGGCTTTCGCCCATGTCAAAGGTGTTCAGTGTGTTGGCGACCTCCGCCGCTTTCCACACTTGGCCCTCCTGGGCAGAGTGGGGCCGGGTGCCTTTGCAGAATGGCACGAACAGCGTCTGGTCGTTGTTGCAGGAAAGGGTGGCGGACACATCCTCCTGGATGAGCGCGCCCTTGCCGCCGCCTTCGCAGCCGGAGCGGATTTTCAGCGTCTTGGGCGTGTCGGCCTCCACCACAAAAGGCTGGTTGTTGCCCCCGGTGCCATAGGTGGAGCTGACCGTGGGGGCCGTGTCCAGCGGCCCGGTGTATCTGGTGTCCTGGCTATGGTTCTCATAGACGGCGGCGTCCGATTCCACGATGCAGGGCGGATGTCCGTCCATCTGGGCGCGGAGCGTTCCAGATACACCAAAGGAAATATCCATGCAGCTCCCGCCCTGGTCGTTCAAGCAGATGCCGCCTGCCGCTCCAAGGCCAACCGAAGAATTTCGGGCAGCTCTTTGCCACGAGCGGAAGCCCTCCGCAGAATACCCAGACAAGCCTTCGGACTCAAATAATACTTGTCCGGCACACTGGCCTGCAAGATCGCCGACAAGGTAGATGCGGCGTCTTCGCTGGGGGACTCCCCAATGTTGCGCGTCGAAAGTGCGGTACGCAACGCTCCATCGCTCTCCCATGTAAATGTCGGCGTAGGGCCAGCGGTCTTTCTCAGGCATAGGCACCTCGGCTCCCGGCTCGATGATGCCGATGACCGCTTCGAGGACCGCTTTGAAGTCGAGGCCCCGGTTCGAGCTGAACGCCCCGACAACATTCTCCCAGCAGATCCACCGCGGGTATCTTCCATTGGTGGCACACCTCATTTCTTTGATGATGCGGATGGCCTGATAAAACAGCGAGGACTGAGCGCCATCCAGCCCAGCCCTTTTCCCCGCGATGCTCATGTCGGTACACGGGGAGCCGAAGGTGATGATGTCCACCGGCTCGATCTTCCCGCCATCCATCTGGGAGATGTCGCCGTAGTGCTTCATGCTGGGAAACCGCCTGGTGGTCACCCGGATGGGGAACGGCTCAATCTCTGAGGCCCAGACCGGGGTGACGCCAGCCAGCAGCCCGCCCAAAGGGAATCCCCCGGAGCCGTCAAACAGGCTGCCGAGGGTCAAAGAGTTATTGATTTGATTCGGATTCATGACAGCCTTCTCCTTCCGGGCTCTTTTCCAGCTTTTCCAACTGTTTCCATCGGAATTTGCGATCTCCCGCAACCAGCATACCGCAGTCCTCTAACTGAAATCTTCGCTCAAAATCATGGACCGTGTGTCCGTCCGGGTGGAATGTCACCGGGCTGTCACTGTCCCATTTCAACATCAGCGACCAATATTCCGGGTATTCGTGCCGCAGGATGCGGAGCTGGTCAATGCCCTGGTTATGGCAGAACCAGCAGCCGCCACGGGTAGCTGTGGTGTAAATCGGCGACAAAAGGTCATTGGCCTCACACCACTCCCTGCACATTGCCTCTGTCCACCCGGCTGCGACAAGAGGGCTGACCTTTGTATCCGATAGCTGTCTAAAGCGCCCCGGTTCGTCAGATGCTATGCCGAGATATTGGACGGTGTCCTTTGCCTTTGGCAAAGGTTCCGTTTTTAGCTGGCTCTGACAAATTGGCCCTTTCGTCATAGGCCAGCCGTGATATTCTCCGCCCCGTTTACTCTTATCTGACATGACGCGGTAGATGATGTCCGATTCAAAGGTCTTTTTTCTCCGTCCGTTCAGCGCCGCCACCTTGAGGTCTCGCTGGCACCACGCGCCCTTTTGGTAGGGGAATCCGCGATTTAGACCGATGCGATCTTCAAAACCCTCCGCTTGCCTTGTGATTGGCTTGTAAAAACACCGCTCATAAGTGGTCATGGCACAGACGTGTTCCACTTCGATGCCCCAGCGTTTCAAGATGATAGCATCAGCTTTGGCCTTGAACTCCACCATTGGTGGTAAGTCGGCAGGAATGGTATCGGTTGCCCAGACCTCAGCGTGGACGATACGATCCAGCGGCCAGCCCAATTCCTCTATGGCTCCAAGGCATCCGAGGCTGTCTTTGCCGTAGGAGAGGCTGAGAACATACTCTTTCCCGTCAGCCCTGTTCATTAACATTGACAGCCTCCTCATATTTGAGTGTCTGTCCGTCACGCTGGACGGAAACGCCATCGGCGGAACCGACCTGCTCGATGTACCGCTTGACGATCACATCGCAGAATTTCTCATCCAGCTCAATGGTGCAGCAGGAGCGGTCAGTCTGCTCACAGGCGATCAGCGTGGAGCCGGAGCCGCCGAAGGGGTCCAGCACCAGTGTGTTGCTCATGCTGGAGTTCATGATGGGATAGGCCAGCAGCGGGATTGGCTTCATGGTAGGGTGGTCGCCGTTCTTCTTGGGCTTGTCAAACTCCCAGATGGTGGATTCCTTCCGGCCCGTGTACCATTGGTGCTTGCCCTTTTTCTTCCAGCCGAACAAAATCGGCTCATGCTGCCACTGGTAGGGAGAGCGGCCCAGCACCAGAGACTGCTTCTTCCAGATACACGTCCCGGAGAGCCGGAACCCGGCATCCGCAAAGGCGCGGCGGAAGTTCAGCCCTTCGGTGTCGGCGTGGAACACATAGATGCTGGCGTCATCCGCCATCGCCACCTCGGTGTTCTGGAACGCTGCCAGAAGGAACTGGTAAAAGGCATCGTCCGCCATGTGGTCGTTCTTGATCTTCCCGGCGCTGCCCTCATAGTTCACATTGTAGGGCGGGTCCGTGATAACCAGGTTGGCCTTGCGGTCGCCCATGAGCAGGGCGAAGGTCTCCGGTTTGGTGCTGTCGCCGCAGACCAACCGGTGCCGCCCCAGCGTCCATACATCCCCGGCCTTGGTGATGGTCGGTTTCTGGAGTTCCGCCTCCACATCGAAATCATCATCCTTGACCTTGCTCTGCTGGGCATCTTTGAACAGCGAGTCAATTTCCGCAGGCTCAAAGCCCGTGAGGGACACATCGAAGTCGGCCCCCTGGAGGTCAGCGATGAGCAGGGCCAGCTTGTCCTTGTCCCACTCGCCGGAGATTTTGTTGAGGGCGATGTTGAGCGCCTTTTCCTTCTCGGCGTCCATCTCCACCACAACGCATTCCACTTCGGTGATGCCCATGTCCAGCAGCACCTTCAGCCGCTGGTGTCCGCCCACAACAAAGCCGGTGGTCTTGTTCCAGATCACCGGCTCCACATAGCCGAACTGCTCGATGGAGCGTTTCAGCTTCTCATATTCAGCGTCCCCTGGCTTTAGGTCCTTCCGGGGATTGTAGTCAGCGGGAATCAAATCCGCCGTGTGTTTTCTCTCAATTACCATGCTGGACTCCCTTCTCAAATCTTGCCCTTCCGGGCCTGGAGCAGCCGCTCCATGACATCATCCTGGGGCGTGGCCCCGCCGTACTCCCCGGCGCAGTTCTCTTTGACAATCTGGTAAATCTCCATCCACAGCCGGTTGGTCTGGGACATGAAATTCTGGCTCATCGCCACATAGGGGCTTTGGATGGCGTTGCCGGTGGTGGGATGCTTGGCGAGGAACCCGTACTCGGTGATGGCCTCCTCACACTGAATCCACCGGGCCACGCTCATGGAATACCGCTCCAGGAGCTGCGGCGATACCAGCGAGGCGCACCTGCGCTGGGCCAGCCAGTTCCAGGTGGCCTCGTAAATTTCGGCGGCGATGAGCGGCCTGCCGTCCTTCTGGGTGGCGGAGAGCATGGCGGAGGGCCGGGGCTGCGGCTGGCCCTCCAGATCGGCGGTGGTGTCGAAGTCGGTGACGGTCAGCCGCCGCCTGCCAGGGTTGCCCTCCGCGATCTTATCCGCCAGGGGCTTCTTCTTCGCACCCGCGCCCACACGAGCGCCGCCCCGGTTGGTGCCGTCCTTCGCCATGAAAACCACCTCCGTTCTGGCGTGGGGTATATACCCCCTTTGAAACCGCGATTTTGCGCAAATGACCCCGCGCCGTTCCCCACGGGGCGGGGCTGTAGAGATTTGACCCGCCCCTGGGGTCAGTAGGTGTACTCCTTGTTCTGCGGCCAGCGGTCGCCCATCTCCACTGTGATGCGGGAGTGGCATGGCTTGCACAGCGCCATGAGATTATCCTCCGCATGGGTGCCGCCATGGGACAGCGGCTTGATGTGGTGGATCTCCTCGGTAGGGGTGAGGACACCGCATTTGTAGCACTCCTCGCAGAAGGGGTGGGCGGCGGCGTATCGGTCGCGGATGCGCTGCCACGCTCTGCCGTAGCGCCGCTTGGTGGCGGGGTCCCGCTGGTAGCGTTCGTAGCGGCGGTTCTCCTGCTTGGCGTGGGCCTCGCAGAACCGCCCATCGGTCAGGTTGGGACAGCCGGGGAAACCGCAGGGGCGGCGGGGCATCTTCGGCATGGTGTTCACCTCCATTGGGGCAAAAGAAAAGCCACCGCAGGAGGTAGCTCCCACGATGACTGTCCTTCATTCTGTTCCAAGTCTAATGATACCAGAATGGCTTACTCTATTTCTCTCTATTTTACTGTCAAGTTTCCGGCACCGCCGTTTTTTTCAGAGCCTTGGCATGGAGTCGGAAGATGTTTTTGGTGCTGGTACACATCTCAGCGGCGATGTCCTCCCACGGCTCGAAGTTGAGGTACCGCTTCTCCAGAAGGAGGCGGCACTCCTCATCGTCCACAGCCTTGATGACCGCGAGGATGCTCTCCTTCAAATCTACCAGGTAGTCGATGTCGCTGTTGATCTCATTCTCCAGCATGAGGATTTTGATGATGATGTCCTCCATGCGCTGGGTATTCCGTGTGGGGCTTCCGGGCATATCGCTCAGTGTGGCGGTAGCTTTGGTGGCCAGACCGTGCAGGGAGGACACCTGGGCAATTTTGGTGTTGATGCGCTCGTCCAAGTAACGGGCCTGTCTTAGAAATTGTTTCGCTGTCATACCGATACCTCCGATGTAAGTTTTTCAATCAGCATTTCCGGGTCAAGAGAGGTCAAAGTCGAAAACCAGCCGGAGCGGAAGAACCGCTCCACCTCGGCCTGGGTTCTCTTGCTGTAGCGGTCATGCGGAAAACTCGCCAGCCGTTTCACCGCATCCCGATAATCCTCGACTGCCCTCAGAATAATGGCATTTGCCAGTCTTTCATATGTGTCCATCACAACACCGCCTTGACCGCGTCTATCAAAGACTGCTGGGTGCTGTCCTTCTCCGACAGGGCTTTCATAATCCGCTCGTCAATTGTGCCTTTTGCGATGATGTGCTGTACCACCACAGTTTTGGAATTTTGCCCCTGCCGCCACAAACGGGCATTTGTTTGCTGGTACAGTTCCAGCGACCATGTCAATTCAAACCAGACGATGGTACTGCCGCCACTCTGGAGGTTCAAGCCATGCCCTGCGGATGCCGGATGGATCAGGGCGACAGGGATTTCCCCATTGTTCCATCTGGCAATGCTCTCCGGCGTGGAAATCCGCTCATGGGAAATTTTCAAGCTGGTGAGCCGTTCCGTGATTCGCGCCAGGTCGTGCTTGAACCAGTAGGCTACCAGCACAGGCTTTCCGTTTGCGGCCTCGATAATGTCCTCCAGCGCGTCCAGCTTGTGGTCATGGATGTGGACTGGTTCGCTGCCATCGGAATATACCGCGCCGTTCGCCATCTGGGACAGCTTGCTGGAGAGGGCGGCGGCGTTTGCCACTGTAACCTCGCCCTCCGGGAATTGGAGAATCAGGTCCTTTTTCAGCTCCTCGTAACGCTCCAGCTCCTTTTCAGAGAGATGCACGGGATATTCGATGCTGATAAGCTCCGGCATCTGGAGATAGTCTGCCGCTTTCATGGAAACCGTGATGTCGGAAATGGCGTTGTAAATCTCATCCTCCGCTCCCGGAAGAAGGTTGTAACTGTAGACGATGTTCCCGTTCCTGCGTCCCGGCGTAAAATACTTCAAGCGGTACTGCCCGATAAACCTGCCAAGCCGCTCTCCCATATCCAGGCACCGGAATTCCCAGAACAAATCCATCAATCCGTTGCTGCTGGGCGTCCCTGTCAGCCCGACCACTCGTTTGAGGTGGGGGCGGAGTTTCAGGAAAGCCTTTGTCCGCTGGGAATTTGCCTTGAACGAGGAAAGCTCATCCAGCACCGCCATATCGAAGTCTAGCGGAATGCCGCTTTTCCCCACCAGCCAGGGAAGGTTTTCCCGGTTGATGATGTAGATGTCTGCATCCGCTTTCAACGCGGCGATACGCTCTTTTGGCGTTCCAACCGCCACAGAATAGTGGAGGTTGGAAAGATGGTCCCATTTCTTGATTTCATCTGGCCATGTGGTGCTTGCTACGCGCAGAGGAGCCACGATAAGCACCTTCCGAACTTCAAAGTAATCGTTCAGTAGCAGGTCGATTGCCGTCAGCGTGATTGCCGTCTTGCCAAGCCCCATATCAAGGATCGCCGCCGTGACCGGGTGGGACAGAATGTAGCCAGTGGCGTACTGCTGGTACTCATGTGGATTGAATTTCATCAAGGATACCTCCAATCTGCGCCGGGTCATCCAGGACATACACCTGGAAGCCCAGCGACCGCAGCAGCCTGTGCCTGGAAAGCTGCAATGGTCTCGGCTTCTCACCCGGTGCCTTAACCTCCACCATGCCGAACTTCCCATCGGGGAGGAATACCAATCTGTCAGGCATCCCCGCCGTCCCCGGTGAAGTCCACTTAGGACAGGTGCCGCCGCGCCGCTTTACTTCCAGCACCAGTTTCTGTTCAACATATTTTTCCTTCAAAGTCGGCTCCCTTCATCAGTTGAAAAACGCTTGTGACGGTCATGCCACTCACTCCGTAATCTTTCTTATATGATTTTTTATTTTCCTCATATAGGACTTTTAGGTAATGAGTGACATGACTGTCACAAAATCAAATAGGGAAAACTTTTGAAATGACTGCCATGACCGTCACCCTACAGTGGCATTCTGGAGAAGTCCCGCAAAACCACTGTCATTCCAGAAAGTCCTGCGCATCCTTAAGCCTCAGCCCTACGATCATCCGCGCATTGTTCTTCCGGCGTTTGGGGAAACCAGCCTTCTCCAGCGCACCGTAAAAATCAGCGGTGCCACGGATAAACTCCCCGCTCTGCATACAGGCAATGCGGTAAGCCTGGTACAGCTCACTGGACTTTTCCTCGTAGGACGGGTCAAGGTCGCAATGCTCCTCGAGGAACTGCCCAAGCCAGTCATTGGAATCCCGGTAATGGTCAATAGCATCCCTGACCGCCTGGGGAAGGTCCGTCTGGAAATGGGTGCCGATAGCCTTTTCCGCTCCCTCGACAATCCACTTCATGATGGCAGGGCCAGCCTCATCCACGAGGTAATCTGCATAGTTCTTGATGTCGCTTTTCCCCGTGATTTTGGCATTGAAGGGAATGACGATAAGTCTGCGCCAGATGCCGTCATCGTTGGCACCGACCTTCGGCAAATGGTTGGTGTACAGTACCAGCGTATGGGACGGCACAAAATAAAACGGGTCCTTGTACTTCTTCTCCGCTTCGATTTCATCGGTGGAGCAGAGCTGCTTGACCATCGCGGTGTTCAGCCGGGTACCCTCCTCCAGTTCGGACGCAATGATGAGGCGCTTGCCCTTCAATTCTGCCATCTCCGGCTTTACGTTCCGCTTGCAGTTCATGGTCAGGGCTTCAGCGGAGATTTTCCCTGCATAGCTGCCCAGTACGCGGAAGATGGCGTTCCAGAAAGTGGACTTGCCATTCGCGCCGCCGCCATAAGCAATAATCATGTGTTCCTGGTAGACTTTGCCGACTGCCGCCATGCCCACCATCGCCTGCACGTAGTCAATAAGTTCCGCATCGCCGCAGAAGAAAAGCTCAATGGCGTCCTTCCAGATGTCCGCACCATCATCACCCGGCGCATAGTTGGTGACCTTGGTGATGTAATCCTCCGCATTATGCGGGTGCATCCCACCCGTGCCTTTCGCCAGATCATAAGTGCCGAGGGGCGTGTTCAGCATATTCGGGTCCTTGTCAAAATCCGAGATATACAT
Organism: Oscillospiraceae bacterium; assembly: GCA_910575695.1. Lineage (GTDB taxonomy): Bacteria > Bacillota > Clostridia > Oscillospirales > Oscillospiraceae > Enterenecus. Next base: position 17,101 of record CAJTGJ010000044.1, on the reverse strand, counting down.
TGCCAGCATCGGCCTGGCGGCGTTCAGCGCGTTCATGATATTTTTGTAGTTGCGGTATTTCATAGCAAATTTCAAATAGGTCTGTGCGCCCACCAGGGCAAAGAGCAGCCCCATTTTGCCGGACGGCACGGACTTCTCCAGTTCCTTGCCGCCGCCCTTGACCACAGCCTCTGAAATTCCAGCGGCAACCAAGGCATCCATCGCGTTTGTAACAGCATTTTGTGCGTCCTGCAGTTGGAGGTCAGAGAACTCCTCCGCCGCGCCGAGCGCCAGTTGCGGCTCTTCGCGCCAGCAGATGCCGTCATGCCGCAGGAAGTCCGTAGCCTTGGTGTATTTCAGTTCGCCGCCGTACTCGCGGGACAGCACCTTGGCCTGCCCAATGTCGGAGTAGTCTTCCGGTTTAAGGCTCCCGCCGCCGAAATCATCATTGTATTCTTCCGGCGGGATATACCCATCCTGGCTCTGCACCCTATGGGCAAACTTGATGGCGCTGCTCCAGATTCTATTCAGCTCTGCCTCCCCAAGCGGCGGGTCGCACTGGTCTGCCCTCTGCCGGAAGATTTGGTGTGCCTTATCCGTGATGCCATACTTTTTCAGTACCCTTCCGGCAAAACGGGAAAGCGTATTGTTCCGGCTGCCAGCTAATATGGGACCACCCAAAGAGTCGTTGGTGTCCGCTGCCGCCTCCGGCTCCAGGAAATCGCTCTCGTCCAGTGCCTCGTCAACAGTAAGAAACCCTTCGTGCCAAACGATGTCCTCTGATCCGCAGGTCGAACCAAAGAAGAACCGTGCGGCATCCAGTGCATTGTCATCAAAAAAGTCGTATTTCGCCTGCAGCGCGCCTTTGACCGCCGCATACATACCCGGGTCCGTGCAGGAAGCGATAGGGAAAAGAATGTGGTACTTCGGACGCGCCGCCTTGCCGTTTTTAGGCTGCATATGGTGGCGGCTGGGGAAGATCGCATGGTCAACATCCGCAAAAATCTCCTCCAGCTTTTCGGCGGTGAACCAGTCCTCCGGATTATCCGAGTGGTCGTTGTCACAGTCCATCGGGATCACATCGGATTCCAGGAAGTTGGTGATACTTCGATAGCCGCCTTTATATCGTGCGAACACCTGGTCCTTCATGATGGCTGCGACCAGTTCTTCTGGTATGGATATTTCCTGGTCATGCGGATACAGGCAGTTCGCAGCATTGCCCGTACAGTCCGCTGTGGATAAAGTGAATTTCATATCCGCTCCTCCAACTCCTCCGGCACAAAGCCGGAATAGCCGTCGCTACTGAATCGGCTTGTTTTCATGGAAATGTACCCCTTTCGTTAATAGGTAAAAAAGACAACCTCCTTCCGCCAGCTATGTATTGAAAAAGCAAAAAACTCCTAATTTCAACGGAAATCTTTATAAAAAGGTGAAGCCCCGCTCCGGTGTGCAGATCGGAGAGGGGCTTCTTTTATAAAATTAGGATTTTGCATCTTTCTGGGTACATAGCTGGTGACAGCGGAAAGCGGCAAGAAAAATTTTCTCCGCCAATTTAGGAGTTTCCCCGTTTCCCAATACATAGCTGTCAGAAAGGACAAGAGCCTTTCGGAAACGGAGGTGCTGCAGATGCAGTCTGCGATGCGGGAACCGGCGGAACACGATGCCCGCGACGAGGAGATTATTGATATTCTCATCGCAATCAGTGTGGTATCGAAACAGCTGGCAGAAAAACTGAGAAAATCGAATAAGAAGGAGACAACCACATGAGCAAAATGAGCGAACTGTCGCGGGTGCTTGACGAGCTGGTTGCCTGCGGCGAGGGGCTGATTCATGCGGCAAATGCTATCCGCGATATCTTCACATCGGAACCGGATGAGCAGCCCAAGCCGGTACCCAGCGCGGAGCCGCAGGCGGAGGAACCGGTAAAGTATACCTTCGTGGATGTCCGCAAGGCTTTCTCGGCAAAGTCCCATGCAGGATACACGGAGCAGGTCAAGTCCCTCATCGGCAAGTACGGTGCGGCGAAGTTGAGTGCCGTGAAAGAAGAAGATTATCCGGCTCTTATGGCAGATTTGGAGAAAATCTGATGAGTACACACGCATTTCTTTCCCCATCTGCCAGCCACAGATGGCTTGTCTGCCCTCCAAGCGCCAAGCTGTGCGCAAAGGCCACTGACCAGTCCAGCGAGTATGCAAAGCAGGGAACTGATGCCCACAGCCTTTGTGCCTACCTTATAGAAAAGGCACTCGGCAGGGATGTATCCGACCCGACCGAAAACCTCGACTACTATGACCAGGAGATGCAGCAATGCGCAGAGGGGTACGCCGACTTTGTTATAGAGGAATACGGAAAAACCCGCCAGTCCTGCGGCGATGCGGAGGTCATGGTTGAACAGAAGGTCGATTTCTCCCGCTGGGTGAAGGGTGGTACCGGCACGGCGGATTGTATCATTCTTTCCGATGGCACGGCGGAGGTCATTGACTTCAAGTACGGGCTTGGCATCATGGTCAGCGCGGATTCCGAAGAACATGGCGGCAATCCCCAGTTGATGTGCTACTGCCTGGGTGTCTTGGAGATGTTTGATGGCATCTATGACATTGACACTTTGAAGATGGTGATCTATCAGCCGCGCAGGGAGAATGTCAGTATTTACACCATGAGCAAAACGGAGCTTCTGCGTTGGGCGGAGGATATTCTCGCACCGACCGCGCTCCTTGCAGCGGAGGGGAAAGGCGAATTCAAAGCCGGTACCCATTGCCAGTTCTGCAGGGCGAAGGCGACCTGCCGGAAACGTGCCGAGTACAATCTGGAACTTGCGAAGTACGACTTCGAGATGCCCGATGAGTTGGAGGATTACGAGATCGACGATATCCTCATGAAGGTTGACCAGCTAACGGCATGGGCTTCCGATGTGAAGGAGTACGCGCTGAACCAGGCGCTCCTCGGTGTGGACTATAGCCACTTCAAAGTGGTCGAGGGTCGGAGCAACCGCAAATACACCTCGGAAGAAGATGTCGCGCAGGCTGTCACAGATGCCGGGTATGACCCCTATGAGAAGAAGCTCCTGGGCATCACGGCAATGGCTGCGCTTCTCGGTAAGAAGAAGTTTGAGGAACTGCTCGGCGGCATGGTCTATAAGCCACCCGGCAAACCAACTTTAGTTTCAAAATCGGACAGGCGTCTGGCATTGAAAAATACAGCACAAACCGATTTCAAAGAGTAAAGGAGAGTATTATTATGCCAAAGTTCATGAATCTCACCAAGGTGGTGACCGGCGTCTGCACGTTCAGCTATCTGAACTGCTGGGATGCCAAGGCAATCAACGGCGGTACGCCGAAGTTCTCTGTGTCCCTCATTATCTCCAAGTCCGACACCAAGACCGTAGAGAAGATCAAGGCGGCGATCCAAGCTGCCTACGAGGAAGGCCAGTCCAAGCTGAAGGGCAACAGCAAGACCGTTCCGCCCCTGTCCGCTGTCAAGACCCCGCTCCGTGATGGCGATCTGGAGCGCCCCGATGATGAAGCCTATAAGGGCAGCTATTTCATCAACGCCAACAGCGGCACCCAGCCGGGTATCGTGGATGCGGATCGTCAGCCCATCCTCAACCGCTCCGAGATGTACAGCGGCGTGAAGGGTAGGGCGAGCATCAATCTGTATGCCTACAACGTGAACGGGAACCGCGGTATTGCCTGCGGCCTCAACAACCTCCAGAAGATTTCCGATGGCACTCCCCTTGGCGGCAAGTCCCGTGCCGAGGATGATTTCGCCACCGAGGATGACGAAGACTTCCTCGACTAATACACACTAGCTTCGAGCGGGTGGCTTGAACGTCACCCGCTCCATTCATAAAGGAGATAAATTATCATGGAAAACTACCCCCTTATGATCCAGCCAACCTGCGTCATCAGGGGCGATCGGCTCAAATTCGAGCCGGTTGCCTTGTGAGGAGGTGCCGAAAATTGACTGCAATAAAAATCCTGGCTCTTGACTTGGAAACCTTTTCAGATGTGGACTTGAAAAAATCCGGCGTGTACCCCTATGCGGAATCACCCAGCTTTGAAATCCTGCTCTTGGGTTACAGCGTGAACGGCGGCAAAATCCAAGTGGTCGATATCGCCTGCGGCGAGGCCGTCCCGGACGAGGTGCTGGCAGCTTTGGCGGATAGCTCTGTGGAGAAATGGGCGTATAACGCACAGTTCGAGCGTGTCTGCTTGTCCGTCTGGCTCCGGCGAAACCATCCGCAGTACTTTCAGAGCTACAGCAGTCCAGAGGATACCGTTGGAAACTACCTGGACCCCTCCTCCTGGAAATGCTCCCGCATTTGGGGCGCATATATGGGGCTTCCCCTCTCTTTGAAAGGCATCGGTGCCGTGCTGAAGCTGGATGAGCAGAAAATGGAGGAAGGCGCTGACCTTATCAAGTATTTCTGCAAACCGTGCCGCCCAACCAAGTCGAATGGCGGGCGCACACGGAACCTACCGTGCCATGCCCCGGAGAAATGGGAACTGTTCAAGTCCTATAACAAGCGGGATGTGGAGGTAGAGCTTGCTATTAAGGAGAAACTGGCGAAGTTCCCCGTGCCGGATTTTGTCTGGGACGAGTATCATCTCGACCAGGAAATCAACGACAGGGGAATCCTGCTGGATATGTGCTTCGTGGAACAGGCCATTGCAATTGACGCAAAGACCAAGCAGAGCCTACGCTCCCGGATGCAGCAGCAGACAGGGCTGGAAAATCCGAACAGTGTGGCACAGATGAAGGGCTGGCTTGCCGACAATGGCATCAAGGTAGAGAGCCTGGACAAGAAAGCGGTCAAGGAGATCATTTCCAATGTGGGCGAACATATCGCCGATGTGCTGTCCTGCCGCCAGCAGCTTGCCAAATCCTCGGTCAGCAAATATACCGCCATGCAGAATGCCGTCTGTGCTGACGGCAGGGCCAGGGGGATGTTTCAATTTTACGGGGCCAACCGCAGTGGCCGGTGGGCTGGGCGCATTATCCAATTGCAAAACCTGCCCCAGAACCACATGGACGATCTGGCGGAAGCCCGCGCCCTCGTCCGTGACGGCAATTTTAATGCCTTGGAACTGCTCTACGACAATATTCCCAATGTCCTCTCTGAACTGATTAGGACAGCGTTCACCCCCAAACCTGGCTACAAGTACATCGTTGCCGATTTTTCAGCTATCGAAGCCAGGGTACTCAGCTTCCTCGCCGGGGAGCAATGGCGCATTGACGTGTTCAAGGACGGGAAAGACATTTACTGCGAAAGCGCAAGCCAAATGTTCCACATTCCTGTGGTCAAGAATGGCATCAACGGCCATCTCCGGCAAAAAGGCAAAATTGCGGAATTGGCCCTCGGCTACGGCGGCTCGGTTGGCGCTTTGAAAGCAATGGGCGCACTGGAAATGGGGCTGTCCGAGGAGGAACTTCAGCCGCTGGTGGATGCGTGGCGGCAGTCTAATCCGAACATCACACATTTCTGGTGGGATATCGATGCCGCTGTCAAAAAGGCGGTTTTATATAAGACTGCCGCAGAAACCCACGGTTTCAAGATTTACTATAAAAGTGGAATGCTGTTTATCAATTTGCCCTCTGGCAGGCGTCTGTGCTATGTTAAGCCCCGCATGGGCATCAACCAGTTTGGCAGCGACTCCGTAACCTACGAGGGCACAACTACGGGCAAGTGGGGACGGATTGAAAGTTATGGCCCAAAATTCGTAGAAAATATCGTTCAGGCGGTCAGCAGAGACGTTCTCGCCTATGCCATGAAAACGCTCCGCCACTGCTTCATAGTTGGCCATGTCCATGATGAGCTTATTATTGAGTGCAGCCCGGATGCCTCCGTAGACGCTATTTGTGAACAGATGGGCAGAACACCGCTCTGGATCAAAGGGCTGCTTCTTCGGGCAGATGGTTATGAGTGCGAATTTTATCAGAAGCAGTAAAAAAAAACCAGAGGATGCGGATTGCGTTCTCTGGGGTATTATTATGGTTGTGTGTATTGATTAGAAACGACAAGAAACAGCAGCAAATCGCAGAAAACCCGTTGTAAATCACGCTGACATATGATATAGTAAAAATGGTTTATTAAAATAATCACTCGGAGGTGCAGAGATGGCAGATGTCACTAATGATAAATGGATAAACATTGATGAAGCTGCAGAATATCTGGGGGTCAAGCCCGGAACTATTCGTGATTGGATCAGAAAGGACAAAGGCATTCCAGCCCACAAGATAGGAAAACAGTGGAAATTCAAATGCTCCGAATTGGATGATTGGGTCGCAAGCGGAAAGAGCGCAATGGAATAAAGGGCGGTATGTTCACAACAATGATAAATACAAGAATGGAGATTAAAGAGGGCTATGGCTGTGAAGAAATCTGAATTATATTCTCTCCTTTGGGAGGCTTGCAATAAATTGAGAGGCGGCGTGGAACCAGCAAGGTACAAGGATTATGTGCTTGTCCTACTATTTTTCAAATATGTATCAGACAGGTATAAGGGTCAGCCTTTTGCGGAGTTTACCATCAGCAAAGGTGCATCCTTCGAGGATTTGGTTGCTGCTAAAGGCAAGAGCGATGTCGGAGAACGTGTGGACAAGATTATTCAAAAGTTCTTAGAGGATAACAGACTTCAGGGTTCCCTTCCTGATGTCAGTTTCAATAATCGCGATGAGTTGGGTACTGGAAAGGAACTGGTTGACAAAGTATCCGGCTTAATCGGTGTGTTCCAGAATCCGGCGATTGACTTCAAGAACAACCGTGCCAGCGGCGATGATATCATCGGCGATGCATACGAGTATTTTATGATGAAGTTTGCGCAGGAATCTGGTAAAAGCAAAGGTCAATTCTACACGCCAAGTGAGGTTTCTCGTATTATCGCACGGCTTATCAGCATTGGTAATATCAGACAGATGCCAAACAAAAAGTGGACTCTATATGATCCGGCTGCTGGCAGTGGAAGCCTTCTTATCAGAGCCGCAGACGAAGCCCCCGTGGATGAAAACGGCGATTCCATTGTGACTATTTTCGGTCAGGAGAAAGACCATGCTACTGCAGGCTTGGCAAAGATGAACCTGATTCTTCATCAGAAAGGCACAGGTGAGATCAAACGCGGCAACACGTTGTCTGCTCCTGCATTTACGGACGATTTTGGCGAACTGAAGAAGTTTGACTTCATCGTTATGAACCCGCCCTTCTCTGACAAATCCTGGAGTGACGGTATCAAGGCATCGGAAGATCGATATAAGAGATTTGACGGATATGGCATTCCGCCCGAAAAGAACGGAGACTATGCCTGGTTCCTCCATGTGTTGAAATCTCTGGATAGCAAAGGAAAAGCAGGAATTATCATGCCGCATGGCGTTCTGTTCAGAGGTAATACAGAAGAAACCATCCGTACTGCAGTTTTGAACAAGAAATATATCAAAGGGATTGTCAGTCTCCCGACTAACCTGTTCTATGGAACAGGCATCCCTGCCTGCATTGTCATCATTGATAAGGAGGATGCAGAAACCAGAGAGGGCATTTTTCTTATCGATGCCAGCCGTGGTTTCAAGAAAGACGGAAACAAGAACAGGCTGCGTGAACAGGACATTGAGAAAATCGTTCAAACCTTTATCAGTGGTGATATAATTAAAGGTTACTCCCACTTTGCAAAATATTCGGATATTCTGGTTAAGAACGCTGGCAATCTGAATGTGCCGCGCTACATACAGAAAATCGATGATACATTGCCACAGAATATTTCTGCACATTTGAAGGGTGGTATTCCCGGTGCGGATATAGAATCACTAAAAAAACTGTGGGACATTTCGCAGACTTTGAAACAGGAAATCTTTACTTGCGCGGATCAGACACACGATGTGTATAACCTTGCTATGGCATCCGGCGAGATTGAAAGCGTGATTGGACAAGATTCAAGCATACTGGCAGTAAAACAGAACGAAATAGATGCAATATTTTCACAATGGAGAGACTCTGTAAAGGACATCTTGCTTGGTATCGAATCCGGAACCGAACCGAAAGAGCTGATTCGTACAATCTCTGGTATGCTCTTGAAAGCATATGAGTCTGCAAGGCTACTGGACAACTACGATGTTTATGATTGCTTGCTGAACTACTGGAATACAAAGCTGCAGGACGATGTGTATGCCATCAAAGCCAGTGGCTATGAAGTCGGCAGAGAAATTGAATACAAATATGCACAGAAAAAGGAAAAGGATGAGAACGGTGACACCATCTCCGTGGACGATACTTCTAAAGTAAAGTCTTTTGATGGTGCGCTCATTCCGAGGGAAATTATCGAGACCGTGTATTTTGCGGAGGAACTGGCTGCCATCAATGCGCTGATGGAGAAGTCCGCTGCACTTGAGGCTGAACTGGAGGAGATGCGAGAGGAAGAGTCCGGCGATGATGGCCTGCTGAAGGACGTCCTTAACGAAAAGGGTGACAGTATTCCAAAGGCAAATCTGAATAAGCGGCTCAAGGAACTTGAGGGCAAAAAGGTCTCCGCAGTCATGGATGCCATGACTAAGTTGGTAGCACTTTTTGATGAAAGCAAGACGGACGAGATGGAGACGCTGATCCGTGAAATGCCGAAACTGGCTGGGTTCGATATCCGTAATAAGAATGGTACTTTCGGCAAGGCGAAGCTGAAAGCTGCATTGAAAGTTGCTGCGGATACTGCAGTCGTGCCGGAAATATATAAAGATGAGTATGATGCGCTTATCGCCTATGCCGCAAAATCTGCCGAAAAGGATGAAGCGGATAAGGCTGGGAAAGAAGCCCGCAAAGCCTTGGATGGTAAAGTTGAGAATAAATACGGTGAATTGACCGTGGACGAGATCAAACATCTCCTTTTCGACATGAAGTGGATGGTAAAGATGCAGACGGATATCTGTGACGAAATCGAACAGGTTCTGAGCGGCCTTTTCTCCAAGGTCTTGCTGATTGCCAAGCGGTATGAGCATACGCTCGGCGAGATTGAGGAAAGAACAGCGAGGTCAAAGGCAGCAGTTGTGGCAGCTCTGGAAAGGATGGGATACAAATGGTAACTTATCCAAATGACTGGAAAAAATCGCAACTGCTTGACCATGTCGACCTTGTTCAGGGGCTGACTTACACTCCAGAGAATGTAAAGCCGTATGGAACTTTGGTTTTAAGATCTTCTAATATTCAAAACGGAAGATTATCTCTTAACGATAATGTTTATGTGAATGTTCATGTGCCGGAAGAAAAGATGGTTCAGCCGGGAGATATTCTTGTATGTGTGAGGAACGGTAGCTCCGCACTGATTGGAAAAAGCTGTGTTTTACCAAAACTCAATCACACGACCTTCGGGGCATTTATGTCTGTCTTGCGTGGTGATGCGACAGGATATTTTGCAAAAGTATTTGAATCTAATATTGTCCAAGAACAGGTCAGGGGAAGAAGCAATGCTACAATTAATCAGATCACTAAAAAGGATTTTCATAGCATCATGGTTACGGTTCCTTCCGAACCAGAGCAAGAAGAGATCGCCCGGACACTATCGTATTTCGATACTTACATTGATGACCTCTCCGAATTGATTGAGAAAAAGCGAGGCATTCGTGATGGTGCACTGGAAGAACTTCTAAGTGGGAAAAAACGGCTTGAGGGATTTAGTGGTATTTGGGAAGAAATTCCCCTCAGAAGTGTTCTGAGGGAGAAAATAAAAATTGGACCATTTGGTAGCCAGCTAAAGAAAGAAACATTGGTAAAATCGGGAAAATATAAGGTTTATGGACAAGAAAATATATACAAAAGGAATTTCTTGATTGGCAATAGATTTTTAAGTCAAGCCCATTTTGACCGCTTATCAACGTGCGAAATAAAGGGCGGAGATTTTTTGATGAGTACTATGGGGACGATTGGTAAGTGCGCAATCGCTCCTATGAATCTTCAAAGAGGCATTATGGATTCGCATTTGATTCGGTTTAGATTAAATGAGAGCAAGCTTTTGCCGTTGTATTTATTGCATTTATTTTCTGATAACTACACATATTTATCTAATCAAACAACAAAGTTGGCGGTTGGCGGAATAATGGATGGCTTAAGCGTAGGTATAGCTAAACAGCTAACCGTTCTTATGCCAAAAGATTTGAGAGAACAGAACGCAATAGCAAATGTTTTGACCACAATGGATGAAGAAATTGAAGCATTGGAAAGTGAACGGGATAAAATGATTCAAATCAGAGTAGGCGCAATGGATGACCTGCTAACTGGCCGTGTTCGCCTGAGTGTATAAGGAGGAGCAAGATGGCAACAGTAGATGCTGAGAAAAAATTGCAGAACCGAGTCCTGCATTGGCTTGTTGACGATCTGGGCTATACCTACCTTGGCAACCTTGAGGATATCGACAACACACCAGTGAAGGAAGAACTTCTGGAAGCAAATCTGAAAAAACGCGGCTATACCGATGACGAGATCAAGACTGCCATCAGTGAACTTTTTGGTATGGTCAATAACCAGTCCGATACGCTTTATCAAATCAATCGTAGCGTGTATTCCCTCCTCCGTTACGGCAGACAGGGAGTAAAAAACGCAAGCGGTCATCGCCGGACTGTCCACTATATTGATTGGGAGAATATCGGCAAGAATGACTTCTTCGTAGCCGAGGAGGTATCTGTCCTGCGCTTTGACAAGGTGACGAAAAAACGGCCTGATGTGGTGCTTTATATCAACGGCATTGCCTTGGGTGTTTTTGAGCTGAAGAGTTCCTATGTAAGTGCCGGTAAAGGTATCCGTCAGCTTTTGCAGAATCAGAAGCGGGAGAATATCCTGAACTTCTTCGCAACGGCACAGTTTCTCTTTGCCGGGAATGAATCGGAGGGACTCTCCTACGGCACAATCAACACGCCGGAGAAATATTATCTCAAATGGAAAGAAGATCAGAAGGCAACCGATGATCTGTCTGCGGAAATTAAGCTGTTGCAGGTCACGGAGACCAACCGTCTCCGTGATGGCGTGGTGTCTCTCTGCCAGAAGGAACGTTTTCTTTCTCTCATGCACGACTTTGTGATTTATGATGCGGGTATAAAGAAGATAGCGAGACACAATCAGTATTTTGCCAATATCGCTGCCCGCAAGCGCATCCAGGAGGGCGAGGGCGGTATTATCTGGAACACGCAGGGTTCCGGCAAATCCCTTATCATGGTGTGGCTCACAAAATGGATCATCGAGAATATCACGGATAGCCGTGTGGTTATCATCACTGATCGTGATGAATTGGATGACCAGATAGAGAGTCTCTTTATTGATGTGGACGAAAAGGTACGCAGAGCAAAAAGCTGTGCCGACCTGCGCTCTATCCTGGATAAAAATGAGGATTCTATTATCTGCTCCCTCATTCACAAGTATGGTCATAACGCTGGCAGCCAGTCGGACATAGACCAGTACCGTAAGGAACTGCTCAAAGACCTGCCGAAGGATTTCAAGGCGAAGGGCAACATCATCGCTTTCATAGATGAATGCCATCGAACTAATTCCGGCAAGTTACATGAGGCAGTAAAGGTGTTGATGCCGGATGCTATTCTGATCGGTTTTACCGGAACTCCGCTTCTGAAGACCGATAAAAAATCCAGCCTTGAGACTTTCGGCACATACATCCACACCTATAAGTTTGATGAAGGCGTGGCGGACGGTGTCGTCCTCGATCTGCGTTATGAAGCGAGAGACGTGGATCAGGATTTGTCCAGCCAGGATAAGGTCGATCTGTGGTTTGAACAGAAAACGAAGGGCTTGACTGAACGAGCGAAACTGCAGTTGAAACAGAGTTGGACTTCTATCAATAAATTGTACAGTTCAAAGCAGAGATTGGAGAAAATTGCCTCCGATATAGTATTTGATATGAGTCTGAAACCGAGGCTAAAGGATGACCGTGGAACAGCCATGCTCGTGGCGGGCAGTATTTATGAAGCCTGCAAGTATTGGGAAATCTTTATGAGCATGGGCTTTACCAAATGTGCCATCGTGACTTCCTACGAGCCGACCACGCAGAGCGTCAGAACGGCTACCACTGACCTTTCGCAGGAGAGCGAGGAAGAATACAAAAAGAAAATCTACGAGCAGATGCTCGGCGATAAGAAACTGGCCGAATTTGAAAAAGACGCCAAAGAGCAATTCAAAAATGAACCTGCGCAAATGAAACTGCTGATAGTGGTAGACAAGTTGTTAACAGGCTTTGATGCTCCGAGCGCAACCTATCTGTATATCGACAAATCTATGCAAAACCATGATCTGTTCCAGGCTATCTGTCGTGTCAACCGACCAGATGGTGAAGATAAGGATTACGGATACATTGTGGACTATATGGATTTGTTCCGTAATGTCCAGCTTGCCGTTGCCGATTATACCTCTGAAGCGTTTGACGGCTTTGACAAGGAAGATGTCGAGGGCCTTATCAAGAACCGCTATGATGAAGCAAGATCCAAGTTGGAAGGAACTCTCATATCGCTGGAGGCATTGATTGAAAATGTACCCTCTCCGCAAGCTGACACCGATTTTATTGAATATTTCTGCGGCGAGGACAGCGAAGATGATGAGAAGACGGCGCGGAGGGACACGCTCTATGCGCTGACGGCCTCTCTTTCTCGTTCTTTTGCAAACTGCTGTGACAGGCTCGTGGCAGATTACGGCTACACCGAGGATGATGTTAATCATCTGCGCGGCGAGATTTTCGGCTACAACAAAATCAAGGAAATGATAAAACTGGCAAGCTGCGACTATATTGATCTCAAGCCTTATGAGGTGGATATGCGCTATATTCTCGACACATATATCCGTGCCGAGGATACCAGGGTTGTCAGTGAACTCGGCAATATGTCTATCGTCGAACTGCTCCTTCAAGGAAAGACCACCACGCCCGTTGATTCGATAAAAGACCTTCCGGGTAATAACGAGGCGAAAGCAGAAACAATCGACAATAACCTGCAACATGAAATCGTAAAGAAGATGAGTTCGAACAGCGTGTATTATGGCAAGTTGTCAGAGATGCTCAAAAAGATTATTCTGCAACGCAAGATCGAGGCCATGAGTTACGAGGAATATCTGCGCCAGGTTGTGGAGTTGGCTGAAGCAATCCTTCACCCGGAGACGAACGGCAGTTATCCAGATAAAATCAAGGACAGTGCAGCGAGGCGCGCACTCTACGATTATTTTGGAGAAAATGTCGAATTGACGATTGATGTGGACGATGCGATCCGTGTTTCAATTCAGCCGGATTGGAAAAGAAATTTTCAAAAACAGCAGCGTATAAGACTTGCTATTTATAAAAAATTATTGTTACATGGGTATACCGAAGACCGAGCCACCGAGGAAACTAACAACGCCTTCGATATAGCACAAAGGCAGGAAGAATACGATGCGTAATGAGGAAATGACAATCGGCGGATTACCGATAGAGGTTATTAGAAAGAAAAATCTAAAAAATCTCTATATCCGTGTTAATCCGCCGGAAGGAAATGTAACGGTAAGTACGCCAACGGAACTATCGGACGAGGACATCAAATTGTTCGTTCTCAAGAAACTCCCGGAGATTACAAAGGTTAAGGACAGAATGCTCTCGCAGGAGAGGCAGAGTAAACGAGAGTACGTGTCAGGTGAATCACACTATTTGTGGGGTAAGCCCTATCGCCTGCAGGTGGTGTATGAGGGAACGCAGCACAAGGTAGTAAAAACGCCGACCAAGATTATTATGACTGTGCCAGTGGGAGCAGATATTGAAACAAGGGAAAGGTTACTCACTGAATGGTACAGGCGGGAATTAAAGCGTGTGCTTGAATCCATGATAATCGGATGTGAAAAAAAGGCGGGCGTTCATGCAGATGAGTTCCGCATAAAAAACATGAGAACCAGATGGGGTACTTGCAATATCGAAAAACGCAGGATATGGATTAACCTCCAGCTCGCCAAAAAACCGATGGAATGCCTCGAATATGTGGTAATTCACGAACTGGTGCATTTGCTGGAAAAGAACCATACACACAGGTTTAATGCTCTGGTTGAGGAGTGTTTCCCCACATGGCGAGAAACAAAGAAACTTCTGGCCACTATGCCTCTGGATTATATGGGTAAAGGAGATAAAGATACGGATGACGAACAAGCCGACACCGAGCGATATCTTTGATATAAACAAGAAAACCGGGGCCTTAATTCTTGGAAAGAACCGCCTTGAGGATTATGCAACTAAATATCTGGCAAGGCATTGTAAAGAGGCTTTGGAAACGCCGATGCCATTACCCGTTGATGAAATATTACAGAAGGAAAAGCTTACCGTTCAGGAAGTATCCCTATCTCGAAACTTGGATGTATTCGGATGCTGTTTGTTACTTGATGGCGAGGTTGAAGTTTATGATCGCCAGAAAGGTATATCTAAAGTTGTGTCTTTCCCAGCGGGAACAATTTTAATTGATCCAGATTCCGAGGCTATGTATGGCGAGGGTGCAAAACGAAATACGCTCATACATGAGGCTCTCCATTGGGAAAAGGACAAAACCTTCTTTGAAATTTTGGCGGTAAAAAATGCTGCGGCATCCGAAAAACTATACCCGATTATGTGTCGCCAATCCGAGACTTTCTATGAGCCGCCAGAAGGAAAAAAGACCAAAGAAAACGAAGTAAAATGGCTGGAATGGCAGGCGCACAGGTTAGCACCGAGAGTACTGATGCCTTTCAAGATGTTTAAGAGAAAGGCTCTTGAACTGATTGAAAGCTATCAGAATCCACAAAATGACATCCTTCCATTCTGTGATACCCTGATTGAAGATTTGAGTGCATTTTTTATTGTGTCACGGGTATCGGTGAAATACCGTCTGATTGAGGTCGGCTTGCTCGATCAAATATCCAATTTTGAAGATTTTGATGCTGTTTTTTCTGAAATTACCGACAGCAAGGAACTGGTAGCCCTCACTCCTGTTGAAGCATATCAGTTGTTGAATTTGGATTCTTCTCTGCGGGAATGGGTCAGCGGTGGTCGTTTCGTATTTGCTGATGGATATTTTGTACTTGCTGAAGAGAGGTACATAACCGTAAAAGAGGACGCTCTGCATCTGACGGTAAAGGCGAAGAAGAACTTAGCTCAGTGCGTCATCAATATTCATGAGCAACAATATACTACCTATCAGAACATACAAAAGGATTTTTTAGGTTTCGCTGTTCTGCACAAGGTTGAAGGAATCGATCAGCGTATGCTGACTTTCCATCCGAAGTATCAGACGAATTTTCAATACGAAGCGGATGATGTATACTCTGCATTTCGAGACCATATTCTTTCTTACGATACGACCAAGGAGATTGAACTGGTAAAACGATTGAACGATCCAACAACTACACTTTGCCAATGCTTGTGGTTTTTGATGCAGACGAGAAAGTGGACATATCCTGAAACCTTTCATGACAAGACAGGCCTGCACAAGAATTATCACGGCAAAATAAAGAACGACAAGTACAACAATATGGGTACGGATGTTTTGATGGCTATATGTGTCGGTTTGCAACTGAGTCTCCGTATCGTAGAGATGGTATTTGCGAAATCCAATAACAAACTGAATTACTATAAAGATCCAGACAAGACTTATATCCGTATTCTCGAATTTATGCCTGGGATTTCTCTGCAGGATTTCAATGGAATTTTGCAGCAGACAGGCATCAAAGAACTTGGAAGTACGGTAAAAGATGATTCCGATTAAAATTTTGATAACTCACTGAGTTGGCCTTGGACCCCGAAAGGGGTCCTTTTTTTATGCTCTGAAACAGGAAAATACCAAGATTATAGCGTTTCGTGACCAACTCGATGAGTTGTCTTTCAAAAAGTGAAATATGCGATAATAGGCCCAGGCAGTTGAAAACATCTCGATTGCCTACATCAATCTCTTAGTCCGAGGTGGCCACCAGGACGGAGGGCGCATAAGAGTCCAGATCACAGCAACGATAGCTGTGTTTGGAACGAAGATGCTCCCACCGTAGTTTCGTGCGCTTTTTTTGGCTATCGAAACCTGTGGCCATCCTCAATCGCAGACTCTTTTTTGTGTCCCTCCGTACCGTTCGGGCGGAAAGGACATAAAATGACAAGCAGAGACAAAAACCCATTCACAGCGAATTACAATGGTGAACCGATTAAACCTGGCGAGACTATGGTTCCGTTTCCTTGTGGGGAGTATGACGAGGAAGCCTGTGTGAATAAGGAATGTATCAAGACAGTGTTCCAGGGCGGTAAGGGATTTAAAGTGATTTACAAGGCTGTGCCAGACGAGTGGACTAAAACCGCCAAATCTGCCCTCAATTTGGTGCAGAACGAGGCACTTGGTCATTATGACGTACCTAACAGCATCTCCAGAGATAGTGTCAGCGATGGATATGGTTTAGAACTTGGAACGGCATCCTCTGCTGAAGAAGAGATGCTGCGGCAGGATGCTTTGAACGAAACGATGGCTATCTTTGTTGATCTGGTCAAAGCCTTGATTGAAAAGAATCCAAAATTGGGCTACGCTGTGATGCTGGTTTGTAGCGATGTAAAGGGAACGGCTTTTTATTCAAGGATGTGCCTGACTCGTGACCCGGCAAATCGTATTCGCCAGCAGGCAAAGAGTGTGCTTAAGGTTGGACTGGCAAGCTTCGATGTTGAGAGCATTACGCATTACCGGAGCAAGAACGATGACGTCTACCGTCGGGAAGCCCTGAAACTTCTGAATACATTCGTAGCAAAGTACCGATAAGCCGAATACCCCGGAAAGTGTTTCACTTTCCGGGGTACAATCTTTATGCGTTCAGTATTGGGGGCATACCTCATTAACGATTTGAACCGTTTAACGAAGCCCTCTTTCAAATCGTTAATGGGGTATGCAAATTTCTGTCTACTGCATCCACTGCCGATAACCGCCATCCTGCTTTCCGGGCCAGAGAAAAAGACTGATGTGTGCAGCCTAGCCTAAAAACGCACTATTTCTATGGTATTTCCTCATGCCTTATTCCGTTAAATTGTATCAATCACGCAACGCTTTCATCCAGGATGTTGCCGGTCTTGAAGCCCATATTCCCGACTGCTTCATAGATGGCCCTGACGATAGCCGGTCTGCTGTAATGGGCGTTCAAGGTGGATGT
>CAJTGJ010000043.1 GCA_910575695.1 Oscillospiraceae bacterium | reverse complement strand
ATTTGGTAGAAAACTGCTTCCTGGTTCTGAAACGCTGGAGAGGGATTGCCACTCGCTATGCCAAAACCTCAGATGCTTTTATCGCTGCGGTACACGTCCGTTGTATCGCTATTTGGGCTGCTATTCGCACTTAACTCGTGTAAACACTGTCTAAGCAGATCCTCCCCATCGTGGAAATTACCCCGGTATGCGATTTGGGATGCCAGCCAGAACAGCTTCAGCTTGACAAAAAACTCAATGGCCGGGTATTTGCGGTAGGCTGTCAAATAGGGGGCTACCTCCATCTGATCGTGGACCCCCTGGTAGAACGGCTCAAGCTGACAGTATTGCCAGGGCGTCCCGTTCAACTCCCGTTTCAGGTTCCTGGTGTAAAGATATCCGCAGGTCTCCGCGTTGAAATTCGGCCCGTACAAGAACATCACCGGGGGATATCCCTTTTTCCACGGGGTCAGTACCATGTCATAGCTGGAATGGTGGTACGGATACGCCTTAAATTTCCCGTCTTTTGCCTGCCGGACGATCACGCGGGTCTCCTCATAAAAATCCAGGAACGCAGATTCTCCCCGCCGGTGGCTCCGATACACCTTGATGATCCGCACCACCAACTCGCCATCACGCAGGCGCTGGACGACGGATGCTGTCTCCCGGTCGCACAGGAAGCCATGCTTTCTGTTGGATTTCATTGTGAACTCCCGTCCGCAGCGGGGGCACACGCCCTTGGCGTTGTGGCGTACTCCCTCCAGCTCGCTCTCCTGGCCGCAGGCGCTGCAAACACCCCGCACCTTTTTCGCGCCTTTTTTGGCGTCATAGTAAAAATAGGCCGGAAGGATCTCCCTGCCGAGCCATGTGCCTAAATCTCCGGGGAGGGGACGCAGCGGCTGAAATTCGCGCACTACCTTTTGCTGGCGCCGCCGGACACGAAGCCGGCACTCTTTTTCACGGATATTGACCTGCATCCAGCCCAGGGCGTTAAAGCCTTCCTCCGAGCGGCCCTTGCAAAAATTCAAAACCCGCTGTTCGTCCGGCCTGGAATAGAACGCACATTTCCTGAACGAGAAGCCATATTCTTTATCCAGGTTGTCCAGCATGGCGGTCCGCCACCTGGTCTTGCTGTCTGGGTCATGGTCGTAGGTGATAAAGCTGTCGCTGGCCTGGAACATGGTGAACGCCAGCTTCGGCCTGCCGCCGGGGGTCTCCCCCCGGGCGTACAGGCACAAAATCAGCAGACGGCGGTGGCCGACGATTTTAACAGCGGTACGCACGATGTATTTCAAGCTTTCGACCAGAAACAGCCCGCAATCCGAGCTGGGCGGGGTCACGGGCTCCAAAAACCGGCGGCACGCCTTTTTGTCGATCCGCTCCATCACGCCACCCCCAACAGGCTCATCTGATCCTCGGGGTCACCTTTAGCCTTCTCCTTGGCCTTGGGTTTTGCCGCGTCTTCGTCCTTTTTCTTGGCGTCCTTCCCCTTCGATTTTCCCTTGGAGGGCGCGGATTTCTTGGAAGCAGCGGTGCCCGTACCACGGTAGGGCTGTGCGACAAATTTCTCCTCCTTCTCCTCGTCCTCCATGGCGTTGGGGTCGTTAAAATAGTCCACAGCCCACTGATAGCACAGGTCGTCCGGCACATCGCTGCCATAGATCCCGTTTTCCGGCTTGATGTCGTTGTTCTTCATTTCCTGCTCGATAAATTCCTTGGCCTTCCGGTTGATATACCAAATGCAGTGGATCATGCTTTTGCGGGGGTGCAGAACCTTCCGGGCAAAGTCGGGGTTATCCAAACACAAGGTTTGGATATGTTCCATAACGCACTCCTTCATATTGCGGCGGGTCAGCTTCTCGGTATCGTCGCCCACCCGTTTCACGGATGCGGCCAGCACCTCGTCGTCGCTCATGCCCTCCAGCTTGGCCAGCGCCAACCTTTCAGCCTCCTTTTTCTGCTCCTGCTTGGCCTCCCACTCGGCCTTCCGCTTGGCTTCGGCCTCCTCGTGGGCCTTGCGCTTGGCGTCCTCATCCACTGTGGCCTTGTCCACTGTATCACCGGCGGGCTGGTCCGGGACGGCGGGCGGAGGCTCCACAGGCTGGGCCGGAATGGTGGAAGTGGGCTCCACCGTCAGCACGTTCCCGGTGACAGAAGCGGACGGCATCGCTGGGTCCTCATCGGCTTCAAAAGCAGAAGGTGCCTCCGCCCCGCAGTCTTCCTCAAAAGTGGCGCAATCGTCCTCGTCATCAGCAAACGGATCGTCCCCGTACTGGCGGTCAATGTCCAACTCAGAATAAGCTCCCATTTTGATAGTCCTCCTTGTAAAAATATAATCAAAAAAAGGGGCGCAGTCTGGCCGTAGCCAAACCTGCGTCCCTTCTTTGTCCTGCTCAAACCGCGTACACCAGTGTGCTGAACGGGTCAACGCAGCGGCACACCAGCCCCGGGTATTGGGCTGTCTC
Source organism: Oscillospiraceae bacterium (assembly GCA_910575695.1). Classification (GTDB taxonomy): domain Bacteria; phylum Bacillota; class Clostridia; order Oscillospirales; family Oscillospiraceae; genus Enterenecus. The sequence continues at coordinate 26,116 of CAJTGJ010000043.1, read as the reverse complement.
CCGTTTGATCTCCTGCTGGATGGCCAGGGCCCGGCCCTCGTCATAGGGCCGGCCCCAGCCATCCCAAACCATGGCGGTCAGGTAGCGTTCGCCCGGGGGCCGGCGCACCTCCGCGCCCAGTGCCCGGCAGGTCTCGCCCACCGCGTCCAGCTGTGTCATCCGGTCATCCATCCCCGTCCGCTTCTTCCAGGAGCTTGGCCCGCTCCGCGTCGAACCGCACCGGAATGAATTTGAACTCATCACAGTAGAAAAAGTCCCGGTTGTCCCCGTCGTACAACTCCACGATGTCGGACATGGACAGGCTGTGGCCCCGGTAGCCCTCGGGCAGCTCGTCATTGCACAGGCTGAAAATGTGCTCCAGCACAGCCTTCTCCGTCTGATCCCTGGGGTGGGTCAGCTCCCCGTCATGGACAAGCTGGTAGCTCTCCGCCGGGGGCTGTTCAAAGCCAGCTTTGTACATGGCCTCAATACCCCGGAACGCAAAGGGGTAGGTCTCGATCCCCTTGAAGTCCAACTGGTACACACGGAACTTCTGGGTGCGCCGCTGGCCGTCCAGCCGCTCCTTGAGGGAGGCGGGTTTTTGCCGGAACATCTCATATTCCTCATGGGTCAAGCCCAGGAATACCGGCGCGCTCACCCCGATGTCGGGCCGATTGCGCCACTGGTCGGCGCACCCGTCGATGTAGTCAAAGGGGCACATCCCGTTGAGGTACATCTCCTTGAAATTCATCTGCTCTCGCTCCTTTTTCTTCATTTCTTTCCGGCGCAGCGCCAGCAGCCAGTCGTCGATCCCCTTGTAGTTGGGGTTCCACACCAGCCGCCTGCACTGCAGACCGTTCTCCACTGCCAGCCGGTGGACCTTGGAGGCCCCCCGGCTGACGTTGGGATTGCAATACTTGTCCATGTCCTCGGCCTCGACGATCTCCTCCGTGCCATTCCGGCGCAGGAAGGAAAAAAGCTCGTCCAGGCCCATGGTGTTATTCACCCCCACCGTGGCCGCGAAGGTGCGGCCCGTCAGGGCGTGGGCGATATCCGCTTTCAGCGCACCCTCGGTCACATAGACCACCCGGGCGCTGGAATCGCCGACAAAGTGGATGGGATTCCCCGACGTGACCCCCATAGGCTTGCCCGTGGAGGTGAAGGGGAGATATTTGATCCCGGACTTCTCCGGCGGGTCTCCCTCCTTTTTGATGGGGTGATCCAGCCGGATCTGTAACCCTTGCAGCAGGCCGTCCGCGCCCCGGATAGGGATGACAATGCCGGACGTGCGGTTGTAGAACTTCATCGTCCATGCCCCGTCCTTAGCCATGTAGAATCCGGGAACTCCTTCTACTACGCAGCCCTGCTTAATAAGCCGGGCCGCTATGGGGCGGCAGAGATGGCCTGGGGGCGTACTTCTGAACCCGAACTGGCCGATCTGCCCGTCCGTCAGCCCCCGCTTGGCGCGAAGGTGCTCCCGGTGGGTGTGGGAGAGGGTCAGCAGGGCCAGCAGCGCCGTCAGCGTTCGGTGGATATCCTGGGGGCTGGCCCGCTGGACTTGGGGCACATCCGTAACCGGCTCAGCCTTGGTCTTTGGTGTGTACTCCCGTCCAGGCGAGCCCACCGCCAGCGCCTCGCAGATCTCCTGGTACGCCTGCGAATTGCCCACGCCGTGGGTTTTCCCGTAGAGGGCCAGCATTCCGCCGCTCTCGCCGCAGTGGTAGCAGCGCCAGGTGTCGATCTCCGGGTACAGGCCCAGCTTGCCCCGGCGGTCGCCGCAGATGGGGCAGTCGGCGTAGGCCACGCGGGTGCCGCTTCTCCGCCTGATATTCAGGCGGAGAAGTTCGGCCACCTCCATAATATTGAAGGGGAAGTCCGTCCCACTGGCCACAGGGGGTCAGCTCCTTTCAAAAATCATCCGGCCATTTTCAGTTCCAGATCGTTGAGGACAATGCCGGCGGCGGCCTTCAGCTCATTGTTTGCGAAGGGGGCCGTGTAGCGCAGCCATTTGAGGCTGGGCGGACGATCCTTGGCCACCTGCTCCAGCGTCCAGCCCTTGCAGGTACCCCCCGGGACTTTGACGGCCCTGGCCTGCTCCAGCGTCATGCGGGCGGTAATCTCCTCCACCGTCATGTCGGCGGTGTAGGTCGCCGCCTCGGTCTGCCCAGGGGCCGCCTCCAAAGCAGGTTCAGCTGCTGGGGCGGCCTGGGGCGCGGGCTCAGAGGGAGCTTCCGCCTCAGTCGGGCCAGCGGGCTGATTCCCCGCTGTCACAGGCTGGCGGGTGGTGATATCCACCACTGGGGTGGTTTCGTTGCTCGCCGGAGCCGGAGCAGTGTCCGGCAGGGTAGTCACAGGCGTGAACTGGATCTCCGCTGGCGCATGGGGCTGGGGAGCCACCGGCGCGCTGGGCTGGGCCGCCACAGCCGCATGGGGCTGCGGGTCAATGGGGGCCGGGCGCGGGGCGCTGTCAGGCTTGGGCGGCGTGCCCGCCTTATCTACAGGGGGCTGGCTGTTATCCCCGGCCTTCTGCTTGGGTGCGCCCTGAACCGGGATGGTATTGGTCACAGACTTGGGCTGCGAAACCGCCGCCGCAGGCTGCTGGCCCTCCTTCAGCTTGGGCGCGTCGGCCTGCGCCGGGTCGGGGGAAGGCTTGGGCGCCTCCTCCGGCGCTTCCGCAGGCTGTCCGGCATCCTCCGCCTGAGCAGTCTGTGCATCCCTCGCAATATGGGCCAGAACCGAAACCTGGAGGCAGAACCCGGCGCTTTTCAGCGCCTCCCCCAGAGCCGCGTCCTGCGCATTGCGGATATAGGCGTTCCCCGTAGCCTTGTCCGCCTTTTTGGTAGCGGTGGAGCTGGCCAGGGGATTGCGGTCGTTGGCGTCGGCAAACACCCGGGCCTCGAACATGGCCATGGCGTCCGTCACCCGCAGGGCGTTCAGCACCAGCCCGCCGTTGGGACAGGCCAGCCGGAACCAGGTTTTCTGCCCCTCCAGGGACATGAACAGATCCTTTTTGCCCTCGCCGGTATCCTTTAACTGGGTAAACTTCATGAAGTCGAAGCCCGAAAGCCGGTTCAGATCCCAGAGGATGCTGCTCGTCATGTTTTTCTCGTTGGTCATTTGAAAAACTCCTTCCTTAAAATAAACAGGAGATGACCCTGCATTTTTCTGCACGTCATCTCAAAATCAACTGGCTTTTTTCAATTTGTCCTGCCGGGCCAACGCCTGGTGGTACAGTTGGATGCGCTCCCCCAGCAGGGTGTTGCGCTTGCCTGTGCTGTCCTTCCGCACCGCCATATACAGTGCCTTCTTCATTCCCACCAGCGCCACCCGCCGTTTGGCACGGGTGACAGCCGTATAGAACAGGTTCCGGGACAGCAAGATCCTGTGTGACGGAAGCATGGGCACGATCACCGTGTCGTACTCGCTGCCCTGGGATTTGTGGATGGTGGTGGCGTAGGCCAGCTCCAGCTCCCCCAGGCTCTCCAGGGGATAGTCCGCGTACCGCCCATCGAAGCAGACGGTGAGCGCTCCTGGCTGTACGCCGGACACGATGCCCACCTCGCCGTTGAACACGCCCGCGCCCACCAACTCGTGGCGCTCGCTGTACAGCTCCATGTCGTAGTCGTTCTTCACCTGCATCACCCGGTCGCCCAGGCGGAACAGCCGCCCGCCGTTGGATAGCTCGGGCTTGGTGATATCAGGCGGGTTGATTGCCCCCTGGATGGCCGCGTTCAGGCTGTTGGCCGATGCGTCCCCCGTGGCCCGGAAGGGCGTGAGGATCTGCACCTGCTCCACACTGGCGGTTTTCAGCGCCTTTCGATAGATGCGCTGAACCAGCTCCGCAGCCTGCGCCTGATCCTCCGCCGCCACAAAAGCGAAATCCGGCCCATAGTACAGTTCGGGCGTGCCCTCCTTGATGAACTTGGCATTGTAGGCGATCCGGCTGTCCTCTGCCTGACGGAAAATCTGATCCAGTACTGTCACGGGCACCAGCCCGCATTGGATCAGCTCCCGGAACACGCTGCCCGCGCCCACGCTCTCCAACTGGTCGGCGTCGCCCACGATGAGCAGCTTTGCCCCTTTTTTCAGGCGCATGAACATCTGATGGGCCAGCCACATATCCACCATGGAGGCCTCGTCCATGATGAGAAGGTCGGCGTCCAACGGCCGCTTCTCCTGCCAGCCCGAGTCCTCCCCGTGGAGGTGCAGCAGGCTGTGGAGGGTGGCGGCGTTGTCCATCCCGGTGGTCTCGGCCATGCGCCGGCTGGCTTTGCCGGTAGGCGCTCCCAGCGCAATGACGCCATCGGGGTATACGATCTGATACGCCTCGATCACCGCCTTCAAAATGGTGCTTTTGCCGGTGCCAGGGCCGCCGGTGATGATGGACAGGTTGTGCTGGAACACCATTTCCACCCCCTCCTGCTGCCTGGGGGATAGGGTAATGCCCAGCTTGCCCTTGACCCGCTCCATGACCGGGGCCAGCATGACCGCCTCCGGCCGGTCCAGAAGCATTTCCGCCACCTTGCAGGCGGTCTCGCTCTCCTGGTTGAACACATGGGGCAGATAGATATTGCCCTTCTTGGACACCACCACGTTGGTTTCCACCATGGTCCGCAATTCCCGCTCCAGCTGGGGCCGCTGTAGCCGCCGGTCCAGCTGGGGGATCTTCTCGTTCAGCAGCACCAGGGCCTCACCCAGCAGCTTGTCCGCCTCCAGGTAGAGATGGCCCCCCTCCGTGCGGGACTTTTCCAGGGCGTAGAACAGCGCCCCCCGTATCCGCATGGGGTCGTGGAGGTTGCCGCCGGACTGACACACAATGGCGTCCACCTTTTTGAAACCAAAACCGGAGACCTGGCAGAGCTGGTAGAAGCTCTCGCGCAGCAGGGCCGCCCCATCCGAACCGAAATGCCAGTAGATCTTCATGGCCGTCTTTGGGGTGAGTTTAAAGGGGGCCAGCACCATCATGATGTCCCGGACGGCTTTGCTCTCGGCGTAGCCCGCCTTGATTTCATCCAGTTTTTCCTCCGTGATGCCCTTGACCTCCAACAGACGCTCCGGCTGGCGCTCGATGACGTTGAGGGAGTCCGTGCCGAACCGCTGAACGATCTCCCCGGCGGTCTTGGGGCCGATGCCCTTCAAAACGCCGGAGGACAGGTAGCCCAGGATGCCCTCGATGGTGGGCGGCACCAGCTCATGCCAGATGTCCACCTGGAACTGGAGGCCGTACTTGCCGTCCACCCATTTCCCGTCCAGCTCCAGCCTGATCTTGTCCGTCCGGGGCAGGTCGTAGCCCACGGCCACGAAGCGGATCAAGTGGTCCGCAAACTTATACTTATCCCGGGCGTTCTCCGGCACCATGGGGTCGGCGGTTTTCAGGCGAAGGACGCAGTATTTCCCGGCCTCATTGTAGAACAGCGTCTTGTCATACGCCGCCACGATACTGCTCATGCCGCCACCTCCTGCGCCGCCGCTTCCGCAGCGGTGAATTTCACGTTGAGCGTCCGAACCTCGGACACTGTGGCGTACTGCTTGAAAATATCCGGGTGATCATCTTTCAGACGGGCCAGGCTATCTTTCAAGACTTTTTCCCGATGGCTGGGGGTATAGGTAACCGTATACTTGCCATCTGTTCCCTCATAGACGCCGCGCCAGCTCTCACCCATATCCAGCAGAACACCAGCTTTCAACTGTTCCAACTCTTTTTCCATTCTTTTCACTTCCGCACTCAAGGCATTTTTCTGATTTCGAAGCTCTGCGTAGTGCCGAACCACCTCGGACTGGGCTTCAGTAAATACCATTGGGGGAGCGTCCTTACGGGACGGCCCCATACAGCGGCGCAGGCTCTCCAACACCAGCGCGCCATCGTCCTCGATGTAGGGCGGCGGGGTCTTGGCCTGGACGTGGTTTGTCCAGAAGTTTTCCTCCAGGGCAATGAGTTCCGCCTCGTAGTCCGGGTCACGGTCAATGCTGCGGATGATCACATCGTCCTCGCTGTTGCCGTAGAGACAGCAATAGTACACCCGGTCCAGGTTCATGACCGCCATGTAGTGCCGCCCCTGAGCCTCGTAATACTGGGGCACGATGGGTTTGCCGTCATACTCCCATTTATCCCTGGCGTTGTAGTTGGTGGTCTTGCACTCCAGAATGGCGGTTTTTCCGTCCGCCATGGTCACCAGCCGGTCCACATCGGCCAGCATCCAGGGATGCTCCGCGTGCTGGAACATCACCGGCATGGGGCAGACCGCCAGCCCCGTCTTTTTGGCAAAGATACGGGCCACCAGATCCTCCAGGACCGTGCCCATCTCCTTAGCTACCCAGTTCTGCTCGTCGTCCTCCACGGACTGGCCCAGCTTGTCATAGTACAGATCCACCCCGGTGCGGAAGGGCGAAATGCCCAGCACCGCCGCCGCATCGCTGCCGCCAATACCCTTGCGCCGGAACGCAAGCCATTCCTCCCGGGACAGCCCATCGGTGGGCGTCAGCGCGTTAGGCGGTTTTTTTCCCTGTCCCGGCATAGCTCTCCACCCCCTTTCCGGGGATGATTCCCCTGGGTTTGAGGGCCTGGAACTGTCTCCGGCCCGGCTTCATAGAGCCCATCCCACGGCGCGGGCGGCCTCCGGGCTTCCAAACTGCGTGATACTTCATGTCCGATCTCCTTTCGTTTTTTGATTTATCCTCAAAGCCTTTCGGCGTTTGGGCAAAACAAAAAAGCGGGAATGACTGAACCGCCAATACTGGCTGGCTCCGTCCACCTGCTGGTGGGTTTCAGTCATTCCCGCTTTACGCGCCGGGGAGTGTTCCCCCATGTTGAAAACAAAATCGCCAGCGGATGCCGCCGCAAATGGGCAGACTTGTCCCGCTGACGATACATACAAACCCGAATACGCCTGCGTGGTCTGTTCCCTGCCGAAGCAGGGCGCGTATTCGTAAACGTGTGCAATGCGAAACCGTTCGCTCCCAGGCCGAAAATCTTTGGCCTGCCCCCTTGAAAAGAGGAAACGCACATAGAATCAATTACGGAAAGATAGTACCACAATATTTTGTGCCTGTCAATATATTCTATCTACATTTTGCGTTTCTCAAAAATTTTTCAAAAAATTTTTGAGAAACGTGCAGAGAAATGGAATTTGCTTCCTGTTTATTATGTAGAGGCAAAACTTCTCGAACCTTGACAAACGGCGCGAGCCCATACCCTGTCCCGGCAGTCATACAGGAGCGGCGGATAGTGTGCATCACGCGCACCCGCAGCAGAATCAGCGCATAGCGCGGCCTGAAAATACGCGGTCTAAATCAAGAGCGCAGGAAGTGGGCCGAGGCGCAGGATTCTCAATACTTATTTTTTGACAAGGGAGGCGTGCAATAACGCTTATGATTGATTTTGACAGTGTTCCCGATGTCTTAACACTTTCTGACTTACAAAATGTACTGCAAATCGGGCGCAGCACCGCATATCGACTGGTCAGGACAAGAGAAGTCCGAAGCATTCGTATTGGCCGATGCATCCGTATCCCAAAACAGTTTTTAGCAGAGTATGTCCAAACAAGGTGCATTTCAGTTGAAGACAGGCAGAGGATGTGCTATGATAATAGCAACGTAACAACTCAGGATGGTGGCCTGTCGGAAGAAAGGAGTGTAACATGACAGGCAGCCTGAGAATTAAACACAAGACATACTATATGCTGTTTTCCTGGAAGGATGAAAGCGGCCAATGGCGGCAAAAATCCGAAAGCACTGGCATCCCTGAGCGGGGAGGAAAACGCAAGGCGCAAGAGATGCTCAATATCCGCTTAGAGGAACTCCAACTCCAGTCCACTGCTTCACTGACCATCAAGGATGTGCCATTCCTGGATTTCTTGAAAGACTGGCTGAATGACAGGATGATTTCCGAACTCCGTCCCAATACGTTTACCCAGTATCGCAAGGTGGTAGAGAATAACATCTGCCAGTACAAGCCTTTCCTCGGTGTTAAACTGAAAAAGCTGACGCCCGCCTTGGTACAGAGCTATATCAATGATAGGGTAAATGGCGGATTGTCGCCTAACAGCATCCGAAAGTATTACTGTATCATCCACAAATGTTTGGACTATGCTGTAAAGCTGGACATGATTCCCTACAATCCCGCAGACCGGGTGGAACTGCCCAAAAAGCAGAAGTACCAGGGGGCTAAAGCGCTGGCTCCGGATCAGCTCCTCGCATTACTGGAGATTTTTCGTGACGATCCTATTGAACCTGTCGTGCGCTTGGCTGTCACTTATGGAATGCGGCGCAGCGAGATTTGTGGTCTCTTGTGGGATGCGGTGGATTTTGACGCTGGGACTCTCTATGTGCACCATACGGCGGTCAAAAATCAGGGCGAGATTCTATTTGCCGACAGAACTAAAACCGCGACCAGCCGTCGGCATTTGCCGCTGACTGCCTCTATGCGGGACTATCTGCTGGAGCTGAAAGCGGAGCAGGATCAGAACCAGCGGCTTTTTGGACGGGCGTACATCAATTCCGGTTGTGTCTGTGCGAAGCCGGACGGCACACCCATTGATCCGGATTTTGTGACCCACCACTTCCGGCGAGTGGTCCAGGCCCATGGTTTGACTTGCCGTTTCCATGATCTGCGGCACAGTGCGGTGAACACTTTGCGCAAGGGCGGCTGTGACGTTAAGGATATACAGGCATGGCTGGGACACAGTGATGTATCCACTACGCTGAATGTGTATGGGCACTTGATGGACGGCGACATGAGCCGCATGGGTGATGTAATGGACAAAATGCTGTTTGAGGACAGCGCCGCCGGGTGAGATGCAGATCACTTCGTTTTTTGCCCTTTTTGTGCCCTAGAACCCAGAAGCAGCGAAAAAGGTTCTGAAATGCAAAGAAAAACCGCTGGGAATCTAATGATTTCCAGCGGTTAGGTGGTGGAGACTACAGAACTCGAATCTGTGACCTCTTGCGTGTGAAGCAAGCGCTCTAACCAACTGAGCTAAGCCTCCATATTGGTGACCCGGACGGGAATCGAACCCGTGTTACCGCCGTGAAAGGGCGGTGTCTTAGCCGCTTGACCACCGGGCCACAGGTGTGCCCAAGGCGGGCGGTATCAGAGCGGGGCTCCCGAAGAAGCGGCCACCGCCGCTTCTTCGGAATGGTAGCGGCGACTGGATTCGAACCGGTGACAACTCGGGTATGAACCGAGTGCTCTAGCCAACTGAGCTACGCCGCCATGTCGTGCCGCCCTGAACAGGGGCAAGTGATAATATACCTCATTTCCCCCGAAATGTCAACTGTTTTTTTGCAAGATCCCAAAAAAAATTATCCCGGCCCGAAGCCCCCGCCCCGGGCCGGGATTATATTCATTCCCTGTCCAAACGCTCCGCCACAGCCGCCATCGGATTGGGTGCATAGCCCTCCACCCTGCCGGAATCCACGGCCCGGGCCAGCGCCGGGTCAATGGGCAGCTTGGCCAGCACCGGCAGGGACAGCTGCGCCCCCAGGGCGTCGATGGTGCTTTCGCCGAACACGGGGTGCTCCCCGCCGCAGTCCGGGCAGCGGAAATAAGAGTAGTTCTCCACCAGCCCCAGCACGGGGATGTCCATCATCTCCGCCATGCGCACCGCCTTGGTGACAATCATCCCCACCAGGGTCTGGGGGGCGGATACCACGATCACTCCGTCCACCGGCAGGGACTGGAACACCGTCAGCGGTACGTCCCCCGTCCCCGGGGGCATATCCACGAACAGGTAGTCCAGGTCGCCCCACACCACGTCTGTCCAGAACTGCTCCACCGCCCCGGCGATGACGGGGCCCCGCCACACCACCGGGTCCGTCTCCCGCTCGATGAGCAGGTTCAGGCTGATCAGCTCAATGCCGCCGTCGGTGACTGCCGGGTAGATGCCCACCTCGCTGCCCTCCGCCCGGCGGCTGATGCCGAAGGCCCGGGGCACCGACGGCCCGGTGATGTCGGCGTCCAGAATGCCTACCTTCTTCCCCCGTGCCGCCATGGCGGCCGCCAGGGTGCAGGTGACGGCGGATTTGCCCACGCCCCCCTTGCCGCTGACCACGGCAATCACCTTTTTGATGCTGGACAGGGCATTGGCGGGCTTGAGCAGGTCCTGGGGCTGGGTGCGCTCCCCGCAGCTCGCGCCGCAGGACGAGCAGTCATGGGTACAATCGCTCATGCTGTTACACATCTCCTTGCCTCGCCGGGGCATAGAATAACCCGGCGAAAAAAATTTTTGAAAATACCTTGACAGGTGAGGTATCTCGTGCTATATTAAGCTCACGAAGTTACTTCGGCTCATGAGGTATCTTGAGAAGCCGGGTATCTCGAATGCCAAAATCAACCGCATCAGGAAGGGAGGACGCCATGTCAATTTCTGCGGATACCCTGCGCGGACACACGGACACCATTATTTTAGCACAACTTTTGCGCGGGGACAACTACGGTTATGAAATCAACAAAAACATTCAGCAGCTCACCCAAGGGGAGTATGGGCTCAAGGAGGCCACCCTATACACCGCCTTCAAGCGGCTGGAGCAGGGCGGGCTCATCGCCTCCTACTGGGGGGATGACGGGCCCGGGGCCCGGCGGCGGTACTACGCCATCACCGACGAGGGCCGCAGGCGCTGGGCGGAGGCCCGGCAGGAATGGGAAAACACCCGCGCCTTACTGGACGCGCTGATCAATTTCGAGGAGGTTTGAACACCATGGATGATATCAAGCTGAGACTGACCCAGGCCGTGGCCGGCCGCCTGAGCGCCGCCCCCCGGTCCCAGACCAAGGACGAGCTGATCGAGGAGCTGTCCGACAACCTGTACCGCCGCTTCCTGGAAATGACCGGCGCGGGCGTGGACGAGGAAGCCGCCTTCAACCGGGCCCTGGATGACCTGGGGGATGTGGACGAACTGCTCAGCTACCTGAGCGAGGAGCCGGAAGCCGCCGGAGCCCAGTCCCAGGGCGCCCCGGGCGGGAGCTATCATTTCGACACAGGGGCCTCCCAGAGCAACCTGGACGCCATTTTCTCCAACGTGTCCGAGATCTGCCGCATGGCAGTGGGCCAGGCCAAGGACGCGGTGAACCAGGCCGCAGACGCCGTCCGCCGCCGCACCACGGTAAAGCGGGACAAAGGCCATGTCCAGGTACACTTCAACTCCAGCCCGGAGGAGCCCGTTCCCCAGGAGCCCCCGGCGGCAGCCGCGCCGCCCGAAGCCCCTGCGGCCCCGGAACCTCCCAAGGCCCCGGAACCCCCCGCCGCCCCCCAGGCATCCGAGCCTGTCCCGCCCCCCGAAGCCCCGGAGCAGCCCCCAAAGGGCTGGGAGTTCGAGGCCGAGCTGGACACCGACGAGGGCCGTTTCTTCGCCGGGGGCGGGCCCAAGGAGCGCAAGGACATCATCTACGGCTTTGGCTATGACAAGGCCAGGGGCGGCTTCTTTGCCCAGTGGGGCGAGTACCAGGGCGGGGGCGAGTCCGCCGACGGCCCCCATTTTTGCGGAGAGGATGGATCCTATATGGAGCATCAGGACGACGGCACCTATTCCGTCACCGCCCTGCGGGACCTGCGGGGCATTGAGGTGTTCACCGAGGCGGGAGACGTGTCCATCCATATGTCCGAGGCCCCTGACGCGGGCGTCATCATCGACGGCGATGTGGACGACCTGGAGGTGGCCTGCTCCGCCGACGGGGTGCTCACCATCCGGGAGGGCCGCACCGCTTCCTCCTCCTTCTTCTCCCGTATGGGCTTCCGCTCCGCCGACGTGGAGCTGTTCCTCCCCCGCCGCCACTGGGAGACCATCACGGCAACCACCGCCAGCGGCGATGTGGACATCGACCGGGACGGGCTGGACATCGACTGCCTCACGGTGACCACCGCCAGCGGCGATCTGAACTGCCGCCTGCGGGCCTGCGCCGTGCTGAGCTTCAAATCCGCCAGCGGCGACCTGGAGCTCCAGGGCACCTGCACCGACCTCATTGCCGAGACCAAAAGCGGCGACCTCTCTCTCAAGGGCCAGGTGGAAAACGCCCAGCTGAAAACCGCCAGCGGCGACATCAGCCTGGAGGGCCTGGTATCCAGCTTCCATGCCAAGACCATGAGCGGCGACGTGGAGGTGGAGACCTCCGCCCTGCCCCAGGCCATGGAGCTGTCCTCGAAATCCGGGGAGTGCGAGGCCCGCATCCCCGACGCCGGGCCGTTCTCCGTGCGGCTGAAAACCATCAGCGGCGAATTGGAGTGCGAGTTCCCCGTCAACTATAATAACGGCCTGTGCGTCTACGGCGACGGCAGCGGCCCCATGTACACCATGTCCAGCATCAGCGGAGATGTGTCGCTGAAGCGCTATTGAGAGAAAGGAGTTCTCCTCATGAACCGGTTTTTCACTCTTGATATACGGGGCCCGGGGGGCTCTGTCCGGCGGGGACGGCGTCAGGCGGCGCCAGACTGTCCCACCTCTGTCCTGGCCGCCTGCCAGCTGGCCGGCGGGACCATGACCGCCAACGCCGCGTGTCCCTGCGGCTGTCTGTCCCAACCCTATTGATTTCCGCTGAATTTGGAAAGGAGCGATTATAATGAAGCGTCTTTACCGTACCGAAGGCCCCGACGCCCAGATCTGCGGCGTGTGCGGAGGCATCGCCCGTTATTTCAATGTCGATCCCACGGTCGTGCGTGTGGCCACCGTCCTGCTGGTGGCGTTCGCGGGCTTGTCCCTGTGGGTGTATATCATTGCCGCCCTGATTATACCCAGAGAGAGCGCCTTGTATTAAAACGCGGCCTGAAGCATCGGCTGCGGGAGGCGGGGGCGTGATTGCCCGATCCGCCCCGCGCCTCCCAACAGACGCCCCGCCGGGAGTTATCCTCCCCCGGCGGGGCGTCTGTTTTTCTGCCTTGTAAATCCCCTAGACGTATGCTATGATATGTTTGATTATGATTTGACAGGAGGCCGTTCAACCTATGGCAGAATCCAAAAAAATCCCCCAGCGCGGCGAGATCCCCGTGGAATACACCTGGAACACCGCCGACCTCTACCCCACCGACCAGGCGTGGGAGGAGGAATTTGACCAGGCCCAGGCCCAGGTCCGCGCCCTGTCCGGCTACGCCGGGCGGCTGGGCGAGAGCGCCCGGACCCTGTACGCCTATCTCACCGCGTCCATGGACGCGGGCGACAAGCTGAGCAACCTGCACCGCTACGCCTCCCTGCGCCAGGACGAGGACACCCGGCAGGCCAAATACCAGGCCCTGGCGGGCAGGGCCATGAGCCTGCTGGTGGAGGCCCAGTCCGCCACTGCGTTCGAGACGCCGGAGCTGCTGGGCATACCCGAGGAGACCCTGGAGCGGTTCTACGCCGAGGAGCCGGGGCTGGAGCTGTACCGCCGGTACTTCACCGTCATCCGGGACAAGCGGGAGCACATCCTGTCCGACGCGGAGGAAAAGCTGCTGGCCGCCGCCGGGGAGCTGGCCCAGTCCCCCGACGAGGTGTACTCCAAATTTACCTGCGCCGATCTGACCTTCCCCGACGCGGTGGACAAGGACGGGAACCGCCTGCCCCTGTCCAGCGCCTCCTTCGTGCCCTGCGAGATGAGCGAGGACCGGGTGCTGCGCCGTTCCGCCTATGAGCGGATGTACGACACCCTGGGCAGCTTCCGCAACACCGCCGCCGCCCTGCTGGGGGCGGAGGCCAAGTCCCGCCAGTTCTTCGCCGCGGCCCGGAAGTACGAATCCCCTCTGGCCGCCGCCGTCAGCGCCAACCGGGTGCCGCCCCAGGTATACCGCAGTCTGGTGGACACGGTGAACGCCAATTTGGACAAGCTGCACCGCTATGTCCGCCTGCGGAAGAAGCTGCTGGGGGTGGACGAGCTGCATATGTACGACATCTACGCCCCCATGGTGTCCGGCGCGTCCAGGGTGATCCCCTTCGACGAGGCCAGGTCCATCGTGTACAGCGCCCTGGCCCCCATGGGCGAGGAGTACCGGGCCATCATCAGGGAGGGCTTTGACAACCGGTGGATCGACGTGTACGAGAACGCGGGCAAGCGCTCCGGCGGCTATATGAACGGCGCTGTGGCCCACCCCTATATCCTGCTGAACCACAAGGACGACCTGGACAGTATGTTCACCCTGGCCCACGAGATGGGCCACGCCGTCCACTCCTACCTCTCCAACAAGACCCAGCCCTCCGTCTACCGGGACTACGTGATCTTCGTGGCGGAGGTGGCCTCCACCTGCAATGAGGCCCTGCTGATGGAGCACCTGTTGGGCCAGACAACGGACAAAACCCAGCGGGCATGGCTGCTGAACCACTTCCTGGAGCAGTTCAAGGGCACCCTCTACCGCCAGACCATGTTTGCCGAGTTCGAGCTGCGCATGGGCGAGCTGAACGCCCGGGGCACGCCCCTCACCGCCGAGCTGCTGTGCGCCGAGTACAAGGCGCTGAACGCCAAATACTTCGGCCCCGATATGGTGACCGACGACCGCATTGCCCTGGAGTGGGTGCGCATCCCCCACTTCTATTACAATTATTATGTGTATCAGTACGCCACGGGCTATTCCGCCGCCATCGCTCTGTCCCGCCGTATTTTGCGGGAGGGCGAGCCCGCCGTGAAGGATATGCTCGCCTTCCTGTCCGGCGGCTGTTCCAAGGACCCCATCGACCTGCTGAGGGACGCTGGGGTGGATATGGCCGGGCCCCAGCCCGTCCAGGACGCGCTGGACCTGTTCGGCGCCCTGCTGGATGAGATGGAAGCCCTGATGGCCTGACGGGGAGGAACTGCCATGCGCAACGAGCTGACCCAAAAGGACATTGAGCTGATGCGCCAGGAGCTGGAGCACCGCCGTCTGGTGCTCCGGCCCCAGCTCATCGAGGCGGTGAAGGAGGCCCGGGCTTTCGGCGACCTCAGCGAAAATTTTGAGTACAAGGCGGCGAAGAAGGAGAAAAACCGCAACGACAGCCGGTGCCGCTATCTGGAAAACATGATAAAAACGGCGGTGGTCATTTCCGACCAGTCCGCCGAGGGAACGGTGGGGCTGTACGACAAGGTGACGCTGTACGTGGAGGAGGACGACGAGGAGATCACCTGCCAGATCGTCACCACCATGCGGCAGGACGCCCTGAAGGGCCGGGTGAGCAAGGAATCCCCGGTGGGCCGGGCGGTGCTGGGCCGCAAGGTGGGCGACCGGGCGGCGGTGCAGGTCAACGAGAGTTACAGCTACGACGTTATCATCCGGGCCATCGAGCCGGGGGAGGACACCGGCGAAGCCCCGCTGGTGGGTTTTTGAGGCGGACATTGCCTATTTGCTAAATTTTTGTTAAGCTGCACGATTCTCTTTACAAAATCCGGGATATCATGTATGATGTTACCCAAACACCGCCCGGAAGGAGAGCCTTATCATGCCCACAACGTCCGTCCAACCCCCAGGCAGTAAAACCCTGCTTCCCACCAGTACGCTGTTCGCTGTGGGGCTGGTGGCATTCGGCCTGACCCAGTCTACCCTGGAGGAAATCATCCGGGGTATGTACACCATCCTTACCCACGAGGACGTGCTGATCACCGACTACATTGCCATCGCGGGCATAGGGGCCGCCTTTGTCAACGCCGGGCTGGTCACTTTGATCAGCATCGCCATACTCAAGCTGGTGAACGATCCTCTGAACGGCGCGACCCTGGTCACCATCGGCCTGATGGCTGGGTTTTCCCTGTTCGGCAAGAATATCCTGAACATCTGGCCCATTCTCACCGGCACGGCCATCTACGCCATGCTGAAGAAGGAGACCTTTTCCCACCATGTCAACCTGGCCCTGCGGGCCACCGCACTGTCCCCGGTGGTCAGCTTCATGGCGGTGCGGTACAGCCCCTGGCTGGGGGTGCTGGCGGGCCTGCTCATCGGCTTTGTGATGCCCCCCGTGGCGGAGCACGCCCACCGGGTGCAGAACGGCATGAACCTGTACAGCCTGGGCTTTTCCTGCGGCCTGGTGGCCATGATGCTGGTGCCCGTGTTCAAGGCCTTCGGCCTCAACCCGGAATCCGCCCTCCACTGGTCCACGGGGAACAACCTCCTGCTGGGGACGGCGCTGGCCCTGCTGTGCCTGCTGTGCATCGGCGTGGGGCTGACCCACCGGCCCCGCCGGACGATGGAGAAATACTGGGCGCTCCTGCGCACCTCCGGCCGGGTGCCCAGCGACTACATCCGCACGTTCGGACGCAGCACGGTGCTGGTCAACGCCGGGGTGAACGGCCTTCTGGCCACGGGCTACATCCTGATCACCGGCGGCGACCTGAACGGCGCCACCATCGGGGCCATTTTCACCATCCTGGGCTTCTCCGCCTACGGCAAGCACGCCTTTAACATCGCCCCCGTCATGGCGGGGGTACTGCTGGGCAGTCTGAGCAACCACGTGGACCCCAACAGCAGCTCCCTCCAGCTGGCGGGACTGTTCGGCACCACCCTGGCCCCCTTTGCCGGGGTGTTCGGCTGGCCCTTCGGGGTGCTGGCGGGATGGCTCCACTCGTCGGTGGTACTCCAGGCGGGCCTGCCGCTGGAGGGCATGAACCTCTACAACAACGGCTTTTCCGGCGGCCTGGTGGCCATCGTGCTCTACCCCATTCTGGAATCCCTGGTCAAGAGCCGCCGTCCGGTGCTCGTGGAGGAGGACCTGTTCGCCATGTTCGAGGAGGTGGAGCCCCAGTCCCCGGAGCGGCTTCCCAGAAAGGAACGGCGTCTGCGGCTGGACCGGCGGTCTGGCACGGACCGGCGGTCCGGCGGGGAGGAATCCCCGGGCCAGGAGCGGCGCTCCGGAACGGACCGGCGCTCGGGCGCGGGCAGGCGGAATGAGGACGGTCCATGAAAAACCGTCCCGGTCAAGGACGCGGCCGCAACGTACGGGAAAACCCGGCAAAGCGGGTGCTTTCAGACGGCGCAGGCAAGTGAATAACAGCACAGAAAACGGGCGGCGCCGGAAGGACGCCGCCCGTTTTAATGGGCTGGCGGGCTTTGCCCGCCTTGAAAACCGGGTACCGATTTTCAATTGTTTGACTATAGCATGGAGAGAAAGCTGCGGTGGATGGAGAGGTCGTCATTCAGCTCCGGGTGGAACGCCGTCACCAGCTGGGCCCCTTGCCGCGCCGCCACGATCCTGCCGTCCACCTCCGCCAGGACCTCCACTCCGGCTGACACAGCGGCAATGTAAGGCGCGCGGATAAAGGTCATCGGAACCGTGCCGATGCCGCGTACAGCGCCCTCGGTATAAAAACTGCCCAGCTGACGGCCGTAGGCATTGCGCTTGACGGTGATGCCCATGGTGCCGAAACAGGGAACGCCGTTCTCCACCGCTTCCGCCAGCAGGATCAGCCCGGCGCAGGTGCCGAACACAGGCAGTCCCGCTGTGATACGCGCTTTCAGCGGCTGAAACAGCTCCAGATCCCGGAGCAGTCTGCCCATGGCGGTGCTCTCGCCGCCGGGGAGGATCAGCCCGTCAAAGGGCTGGCCGAGGTCCTGCCGCCGGCGGATCTCAAAATGCTCAGCCCCCAGGCGGTCCAGCATGGCGGCGTGCTCCGCGAAAGCCCCCTGAAGGGCCAGGATGGCGAGGCGCATATTATTTCCCCCGCTCTGCCATCAGCAGGGCGATTTCAGTTTCGTTGATCCCCACCATGGCCTCGCCCAGACCGGCGGACAGCTCCGCGATCAATTTGGCGTCGGTGTAGTTGGTCACGGCCTGGACGATGGCGGCGGCCCGTTTGGCCGGATTGCCGGATTTGAAGATGCCGGAGCCCACAAAGACGCCCTCGGCCCCCAGCTGCATCATCAGCGCCGCGTCCGCAGGGGTGGCGACGCCGCCCGCGGCAAAGTTCACCACCGGGAGACGGCCGCTCTCATGGACCGAGCGCAGCAGGTCCAGCGGCGCCTGGAGCTGTTTGGCCGCCTCAAACAGTTCATCCTCCCGCAGATTCCGGACCCTCCGCAGTTCCGCGTTCATCGCCCGCATATGGCGCACCGCCTGGACCACATCGCCGGTGCCCGGTTCCCCCTTGGTGCGGATCATGGACGCGCCCTCGGCAATGCGCCGCAGGGCCTCGCCCAGATCCCGGGCCCCGCAGACAAAGGGGACCTTGAACCGGGTTTTGTCAATATGGTACGCGTCGTCGGCGGGGGAGAGGACCTCGCTCTCGTCGATATAGTCGATCTCAATGGCCTCCAGCACCTGGGCCTCCACAAAGTGGCCGATGCGGCACTTGGCCATAACCGGGATGGATACCGCCTCCTGGATGCCCCGGATCATCTCCGGGTCGCTCATGCGGGAGACGCCGCCCGCGGCCCGGATATCGGCGGGGATGCGCTCCAGGGCCATGACGGCGCAGGCCCCCGCAGTCTCGGCGATTTTGGCCTGCTCCGGTGTGGTCACATCCATGATCACGCCGCCCTTGAGCATCTGGGCCAGCTCTTTGTTCAGCTCATACCGTGTTTTTTCCATTTCAGTGTGCCTCCTGACATTTGTGTCGTCAAACAACTTGAAAGCCGCCGCCTCTGAAAAACGGCGGCGCTTGGACCATAGCATGAGTATAACCCATTCTGGCCATATTGATAGACCCAGTTTTTATATTTTTTATAAGGTCAGATCGCGGGCCATGGAACTGCGGCAAGACGCCATAAAAACGCCGGGCGGCAGGAGAAAGCCAATTCTCCTGCCGCCCGGACCATGATTCCCTTACTATAGTCAAAACACCTGAACATCGGCACCCGATGTTCAGGTGCTTTGCCCGTGAAGTCTCCCGACAGCCGCCGGGGCCGCCGTCAATTTTGCGCGTTTCCACAGACGCCCGCCCCGGCCCGCAGAGGCGCTCCCACGCAAACCGCCGGTCAATCCCCCGGCCGGAACAGCTCCGCCGCCTGTGCCATCCGTTCCGCGATTTTTACCCCAAAGGGACAGCGGCTCTCGCAGGCCCTGCAGGCGATGCACTCGTCCGCGCGGTGCTCCAGGGCCTCATAATGGGCCTTCACCGCGGCGGGCAGGTCAGGCTGCATGGAGGCCAGGTCGTAATACTTGTTCACCATGGCGATGTCGATTCCGGCGGGGCAGGGCTTACAGTGCCCGCAGTAGGTACACTCCCCCTGGCCGAAGGTGTGCCTGGGGGCGCGGGCCAGCACGCTGGCGTAGTCCTTTTCCTCATCCCCGGCGGTTTCATAGGCCACGGCCTGCTCCACGTGCTCCGGGGTGTCATACCCCGCCAGCACCGACGCCACTGCGGGCCGGGTCAGGCAGTAGTGGATGCACTGAACCGGCGTCAGCGGCACACCGAAGGGGGAGCGCTTTTCGTCGAACAGCCGACCCCCGGCGTAGGGCTTCATGACGGTGATGCCCACGTCGTGCCGCTCGCACAGCCTGTACAGCTCTGCCCGCTGGGGATCGATACCGCCCAATTCCTCCTGGAAATTCTCCCAGTCAAAATAGGCGTCCAGATCGTCTGTGGCGGGGTGCATATCGAAAGCCGGGTTCACGCTGAACAGGAGCATCTCTATCATGCCGCTCTCCGCCGCTCTTTTCGCCATGGCGGGGTTGTGGGTGCTCATGCCGATGTGGCGGATCGTCCCTGCGGCTTTCAGTTCCTTCACATAGTCCAGGAACGGCCCGCCCATGGCGGCGTCCCAGTCCCCCTCCGTGTCAACGAAGTGGATCATCCCCAGGTCAATGTAATCGGTTTGCAGCCGTGCCAGCAGGTCCTCAAAGGCCACTCGGCACCTGGCCGCGTCCCGGGTGCGGACGTACTGCCCGTCCTGCCAGGTGGAGCCGATGTGCCCTTGGATGTACCAGCGGTCCCGCCGTCCGGCCAGCGCCTGTCCCAGGCTGGTGCGCACCTCCGGGTTTGACATCCAGCAGTCCAGGATGTTGATGCCCAGCTCCTCCGCCCGCTCCAAAACGGCTTTGCACTCCTGGGCGCTGTGCCGCTCCATCCATTCCGCGCCGAAGCCGATCTCACTGACCATCAGGCCGGTCCTGCCAAGTCTGCGGTATTTCATCCGTCAGCCCTCCTCAATGCCCGTCCGCGCCCAGCGCCACGGCCCACTCGCTTTCCCGGAAGCCCGCCAGCACAAAATCGTCCCCGACCAGGATGGGCCGCTTCACCAGCATCCCGTCGGAGGCCAGCAGGGCCAGCTGCTCCTCCTCGTCCAGCCCGGGCAGCTTGTCCTTCAGGCCCAGCTCCTTGTATTTCAGGCCGCTGGTGTTGAAAAACCTCTTCAGCGGCAGGCCGCTCCGCCTGTGCCAGTCCTTCAGCTCGTCCAGGGAGGGGGCGTCCTCCTTGATGTGCCGCGCAGTAAATACGGCGCCTTGGGCTTCCAGCCATTTCCGGGCCTTCTGGCAGGTGGTGCATTTGGGGTATTCGATGAACAGCATGACAGTTCCTCCTTATGGTGTTTTGGCACGTGTTTCTCTCCAACGGAATTTTTTTGGCAATCCGCGGCGCGGAGATTATTTGCTGGTATTCTATCAGACAGAGGGCGAAAATGCAAATGTTTCTCCAGGCGCATGGGGGTTGGGCCTGCGGGACAGCGGCAGGCTCAGGGAGGCGTTTGTGCCGAAACAGGAGTGACTTTTTTGGCGCGGGGCCTTTTTATTCCGGCGGGCCTGTGGTAAGATAATGGGGCGCTTCAGGAACCTCTGATTTATTCGTGTTTCCCCGCCGGAGGCGGGGGAAACGCCTGGAAATTCATGGTGCAGAACAGTGTGAAACCGGTTAAATCAGAGGCATTCTCTTTGACTGCATCCGGGGAGCCGCACGCCCTGGGCGGCGGAGCGGTCAGAGGATTACAACGAAAAGGAGAGATCGTCATGCACGCAGAGCTTTCCTGGCTGGCCGATCCCGCCGTGTTCCAGGTGAACCGGCTGGACGCCCATTCAGACCATGTGTGTTATGCCTCCGCCCAGGAGCTGGCCCGGGGAGATACTTCCCTGCGCCAGTCCCTGGACGGGGTGTGGAGGTTTATGTGGAGCCCCAGCCCCGCCGCCCGTCCGGCGGAGTTCTGGCGGGAGGGATTCGATGATTCCGCCTTCGGCACAATCCTGGTGCCGGGGCACATGGAAACCCAGGGCCACGGGCAGATCCACTATACCAACTCCCTCTACCCCTGGGACGGGCGTTCCGAGCTGCGCCCGCCCCAGGTGGATCTGGACGACGACCCCGTGGGCAGCTATGTCCGGGAATTTGACCTTGCCCCCGGCCTGCGGGGACAGCGGGTGTGCGTCAGCTTCCAGGGGGCGGAGCAGGCCGTTTACGTCTGGCTCAACGGGAATTTCGTGGGGTACGCCGAGGACAGCTTCACCCCGTCGGACTTCGATCTGACCCCGTATATCCGGGAGACGGGCAACCGCCTGTGCGTGGAGGTGTACAAGCGCTCCAGCGCGGCCTGGATCGAGGATCAGGACTTTTTCCGGTTTTCCGGCCTTTTCCGCCCGGTATTCCTGTATGCCAAGCCCAGGGTGCACCTGGAGGACCTGTGGCTCCAGGCGGGGCTGGCGGAGGACAACGCCACCGGAACGCTGTCTGTCCGCCTGCGCCTCAGCGGGGAGGCCCAGGGCGCACAGGTCCGGTGCCGGATCGCCCACCCGGTGCAGGGCGCGCTGTTTGACGGCCCCCTGGAGCTGGCTTCCGAAGGAGAGTATCTGCGCAGCCAGCCCTTCCGGTTTGAAAACGTCCGCCCCTGGCGCCACGAAAATCCTGAGCTGTACCGCGTCACCCTCACCCTTGCCGCCCCGGACGGAACGCAGGCCGAGGTGATCCCCTACGACACCGGCTTCCGCCGCTTCGAGCTGAAGGACGGGCTGCTTCTGCTGAATGGGGAACGGATCGTGTTCAACGGCGTCAACCGCCATGAGTGGAATCCGGACACCGGCCGGGCCATCGGCATGGCGGACATGGCCGCCGCCATGGACACCTTCAAGCGGAATCACATCAACGCCGTGCGCACCAGCCACTACCCCAATCAGACCCCCTGGTATCACCTGTGCGACCGGAACGGCATCTATGTGATCGACGAGGCCAACCTGGAGAGCCACGGCTCCTGGCAGAAGCTGGGGGGCATCGAGCCGTCCTGGAACGTGCCGGGGAGCCTCCCGGAGTGGAAGGACTGCGTGGTGGACCGGGCCCGGTCCATGTTCCAGCGGGACAAAAACCATGTGTCCATCCTGTTCTGGTCCTGCGGCAACGAGTCCTACGCCGGGACCTGCATCGAGGCCATGGCGGACTTCTTCCGGGAGAACGACCCCAGCCGGGTGGTCCACTATGAGGGCACCTTCAACTGCCCCGGATACGACCGCGTCTCCGACGTGGAGAGCCGGATGTATGCCACACCGAAGGCCATCCGGGCGTACCTGGAGGGCGGGCCGAAAAAGCCCTTGATCCTGTGCGAATATATGCACGACATGGGCAATTCCATCGGCGGCATGGAGAGCTATATCCGCCTGGGCCAGGAGTTCCCCCAGTATCAGGGCGGCTTCATCTGGGACTATATGGACCAGGCCCTGTGGCACACAAACAGCAGGGGGGAGCGGGTGCTGGGCTACGGCGGCGACTTCGGCGACCGGCAGACCGACTACGCCTTCAGCGCCAACGGCATCGTCTTTGCCGACGGCACGGAAAAGCCCGCCATGCAGGAGGTGCGGTACTGGTACTCCTCCGCCGAGGCGAGGGCACGGCAGGATGCGGCCAACAAAAAAGCGGCCCAGGCCGCCGCCCTTCCCGCGCCCAAAAAGCGCGCCCCTCTGCGGATCACCCACGGCGACGGCGCTTTGGGCGTCCGGGGGGACGGCTTTGAGGTACTGTTTTCCTATTCGGAGGGAGGGCCCGTCTCCCTGTGCGCCGGGGGCCGGGAGTGGCTGTGGCGCCCTCCCCGTCCGGCCTACTGGCGGGCCCCCACGGAAAACGACCTGGGCAATGGCTTCGCCCTCAAAAGCTCTGTCTGGGCGGCGGCGGACGGCTGGCAGGAATGCGAAAAGGTCCAGGTGGCGGAGGAGGGCCCGGAGCGGGTCACCGTCCGTTACACCTGCACCGCCCCCGTACTGCCGGGACTGTGCACCGAGGTGTCCTACACCGTGGACAGCGCGGGGCGCATGACGGTGGACGCCTGCTGTCACGGCGGGGCGGGACGGCCCGGAATGCCCTTGTTCGGCCTGCGCTTCGCCACCCCCGTGCCGGTGGAGGAGGTCCGGTGGCTGGGCTTGTCCGGGGAGACGTACCCCGACCGCAAAAAGGGCGGCATATTCGGCTGGCACCGGGAGGCGCCCCACATTCCCGCCTATCTGGTGCCCCAGGAGTGCGGCTGTCACATGGATACCCGCGCCGCCGTGCTGTCCATGGCGGACGGGGCCAAGCTGACACTGGAGATGGCGGATGAGCCCTTCGCCTTCTCCGCCATCCCTTACACCCCCCAGCAGCTGGAGCAGGCCGCCCACCGGGAGGAGCTGCCCCGGCCCGTGCGCACCGTGGTGACGGTGTGCGGGGCCATGCGGGGCGTGGGCGGTATCGACAGCTGGCGGACGGATGTGGAGGAACCCTATCACGTCAGCGGGGAGCAGGATCACCGGCTCTCCTTCGTGTTCCGCCTGACCGGGCAATGACTGGCCTGCCCCATGCCGCGGGCGCTGTAGCCTTCCCCTTTGGATCGAAAGCCGGGAGGTGGTGGTTGACAACCGCGGCTGAATTTTGTATTATAATATAACGTGTAAAATGGGTGGTGGGGACTGCCGGGAACGGGGGGCCCTGCGGTCCAACGTACCAAGGAGATAAAAAGATGAAAAAGCCCTTCCTTACCTTGTCCCAGGTCCAGGAGATCAAGAGGACCTGCCCAACGCCTTTCCACATCTATGACGAGCGGGGCATCCGGGAAAACGCCCGGGCGCTGAAAGCCGCTTTCGCCTGGAACCCCGGGTTTCGGGAATATTTTGCCGTCAAGGCCACTCCCACCCCCGGCATCCTGAACATACTGCGGGAGGAGGGGTGCGGCGTGGACTGCTCCTCCCTCACCGAGCTGATGATGTCGGAGCGGTGCGGCTTTTCCGGACGCGAGATCATGTTCTCCTCCAACGAGACGCCTGCGGAGGAATTTGAATTGGCGGCAAAGCTGGGGGCCGTCATCAACCTGGATGACATCACCCATGTGGATTTCCTCCACAAAACTCTGGGGCGGGTGCCGGAGACGGTGTGCTGCCGTTTCAACCCCGGCGGGGTCTTCACCCTGGGCGAGGGCGGGGGCGGCTTCCAGGTGATGGACAACCCCGGCGAGGCCAAGTACGGCATGACCCGTCCCCAGCTGGTCCAGGCCTTCACCCGATTGAAAGCGCTGGGGGCGAAGCATTTCGGGATTCACGCGTTTCTGGCCTCCAATACCATCTCCAACGAGTATTACCCCGCTTTGGCCCGGCTGCTGTTCCAGACTGCCGCCGATGCGGCCCGGGAGACGGGGTGCCATGTGGCGTTTATCAATCTGTCCGGCGGCGTGGGGGTGCCCTACCGCCCGGACCAGCCCGCCAACGACATCGCCGTGATCGGAGAGGGGGTGCGCCGGGCCTTTGAGGAGATTCTGGTCCCGGCGGGCTTGGGGGACGTGTCCATTTTCACCGAGCTTGGACGGTTTATGCTGGCCCCCTTCGGCCATCTGGTTACCACCGCCATCCACGAGAAGCATATTTATAAGGAGTATATCGGGGTGGACGCCTGCGCCGTCAACCTGATGCGCCCGGCCATGTACGGGGCCTACCATCACATCACCGTGCTGGGCAAGGAAAATGCGCCGGAGGACCACGTCTATGACGTAGTGGGGTCGCTGTGCGAAAACAACGACAAATTTGCTGTGGACCGGGAACTGCCGGAAATTGTGCCGGGGGACGTGCTGGTGATTCACGACACCGGGGCCCACGGGTTCTCCATGGGTTACAACTACAACGGCAAACTGCGTTCGGCGGAGCTGCTGCTGCGGCCGGACGGCTCGGTGAAGCTCCTGCGCCGGGCAGAGACGCCGGAGGACTATTTTGCCACGCTGGTGTGGTAAGCCCAAACTAAAAAACGGCTGCCGGGGCGTTCCCCGGCAGTCCACACGCGGGTATGGCGGAATTGGCAGACGCGCAGGATTTAGGTTCCTGTGGAGTGATCCGTGTGGGTTCGACCCCCACTGCCCGTACCAGCTATAGAAACCTGTTTTTTGATTCATTCAAAAGACAGGTTTCCTGCTTTTCTTGGGAGAATTTCTGGTCAACAACCCACAAATGACATCCAAATGAGCACCATACACTGGAAATTGACGTTTAAATCCACATATAGGCAGCAATTTACGCTGTGCTAAATATGCTTATCCGCAACTTTATGAAAGGGGGATGTCTTCATGTCGTTTCCATATGGATTCATGCCAACTCCAGATGGAATTATTTCCGTTGATCAAAAGAAAGCCGATATTGTCCGAACTATTTATCAGCAGTACCTCTCCGGTTTGAGCCTGAAAGGTATCGCTGATTTTCTTTTTACCCAGGGTATCCCATCACCAAGGGGCAGGGCCCAATGGACACAGGCTGTGATCAGTAATCTGCTCTCCAACCAGCAATACATCGGTTCCATCATCAGCTTCGATGAATTCTTCTTGGCGCAAGACGAGAAAGGCAAGCGCAGCAGCATTGACGAAGATACTAACCAGCGGAAGGCCACTCGATACAACTCTCAGAGTGTACTGAGCGGCCTTTTAGTCTGCGGAGAATGTGGACGTAATTATCATCGTATCACCCGGCCTTCCGGCGAGGTGGTATGGCGTTGCGCCAACCGAGTGAAGTATGGAAAGTGTTTTTGTAAACACTCGCCATCTATTCCAGAGCAACAAATTAAGGATGCCATATGTAAAAAGCTTGGCTTAATCACTTTTGATGCGCTGACAGTGAAAAAGTATGGCTCATCGGTAGAATGAGTGGGTGGTAAAAACTGAACAAGCCCTTGGCAGCACAGTGGAAACGACTATGATTAAGTTGCGAAACAAAAATCAAGGAAGAAGGCCCCCCAAATGCGAGCCAAGAAGCTTGTTCAGACCATCATCGGAAGCGCCGGTTTTGTCCTGGAGGACATCACCGTCAATCCCGAGATGAACGAAATAAATATCGCCGTGCGGCCAACTGAGCACGAGCGGTGCCGGTG
>CAJTGJ010000042.1 GCA_910575695.1 Oscillospiraceae bacterium | reverse complement strand
TCGGCTTAGTGCCGGAGGAACAGGACCAGAATAGAGAGCAGAAGCCGGAGCGGTGACTGAGAAAAAACTCCCGTGCCGCCTGGCATGGGAGTTTTTTTGTGTCAGAAATCAATAGCCGCAGCGAGATTCATTCGTCAAGTTCAAAATCTGCCTTATTGAAAAAATCCACGTTGTTCCTCACAAACTGCAAAAACAATTTCTTCCGTTTAGGGTTCATATTCTCAATCAAACAATTCAGTTCCTCGCAGAGAGACGCATCGACAACGGATAGATCATCACTCAGTAAAGAGTCAACGCTGACTTCCAAAGCATTTGCAATCGCCACAACTGTTTGCAAACTTGGTATATCGGTCGCTCTCTCAATTTTGCCGATGAAGTCCTCCGATACACCTGCTTTGTCAGCTAAAATTGCGATTTTCCATCCTCGTTCAGTACGCTTTTTTCGTATGGCCGCACCAAGCAATGTATAATCCAAGTATTTACCCTCCCCTCACAAGGTTGGCAAATTTAATATACAAGGCTTTCTCACATTTTCAAAATAGTAATAAACAGCAAACTTGACCAAAACTATTTTTTGGTGTATATTTTAGTAGTATACAGTGAATCAGCGCGGTGACGGTAAAAACCTCCCGTGCCGTCTAGCATGGGAGGTTCTTATATTCAGAAGTACATAGTTTCAACCAAAAATAGCTATGCGCCACTTACGTGGACGCATAGCCATCAAATATTCTTGAACAACTGCATGAAAAGTGCCTGTTGTGTTTCCGTCAACGCAGCCCAACAGTCAAGAAGTTCTTTCTGGCTTTCTGTCAGAGATACCGCATCATCATCGTTGGCAAGGAATTGAGATAGGGTAATTCCAAAGCCCAAACAGACTTTTTCCAATGTTTGTATTGTTGGAACCTGATTCTTTCTATACCAGGTAGAGATTGTTGATTGCGATATACCAGAATGTTGAGCCAACTGGTACTCTGACCAGTTCCGGTTTAAGCGCAGCCTTGTGATTTCAGCAAGAATATCTTTCAAGTTATCACCTCAATTACTTCGGTATACCGTTTATTATACTTTGGGAAAGCCTTGCATTCGAGTTGGCTATGAAGTATAATAAATACGGCATGACGTAGTATCTAAAACTTGAAAATATTAAACCGCTTTAAGAACAAAAATAAAATTCTCACTGCTGATCTTGCAAAAATAAATCTTTTAGCCGATTTACAACGTCCAAAATCGCCTGTTGCTGCTCTTTCCTCAAACCATCTAAATAAAAACAAGAGCGATTGTCAAGCCCCATCATATAGTCCAAAGACGCATTATACAATATCGCCATTCTTGTAAATTGTTCAAGGCTTGGGGTAATAGTGTTACTTTCGTATCCGCTTATTGTGGAGGGAACTACGTTCAGCCGAGTGGCAACATCTTTTTGTGATAGTTTTTTGGCTTCTCGAAGTTCTTTTAGTCTCAACCCAAAATCGTAAACCTCCACTATATCACCCCCTCTTATGGGGAATATTTTATACTACGGATAATCAGTTTCAATGAATAAAGCGATATATTTCTTTATTAAAACTGATTCTTTCTGTTTGTTTGGCAAATGACCATCAATAATCAGTATAGAGCATAACCCATTTGTTGTTATCAATGCACCCCATTTTTAACCACAGAATAGAGGGAGGGATAAAATTGCCACACATTGAAGGTATAGAGACTTCCGAGGAAGAACTACATAGCTGTCATGTAAGCACCGTTCACGTTCAGTCGGAACAGGCGGCGGAAACGCTTCAGAAGCCAATCGGGAGTTACATTACCATTGAGACGGGTAAACCTCTGAGCAGGCATGACCACATCATGAGCGTAGGGGAATGTCTGGCCGAAGTGCTGGACCGGGTGCTGCGACCTCATTATCACGGGAAACTGTGCGTCTGCGGAATTGGAAACAGGGACCGCTCTGCCGATGCTCTGGGGCCAGAGGTAACACGTAATCTGCCGCTGAAGGTACTTTCAGAAATTGGGCTGGAAGGAAATTTTCGAGAGATCGTTTCCCTGGAACCGGGTACAGTGGGGACCAACAACATAAACACCGAAGTGCTTGTAAATGGCGTGGCAAAAGCGGTAGAGGTTGATTGTCTGCTGCTTATAGATTCTCTGACCGCCAAGGAACCGGCGCGGATGTTTCAGACAATACAGCTTTCCACCAACGGGGGCCTCAGCCCCCACCTGACTGGACGAAAAGCGGATTGGTCCGCATTAGGGATTCCAGTGATCTCTCTCGGCGTGCCTATGGCAATCCCCGCTTCCGTCCTTTTGCCAGATCAAGATTTGGACAGCACATTATTTACAAGCACAGGGGTTCAATCCGAGATTGCTGCTGCCGGACGAATTATCGCATATTCAATTCTCCGAGTGTGCTTTCCTTCATACTCCATGGCAGAGTGCTTTATTTGGTCCGGGCTGAACAATGACACCGTTCTTTTTGACCTCGAAGCCTGGAACTCATAAACACGGTCAAGGAACTGCGGCCCACGTCCAGTCAAAGGAGACGGTGTTATGGTCATAGATAAGACAACGGGGAGAGGCTGTGCTTGGAGCATAGTCTCGAAAACGATTATCAGGAAACTGATTGCTGATGGTATCGTAGGTAAAGCAATTTATAGAAAACCTCGCAAAAACCGATATGAAGTGCTGGCGGTGATTGAGTTCGGAGAGAGGCTACACGTATGGCCCAAGAGAGATGGTGAGTTGGTGGAGGAACCGTTATGGACCCCATCTTTTATTGATGCGGAAATATGGGCGCGGGCGGTCAGCAGATTTCGCACCTGTGAGAGCCTTGATCGAAATGTGGAGAATCATCTGCTCCCAGAAATGGAGGAATATCTACAAAGTATCCCTGATGCGGAGCTGGTTTCTATCACAAGGGACTTCCTGTTAGAGTGTGGTGTAATTCACGTACCTATCTCTCAACGGGCAGGGAACACATATTATTTCAACGAAAATGAGGTTTACTCTCTTGACAAAAAATCAGAACTGTTTCCGTATGAGAAGCAAATTAAACACAGTCTTTTCACGGCTGAATACGAAACCTGCTTTAATGTGAATGTCTGGCGGAAAGCCGTTTCTCAGTTTGAAGTTGGAATGACGCTGCAAGAGTGCATTAGTGTTTTTCTGAAAACAGAGTTGGTTCATCGTATTCCGCAAGAGTTGTCCCACGTTGACAGATTGGTACAGAGCATAGCTCCACCTGCATATGAGCGCGTTCCAGGAAACAATAATAAAACTACATTTGACCATATTCGCATGACTGTGGGCCTTCCCCGCTATCAATTCAATTCATGGGAAGCCCTGCTAAATGAAGTTAAAAAGCATCAGAGGGGAATATATCAGAGAGTTGCACAAAGATTAGAAAAGGATCGCCAATTTAAGAAATATGGTATACCGATGAACTTCCTCAAAGTGAGCGATGTTATATTGCGGCGCGACTTTTCAATGGAGTTTATTTTTGAGTTAAAAGTCACCTTGCCGCAGGATATGGAGAAATAAAATGAATTACAAGTCGAAAATCGAAACAATATACAACGTATTAGCTGAAAGCTGGAGGGAATCATGACTACAAATCAAAATACCTGTGCATTTACCGGGCACCGGCCTAAAAGTTTCCCATGGAAATACAACGAAGCTGCCCGCGAGTGCGTATTACTGAAGGAGGCCCTGTCCGCGCAGATCACTGCTTTAGCAGAACGAGGTGTGACAGAGTTCCTATCTGGTATGGCCCTGGGGGTGGACCTTTGGAGCGCACAGATCGTCCTTGGCCTGCAAGAGAAGTATCCTACAATACGGCTCCACTGTATCCTGCCTTGCGAAGGGCAAGAAATTAAATGGGCAGATTCAGCGCAGGAGCAGTATCGTAGCATCCTGAGACGGTCCAGTGATGTGGTCTATGTAAGTCGAAAATACACCCAGAATTGTATGTTGGAACGAAACCACTACTTGGTAGACCATGCGTCCATTCTGGTGGCCGTTTACAATGGGACGCAGCGAAGCGGGACCGGAGCTACTGTGCGGTACGCTCAGAAGCAAGGACGTGAAATTTTTATTATTGACCCCGTCTCACGAACAACCACCTATTTTCCAATGGACTCAGTGCGTGGATAAAAGTCAAAGGGGATTGATAGGAGCATGACAAACCGTGAAACAAGGGAACTTGAAGCCTTGCTGTTTCTGTTCCGGCCTTATATAGACAAAGAGGCCCAGCCCGATTATGACGTTGTATACTCACGAAAATTCGGCTACCTGTTCATACAATTTTATCCAGAGGGAAATGGAGAGGATCAAATTACTTTGCTGGAAACCTCCCATGATCTGCTGTTTATGATGTTCTCATGGGTCACGCTGGATGTACTGGCGCTGGACTTGGAGGGCGAGCATTGGGAAGCGAAGATGAGATTGTTCCCATCGGAGGAAAAGGAAATCAGAAAGCGTATTTGCCCTGTTCTGGAAAAGTGCGGAAAGCGGAGCGAAGAATATAAAAAACTACTGAACAGGTTCTTGAGAAACTACCCGGACATTTTTCTGGATGATACTCCTTTTTAGCGGTTGGCCACAGCGTAAAGCCAAGCTAAAAACTGCGCTGTCTGTACGACGCAGCTTTTAGCTTGATTTGCTATCTGAGCAGTTGGCGTGGTATACTAACTTCAGGCAATCGTTATTGGGAATGTCCACGAAACCTTAGCCCACTTTTGAGGATTCCCCAAGAGAGTAGCCAATCTGAAAAGAGGGGATTTTTACATATGATGAATAGTGTGGTGTCAGGCCCAGCAGAGCGAATGGCGTATAAAGACAGTACCTATGTTATTGTCTCAAAAATTGCCTATCTGATCGGGGTCCCAAAACGAATATTTGAGAATCAGCATGAGCCTCCACAACTTGAAACATTTCAGCAGTTGGAGAATGATAAGAACGCCCGGATTATCCGTCATTTGTGCATCATTCGGACAGCGATTGAAAGGAACTTCAAATACATCAATGATAAAATGAGAGTGGAATATAAAACCATACTCACCTTGCCGCAGTTTGTTCCCGCCGATTCAATCAACCAGCTATTGGCGGATGGCGTCAACTTCATCAGAAAATCAAATACAATGCTGGTTGGACATATCATTGAAATCAACCGCATTATTTCAGATCGTATCAATAACTGCAAGCAGTTATTTCCCCTCTGGCTTAACTGGAAATACATTCGAGAGCTTTTTATTATGCCGAATGGCTTGTGCGAAAAAGGGACCCAAGCGGCGGCGGCAGTCTATTATGAACATATACGGCTTTACCCCTATCAAATGTATATTCATTGGATGCCCAGCGATCAGGGCAACATCCTGTTCAACGACAAAAGATTTGTTTCCCTGCTCTACCACTGGCATGATGATGAGTTTACCGAGTATAACAAAGTATCAGATGCTGGCAGTTATATAAAAGATAGCATCTATGATTTTATTGATGCAAGCCAAAAAGCGGTAATCGTAGTCGATTGTGAAAATTCAGACCCCTATAAATTAAGTGCGACCCTGCGGCGGCTGAACAGCGCATACACTGAAAAAATCACTTCGATTATCCTTTTTGACGATATTCACACCGCCACAGCTTGGAGCATTCTGGAGAAGTTCACCTCCATCCCGGTGGAGCATATTTTGATTGAGCGGATCAAGCAAAACAAGTCCCTGGTGGACATTCGCCTAACGGCGAGAGCCTGCCAGGAATATTACGAAAACAAAGTGGATTCTTTTGTCATTGTTTCCAGTGATTCAGACTATTGGGGCCTTATCTCGTCTCTGCCCAAGGCCCAATTCTTAGTAATGATTGAACATGATAAGTGTGGGCCTGATATGAAAGCCGCGCTTGTCAATTCGGGTATTTTTTACTGCTACTTAGACGACTTCTATTCCGGCGATTCAGAAGAACTGAAAACGAATGCTCTGTTTCAGGAAATGCGTGATTACATGGAGAAGTCTGTCCAGTTGAATGTTATTGATATGCTCAATGACGCTCTCCGCGCCACTCGGATAGAAATGACTTCGGCAGAACGCCAACAGTTTTACGACAAGTACGTTAAGACACTTCAACTTTCAATCAGCGATGAGGGAAAAGTTTCGCTGGTTATCAAGGTGAAGTGAAGGCCCATCTGCTGTTTCAGCGGACCTTGTTTAGTGTGCAAGACTGCACACCATACTCCTGCGCGAATGTGCAGGAGAGAGCGACCGAAGGGAGCGAAAAAGCCACGCCGTAAGGCGTGTTCGACTGTACGCAGATCGGACAGTCCGGGGCTTGGGGGAACCCCAACAAGCGAGTAAGAATAGCCAAAAGGATATTCTTACTCATTGCTTGCCTTTTCCATCGGAACCCTCGCTTTCCCTGCTGCCGTATGCCTTTAAGGACGGGAACGCCCTGCGGGTGCATTTGCGGTTTGGGACAGAAATCTCCAATAAAAAAGTTGCACTAATCAAATACGATTTGGAACAATTATAATAGCTTCTGTTGAAGATGGTCCATCTCACAGGAGGAACGGGTATGAAAGTAGTCTCATGGAATGTCAATGGGCTGGCTCGTTGCAGGCGGAATGGATTTTTGAAATTCCTGGCAGACGCAAAGCCGGATGTTTTGTGCTGTCAGGAAATCAAAGGGGAATGTCCGTTGAATATTCCCGGCTATCTGCTGTTCTGGAACCCGGCAAAACGCTCTAACTACTCCGGGACGCTGGTACTGTCACGGCGGCAGCCTCTCTCCTGCCAGTACGGTCTTGGCATTGACAAGTTTGATAATGAGGGTCGGCTTATCACGCTGGAATACAAGGATTATTTCATCCTTAATGTTTACGCTCCGAACCTCAACACACATTCGTCCCCTGAACGCTTGGACTTCCGTATGGAATGGGACAAGTCCCTGCGGGAGTTTGTCACGAAACTGCCAAAGCCCGTTATCATGTGCGGAGACTTCAACGTGACACGAGAGTACATCGACATATACCCGGAGAATCAGAAGAACACGCCGGAGGAACCGCTGTTTCAATCGGAGGAGCGGGCGAGTTTTGAAACGCTTCTCTCTGCTGGTTATATTGACGTATTCCGAGCCTTTTACCCGCAGAAGGAAGGGGCCTATACCTGGTGGGGACCTCGCCCCAAAAGCCGCCAGGAGAACAAAGGCTCACGGCTGGATTACTTCCTTATTTCGGGAGAACTGCTGACCTACGTTCAGAGTGTCAAGCACCATACGACTACGCTGTGTTCCGACCATTGCCCTATCTCCATCATCCTGGGGGCAATCACCTTTCAGCAGGAAACCACGGATGAAGATATGGCTGTTAGGTGGCGCACGATTGACTGGGCTAAAATGGAGAATGAGCTTTTCCGCAAGCAAAACAAATTGGCTTTCGCCGCCTATAACCGAGATTGGGAAAACGTCAAAATCATGCAGGATAAACTGGTGGCCTCTTATGCCGCCAGGGTGCTGGCTGTTCGCTTCGTTGCCGACACAAATTCAGCAGCGGGTATTGACGGCGTAAAGCTGACCAGTGACGCACAAAAAATGAAAATGGCCTTATCCCTGACCCGCAGAGGATACCAGCCATTACCGAACCGATATGAGAAGGTCACGGAGCGGGGGAAGGAATTGACGTTGCATATCCCCGCCGCCAGGGATAAGGCTATGCTGGTACTGTATTCTTTCTCTCTTGACCCGGTAGCTGAATCCACAGCGGATAAAAAATCCTTTTTCGCCCGTAAAGGCCGCTCGGCTCATGACGCTTACGCTTACATACTCCGGGAGTTGAATCAGGAGAATCCGCCCAAGTTGATCGTCAGGGCCGATGTTGCCGCTTTCTTCGATAACGCTATGCACAACTGGCTCATTGAAAATATTCCAATGGACAAGACGGTGTTGCGGAAATTTCTCCGGGCAGGTGTTGTCAAGGACGGTGAATTGTTTGAAACGAACAAGGGAATTTCCTTTGCGTCCAGCTTGTCCCCTATCCTCGGCAATATGCTGTTGGACGGCCTGCAATCCCATATCTATGACAGTCTTTACCCGATGGGCGGTGTTGATTATTCTAATGGCTGCATGGTCAGGTTTGCCGATGATATAGTGGTTACGGCGAGGTCAGTAGAGAGCGCAGAGCGGATTATGCAGAGTGTCAGCGACTTCTTAGCCAGCCGGGGCCTAGGATTCAATCAGGAGAAAACCTATATCGCCCATATTAGCGAGGGCTTCACGTTTTTGTCATGGCACTTCCAAGAGAAGAAGGGCATTTTGACAGTCGAGCCGACTGACGGCTCCATTAAGAAGATTGAGCGCGAGTTGGAAAATCTGATTTTGAATTTCAAGGGAACACAAAGGGCGCTGATTGAGAAAATTAACGACAAGCTGAGCGGATGGGCGGCGTACCACCGCAGTACGGACGCCTATATGATTTTCCGTCACATTGACGCTGTGGTTGAGGGCCTGCTTGTCGTGAAGATGTGCCAGAAGTATTCACACTGGCACAGGGAAACCGTACTGCGGAAGTTCTGGATTTATGTGGGCGGGTATCACGTTTTTGCCCTGCCCGATGACCCGACTTGCCGGGTGGTTCGGCTGGCTCCTCTCGCCATCGTTCAGCACAAGCCCTGCAAGGTCAGTTTCAATCCGTATCTGGACAAGGATTATTTCTCTCAGCTTCAGCATCGCCGTGACGAGCAGAAAGCCAACGGCAAGTATAAAGCGGTATGGCAGCGGCAAGGGGGCCGCTGTGCGTTTTGCGGAAATCCTATGCTGGCCGACCAGGAGGTTGAGGTAATCGAGAAGGTGATCGGCAAAGGACGGCGGGTACAAAATCTGATTTACATTCACCGCCAGTGCGCCTACGATATGTTCTCGGATTCGGATGATGCTTTTGGGGAGCATATCGACCTCTTTGAACTGCTGGGAGATTTCGTTGACACCGCCCCTTTGAGGGAGTCTCCCTACCTCGAATTGCGGGAATACTTCCGACTGTCTGACAAATCCCCTCTCACTCTGACCTTTCGCCAGATTGAGCAAATCCTAGGAGACAGCTTACCAGCAGAAGCGTACTTCTACGATGCTTTCTGGTATGAGAATATGCCGGGAATGACCTCGCCCATGTGGCGAGAGGAAGGATACCCTTTCCATGCGATTATCCCGGACGAGATTGACTACTACATTTCCGATTCCTGGACAAGTCAGGGATATGAGATAAAGGCCCTCCACCGCCATGACGAGCGTGTGGTGTTCCGCCGGGTGGTCACAGGTGTGTCCGGCGTAAGAATCCCCAAAGCCCTGACCACCCGGAAATTGCCTGACGCGCTCGTCTACAAATTGGAAAAGCTGCTAAAACAGTTTGTTCGGGAGCATGGGTTGTAGCGTTCTTTTGCATAATTTATAGAACCTAGACAATACCCGATTGATGTGGTATGATAATAGCCACATGATGAAATGAGGACAAGCCCATGACAGATGTAGAACGGCGTACCGCCGCCGCCCGATTTGCGGTGGACTGGAAGGGCCGGGGTGATGAAAAACAGGAAACACAGCGGTTTTGGATTGAGCTGCTGACGAAGATTTTTGGCGTTGATGGTTCCACCGCCATTTCTTTTGAAGTCCCGGTAAAGCTGGACCATACCAGTTTCATTGACGGCTATATTGAATCCACCCGTGTCCTGATTGAACAGAAGGGCCGGGATATTGACCTGCGAAAAGGATACAAGCAGTCTGATGGCAGTATGCTCACCCCTTATCAGCAGGCCAGAAGATATGCCGGGTATCTGCCCCATGACCAGAATCCCCGCTGGATCATCGTCTGCAACTTCCAGGAGTTCCAGATTCACGATATGAACCGCCCCAATGACGAGCCGGAAGTTCTCAAGCTGGCGGACTTGGAAAAGGAATTTCACCGTCTGCAATTCCTGGTGGACACTGGCAGCGAACATATCAAAAAGGAAATGGAAATTTCTCTGCAAGCTGGCGAGTTGGTGGGGGTACTATATGATGCACTCTTGAAGCAGTACAAAGACCCCAGCGACCCAGAAACGCTGAAAAGTCTGAATAAGCTGTGCGTCCGCCTGGTGTTCTGCTTGTATGCTGAGGACGCTGGGATTTTTGGCAACAAGAGTATGTTCCATGATTACCTGGGGAACCACCGCTCTGAGGACCGGCGGGCGCTCATCAATCTGTTCCGGGTACTGGATCAGGATATACCCCAGCGGGACAAGTACCTGGATGACGACTTGGCAGCGTTCCCCTATGTCAACGGCGGTCTGTTTGCAGACGAGGACATTGAGATACCCAGACTTGGGGATGAAGTGATTGACCTCATACTCCGCCGCGCCAGCGAGGATTTTGATTGGAGCGATATTTCTCCCACCATCTTCGGCGCTGTCTTTGAAAGCACACTGAACCCGGAAACCCGGCGCTCCGGCGGGATGCACTACACATCCATCGAGAACATTCACAAGCTGATTGACCCGCTATTCCTGGATGGACTGAAAGCCGAGTTTGCGGAGATTGAAGCCGTTACGGTGGAGCGGACCCGCAAGGCCAAGCTGGAAGCCTTTCAGCGGAAGCTGGCGGGGCTGAAATTCCTGGACCCTGCCTGCGGCTCCGGGAACTTTCTGACGGAAACTTACATCTCCCTCCGGCGGCTGGAAAATGAAACAATTTCCTTGCTCCATAAGGGACAAATCATGCTGGACATGGGCAACCCGATTCAAGTCTCCATCAGCCAATTTTACGGCATTGAAATCAACGACTTCGCTGTGACTGTGGCAAAGACGGCCCTTTGGATTGCGGAAAGTCAGATGATGAAGGAAACCGAGGACGTGGTACACATGACCTTGGATTTCCTGCCGCTGAAATCCTATGCCAACATTGTGGAGGGGAACGCCCTGCGGACGGAGTGGGCGGACGTGATCCCCAAGCATGAGTTGGATTACATTATGGGCAATCCGCCCTTTGTCGGCGCACGGATGATGGGTGCAGAACAGAAGGATGATGTAAATGCCATTTTCCCCGGATGGAAGAATGCCGGAAATCTGGACTACGTTTCCTGCTGGTATAAAAAAGCTGCGGACTTGATGGCGGGAACATCTATCCGGGCCGCTCTGGTGTCTACCAACTCCGTGACCCAGGGTGAAGCCGTGGCGAACCTCTGGAAGCCGCTGTTTGAATCGGGCGTTCATATCGACTTTGCTCACCGGACATTCCGCTGGGACAGTGAGGCCAAAATCAAAGCCCATGTTCACTGTGTAATTGTCGGATTCAGCACGGCCCCCAACGCCGCGCCTAAGACGCTGTTCACATCGGAGCGGGCGCAGGTGGTTCAGAACATCAACGGGTATTTGCTGGACGCTGACAATGTGTTTGTGGAGAGCCGCAGTAAGCCCCTTTGCAATGTGCCGGAAATCGGAATCGGCAACAAACCGATTGACGGCGGCAATTACCTTTTCACCAAAGAGGAGATGGACGAATTTCTGAAAATTGAACCAATAGCGGTGAAGTGGTTTATGCCCTGGTATGGTTCTCAGGAATTTATCAACCGTTGCCCTCGTTACTGCCTGTGGCTGGGAGATTGTCCGCCGAACGAGCTGCGGAAAATGCCGGAGTGTATGAAGCGGGTAGAGGCGGTACGTCAGCTTCGCCTTGCCAGCAAGAGCGCCGGAACGGTGAAACTAGCCGACACGCCCACCCGGTTTCATGTGGAAAATATGCCGAAGGGGACATATATCGTTGTTCCAGAAGTATCTTCTGAACGGCGGCGCTATGTCCCAATGGGATTTATGACCCCAGACATTCTTTGCAGTAACCTTGTGAAAATCATCCCTAATGCCACGCTGTACCATTTTGGTGTCCTGACCTCCAATGTACACATGGCTTGGATGCGCGCCGTCTGTGGACGGCTGAAAAGCGATTATCGCTATTCCAAAGATGTTGTCTACAACAACTTCCCCTGGCCTACCCCCACGGACGCGCAAAAGGCCAAAATCGAGCAGACCTCCCAGGCGATTCTTGACGCCCGCACCCTCTACCCGGATGCCAGCCTTGCCGACCTCTACGATGAAACCACCATGCCCCCGGAGCTGCGGAAGGCCCACCAGCAGAACGACAAGGCGGTGATGATGGCCTACGGCTTTTGGGGCAAACTAAACTCCGAACCAGCCTGCGTGTCGGAGTTAATGAAGATGTACCAGCAAATTGTTTCCCAATAGGGCAAATATGAGGTTGAGAAAACTATAAGTTCGTCAATTTGTTTGCTTTAGAGGATTAAAGATTAAATAGTATTAACTTTCTTGATCTGAAATCATGTGAATAGCAACAGGCATCAAAGGGTACATTCTTTGATGCCTGTTGCATTTATTTATTGCCGACACCTCCATTGCGTAAATATTTTGTGCTTTTAGTGCAAAAACTTTGGGTGCTACTGGCAAATATGCAAATCTAATAGCACAATGTAAAATTGGACTATTAGAATGTAACCAATATTTCCACTAAAAAGGGGGGTGCATAGTTCTTGAAAGGCAAGGAAGTATTAAGAATTGAATTTGGTCAGCGTGTGAAACAATCGCGAGAAAATCTTAACTTATCCAGAAAAGACTTTGCTGAAATTATTGGGATTTCTGAATATTTTCTGGTACAGATTGAATTAGGAAAGCGTGGGGCATCCAATGTAACGCTTTGCAAAATGTCTGAAGCTCTATGTACTACTACGGATTATTTGCTGACTGGGAGAGCAGAATTGTCCAACATTTCTGCAATCACTTCTCTGCTGGCAAAAATAGACGAACCCCTCTTAATCGGGGCGGAAATGTTGCTGAAAGCATATATCAATAGCATTAGTTTTATAAAAGCAAAGGTAAACGAGCAGACGGAAAGAGAGGAATAGCAGCCCCACTAATTTTATTACGTGCGTTTGCACAGGTTTTATTCAAACTTTCTCAATTCTTTTGAACCGTGAGTATCATGCGATTAAGGCATCGAGGGAGACAGCACTCCCTCGGTGCCTTTTTATTTTTACTGGAAGGGGGAAATCTATTGAAGCGGCCCTTTTGAGACAATCTATTTCGACGTAAATTGGGATAATATATATAAACCACCCCCTTGGTTTTTCAAAGAAGCGCGAACAACTTTACGGTTGTTCGCGTCCTTTTTTTCTTTCGACTGGTTTCGACTGTATTCTCTGTTGTATTTCGGTGAATGTAGTCGAAAGCAGTCGAATATTTTTGCTCATTTTTGCAAATATAAGCGGATTCTATTTTATTTTGGCGAAATCAGAAATTTATTTGCTGTCTGTGGCAAATCGTGTTACTACGCTCGTGTCCGCGCTCCTCCCCGGAAATCTGAACCAGGACCTAACCCCAT
Source organism: Oscillospiraceae bacterium (assembly GCA_910575695.1). Taxonomy (GTDB): domain Bacteria; phylum Bacillota; class Clostridia; order Oscillospirales; family Oscillospiraceae; genus Enterenecus. Next base: position 16,794 of record CAJTGJ010000042.1, on the reverse strand, counting down.
TCAGATTTTCGGAGGCAAGAAAATGTCAAAAAATACACATCTAAAAATTTTTCAAAACTTTTTTCAAAATCACCAAGTGAGCCTTGGTGTATTCCTGTTAGGATTATTTATAGGGCCGGAGAGGAAGGGGGTGAGTACATGGGCGTGTACGAACGCCGCCTGATGATCGTGGAAATGCTATCCGTTGCAAAGCGGATTACATATCATTATCTGGCGCAGGAACTCAATGTTTCCGTGGAAACCATTCGCACGGACATTATCGCGCTCATGTGCATCTACCCTATTGAGATCACCCGTGGCCGCAACGGTGGTGTTAAGCTGGCGGATGGCTACCCTGTCCGCCGCAAACCGCTGGGTGAAGAAGAAACCGCGCTACTTATGAATTTGAGGGCGCAGCTCACTGGCGAAAAACGGGAAATGATGGATAACATCATCCTCCAACTCGCAGCCCAATAACCTACTGGTAGCACCTTGACAAACAGCGGGACAAGCTCCCGCTCATAATCAGTATGTAAGTGCTGTATCCTGCATCAGCCGCACAATCGCCAAGACTGCCTGCGGGCCGGGGACGAACGAAAGGGGGTGGACCCTCGTTCCCTGCCCGTTAAAACGATAGTATCAAAGGTACGAGCGACACCTGGGCGGCTGTCCGGCGTTGGCAACGCCGCAGACGCGGGATGCACCGCAAACACCCGTATCGCAGGGTAAAAGGGAGATGCTGGGGGAACGGCCTGGGCAGCTTAGTCACCTGCCGCCACCGTCTGCTGGCACCGCGCCGACCCGCCATGGTTGGGCTTACATACTCCCGTGCCGGGGGAGAGCAGTAAGGCGGTCATGCCGCCCGATAATACGGCACACATTTTTATAAAGGGTATTCAAGGGAACCCGCGCCGGTCATATTTCCTTACAGAAGAAGGACACAGCCAGGACCGGCGCGGCCCTTCCCCTCCACCGGATGAAAGACCTGAAGCCATAGGCCAACTGTGGCCCCAGGTGTTCCATCCGGCAAGGATGAACGATAACAGGCCGGAGGCCAGGGAGGTGAAAATATGCTTGTTCCAATCAGTGAAATCAAAGTCAACGCTGGACGGCGGGAGGTGGACCCGGAGGGAGTGCAGGAGTTGGTGGACAGTATTTCCAAGGTGGGCTTGCTCAACCCCATCACCATTGACCGGGAGCATACGCTGATCGCCGGATTGCACCGGCTGGAAGCGGCAAAACTGCTGGGATGGACGGAGATTGAGTGTAATGTCAGCAGTTTGGAGGGCCTACTGGCAGAGCTGGCGGAGGTTGATGAGAACGTGGTCAGGAAGGGCTTATCTGCCGTGGAGTACAGTGATTTACTTCTGCGCCGGAAGGAGATTTATGAAGCCCTTCACCCGGAGACGAAAAATGGCGGAGATCAAAAAAGCGAAAAAATCAGAACGTCAAAATGTCGTTCTGATTCTATGAAATCCTTTGTTCAAGATACTGCCGAGAAGTTAGGCGTCGGTAGAAGGACAGTTGAACGTCAAATTCAGACCGCTAAAAATCTGACTACCGAAGCAAAGGATATTATCCGGGACACCGGCACCAAAATCACGAAAAAGGACGCTTTGAAGCTGTCCCGTCTGGAACCGGAGCAGCAGAGGGACGCGGCCAGCCAGTTAGCAGCGGGGGAAATCAAATCCATGGGTGAGTACCATCCTGCCCCGGCAGAGAAACCGCAGCCCCCGGAGCCTCCAATGCCGCCCTCCGTTCCCTACACCCTGGGCGATAAACACTATGCCAGTATAGAGGAATCCGTAGCTGATCTCAAGAATCCCAATAAAGATTGCAGTTATAACCCGGACACGTTGCTTGCGGATATTGACGGCTTTGTAGATACCTTCCACAAGAATTTCGCATGGTATAACGACCCCTTCTGCACAGTCGTTTTCCCCGATATATCCCCTGTGCAATTTGATTTTGTCCGCCAGCGTTTTACCACCATTACCTCTGCAATAGAGGATTTATTAAATCTAATGGAAAGGAATATGAACAAATGAGCTATCGAAAAAAGCGTCATACCTCCAAACCGGAGCCTTTGGAGCGTCAGACCACCATCCCCGAAGTGAAGTACCACAACCCTGGCGTGAGCCGTGACCTCTCCACCGCCAAGCTGACCTCCGGCCTGCCCTATCAGCGGCCTGTGGAGACGGAGGATGTGGACAAGCTGATTGCCAAGTGGAACCCCTGTCTGCTGACCCCCATTGTGGTCAGCTTCCGGGACGGCAATTTCAATGTGGTGGACGGACAGCACCGGATCGCCGCTATGCGGAAGATGGCGGGCGGCGGGGATGTGACCGTCCCCTGCATCATCTACACCGGCCTGACCTACGAGCAGGAGGCCGAGCTGTACTATATGCTGGACCAGACCAGAGGAAAGCTGCGGCTGGGCCACGCGACCAAGGCCCTTGTGGAATCCGGCGCGGACGCGGAGATCATTGACGTGAAGCAGCGGGTGGAGGACGCTGGCTTTGTGTGGGCGCTGGACCGGCCCACCGGGGAACCCTTTGAAATTTCCACCACCCGCGCCGTTATCAACGCCTACCGGCTCCTGGGCGGCGCGGCCTTCTCCCGTATGCTGGGCCTGATTGCCGGGGCGTGGCACGGGACCCCCAACTCCCTTAAAGCGTCTATCTTCTCCGGTATGGCGCTGTTCGTCAAGACCTATGAGACGGAGCTGGTGGACCAGATTTTCATTAAGCGGCTGTCCGCCGTGGACCCGGACGAGATCATTCGCCGGGGTAAGGTGGACTTCTCCACCAACAAAGCCGCCCTGCGGTTTGCCCGCGTCATTCTCAGCAAGTACAACAGCCAGCAGCGCGGGGGCCGCAAGCTCCCTTACCGCTTCAAGGGCTGATACATCACAAATCGCCGCAGGCCAGAAGGTCTGCGGCGGTATTGATTCATCGCAAAGGAGGTACAAACATGGAACCGTGTGCTTATACCATGGAACAGATCGAGGCTATGCAGAATGTGGATATTCGGACTGTGGACCCGACCGGCCTGCGGGATATTCGGGAAGTGAAGGTCAACACCAATTTGCCCAAGCGGGAGAGGATTCTGGACTTCATCCGGCAGATCGGCAATCCCTACTGCTATCGCCACGGGAAATATGTTGTGAAGGTCAGTTTTACCGACACGGATGTAACCCTGGAGGACCGGATGCTCTCCTACATACGCTCCAAATGCTGACACAAACTTTTTTGCAAAACACTCTGGACATTGCCGGGAAGTTATGTTAACATGACGGCAACAGGACAAACCGGCGCTCCCCTGGTTGTTAAAGTGTTTTGCTGATTAACTTTAACAATTAGGAGAGAAGAATATGAATATTTCCGCTGAACAGGTATGGAATACCTGCGGTTACGTTCGCCTTTCCCGCGAGGATGGCGACAAGGAGGAAAGCAACAGCGTCACGGGCCAGAAAGATTTGATCCGTGACTACATGACGCGCTACCCGGAACTGCGGGAGTGCGGCATGAAAGTGGATGACGGCTACACAGGGTCCAATTTTGACCGTCCGGCCTTTCATGAGATGATGGCGGAGGTCAAGGCTGGCAAGATTAACTGCATTGTGGTCAAGGATTTGTCCCGCTTCGGCAGGGACCACTTGGGCGTAGGGGAATATCTGGAACAGTTATTTCCCTTTCTGGGTGTGCGTTTTATCGCAATCAACGACAACTATGACAGTCTGCACAGCAACGCGGAATCTGATGAGCTGGTTATCCCGTTCAAAAACCTCATAAAGAACACGAGGCATTTGGGAGGGGTAAACTGCTAATTTCTCTCCAATTCGACAAATCAGTGTGCAACAATCAAATATCGCTGCTGTTACAGAATGTTTCCGTCTGGCTGCTGATGCGGTCAGGCACTTTTTTCGCCCGATCATACCAGCCCAACAAAGCGGTAGTAAATTTTAATGTCCTGGTGTCTTTGACCGTCTATGACGGTTCGTTCTCCAACTTCAATGCGGTCAATCAGTTCCTCAATGATTTCCCGGTTCAGTTCCTGCAAGTCCAGATACTGCCGGATGGTTCCGGCCCACTGGTGGATATTGGCGATGTCCTGCTGGGCTTTTCGTTCCCCGGCTAACAGACTGTCCAGGCGTTCCGATTTCTGGATGCGTTCCTGCTCGTTCTTTTGAATCAGAACCGAGAAGGAATCGCCGCTGATTGCCCCGCTTACCTTATCTTCATAAAGTTTTGCGGTGATCTGTTCCAACTCCTCCAAACGCCGCCGCAAACGGCTGATTTCCTGTCGGCTGTCCTCCTGTTGCGCGGCGCTTGCGGATTGTATGTGCTGTTTCAGCTTATCCAGTACAGCGGCTTCATCGGCTGCAACCGCTTTGCCATGCGCCCGGATTTCACTCAGCACCAGGTTTTTCAGGCTGATCTCAAAAATCCGGTGCCAGGAGCAGATGCTGTGTCCGGTAGTGGCAAACCGGGAGCAGAAATAAGAAGTATAGTGCTTGACAGTGCCATTTTTCCGGCGCTGTGTTTCGCGGGCGGCAACCAGAGGATGCCCGCAGTCCGCGCAGACCAGCTTTCCGGTAAACAGAGATGCTTGGGGCGGCGTATTGTTAGCGGAAATCTGTTTCGCCGCCTGATTGATTTTCTGGACAGCCTCCCACAGCTCCGGCCCGATAATTGCCTCGTGCGCGCCCTCATGGGAAATCCATTCCGATTCCGGTTTCCTTATCATGGTCTTGTCCTTATAGGAACGGGAACCGGTGCAGTTCTGTGTGAGCGTACCGGCATAAACATCATCGTTCAGAAGGCTTCGGACGGTTGCGTAAGCCCACAGCCGGGAATACTTGCAGCTGCCATTTCCGTAATGGACCGCCCAGTACCAGCGGGGAGGGAGAATCCCTTTCTCATTCAGGGCGGCGGCGATTTTCCCATAGGCCATGCCGGACTGACGCATCTGGAATATCTGCCGCACAACAGCGGCGGATTCCCCGTCAATGACCAGCTTGTGTCTGTCCTCCTCGCTCTTGCGGTATCCGTAGGGAGCGTAGGCGGCAAGATACTGGCCGCTTTTCTTCTTGGCATGAAGCACCGACTTGACCTTGCTGGACAGGTCCTTGAGATGGTAGTCATTCATCAGACTGCGGAAGTGCAGCATATCGGTGTTGTCCCCCTCGCTGTCCAGGCAGTCCAGAACCGATACGAACCGGCATCCGAGGGACGGGAAAATGACATCCGTATAACGGCCCACCTCCACAAAATCCCTGCCTAAACGGGAAAGGTCCTTTACCAGAATCAGGTTAATCAGGCCATGCCTTGCGTCCTCCAGCATTTCCAAAAATCCGGGCCGCTGAAAATTGCCGCCGCTGTACCCATCGTCCTGATAGGTCTTGACCTCGATCCAGCCGTTGAGCATGACGAATTTGGAGAGGATTTCATATTGGTTCTCAATGCTCACCGATTCATCGCTGGGAATATAGCCCTTCGCTTTGGCGGAATTGGAGGCATCATCCACACTCAGGCGGCAGTAGATACCCACTTTATATTGCTTCGCCATAATCCTGCCCCCTTTCCTGTGCCAGCGCCCCGTCTACATTCCCGACATAGCGGTAGTAGACCTTGACTTCACAAATCCGTTGCCCGTTGACCTTCCGGGTATCGCCAACCTCGATCCGGTCTACCAGTTCAAAGAGAATGGTTTCGTCCAGTTCCGAGATTTCGGTATAGCGCCGGATAATTTCCAGCCAGCGGTCGGTATCCACCTGGTTTTCCAGGTGTGCCCGGACTTTCCTTTCCAGTTCCGGGACTGCCTCCGCCTTTTCTGCCCGTTCCGCTTCATATTTCTGCATCAGGGTCTGAAATACCGTCTGCGGGATGGAGCCGGTGCATTTGTCCTCGTAGAGATTCTGCATCAGGCGCTCCAAATCGGAAATACGGGCCAGGGAGGATTTTAATTCCTGCTCATAGGAGAAAAGCCGGGTGTGGGATTCCTTCTCCTTCAGCCGGAGAATCTCGCCCATCAGCCGGTCCGGGTCATATTCCGCAAAGCGGGCCTTTTCCCGGATGTCCTCCAATACCAGCTGGGTCAGCACTGTTTCATAGATGGTGTGGATGGTACACGCGCCCCTTCCGCTGCGGGAGTAGTTGCCGCAGATGAAAGAGCTGTACCGTCCCGGCCTGCCATCCTTATAGGTGAATTTTTCGATGTGGTTCCGCATTTTGAAACCGCAGTCGGCGCAGTACACAAGTCCGGTGAAGATGCTCTTGCATCCATCGGACGGGGCGCTTTTCCGCACCTTCTTTTTGCCGATGCTGGCTACGGTATCCCACAGTTCCCGCGAAATAATGGCCTCGTGGGTCCCCTCCACCCGAATCCACTCGTCCTCCGATTTATTGACGAGCTTGCGGGATTTATAGGAGAGTGTGCCGCTTTTGCCCTGTACCATGTTCCCGATGTAGACCTCGTTGCGGACCATGTTTTTAACCGTCTGGTCAGCCCATTTGTGGTTGACCCTGCGGGGGTCGCTCTGGCCCTTTCGCTGGTAGTACAGCACACCGGGCGGCTGAATCCCTTCTTCATTGAGCGCCACCGCGATGGCGTGGAATCCCATGCCTGATGCCCGCATCTCAAAGATACGGCGCACAACCGGCGCGGTTTCCTCGTCAATCACAAGATGGTGCTTATCCAGCGGGTCGCGCCGGTAGCCATAGGCGGGGTAGGTTCCCATAAATTTTCCGTTTTCGGCACAGGCTCTCTTGACCGCCTTGACCTTCTTGCTGGTGTCCCGGCTGTAAAATTCATTAAATAAGTTCAAAAAGCACATGACATCGGTACTTCCGTTGTCGCTCATGGTGTCAATGCCGTTGTTCAGCGCGATGAACCGGCAGCCAAGGGAAGGGAACAGGTAATCTGTATATTGCCCAAATTCGATGTAGTTACGGCCAAAACGGGAAAGGTCCTTCACCAGAATCACATTGATCCGCTTTGCCTTTGCGTCCTCGATTAACCGCCTGACGCCTGGGCGGTTGAAGTTCGTGCCGGAGTATCCGTCATCAATATAGACATCGACCTCATTCCAGCCGCGCTGCCTGACATAGTTTTGAAGCAGCAGCTTCTGGTTCTCAATGCTGACCGATTCCCCATCACGTTCATCGTCGTTACTTAACCGGCAGTAGATGCCCACGTTGTATGTTGTATCCATCATCTTTGTTTTACCTCCCGACCATCTCAGAATCCATACCTCGTGCGGCAAAATGGCTCCGCAGGTTTTACCCTGCATGAATATCTTACCGGAGAATCCACCGCCGCGCAATGATACGGCAGGCCGCGAGGCTTTCTGTTATTTGGAACCGCTGGCAGCTGGAACGGCTTCTGACATAGCGCGTCTGACTGCCAGCTGTTCCAGCGTCTTTCCCAGGTCCTTTTCTCCCGAAAAAAAGCTGGTGACGCGATAAATTGTTTTCCCGATCCGCACCTCTTTGTAGGAGCTTGTCGGGGTTGTCTGTTTGGTCATAAAGACGCACCTCCGTTCAAAAACTGTTTTTCACTCTATGATTAAAAAGCAGCCGTATCGACAGATTAGGGCGGCGGTTGCCGCTGGATACCGTCCGGTACGGCTGCTGCAATTCTGTTTGGATGGTTCGTCATATTTGCCACGCCCCCTGACGATGGGGACATAACAGGCCGCTCCCGGCAGAGCTGTCATAACTCCGCAGCGCCGTTTTTCTCGCGCGCCGCAGGGTTCCCCCCAAGTCTTTGGCGGGCCGTGAGGAAGTATCTTTAAGCCCCCGCACCATCATCGCGCCCGGAATGCCATCTCCGGGGTTAAGGCTGGACGTAGATCGCTCGGATTGCCTGTCTGTCATCACCTCCTGCAAGCAACCGTCCTGGCGGCGCGCCTTTTCCGCTTCGATACGGGTTATGTACCTGTTATGCCGTATATTCAGTTGTCAAGCTGCAATAAGGGGCAAGAGGACTTGTCCCTTCAATGTGTAGGCATTGGGAAAGGCCGTTTGTCACCCTTGATTCAAAAATATTTTGATTTTTTTCAAACGTTTATAGATGACATTCCGGGAACAGTTCCACAGCCTTGCGACATCAGCCTGCCGGTATCCGTCCACAATGAGCAGGGTCAGCAGTTCCAGATCGTCCTCCGGCAATTTGCAGAGCCGCCGGTACAGCAGTTCATCCTCCAGGGAGGACAGCCAGCCAAACCGCCGGGAATCCACATCGCCGGTGTCCCAGGTGCAGGACAGGGATTCAAATTTTCGGAACAGGCAGGACTGCTCGCTCTCGTCCTCACACTGTTCGCCGGGAAGGGCCTGTACGCGGTTTAGATAGGCCCGCTGGCTGCAAAACCAGGTCCAGTCATATTCCTTCATCGCCGCGATCTGCCTATCGTCCATACCGGCTGCACGGTATTCCTGTTCCAGCCGGGTCCATTCTGTATCAAACTTCCTTTTTTCGTATCCATAGTGAAATCCCATAGTTTTCCTCCATTTCGATTCAGGCGTGGTTGACGGGTGAATCGAATGGAGGCGGGGACCGGCAGCGGTACACATCGGGAGGTTTCCCTAAAAATCGACAATAAGAAACGCCAGTTTCTCGCAATGAGAAACTGGCGCAACAAAAAACACCATGATTATGCTGATTTATATGGATTGATAATACTGATAGATAACTATAATATCCCGGAGGAGGGCCTATGCTTTTTTTAATTGATATATCTCATGGCTATTACAAATGAATATTGCAGACATGGCGGTATCCTCCTATATACCGCCCCTGCTGATTGCTGAGGGTCATTTGGAGGTCTGCTTTTTAGCAAAAAGAAATGGCGGCCTTGATTACTCAAAACCGCCGAAGAAATCAGCTGTGCAGGAAAGCGTACGAAATCCTCTGCCCGTCAGCGGTTTTTTTCTTTTCCCCGCTGTGGAGGCAGATGTTTGGATATGTAAGCTCGTTTCATTCCACAAAGAACAGAACCCGCCGAATCAGCTCCGGGATATTTACCGGGGAGGTGATATAGTCGTTCACGCCCTCATGCCGGTATTCATATTCCGTGGTAAGGTCGTTGTTCTCGGTAAGGATAAAGAACAGCAGAAACCGGACAGGGGGATTCTTCATTTGGAACATCCCCACCACAAAGGAATCTCCTTGTACGGCCCGTACCTCGTCCAGAAAATCCATGCCGGAACCGTCCGGTAGGTCGAGGTTACAGCAAATTACCAGCGGCATTTCCTCCTGAATGACAGTTCGTGCTTCCTGCAGAGTGGATGCCGTTTTAGCCGGGTAGCCTCACCGTTGTAAATATTTTTGCAGACACCATATATAAGGTGTCGCTGTCGTCGGGAATTGTCAATATTCTTGCTTTGTAAAATCCTCTGGTAAAAAATCGCACTGTTCATCTGGTACTCCCAATGATTTTGCATATTGTATCATATCATCCCACCTTTGTTTATCTTTCGCATGAGAGGTATCAATACGTTTTTTATATACCGGAACAATCCCCTTGCAGGACATAACAAAAATCTTTTCTCTAAAAACTACAATTGCATTTTCTGATGTATGAAATGTAATGTACCATTCTTTCTTCAAAGCTGTACTCATGTTTTTTTGAAATGCTTTTACTTCATCTTCAATATCTTTTTCAGGTATTGAAATTGTATATATTTTGCATAGACCAAAAAAACGACTTTGACATTTGAGAACAGGAAATTTTTTTATCATCTTTTTGTCTTTCAAGCTCAAATTAATTACTTCTGCATGATAGCTTCTCGTTTTTATGTTCCTCCCAACTCTATTTGTTGCTCTATACAGCTCCTGAATAAATTTGAATTTATAGTTATGAAGATTTCTCGCTTTGCTCTATCTGTAATTCACCCTTTTTCAGCCGGAACACCACATCCGCCTGTTTTGCCAGCTCACCTGAGTGGGTAACAACTATCACGCATTTCTTCATCTGATGGGCGCTTTCTTTCAAGATTTCCGTAATATCCCCAGCCGTATCCTCGTCCAGATTGCCGGTAGGCTCGTCCGCCAGAATCACCGGAGCTTCGCTTGCGAGCGCCCTTGCAATGGCTACCCGCTGCTGCTGGCCGCCGGAGAGTTTCAGCACGTTCCGTTTGGATTCCTCCCTCGTCAGCCCCAGCCGTTCCAGAAACGGGAGTGCCGGTTTCTTTGAAGTCAGCCGGACATTCTCCTGCGGGGTCATATAGTCAATCAGGTTGTAGCTCTGAAAGATAAAAGAAACATTCTTTTTCCGATGGCCTGCCAATCCGGCCTGTGCAATGTCTTTCCCTTCAAACAGGATATTCCCGCTTGTGGGGCTGTCCAGACCGCCCAGCAGGGATAGAAGGGTTGTCTTGCCGCACCCGGACGGGCCGAGAATGGCATACATTTTTCCCGCCTCCATCTGCGCATTGATCCCTCTCAGCACCTTCCTCTTTTTGTCATAAGAGTATGTTAGATTTTGCAGTTCCAAAATTCCCATAGAGGCACCTCCTATTCACCTTCGGGCACAAATTCATAGTCAAAATCATAGTCCTTTACTTTATCCGGCACCTCGTAATCTATGATGGGCGAGCCGGATTGCTCCTGCGTTTCGTCTGATTTATTCTCCTTGGGGGTACACCCTGTGAACAGCAATCCCACAAAAAGGAGGACAGAAAACATTTTCCATACTTTTTTCATATCGTTACCGCCTTTCTCAGCTCATTTTCGATAGAATTTCCCGCGGTTTCAGCCGCATGACGGAAATTGAGGATATTCCAGCGGATACCGTTACAATCCCGATCCCCAACAGGAATAGGAGGCCCATTTCCTCAAGCTGTACACGAACCTGTAATTCCGGGGTTTCGATTTCCGGCTCACCGGTATCTGTTCCGGCCTCCCCACGGGTTCCGGCAGATAAGCCGTCTTCCTGCTGCGCCTCCGTTACCGCCTGCCCGGATTGCAATACGTTTCCCATCTGGCCCGCAATGGCGCTGGCGGAGAAATAAGAGAGGGAAAATGCTAATATCGCAATCAGCAAAACCTCGGCAATATACTGCCCTAAGATGGACAGCTTGCTGATCCCAACCGAGAGCAGGACGCCGGTTTCATGGATGCGGGTTCTGGCCCACATGGTTAGAATGAGCGAGAGGATGGCGATGCTTACAATCAGCGCGATCATCAAAATGGTGGATACCAGCTCCGATAACTGTTCCAAAGAGGACGCGGCGTTTTCATAGTCCTCGTTGTCAACCAGAAAAGAAAAGCCTTTCCAGTCCACGCCGCTGATTTCCTTTACTTTAGAAATGATTTCCTCCATGTTCTGCGGGTCGTTCACCGATACCGTCAGCTCGTTAAAGCCCTGTATTGCGGGGCCGTTTTCGTAAGCCACCAAAGTGGCAAGGTCGGTGATGATAAGGTTTTGTATTTTATCGTAGGTTGTCACCTGATCGTTGATGCCTTCGATTTCTTTTGGAGAGAACAGGCCCACAATCTCAATCTCCACGCCTTTGTCCGTCTGGATTTTGTCACCAATTTTCAGGCCGTTTTTCTCAGCCAAATCCTTGCTGATCAGCCCCTTGTTTTTGTCGTCCGGCAGGATATGCCGCCCCTGCGTCAGCGTAAGCTGCCCGGAAGTAAACCGGGTAAGCTCCTCGCTTTTCCATGTGCTTAAAATCTTTGAGGATGCGCGAAATTCTTCCTCAATGGGGATATTGCCGGTAAATAGTTCCAGAGAGGGGAACGCCGCCAGCCCCTCCACGGTGGCGCTGCACTCCTTGATCCCCTCAATTTCCCGGATTTGCTCTACCAGCTCCGGGCTGATCTGCTGGGTGGAATACATCAGGGTTCCGCCCTCCACGCTTTCCACCTTCAAATAGGGGTTGTTTTCCGTGTAGTCAAAGCCAATGAGAAAACTCCCGCCAAGGCTTTGCCGCAGCTCCTGCTGGGCGGCTTTCGAAGCGTTCCCCAGTGCCAGAGCGGTCAATACAAAGGTTGCCATCACCAGCAAGATGACAAAAAGAAGGATACTCTTGCCCCTCTTGCGGACGATATACAGCCACGCTCGATTCATAAAGTTCATAGAATGACCTCCATTTCATATAGGATAAGTGTTGCAACGCTGACAGCATAGCACCCCAATATGGAACCAGTATGAAACGGATAAAAAAAGCCATCGCTTTATGGGAGATAAAGGGTAAAGCACATTCCCGGCGGGTTTTTGGTCGCCTCAAATTGATAGGGCATCCCAAGGGCCTTTGAAAGCGTATCTACAATATATAATCCCAGCCCATTCCCTCCATCTTTGCGATCTCTGGCAAAGTCTGGGCGGTAGAACGGCTCAAATACATGGGCCAGCTTATCCGGCGGGATGGGCGTACACTCATTTTCTATTTTTATCTGTCGGGCGTTCAATATAACGGTGATCTTGCATCCCGGCTTTGTGTAAGCGACCGCATTGGAGAGCAGGTTAGACAGGATCTTTTCAAGGCTTTTCTTTGACGTGTGGACAGGGCACTTTCCCTGTATGCTGAAAGAAAAGTCGAGTCCCTTTGCCTTCGCAATCAACTGATAGGGCTCGCAGATTGCCGGAAGACGCTCAGACAGGTCAAAGGTTTCCGCGTCCTGTTTCTCCTGTGTAAAATCCAGCCGGGAGGTATCCAAAATTTCTTTAATCATAAAGGATAGCTGCCCGGTAATCTCCTTACATTCCAACAGACAGCGATCCCGGTCTTTGTATTTTCCAATGCCTAAGATCATGTTTTCCAAAATCGCGTTCAGGGCAGTCACCGGCGTTTTCAGCTCATGGGAGGCGGCCCGCAGGAAATCAATTTTCAACCGTTCCGCCTCACGGACGTTTTGCTTTTCTTCCTCCAGATTTTCAATGGTGGAAAGCAGGCTGGCATACAGCTTATTGACGCGGGCGGCCAGCTCGCCAATCTCGTCCTTCGTATGCACCACGCAGGCTGCATCCTTATCCAGCTTTTCCATCTTTTCCGTTGTAACCGCAATCTGCTTGATCGGCCTCGTCATGGCTCTGGAAAACAACAGGGAACACCCAGCGGAAATGATGGCGCAGCAAAGCAGGGATACCGGCAGTGCTTTTCCGATAGCGGATTTTATCAAAATACCAGTATTCACATCACTCTCAATAATGGCTCCTTCCACAAAACGGTTGGTGCTTACGGTCATTTGCGGCGCAAGCACATAGAGAAAAACATGAGCCATCACGGTGACAAACAGCATTACCAGAAAGGTGTATAAGAAGATTTTAGTAAAGAGCTTTAAATTTCTCATGGGTGTTCCTCATACTTGTAGCCAACGCCTTTTACCGTTACAATCCGGTTAAGACTCAGCTTTTTCCGTAAATTTTTAATGTAGGTATCAATCGTGCGGTCAATGATGGGGTAATCATATCCCCACAACTCGTCCAAGATCTGCGACCGTGTAAGCACCAGACCTTTATGCTCTATCAGCAATTTCAGCAGGTCGATCTCCTTTGGTGTCAGGTCAATAGGGCCGCCCGGCCCGGAAGCAGTATAGCCGCCAAAATCCACCGTAATATCGCCCATCTGAATTTGTTTCAGTTCCGGACTTTTCCCACACCGCCGCAGCAGGGCCGTCACCCGTTTTCCCAGCAAAAGCATGGAAAAGGGCTTTGTGATATAGTCGTCCGCCTGTTCATCAAAGCTGGCCGCCTGAGTAGGCTCATCGTCAAGGGCGGTAAGCATTAAGATAGGAATGTTGCTTGTTTGGCGCAATTCTTTTAATACCTCCAAACCGGTTCGCTTCGGCAGCATAATATCCAGAACCACTAAATCAACCGATTTCTCCCTTGCAATCTGCAAACCCTGTTCACCATCAAGGGCCGACAAGGTAATATGCCCTGCGGATCTCATATATTCACAGATTGCCTCGTTGGTGGCAGTATCATCTTCCACAATCAATAAAACAGCCATTTTTACACCTCCTCACATTATTATACCAAAGCAATATGGAAACAGTATGAAATGCTTTGTGTCAGATTGACAGTGTACTGAACTTAATGGGAAAAAGCAAGCCTTTCATAACGGATCAATCCACACAAGGCAGACTGGCTCATGTTGACAGGAAACTGGCCCGCCTTGCTGTAAGTGAAATACTTTCCCTATTTACTATTTCTATTAGATTCAGAACTATAAATGAGTAAATACCAAATATTGCACAAAATAAAGACACCCGCTGCTGAATGATGTATCATTGAAGTACCAACAAACAACATAACTCGATATAATTTTTTCGTCATATATTTTCCCTTTCTTTGTGATTTAACCCTATCAGTAACAAAATTTGATAAGGCTATTGTAAAACCCAAATGTCCGCGAAATGTTATAGCGGCCAAAAAATTTCATTGAAAATCGGGGTAAAATGTTACAACGCTCGGACATTTCAAAAAATTCTACGGCGGGTAACCAGAACTGGTCGTCCGCCGCGTTCTATTTTGTCGGCAGCATAATGGAAAATTTCGAACCCCTGCCCGGCTCCGAAACCAGTCTGATATAGCCGCCCTGCCGCGTTATGATCTCGCGGGCCAGATACAGGCCAATGCCAACGCCCTGCTGTTCGTGTACTTCTTCCTCACGATAGAAGCGCCGGAAGATGGCGGCCTGATCGCTTTCAGAAATGCCCTTGCCGGTGTCGGCCACTTTGATCTCCACATACATTTCCCACAGTACCACTATTATAATTTGATTTGGTTAGTGATACAAGGATAGCGTTTATATCTCACTAAAAAAACAGTATAATCATACCTGTCAGTCGGTATAATAAGGTTATTCCTTTGTGTAAATCGGCACGATAGAATATATTCGAGGTGAATGATTATGCCGATTGATGATTTAACCGCTTTAGGGCAAAAAATGCGGGAAGCCCGAAAAGGAAAAAGCCTGACACAGCAGGAGCTTTCTGATTTGAGCCATGTATCTGTCAAGCAGATTGCCAAGATTGAAAAAGGGCAGATGAATCCGTCCTTTTTGATTTTGAAGGCACTGGCAAAGGTACTGCCGATTTCTCTGGATTCTTTAATCAATCCGGATGTTTCCCCGGAAGATGAGGGAGCCGGTCAGATGAAGATGCTGTATTGCAGCTGCCCGTCAGAAATGCGTGAAACCCTCTTGCACCACACACAGGAGACCGCAAAAGAGCTAACAGAACTATCCGGGAAATTTGAAACGAATTGAGCCGGTGAGTGAATTTAACAAATTCCTCACCGGCTTTGTTCTTTTTCGAGAAAAAGAAGGTTATCCCGTTCCGGGATAACCGTGGCAAGCAATGCCCCAGGATAGCCATCCGGCTCCTGGCGCTGCTTGTTGGGGATTCCCCAAGCCCCTTTTGAACACAGAATTTCATTCTGTGGCTGCGCGTTCCTGCGGAACGCTTTTTCCCGGCCTGCGGCGGTGAGAAAATGCGAAAAAACAGGCGCGTCAGCGGTCCTGCCCCTGTTCCTTTTCCCGGTCATTCTGGCGTTCCTCCCCATATCCCATCAGCCGGTCCACATTGGCTTTTGCGGCCAGCAGTTCCCGCATTTCCTCGCGGGATCGCCGGTACTCGGCATAGTCTTTTTTCTTTTCTTCCAACAATGTTGCGTACTCGGCCTGCAAGCTCTTGACGGTGGGCAGCTTCTTGATACCCAAATCGTCAAACGCCTGCTTTGCCGCCTTGTGGAGCAGAATATCCGCTTCATGTTCCGCTAAAAATTTCTTGGAATATCCCGCCTTGCGGTAGGCCGCATAGACCTCGCGGGTTTTCACATAATTGATGATGTGGGTCCGCAGTACGGCTATCTCTGCCATGCGGGTTTCCGCCGCCTTGATCTGCGCCGACAGCTCATTGTGGCGGGTGGTAGCAGCAGCCGCTTTTTCTTCCAAGACTGCGTATTCCAGCAGGCCATGCTCGGTGAGATAGTTCATTGTCTGCGCCATCTGTTTCAGATTGAATACCTTTGCCCAGCGCGCGTAGCCAGCGCCTTTTCCGGCCTGCAATTTTGCCTGAATATCCACCAGAAGATTGACCTTGGGAGTGGGAGTTGAAACCGCGTCTTTTCTGCGGGGCGTATGCTGCTTTTCTCCGGCAAGGACCGCCCGTATTTCATCTTCGCTGTACCCTTGTCCCAGCTTTTCATCCATGCGGGCAACATTCTTCCAGCCGGGGGCTTTGAGCCGGATTGCCTGTCCCCGGCGCGACACCTCACAGCCCATTTCCTCAAGCAGCTTTAACAGCGCGTCAAAGTCTGCCGGTTTCTGTTCCAACGCCTGGTCAATCATCATGCGGAGCTGTTCCCGGTGGGAGGGCTTCGCCTGATCCCCCAGCCACTTGTTATAGCTTTTTCCATGCGGTTTTGGGTCCTCTACAATGGAATAGCCGTTCTCAACGCAGATAGTATCGTTGAGCCGCCGGACCGCGCGGGTACTGCACCAAAAGTTTCGGAATTTCCGGTCACAGTTCAGATTGACCGCGTTCCAGATGATGTGGTTATGGATATGGGACTTGTCGATATGGGTGCAGACCACAAAGGCGTGACTGCCCTTGGTGAACCGCTTTGCAAACTCCACGCCCAGCCGGTTGGCTTCTTCCGGGGTGATCTCGCCGGGGACAAAGGACTGCCGGACATGGTAGGCAAGTACATCGTCCGCGCCGCGTACCCGGCCAGTGGTGGAAATGTACTCCCGTTTCGCCAGCAGAAACTCGGCGTCGGCTACCCGGCTGTCACACGCAAAGCCGGTGACGAGCCTGCCGTTATCTGTCTTTTGCGGGTTGGATACATAGTCGATA
>CAJTGJ010000041.1 GCA_910575695.1 Oscillospiraceae bacterium | reverse complement strand
GCGCACTTATACACCGTTCCGGTGTCGTGCGCCCTGCCGGGGGCGTTGCGTCCTTCGGACGCGATGGGGAGCTGCACTCCCCAAACCCCTTGCACACCCGCCGGAAAGAAACACCCGCTTCGCGTCTGTTCCTTTCCGGCGGGTCAGGTATCGTCAGTGCCAGATTGGCACTCACGTTAAAAACGCAAATCTGACGTTTTTAGGATTTTACCAGGGGAGCGTATGAAATGGCAGTATCCGAAATCCCCCACATGACCTATCAGCAGTACCGAACAGCCCGGCGGCTGGTGCATGAGCGCTGCAACTATGATTGCGGAAACTGCCTACTCCTGGACAACGGCGAGGAATGCGTCTGTCCGCAGAGTATCACCTACTCCCTGATTTGCAAATGGTTCCGCGCCGCTGTCCTTCCCCTGGACGCTGGCCTGTCTGCCGCGCTGTTCCCTCCGCCCGCTGTCAGACGGCGGCGCTGCCGGGAGTGTGGAAGGACATTTGCCCCGCCCAGGCACAACACACTCTACTGCTCCACCTGTGCAGCAGAACGGGCCAAACGGAGCAAGCGAGCATGGGCCAGGAAAAACCGGGCCGATGTGTAGAAAAAGTACCCGCTGAAAATGCAGTAATATCAAGGCTTTCAAGACCGCCCTCGACGGGGGCCTGATACATTTTCTTTCCAACCCCGAAAACGGGCCTCTAACGGCCCACAGCGGCGGTCTGACAACCCCGCACCAAGGAGGCTAATACCATGACCGACTACATTGCGATAACTACCGAATTGCCGCCCTATTTCTTCTTCCCCTGGTTCCTGCTGGACATGGGCCTGACCCTTACCGCCAAGCTGACCTATGCTCTTTTGCTTGACCGGGCGCGGCTGTCCCAGCTCAACGGGTGGACGGACGAAGCTGGGAGAGTTTATATCATCTTCCCGATTGAGAAGATAGCCGAAATGCTCGGCAAGAGCCTGACTACCGCCAAGAACGCATTGGCTGAGTTGGAGGCGGCAGGACTGATTGAGCGCAGGCGGCAGCAGTTCTCCAAACCCAATCATATCTATGTAAAACTGCCTGATGGACAAAAAGTTAGCCACCCCTGATGGATAAAAACTTGTCCTTCACCATGGCCGGAAAACTGTGCTTGTAATAGGGCAGAAACCCGGCTGACGCAGGCAAAAAAGCTGACCCCTAATAAGAACTATAAGAACAATAACAAGTACAAGTAAAACGAGTGGGAGTAAATAGCGCCCACTTTTCGGACAAATGTCCACCCTGAAAATTTTGAAAACAAGGAGTTGCCTATGGAGCATATCAGCTACAAGAAGCAGACCGAGATTGTCAATTTCCAGGGCCGGGAAATCCCGCTGGAAAACCTCACGCCCATCCTCACCCCGGAGCAGGAGGCGGCAAAGCGCCGGGAGTTGGAGCAGCGGCTCTATGAGGTGTTCCGCAAGTACCAGCAGAGGGAAACGCCCGTATCGTGATTTTTTAGATAGAGATTGATTTGCGGGGCTGCTGACGGTATAATGAAGCTGTCAGCAGCTCCGTTTCTTTTCAGAAAGGGAGCACAAAATGAACAATCGAATTGACGCGATCTATGCAAGACAATCCATCGACAAAAAGGATAGCATCTCTATCGAAAGTCAGATTGAGTTTTGCAAATACGAATTGAGAGGCGGTAGTTGTAAGGAATATCAAGACGGGCCTGTTAAAATAGGACTAAATCAGAAACACCCCACAGCAAGGGGCGCTCTGGTTTAGTCCTGTTTTTATTCTATGAACATAGAAGGAGGCCAAAATGAGCAAAACAGCCAAAATTACGGCAATCTGTAACCAGAAAGGCGGAGTTGGCAAGACTGTAACAACGGTCAATTTGGGAATCGGACTGGCACGGGAAGGCAAGAAGGTCCTCCTGGTGGACGTAGACCCGCAGGGTTCGCTTACCGCCAGCCTGGGCTATCAGCAGCCGGACCAACTTGAAGGGACCCTTGCCGATGTGCTGGGATTTATCATTACGGATAAGCCTGTGTCCCCCGGAATGGGTATTATCCATCAGGCGGAGGGTGTTGATCTGCTGCCCGCTAACATTGAGCTGTCCGGTCTGGAGGTCACGCTGGTGAACACCATGAGCCGTGAGACAATCCTGCGGGAGTATCTGAACAGTGTCCGCGAACAGTACGATGTGATTCTGCTGGACTGCTGCCCGTCCCTGGGTATGCTGACCATCAATGCCTTAGCCGCTGCTGACGAAGTAGTAATTCCCATGCAGGCACACTACCTCTCCATCAAGGGCCTTGAACAGCTTATCCATACCATATCAAAAGTGAAGCTGAAAATCAACCCCTGCTTGGATATTGCGGGTATTCTCATAACCATGGCGGATATGCGGACCAACTACTCCCGCGAGATTGTGGAGCTGCTGAGAAGCGCCTATGGTAGCGGTGTGCGGATATTTGACAGCATTATTCCGCTGTCCATCCGAGCGGCAGAAACCAGTGCAGAGGGCCGGAGTATCTACCTCCATGACCCTGCGGGTAAAGTCTCCGCCGCATACGCAGCGTTGACGCGGGAGGTGCTGGCATGAAAAGCAGTGCCAGCAAGATACAGTTGACCGATTATGACGCTTTGTTTCAGACAAGTGATCCGGTAAAGGCCAACGGTGATCTGGTGCAGGAGATTCCGCTGTCAGAACTGTTTCCCTTCAAAAATCATCCCTTTCAGGTGCGGGATGATGAAGCGATGCAGAAAACGGTGGAGAGTATCGCAAGAAGCGGTGTTCTCTCCCCTGGTATCGTTCGCCCCCGGCAAGAGGGCGGCTATGAGATCATAGCGGGCCACCGGCGCAAGCGGGGAAGTGAACTGGCTGGCAAATCCACTATGCCGGTACTCATTCGGACTCTGGACGATGATGAAGCGACTATTATCATGGTCGATTCCAACCTACAGCGCGAGAAAATCCTGCCCAGTGAGAAAGCCTTTGCCTACAAGATGAAACTGGAAGCCTTGAAGCATCAGGGTAAGCGGTGGGACCTAACTTCTGCACCGACGGTGCAGAAGTTGACCACACGGGATAAGATCGCCCAAGATGCCGGGGAAAAATCCGGTATGACTGTTGCTCGGTATATCGCTCTTACCAAGCTAGTTCCTCCATTGCTGGTATTGGTAGACGAGGATAAACTGGCGGTTAGCACTGCCGCTGACTACATTTCCGATCTGACAAAACAGGAACAAACCGATCTTGTATCGGTGATGGACAAGCTGAATGTGATTCCAGGGAGAGGCCAACTAACAAAAATCAAGCAACATAGCAAAGATGGCACCCTGACTATCACCGTTATTGAAACTCTTTTGAAAGCGGAGCATCCCGCCGCTGTGCAGGTGGTTCTCAAACAAGCGAGACTTCATCAATATTTTCCGCAGACCTACACCGCCCAACAGATGGAAGAAGTCATTGTGTCCTTGCTGGAAGCGTGGAGTGTCCAACATTTATAGAGAGGAGAGATTGTATATGGCGATCACGGTTAGCAATATCACCGTAGATGCTCTGCCGGGAATGGTGCGGCAGTACGGAGAGGGGCTTATCATCCAGGACTGTGACATGAACCCCCATGAAGCGGCAAATGTGGTCAATCAGACATTTGCACATGGAGGTATCCTGTTGGAGAGGAGCGAGTTCCAGAAGGTCATGGTTTTCCAGAATGATGGCCGGACCAATCTGTTGTTTCCTTTCTTCAAGGTTAAATTGGAAATGGGGAAACTCGTCATATGGCAGTTTTTCACCTATCAGACCTGTCACAGCGTATTTCTGACCGATTACATCCGAGGTAAGAGAAGCATTTTAGGCGAAAAGTGGTAACAACATCCCAAAACCCGCCCTCAATTGACCAATTATCAGTTGGGGGCGGGTTTTTTGCGTTTACGGACAAACCAACAAGCGGCAGGAGCATGAGCGCCCCGGTGACTATCAACAGTCACCGGGGCGCTTTTTCTGTTTCTCCGCACATCACAAAGGAGGCAATCACCATGCCGTCAAATCTGAATCTGGACTACTACTACGGCAACGAAGCGGAACAGTACAGCTTTTACCGTATTCCCAAGACCCTGCTTACCGACCCTCGCTACAAGAGCGTTTCCATCGAGGCCAAGGTCCTTTACGGCCTCCTGCTGGACCGGATGGGGCTGTCGGTGAAAAACGGCTGGATGGACAGCGATAAGCGCGTCTACATCTACTTCACTCAGGAAGACGCTATGAACCTCATGGGCTGCGGCAAGGACAAGGCCACGAAGCTGTTCCGGGAGCTGGACAAGGACGGCATCGGCCTGATCGAACGCAAGAAGCAGGGCCAGGGACGGCCCACGCGGATTTACGTCAAAAACTTCATCCTGCCCCCGGAACCCGGCCAGCCCCAGCAGCCGGAACAGGCACCGCCGCCCCCGGCTTCTCAGACTGCGGAAAATCAGCAGTCAAGACCGCTGGATCGTGCCGCACTCTTGACTGCGGAAAAACCGCAGTCTGCACCGCTGGAAACGCGCGGTCTTGACGGCGGTTTTTCCGCCCCTAATAAGACTGAAAAGAAAAATACTGATCTGAACGATACTGACCCATCTATCCATCCCCCTACCCCCGCGCCTCTCGCTTCTCCCCCTGCCGGTCGGCCCAAGAGCCGGATGAGGATAGATGAGATGGATAGATACCGAGAGCTGATAAAAGAAAATATCGACTTTGACCTCCTGCTCCAAGAGCATCCCTACGACGCGGACACGCTGGAGGGCTATGTGGAGCTTATGGTGGAGGTCTGCTGTTCCCGGCGGGACTTCATCCGCATTGCTGGCGAGGAAATGGCTGCTGGCGTGGTCAAGAGCCGGTTCCTGAAGCTGAACCATGAGCATATCGCCTATGTTCTGGACAGTCTGAGCCAGAATACCACGCTGGTAAAGAACATCAAGGCATACACCCTGGCGGCGCTCTACAACGCGCCCACAACCATCAGCCAGTATTACGCATCCCTGGTCAGTCACGATCTGGCCCAGGACGCCGCTGGAATATAACAACTGGACAAACGAAGGAGGATTTTCTGTATGGCAAACAAAATCGACATTCTGGTGGTAGAACCCTGCGAGGCTCCCCGCCCCATCCAGGTGGAGGATACGCTGGAAGCCTTTCAGCAGATTGTGGGCGGACCCATCGAGGCGGGGTGCTACCTGCCCCAGCGGGTCATGCTGATCTGCAACGGTGAGGGCAAGAACATGAAACTCATGCCCAACCGGGAGAATCCCACGGACAGCGGGGACTTCATCGCCGGGACGTTCCTGCTGTGCGGCTTTGAGGGGGAACACTTCACCTCCCTGACCCCTGCCCAGCAGCGGGAATTTGAAGCCTACTTCGCCACGTCCGGCCCGGAGGGAGGCGATAAGGATTGACTCACCGCCATCTGCTCCGCCGCCTGCTGGTCCCGCCCTAGTACATAGCACACCCCGGAAAATCCAAAATCTGAAAGGAGGACGCATGAGCATCAAATTTCCCAATCTAAAGCGATTCTTTTCTCTGTTCCTGGCGGCAGTGATGATGGTCAGCCTTTTAGCGGTCAACGCCCACGCCGCCAATACCAACAAGGTCACCGACTACGGCGACGCCTACGGCCATTGGGCCTATGAAGCCCTGGCGTGGGCGGTGGACAACGGTGTGCTGGTGGGTACGTCCGAGGACAAACTAAACCCGGACGGCTATCTCACCCGCGCACAGATGGCCGCTATGATCGACCGGCTGTTTGGCACCTACAAGAGCGCCGATATTTCCCGCTTCACGGACGCGCCCCGTGGGAGCTGGCACCATGACTACATCGCCCAGGCAGTCCACATGGGGACCTTCGCCGGGTATTCCAGCAGCCGCATGGGACCGAATGAGAATATCACCCGCGAACAGGCCATGGTGGTGCTGGCCCGGACGGTCTGCCTGTCCTCTGCCGGTAACTCCGCCCTTGCCCGGTTCCCGGACCGGAACCAGGTAGGCGCGTGGGCGGCGGACGCTGTTTCTGCCATGGTGGAGCGCGGCTACGTCAGCGGCTACCGTGACGGACGGCTGAACCCCAAGGGCCAGATCACCCGTGCGGAGATAGCGCAGATCATGAGCAATATCTTCCAGAGTGTCCATGATTCCGGCGAGATCACCGGCACCCACCGGGACACGGTTCTGGTGCGGGGCGCGGTAAGCATCAAGGACGCTGTGTTCGAGAGCGACCTGATCCTCGCCAACGGCCTGGGGGAGAAAACTCTGGACCTCAACAATATCACCGTCAAGGGGCGGCTGGTGGTGTGGGGCGGCTCCGTCGTCAACATCACCGGCAAATCCGCCGTGGCGGGCGTGGTCACGCCCCGGAATGACGGCCCGGTGCAGGTGGTCTTTGACGCTGCGGCCACGGAGCTGTCCGAGAAGGGCTGCTCCACCGTTTACCCCAGCGGCATGGACAAGGGCAACAAGGTCCTGTTCACCGGCAAGGCCGACAAGCCCGCCATCGACTTTGACCTTCCGGCGTATCGGTATGTGGGGGATTCCGTCTCCGTGAAAACCACACTCACCGGCGCGGAGGCCGTCACCTGGGAGCTGACCCGTGACGGAAAACCTGCCGCCATGCCGGAGGGCTTCACCAAGGACGGCGGCATCTGCTACTTCATGGAGGCTGGCCGCTATACGCTGAAAGGCACTGTGGAGAACAGCGGCGGCACCGCCTTCTGCGAGAAAACTGTGGAGGTCCTGCCCATCGGAGACATTGCCTTTTCCCTGCCGGAGTATGGCTACACCGACCGGGCTGAGGATGTGAAGCTGCTGCTGAAAAATGATCTGGACGGCTCCGTGGTCTGGACGCTGATGAAGGACGGCGCAAACCAGCCCCTCGCCAGCTTCACCAAGGACGGCGGCACACTGGCTCTGACCGAGACGGGCAAGTACACCCTGACTGCCACCCTCACGGACGCCGCCGGAAAGCAGTACACCGCCAGCCAGTCCATCACCATCCTGCCGGTGATCGTCCCCACCGTGACCGCCAGCACGGAGAAGGTGCATGACGGCGAGACGGCGGAGATCGGCCTGACGGTGGAGGGCGGCAAGCCCGAATCCGTCCACTGGACACTGACCAGGGACGGCAAGGAGGTTCCCGTGACCCTCTCCGCCAACGGCGGGACGCTCACCTTTGAGGTTGCTGGGGACCACATCCTCACCGCTATCGCCAAGGATTCCCAGGGCCGGGAATTTTCTTCTGAGCCTGTGACAATCCGGGTTATCCCGAACCTGCCCCTCTCCCTGACCTCCGACCAGGAAAAACTGCATGAGGACGAAGCGGCAGAAATCAGCCTGACCGTGGAGCATGGCACACCCTCGACTGTCCAATGGGCCTTGACCCGTGACGGCGAGGGTGTTGCCGTTTCTCTGGACGATAACGGCGGCAAGCTGGCCTTTGACGGGGCCGGGGCCTATGTCCTGACCGCCGCCGTCACGGATGAGCTGGGGAAAGAGTACACCGCTGACCTGCCTTTGGAAGTCTGCCCGGTGATCGTCCTGACGCTGGACGCGCCGGAGACGGCCCATATCGACCAGCCCACTGCCGTCAGTCTGACGGGAACCGACCTGAACGTAACCTGGGAAGTGACCTCCGAGGACGGCGCTGTGGTTGAGAACGCTCTGACCAACAGCGGCGGCGAGATCACATTCCCCTCTGCCGGTAACTACACCGTGACCGCCAGCGTGACGGACCACCTGGGCCGGACATTCAGCGCCAGCGCCGCCATCGCCGTATGGGACACCATGGGCCTGTCCTTCAAGCTCCCGGAGTTCGCCCACCCGGATGAGACGGTAAAGGTGAAAATGACCTCCGAAAATGTAGGGGACAGCAAAATTGCGTGGTCCCTGACCGTGGACGGCCAGCCCGTTTCTCTCGCTGCTGGTATCACCGGGACCCTCGACAACGCTGGGGGTAACGTGAAATTCCTTCAGACCGGCACAAATATCCTGACCGCCTCCGTGACGGACGGCCTGGGCCGTGCCTTTACCTATGAGCAGACGATTGAGGTTTATCCCGTCCTCTCCCTGACCCTGACAGCGGATGCCGCCACTCATACGGATGAGCCGGTCAGCGTCACGCTGGAAAAGGACACCGCCCTGACCGTGGCCTGGAATATCACTCCCTCCAATGACCCCGGCACTCCCGCCGCTTACTCCGGCAACCTGACGGACAACGGCGGCACCATCCAGATCACCAGCGCCGGGGCCTACGATATTTCCGCCAGCGTGACCGACCCCACCGGGCGGGTGTTCGCCGCTCCTGCTGTGACTGTGGCAGTCTACCCCGTGGCGGGCCTGGACTTCACCCTCCCTGCCGCCGCGTGGACGGACAGCAGCACTCCCGTGGACCTCCTGACCAGCGATTTGCAGGGGCAGGACGTAACCTGGACGCTGACGAAGGACGGTGCGGCGGTTTCCCTGACCGGCTCCATGCTGGGCGACCTGGGCAACCTGGGCGGCAAAGTCCGTTTTCCCGAAGTGGGGACCTACACTCTGACCGCCTCCGCCGTAGACGCGCTGGGCCGGGAGTATTCCTGCCAGCAGACCATCCGCATTTACCCTGTTGTTGGCCTGACCGTTTCCACCAGCGATATGAGCCATACCGATACCGCCGAGGATGTGCGGCTGACCACCGAGAACCTGGGCAGCAACGAAGTGGTCTGGACAGTCCTGCGGGACGGCAAAGAGATCATGCCGCCCTTTGACCTGACCGCCAGGGGCGGGCATGGCTTCTTCTCAGAACCTGGCTTTTACACCTTCACCGCCAGCGTGACGGATGAGCTGGGCCGCGTCACCACCGCCACGGCTTCCATCCAGATTTACCCCGTGGGCGTGTCTGGCTTCTATCTGCCCAAAATGTTCCACACCGATTCTGTGGTAACACTTGTAACTAGCTTTGAGGAATTGGGCGAGAACCCCCTGCGCTGGTCCCTGACCCGGAACGGCGAGAATGTCCCCGTGGCCGACTATGTGACCGGGGAGCTGACCGCAGACGGCGGCAAAGTCCAGTTTAAGCAGGCGGGCGAGTACAAGCTGAAAGCCAGCTTTAAGGATGCCGGGGGACGTTCCTATTCTTATGAGCAGTCCTTCACCGTCTATCCCATTCCCGTGATCGCCTGGACCATGCCCGGCTACGCACACACGGACAGTACCTTTACCGTGGCTGTTGAATCCAAAAACGTGGTGGCGGACACTGCAATCCAGTGGCACATTGACGACACCTACGGCCTCCGCCAGAATTGGGGGACCTACGTTGCCGGGACCCTCGGCACTGTTCCCGGCGATATTCGGATCAAACACGCGGGCGTGTTCACTCTCGGCTGTGAGATCACCGACCCCACCGGGCGGATATTCTCCTTTGACGGTCCCAGCATCGAAGTTCTGGCAGATCAGGAGTTGCAGGTGGATATGGTGGAGCGGCAGGTCTACACCGGCGAGACAGTACAGGTGCGGACCCTGGGCAATAACATTGAGCTGCCTGTGGAGTGGTCCTTGGAGAAGGACGGCAAGCCCGCAGACCTCTCCACCTATGTCACCGGGGACCTCAACAACCTGGGCGGGGCGATTCAGTTTACCCAAGGCGGAGAGTTCCGGCTGATCGGCACTCTGCGGGACGGCCTGGGCCGGACCTTCACCGCCAGCGACACCATTACTGTTCTGCCCGTTGGCTCCCTGCAATTCTCCATGGCGGATATGGAGTATGTGGGCAACCGGGTCCCCGTGGTCATGGATAAGCTCTTTAACCCGGACGGGGCGGTTATCGCATGGTCCGCTCAGAAGGATGGAGCGGCCTGCCTGATTGACCTCTCCAACCTGGACAATGACGGCGGCACTGTGATCTTCCCCGAACCCGGCGAGTACACCCTGACCGCCACCCTCCGGGACAGCAATGGCAAGACCGCCACCGCCAGCCAGAGCATTACCATCATTTTCAAAGCCGCCCTGACCGTCACCGCTCCCGATTCCATCCATATCGGAACCAAGTTCCCCGTGGGCATCAGCGGAGCGGGCAGTCTGCCCGTAAGCTGGGGCGTGAAGCTGGGCGGCAGGCCCGTCACCCTGGACAGCAACACCGGCTTCCTTTCCAATGACGGCGGTGATCTGGCCCTCTATGCCGAAGGAACCTACACCATCACCGCCACAGTGCGGGATGACGCGGGCAACCTGACCAGTGCCTTTGCCAACATCACCGTGACCAACACCGCCCCTGTGATCGAGAGCTTCACCGCCAACGCCACCCGGAACATGAAGGATGGCCGTTTCTATGCTGACCTGAGCGCCGTGGCCTCTGACCCGGACGGGGACGCTGTGCATCTGGAATGGAGCAGCGAGTACCAGCAGGACGGCTATTATGAGGTGGGCACCCATACCATCCGCGTCCGGGCTGTGGATGAGTGGGGCGCGGCCTCCGCCTGGGAGAGCCGGACGATTGAGTTCATCAACAACGCTCCTGTTATCACCAGCTTCACCGCCAGCATAACCCGGCAGACCAGCGGCAATAACTTCTTTGCCAATGTCTCCGCTACGGCCAGTGACCCGGACGGCGATACGGTCCGGCTGGAATGGGGCGGGGACTACGTTTCCTCCGGCTGGTATTCCCGAAATGGCTCCCATACCATTCGGGTGCGGGCGGTGGATTCCTACGGTGCGGCCTCTCCCTGGCAGGAGAAAACCATTGAATTTGTCAATCAGGCTCCCAGCAAGCCGGTTATCACCAGAAATCCCGCCAACGGCGTGGTGCGGCCCAGCCAAGCGGTGACGATCACCGCCCGTTCCACCGACCCGGAAGGGGACGCTATTACTTATGAATGGGACGGCAGGGACAAGGAAACCACCACCTACGGCTACGGCAAGCATCTGGTGAAGTGCCGTGCGGTGGACGCCTATGGCGCGGCTTCTCCCTGGTCCGCTATCGTGTTCTTTGTGGCGGATGATGTGGGCGGCGGCATGACCCTGACCTCCGCCAACTCCTTCATTGAGGAAACCGGCATCAATTTCCAGGACAATGGGGAGACGATCTACGGCTACATCACCGAGTACACCTTTGATGTTCCCGCCGTCAGCGGCCACAATGGCAGCGACTACGGCAAAGTCGAAGCCTATAACATCCGCACCGGCCAATGGGACCAGATCGCCTACAAGGAAACCAACAACGGCGTGACCCTCTCCGGCAAGCTGCCCACCGGCACCTATACGCAGATGCGGTTCTATTACTACACGAACCACAACTGTATGTATAACAAGAGCAACATCACCTATTCCATTGTATTTGACTTTTAAGATAAGGAGATTTGCCTATGCGAAAAACGAAAAACCTTTCCCGCGTTCTGAGCATGATCCTGGCGTTCTGCCTGAGCGTGGCCCTGCTGCCCGCCCAGGCGTTTGCCGCCGCCACAGATGACGACCCCGCCACATGGCCCGCGCCGGATTCCCACTACACGGCCCCGGACAAGAACCCCGTCTATCTCATGGTGGACTTCACCGATGAGGACAACGGCGGTGTTGCGGCTGCTCACCGCTGTCTCTCCGGCGCGGAGCTGAACCCGGATATTGTCAAGGCCACCGCCTCCGCTGGCGGGCGGGTCAAGTACACCTGCGATACCTGCGGGAGCTGGGCGCAGATCAACGTCCCCGCCCTGACCCTGAGCGCGTTTACCCTGGACCCGGCCTATCTCTCCGCCACTACCACGGGCGTGGAGTACAGCGGGAACGCCTACACGGTAGTCTACAACGTGGCCCCGGCTTTCCACCGCTATGTGGGCACTACGCTGGACAACCATGTGTCCGTCACCGCTCCCGGCTCCTATGGCATTATCATCACCGTGGACAGCGCCATCTATGACAATGTGGAGCTGCGGACGGCGGAGCGGCTGCTGGTCTATCCCAAGGCCGTCCCCTGGACCGCTGAATTTGACAGCAAAATCTATGACGGGAACAGTCTGCTGGATGGCAAAACCGTCACCTATCTGGACGTGAACGGCGTTTCCGTTCCCGCTGCCCTCTCCGCCTGTCAGGTGAAGGTGGAGGGCGGGGAACTGACGGTGGACACCGCCGCCCCCGTCACCCGGCCCGTGGCCGCTGGTCCCTATGCCATCGGCGCGACCATCACGGACGATAACTACGTCTGGCAGACCGAGGACGGCAAATATAACACTGTTTATACCCTGGCCTGGATTTTCCCCGCCACCAATACCATCTATGTGGGCGATACCGTCCAGGCGGTGAGGCTGACCACCGGCAGCAGCGTGTATGCTTCTCCCTACACCTGGACCATTGACCCCAGCTATGCCGGGTTCAATTCCAGCAAGCCCGGAACCACCGAGGTCCAGGCGGTTATCACCAAGGGCGGCGCATCTTTCGGGCGTGCTACCATCCCCGTGACCGTGATTCCCCGGCCCATTCTCAGCATTGAGGAAGTGGTGCGGACCGCTCCCATGGGGACGGCGTTCAATAAGCTGGGCCTGCCCTCCACCGTCTCTGTTGTGGCCGAGGGCGGCACCGGCAACGCCCAGACCGTCACCGGCGTTCCCGTCACATGGAGCAGTACCGGCTATGACCCCTATGCCCTGACGCAGACGGTTCGGGGGACGCTGAACCTCTCCCGGTTCCCCCAACTCTCCGGCGACAATATCCCCGCTGTCACCGCCACGGTCAATCTGACCTATGGCACCGTGGAGGCCCCCTCCATCAGCGATTACACCAAGACCTATGACGGGCAGTCCACCGCCCTGCCCATGCCCGGACTGCCGGAGGGCATCCAGTCCGTCACCGTGGCCTACAAGGGTACTGCCAATAACGGACGGCCTTACAGCAGTTCCAACCCTCCGGTGAACGCTGGCAGCTACACCGCCACCGTCTCCTTTGTCATGGAGCAGGGTTATCCCCAGCTCTCCGCGACTGCTGTGAGCTATACCATTGAAAAAGCGGCGCAGACCTGTCCCGCCCCCACGCTGGCGGCATCCGACACCAATTCCCTGACGCTGAACGCGGTGGAGAACGCCGAGTACAGCATGGACGGGCAGGTGTGGCAGGACAGCCCTGTGTTCAAAAATCTGGACGCTGGCACCGCCTACACCCTCTACCAGCGGCTGAAATCCACCGAGGACGGCAACTATAACGCTTCTCCCGCCGCCTCCGCGCAGTTCTCCACCGAGTTCACCACTGTGAACCCCGGCGATCTGTCCGCTGTCTTCAAGCCGCAGTCCTATCCCTACACCGGAAACCCCATTGCTTATCAGGTCCCGGCCATTTCCCACGTTACCAAGTCCACCGTGACCTACACCGTGGACGGCCAGACCACCACCGCCGCCCCCACCAACGCGGGGACCTACCCCGTGACCGTCAGCTTCACCATGCAGGCGGGGACCGCTCCCCTGGACCCGGTGACTTCCACGCTGACCATCACGAAGGTGGAGCAGAACGCCCCCGCCGCGCCCCGCGCCAGCAATACCGCTACCAACAGCATTACGATCACCGCCATTCCTGGGGCGGTGTTTTCCATTGATGGGGGCAAGACGTGGCAGGCCAGCACCATTTTTGAGGGGCTGACCCCGGACACGGCCTATACCATCCTGGCTAAGTATCCCGGAGATCGCAACCATGAGGAAAGCCCCACTTCCTCCGCCATTATCCGCACCACCCGGCAGAACGCCTCCGCTGGGACGGTCCAGTCCGCCGTCTACACCTATGACGGGACGCCGAAATCGCTGGTTGCGGATGTTCCCGCCGGATGCACTCAGGTGGTGCAGACCTTCACCGGGACCAATGGCACCGCCTACGGTCCCACCACCGAGCCGCCCACCAATCCCGGCGTTTACAATGTGAAGGTCAGCTACACCATGCAGAGCGGATATGAGGAATTGCAGCCGCAGTACGCCACCCTGACCATCAACAAGGCTACTCCCGCCAAGCCCCTGGCCCCTGTGGTCACTGGCGTGACGGATTCCTCCATCACCATTGAAGTGGTGGACGGCATGGCCTATTCCATTGACGGCGGCGTAACGTGGCAGACCACCGGCACCTTCACCGGCCTGACCCGCGACACCACCTATGAGGTCAAGGTCAAGGCGGTGGAGACGGCCTGTTACAAGGAGTTGGAGGGTCCCTCCACCATGCAGGCCACCGAGAAAACCACCGTCACCTTTGAGCGGTTCGCGGATCAGACGGTGGAGTACACCGGCCACGCGCAGACCTATACGCTGCCGAAGTCCAACCCCGGCATCGCCTCCATGACCATCACCGGCTATGACGGCATTGCTACCCCGCCTGTCACCGTGGGCGATTATGTGGTCAACATTGACTTTGTGGCGGCAGAGGGGTATAAGCTGCCCGAAACCCTGCCCGCCCCGGTGCTGCATATCACCCGCGCCTCCGGCGAGGCCGGGACGGTCCGGCCCGTGCTGAAGGATGAGACTGTCACCTACACCGGCGCCCCCCAGCGTTACCACGGGGCGGACGGCATTGAGGGCATTTCCTCCGTTGCCCTGACCTACACCGGCGCGGACGGCGTGGAGAGTACCTCCGCTCCCACCAACGCCGGAGTTTACCATGTGACCGCCATTTTCTCCCCGGACGCCAATCACACCCTGGCGGCTGGTAACTACTCCGCCACCCTGACCATCCGCAAGGCTGGGCAGGATACGCCCATGGCTTCTCTGGAAAGCAGTTCTTCCCATTCGCTGACCGTCTCCGCTATTCCCGGCGCAGAGTACAGTATTGACGGCGGCACCACATGGCAGACCGGCAATACCTTCAGCGGGCTGGACGCTGACAAGAGCTATACCATCCTGGTCCGCATGGCCGAGGACGAAAATCACACCGCCTCTGGCACCCGGCCTGTTTCCGGCAGGACCACCGACACGCCGGTGGACATTCTGGATGCGGATATGCCCGCTTACAGTACCGTCTATAACGGCAACCGCCAACCCTATCCCTACACCAGTCTGTTGACTGATATGGATGGTGTGAAGTCCGTCAGCGTCATGTATGTCGGCACCCTCGCCAGCGGCAAGCCCTACGAGACTTCCGAGGCCCCTGTGAACGCCGGAACCTATAAGGTCCGTTTCTACCTGGTTGCCGAGGACGGCTACGATCTGAGCGCCGAACAGGTCTACGCGGATATGACCATCTCCAAAGCACCGCAGGCCATGACTACCGCCCCCACCATCGCCCGCCGCACAACGACCACCATTGCACTGAACCCTGTCCCCGGCGCGGAGTACAGCATGGACGGCGGCGAGACGTGGCAGGACAGCCCCAAGTTTACCGGCCTGACCCCGGATACCGCCTACACCTTCACCCAGCGGATGAAGGAGACGGATAATCTCACCGCCTCTGACAGTCAGAGCGTGGAGGGCCGGACCGTGGCCGACACGGGGCTGGACTATGAGATTGACTACCGGAAGGAGATCATCACCTTCGACCCCGATGTGGTGGAGGCCGGGAAGGACTACACCCTGACCGATAATCTGCCCAGCGGCGGCACGATCACCCCCGGCACAACACTCTATGTCCGTCTGGTGGACGATGGCACCGGCAACTCTGGCCCCGTGGTGATGGAGGTTCTGCCGGAGCGTCCCACCGCCCCGGACGTGAAGGTGAATCCCTTCGATTTCACCATGAACACCACCACCGGCATGGAGTATTCCGATGATGGCGGCGAAACCTGGAAGCCCTGCACCGATAACCAGAACGTGGAGGACCGGCAGGGCGAGACGCTGCTGGTGCGGATCGCCGCCACGGACGATTCCTTTAAGAGCGACCCCACCACTGTGACCGTCCCCGTTCGGGGCGCGGCTCCTGTGCTGACCATTGACAACGCCATCGAGCGCATGGACAGCACCGCCGCTATGGAGTATTCCAAGGACGGCGGTGGGACTTGGATTCCCTGCCTGGACAACATGGACCTGTCCGAGCTGACCAACGCCACCCTTCTGGTGCGTTACGCCTGTGACGGCACCAACCCCGCCAGCAACACCGCCACCCTGACCGTCCCCAGCCGGAACGCCGCCCCCACCGCCGATCTTGACCGCGTAGCGGAGCGGCTGACTGTCTCCGGCACCACGCCGGAGTACCGGACGGAGAACGGCTGGACCGCTGTGCCCGCTGATGGGCTGGATGCGTCCGGTTTCTACGGCAAGGAGCTGACTGTCCGGGAGAAGTACGATGTTGACCACTTCGCCAGCCTGCCCGTGCTGGTGAAGGTCCCGCAGAAGGGTGCGAAGCCCGATCTGACCATTGACCGGGACAAGCAGACGGTCAACACCACTGCTGACATGGAGTACAGCACGGATGGCGGCAAAACCTGGACCAAGTGTGACCCGGATATGGATGTGTCCAACCTGACGGGCCAGACCATTCTCGTCCGGGAAGCGGCGACCGAGGACCAGTTTGCCAGCGATTCCACCGAGCTGCGGATTCCCAATCGGACGGAGAATCCCACTGTCACCCTGGACACCATCACCGAGACGGTGAACACCACCGAGGATATGGACTACTCCATTGACAGCGGCTTGACCTGGAACCCCTGCAACAAGCCCCTGGACGTGTCCAATCTGACCGGGCAGACCATCATCATCCGCAACCATGGGGATGAAAGCTCCTTCCCCAGCAGTGGCGTGAGCGTCCAGATTCCCACTCGCCGGGAGGCCCCCAAGGTGGAGGTGGACAGCAAGGCCCAGACTGTCAGCTCCGACAAGGGCGTGGAGTTCTCCGCTGACGGCGGCAAGACCTGGACCGCCCTCGCCAAGCCGCTGAACACCGCCGATTATCTGGGCAAGACGGTCCTTTTCCGCTATCCTGCCACCAGGGAGGACTTTGCCAGCCGGACCGTCACTGTGGTGATCTCCAAGCACCCCGGCGCTCCTGTGCTGGTCTTTGACCCTGACAATGAGACGCTGAACACCACGCCGGATATGGAGTACAGCACAGACGGCGGTAAGACCTGGAAGCCCTGCCCGAACCCTCTGGACGTGTCCGATCTGGCCGGGAAGGATGTTCTTATCCGCTACCCCGGCAAGGGTGACGGCCTGCCCGGTGAGACGGTTACGGTGAAGATTCCCGACCGCCGCAAGGCTCCCAACGTGGGCCATACCGATGAAACCCGGCAGGGACGGAATGACGGCACTTTCACCAAGACGGATAAGACCATGGAATACCGGCTCCTGCCTGACGGCAAGTGGACCGCTATCGCGGGGAACACCGTGAGGGGACTGGCTCCCGGCACATACGAGGTGCGCTATGCGGCCACCGCCTCTGAAATGGCCTCCCAGGTCCAGAAGGTCACGATTGCCAAGGGCGGCAGCACGGGCGGCATTGGTGATCTGACCACTCCCGGCTCCAAGCTCTCCCTGCTGAACCGAAAGGACCATATCGCTTATATCGCCGGACGGACCAACACCCAGGCCGCCCCCAATGCCGACATTACCCGCGCCGAGGTTGCGGCCATCCTCTACCGGCTGCTGACCCCGGAGGCCAAAGCCGCCTACGGCACCAACATCAACCGCTTTAAGGACGTTCCCGCCGGAGCGTGGTACGGCACCGCCGTCTCCACCCTCTGCAACATGGGCGTGATTACCGGCTACCAGGACGGCACATTCGGTCCCCAGCGGAATATCACCCGTGCGGAGCTGGCAACGATCCTTGCCCGGTTCTGTGACAGCAGCGGCAATAACACCGTTCTGGACCGCTTCACCGATATTTCCCATTGCTGGGCGCGGAAGTACATCAATCTGGCGGCGGAAAACGGTCTGGTCTACGGCTACACGGACGGCACGTTCCGGCCTGACCAGAATATCACCCGCGCTGAGACAATCGTGATGGTCAACCGTATCCTGGGCCGCAGCGCCAGCGCCGACACCGTGGTGAAGGGCTACAAGACCTTCTCCGATGTGCCCACCGGCGCGTGGTACTATTGGGACATTGTTGAAGCGTCCAACGGGCACAGCTTCAGCATGAACGGCTCCACGGAACAGTGGACCGCCCTGGGATAATCCCATAACACTTTCAGCCCCGGAAGGACTTCGCTCCTTCCGGGGCTTATTTTGCGTTTAAGGAGGTATATTTGACGAAAACAAGCGGAAATGAAAACTTTTATCACGCTGTCAGCCTGAGCGGAGGGAAGGACAGTTCTGCGCTCCTGCTGCTGATGATCGAAAAGGGTATGCCGATTGACGCGGTTATCAGCGCCGACACGGGCATGGAGTTCCCGGAGATGTACAACCATCTGGCGAAGCTGGATGATCTTCTCTACCGGGAGCGCGGCATCCATATCACTACCCTGCGCCATCCCCACGGCTTTGAGTGGCTGATGTTTGACGAACCGAAACAGAAGTCAAGCTGCTTGGAAAACCGGGCACGGCTGGGTATCCCGCCCTATGGCAATGGTTGGCCTGGTATTAAGGTGCGTTGGTGTACCGGTCAGCTCAAAACGCACCTGATCTCCAAGGAGGTCAACCGGCTCAAAAAGGAAAAGAATGCCCTGCACTATGTTGGCATTGCTGCTGATGAAGCGTGGCGGTGCAAGGACGAACAGTATCCGTTGGTGGACTGGAAGATCACCGAGGCCCAGGCATTGCAGATTTGTTACAGCCGGGGTTTTGACTTTGGCGGGCTGTATGAGATTTACCGCCGAGCTTCCTGCTGGTGCTGTCCCCTGCAACGCATTGACGAATTGAGGAAGCTGCGGACACACCACCCGGAGCTGTGGGCGCGGCTGCGGGAGATGGACAACCGGGCACGGGCCATGTTCGGTCCCGGCCCTCTGGGACAGTTCAAGAAGGATTGGAGCGTGGAGCGGCTGGAGGAACGCTTTGCCAGAGAAGAAAAAGCACTGTCTGAAGGAACAGGGAAAGCGAATGGGCTATGACCTGATTTACAGTGACCCTCCATGGCCGCAGCAGAAAGGAAATGTTCGGAAGTCCCGCCCCAACCAAGGTAGGCGGCTTGACTATCCAACTATGTCCGTAGAGGACTGTTTTAAGATGCAGGACCCATTTTTTGAGCAGGCGAATGAGCAGCACAATATCTTCATTTGGACAATAGATAAGTTTTTGCTGGAAACATCGGCCCAAATGGAAATGCGTGGGTATAAGCTCCATGCCCGGTTTATCTGGGATAAAGGAAATGGGGTTGCTCCCGCGTTCACTGTCAGATTCAGCCATGAGTATCTGCTGTGGTTTTACAGGCCAAATAAAATCCTGATGCCAAGACGGGAGTGCTTCGGTAAGTACACAACGGTCATGCGGGAACCGGCCACATATCATAGCCGCAAGCCGGTATGTGCCTATGAAATGCTGGAAGATATGTTTCCAGATACCAATAAAATTGAATTATTTGCCCGCAATATAAGGCCCGGTTGGCTCGTATGGGGCAACGAAATTGAGGAAGGGTTCAGCAGCGGCGAGGCCCGCTGAACCCGCCTATAGAAAGGAGGCAGATCATCATGCAGGACGAAGTGCGGGATAAATCCGTAGCCTTGGCAATCAAGGTGGGCAAGACTGGCGGCAGGCTGACCGCCGATCTGCTCAAATGGGCTATTCGGAAGTATCTGGCGCAGTCCCATAATCCGAAAATCCACCACGGTAAACAGAGTGTGAAGCAGCTTGTGGGCCAGGGCGTTGGCGTTAAAAACATTGAGATCAATGAGAAGAACATCAAGAGCTTTGAGAACGTGGCGAAAAAATACGGCGTGGATTTTGCTCTGAAAAAGAACCCGGATAAGGGCGAATACTACGTTTTTTTCAAAGCGCGGGATGACGACGCTATGCAAGCCGCCTTTGCCGAATACGCCGCTAAAACCATGAAACGCAAAGCCCCGGAGAAGCCGTCTGTACGGCAGGCGCTCTCCCACTTCAAGGAGGTTGCACGGAGTATGACCCAGGATACCGTCAAGGACCGGGACAGGGGGGAGCGTGGACTGTGAAATTTGATTTGAAAAAATTCCTGATTCTCAATTTCCCCTATGTATTCATCTTCTGGTTCTTCAACCGTGTGGGCGAGGGCTACCGGCTGGCCGCTGGCGCGGATATGGTGGCAAAGGGCATGGGGGCGATCTCCGGCCTGGGGGCAATCATTTCCAGCAATCCCCTCCCCAGCTTCTACCCCCAGGACCTTCTTGTGGGGCTGATTGGCGCGGCCTGCATCCGGGCGGCGGTCTATATCAAGGCCAAAAATGCCAAGAAATACCGCCACGGGGTCGAGTACGGGTCAGCTCGTTGGGGCACAGCGGACGATATACGCCCGTTCATAAATCCAAAATTTGACCAGAACATTCTCCTGACGCAGACAGAGCGCGTCATGGTGGGCCGGAACAAGATTCCTAAATACAATATCAACAAAAATGTTCTGGTTATTGGTGGTTCTGGCTCTGGAAAGACACGATTTCACATTAAACCAAACCTCATGCAGATGAACGCCAGCTATATTGTCACGGACCCGAAAGGCACCGTGGTCGAGGAATGTGGTAAGATGCTCCAACGTGGTGGATATGAGATAAAAATACTCAATACTATCAATTTTAAGCAATCCATGAGGTATAACCCCTTCAAATATATCTACTGTGAAAATGATATTTTGAAGCTGGTCAACTGCATCATGGAAAACACCAAGGGAGAGGACAGCAAGGGCGGGGAAGATTTCTGGTCCAAGGCCGAAGCCTTGTACTATCAGGCGTTGATTGCCTATATCTGGTACGAAGCCCCAGAGGAAGAAAAGAACATGACCACGTTGTTGGAAATGTTAAACGCCTCGGAAGTGCGTGAAGATGACGAAAACTTCAAAAATGCCGTTGATTTGATGTTTGAACAGTTGCAACAGCGTGACCCCGAACATTTTGCCGTCCGGCAGTATGTCAAATACAAAATGGCTGCGGGCAAAACAGCTAAATCTATACTTATTAGCTGCGGCGCTCGGATGGCTCCCTTTGATATTAAAGAGGTCCGTCAGCTCATGGAGGGCGACGACCTGGAGCTGGACAAGATCGGGGACCGAAAAACGGCCCTGTTCTGTATCGTCTCCGATACGGATATGACCTTCAATTTCATCTCAGCCATGGTCTACACGCAGATGTTCAACGTCCTGTGCGACAAGGCTTTAGAGAACGGCGGCGCATTGAAAACCCACGTCACCTGCCTTCTGGATGAGTTCGCCAACCAGAAGATTCCCAACTTCCAGCACCTCATCAGCGTGATTCGCTCCCGTGAGATCTCCGCTCACATCGTGGTGCAGACGCAGAGCCAGCTCAAAGCGGTCTACAAGGACCATGCGGAGACAATTATCGGCAACTGTTCCTGTGTTTTGTTCCTCGGAGGCAAGGAAAGAAGCACGTTGAAGGAGATTTCCGAAACTTTAGGGAAGGAAACAATCGACCTCTACAACACTTCCGACACCAGAGGAAGCCAGCGAAGCATGGGCGTCAATTACCAAAAACTTGGGAAAGAATTGATGTCCACCGATGAGCTGGCGGTGATGGACGGCGGCAAGTGCATCTTGCAGGTGCAGGGCGTAAGACCGTTCTTTTCCGACAAGTTTGACATTACCAAGCACCCGCAGTACAAGTATCTGCTGGATTCCAGCAAGAAGAATTACTTTGATATTGCGAAGTTCCTGGCCCGCAGGCTGACAGTGAAGCCGGATGATGTTTTCGAGTGCTACGAGATGGAAGCTCCGTCCTCCGGGGATTCCCCCTCCTGACGGGGCGGCTCCGCTTTCTCCAATGCCGCCGCCTTTAGCTGGCTGACCCGCTTTGTATCAACGAAGTGCGTGGCATACCAGCGTTCAATTTCTGGATTGCCGCTCTTGCTGAACCGAAGGGGGATTACCGGCTTATGGCCCTGACCGCCCTTTTTCTTTACGCCCCACCGTTTGTAGTAGCAGAAAGACGGCTTTAACCCCGCCTTTTTCGCATACACCCGCATCTGGTGCATGACGGTGGACAGCTTGCTTAAATTGGCCGTACAGACGCGCTCCAAGTAGGAGACACGCCCATACCGCCAGTTTTCATAGTCCTTTTTGGATAAATAACCTATTTCCATCAGCACATCCACCGGAGCCGCAAAGCCCCGGTCCCGGCATTGCCGGTACATGGCTGAGTTTACCTTGCCAGTCAAATCTCTATTGTTCATGGAGAACCCCATTTATCTGTGTTATCTGCATTATACGGCAGAAACCGGCATTTGTAAAGGCTGGCACAACCTTCGACCGTCTGGCCGGACAAGCTGCTTTTGATAGCTGTTACTCAAAAGCCACGTTCCCGGCCCGGTAGCACCGCCGACTGACACGTTCAGTTGGCGGTGTTTCATATTTCCGGGGAGGATTCCCCGTCACATTCAAAATCAAAATTTCACAACATTATGGAGGTATTTTAATGGAATTTTTCACTTCTGCTATCGACACTTTGAAGGTTCTGGTAATTGCCCTCGGCGCTGGCCTGGGCGTGTGGGGCGTCATTAACCTGCTGGAAGGCTACGGCAACGACAACCCCGGCGCGAAAAGCCAGGGCATGAAACAGCTCATGGCGGGCGGCGGTGTTGCCCTGATTGGTATGCAGCTCATCCCCCTGCTGGCGAACCTGTTCGGCTAAGAGGGCGTAGCCAATGCTGAACATCCTCGACATAATCACAGACTGGATCAAGGGCATCCTCCGGGACTGCATTATGGGCAACCTGGACGGGATGTTTGACCAGATCAACAGCGAAGTCGGGGAAGTTGCGGCAAACGTGGGGACGACCCCGGCGGCATGGAACGCCGGGGTTTTCTCCATGATCCGCAATCTGAGTGATAACGTGGTGGTTCCGATAGCCGGGATAATTATTACCTTTGTCCTGTGCTACGAGCTTATCAGTATGCTCATGGAGAAAAATAACTTCCACGACTTTGAAACCTACGCCATATACAAATGGATTCTCAAAGCGTTTATCGCCGTGTACCTCGTCACCCATACCTTTGACATTACCATGGCGATTTTTGAATTGGGACAGAATGTGGTGCAGCA
Organism: Oscillospiraceae bacterium; assembly: GCA_910575695.1. Lineage (GTDB taxonomy): Bacteria > Bacillota > Clostridia > Oscillospirales > Oscillospiraceae > Enterenecus. Next base: position 7,201 of record CAJTGJ010000041.1, on the reverse strand, counting down.
GAGCGCCGGTATCATCACCGGCACCACCAGCCTTGACTTTGCCACGGTCATAGGGGACGTGTCCGCGCAGTTGGAGGCCATGGAGCTGGGTGAGCTGTTCGGACTGCTGGTGGAAACCATGCTGCTGAAAATCACCATGCCCATTCTGTCCTTCTGCGTGATGATTGTGCTGGTGGGGCGGATGATAGAAATTTATATCTACTGCTCTATCGGCGCGATTCCCTTCGCCACCATGACCAACCGGGAGTGGGGGCAAATGGGCAACAACTACCTGCGCGGCCTTGTGGCTCTTGGCCTGCAAGGCTTTTTTATTATGATCTGCGTGGCGATTTATGCCGTGCTGATTGGGCAGATCACCAGCGGAACCAACCTTCATATTGCTATCTGGCAATGCGCTGGGTACACGGTACTGCTGTGCTTCTCTCTGTTTAAGACCGGCTCGGTCAGCCGGTCTATTTTCAATGCACATTAAAATGAGAAGGAGGATTGCAATTTGAGCGAGAATAGAGCGCCGGAAACCGGCGCGGAGGTCCCTGCCGTCCCCAGCGTGGACGTGAAAATCTATCTCCCCAAGGACCCGGATAAGGACCATGGTAAGCTGCTTGGCTTTGCCAGCGTGAACCTGGGCGGCGTATTCGCCGTCAACAACATCCGCATTTACCATACGGAGAAGGGGCCGTATGTCTCCATGCCCAGCACCAAGGGGCAGGACGGCAAATATCACGACATCTGCTGCCCCACCACCAAGGAAATGCGGCAGGCGCTGAACGCCGCTGTTTTGAGCGCATATGAGAAAGCGGTGGAGCAGGAGCGTCCCCCTTCCGTGCGCGGCGCACTCAAGAGCGCGGCGAAAGAGACGGGGGTGCGAGAAGCGGCGGCTCCTGCCCAGGAACGGAATACGGACAAAGGGGCGCGGTGATATGCTCACCTTAACCCCGGTATCACTGAAAGAGGCCAACGCTTTTGTAGCCGCCCACCACCGCCACCACAAGCCCACCAGAGGCCACAAGTTTTCCATTGGGTGTGCGGCGGAGGGGCGGCTGGTGGGCGTTGCCATTGTGGGCCGTCCCGTGAGCCGCTATCTGGACAATGGCCTGACGCTGGAAGTGACCCGGCTCTGTACCACGGGCGAGAAAAACGCTTGCAGTATGCTGTACTCTGCGGCGGCGCGGGCGGCAAAGGCTATCGGCTACCGCAAGATCATCACCTACACGTTGGACACGGAGGCCGGAGCCAGTATCCGGGCAGCGGGCTGGACGTGTATGGGGCAGGCAGGGGGAAAACGCTGGACCGGCAAACGCTGTCCCGTTGTGGACCTCTGCCCGCCGCAGATGAAATTGCGGTATGAGAAATTATTATAATGGAAGGAGACGTTCATGGACACAGAAAAATTGAATCAGGCACTATATGACAAAATGGCGGCGGAACAGGAGCAGTTCAAGCACGGGCTGTTGGGCATGACAGCGGAGGAAGCCCTGAACCATGCCTATGAGTACGTCATGCGGGAGGATATTCTGATGTCGATGGAGGTGCTGAATCTCCCCGCACCCCAGGCGGAGGCGCTGCTGGAATCCCCCTGCCCTCTGGCGGATATTTACAAGGACTTCCGGGACATGGAGACAGGTCACATGGACAATATCCGGGAGTGCATTGAGGGCAGGGCCGAAAGTTTGATGGAGGCCCAGCGGGAAACTGCCCCCATTATCCCGATTTATCAGCACACCGGCGAATATGCCAGAGAGCATGGAGAGTTGGACGCTTTCCTCGCCTCCCTGGAAACGAATGTTGCCTGCCGGGATGCTATTGAGACGGCAATTAGGGAGGGCTTTGATGGAATGAGTCTCCATGCTGACACAAAGGGCGTACTGGCGGCGTTTGGTGCGGAGCGTGTAAGTCATGTACTGGCTGCTACCCTTCAAGGTATAAGGAGCGATCCCCGTGTTTCCAGCGGCAATCGGGCGTGGGCGGCAACTGTCCCCATGTTTGATACTGCGGGCCGTCACCGAGACTATCTCATCACAAGCCATCCTGGTGTTCTAAGCATCTTCGTTACACAGACACGGAAGGAAATGGACGCTATGCAGAAACAGACGGAGAAGAAGCCCTCCATTAAGGCTCAGCTTGCGGCGAAGCCCGTCCCCGGTGGCCAGCCCGCCGCAAAACCGAAAGGTCAGGAGGTAAGATGAGCTAAGGCGACGCTCTATTCATCATCCCATCCTTCAAGATTGGTTTCTTCAATTTGAATACCATCTTCGTTGTAGATATACCCAACTCTGGAGGAAATTTTATAAAACATTTCCAGTGTGGTCAGACGGTTATAACGATAATCACACTTGCTTAGCATCCAAAAGATTTCTATGTCTGTTTCCCGAATCAGCCGGTAGCTTTTTATATATCTAACAGGTGCAGTATGGACAGTGTAAAGTCGAAAAGTCTCGCCAGCGCAGCGAAGGTCAAGTAATATTTCCAATGCCAACAAACCGATGGGCTTGGAATAATTGACAACAAACACATTGATACCATGAGAAATTGCCCAGGTATATGCTTTTTTAATCTCGGCACGGTAGTGGTCTGCGTTCAAAAAATTCACTCTTTTCTTGTTGCGGCCTCCCCCAAAATACATAGTATTTTGAGGAATTAGGACTGGTTCTGAACGGATATGTTCTTCATACTCTTGTTGTAACCGTTTGTCCAGTTCTCTGAATTCTTCAATTTCTTCTACGGTAGCAGCCAGGTCGTTTGCACTCTCCAAAATTTTATTCAAGGAGAACGGGAAGAGTTTACTTCGCAAAGAGGACGCTGTCCTTCTCATATGAAAGCAAAGCCGGTAAAACTGTTCATTCATGGTATTATTAACTCCTTTGTGTACTTGTTTGGATTTCCCTCATTATATATAACGTAGCACGCTGGCAATTTTGGACACTACAATAAAAATTTTTTGAGTACGCAATCGGAAAATATGAATATGTGAGGTGAGGCAACTTATTTCCCCCAAAAATCCAATTAACATTTCCGTCCCGTGTGTGGCCTATATCATGCAGGGCATCCGGGATGTGCTGCGAAAGGAGGTGTAACCATGCCCTTTGTCCCTGTCCCGAAAGACCTCGCTAAAGTAAAGACGAAGGTTGCGTTCAACCTGACCGCGCGCCAGCTCATTTGCTTCGGTGCGGGCGGTCTGATTGGCGTACCCGCCTATATGCTCACCCGGAACAGTCTCGGCAACGAGGCGGCGGCTCTGCTGATGATCGGCCTTATGCTGCCCTTCTTCCTGTTCGGCATCTACGAAAAGGACGGCCAGCCCTTAGAGAAGGTGCTGGGCCACTTCATCCGGGCGCAGTTCCTCGCCCCCAAGGTCCGTCCCTACCAGACCGACAATCTCTACGCCGCTATGGAGCGGCTGAATCATCATGAAAAGGAGGTACACGCGATTGCAAAAAAAGCAGGAAAAGCAAGTAAAAAATCTGCAAGCGGCAAAAAGACAGCACAAAAAAGATAAGGCCGACCTGCGGGACACCATCCGCCTGACCCCTGACGCCAAGCTCACCAGCCGCCAGAAGCGGCGGCTGTCCGCTTCCGTCCAGAAGGCCAAGCGGGACGGCAAAATCCCCCGCACCGCCCAGCAGACCATCCCCTACCGGGAGATGTGCCGGGACGGTATCTGCGTGGTGACGGAGCATTACTACACCAAGCAGGTGCAATTCTACGACATCAATTACCAGTTGGCGCAGAACGAGGACAAGAACCTGATCTTTGAGAATTGGTGCGATTTCCTCAATTATTTTGATTCCTCCATCCAGGTCCAGTTCTCTTTTCTCAACCAGCCCGCCGATATGGAGGAACAGCGCCAGTCCATTCACATCCCCGACCAGAAGGACACCTTCAACAGCATCCGTGAGGAATACTCGGATATGCTGAAAGGCCAGCTCTCCAAGGGGAACAACGGCCTGACCAAGACCAAGTACATCACCTTTGGCGTGGAGGCGGACAGTCTGAAGGAGGCCAAGCCCCGACTGGAACGCATTGAGGCGGATGTGTTGGCTAACTTCAAGACCCTGGGGGTACGGGCGCACTCTTTGAGCGGCTATGAGCGGCTGGCCGTCCTCCATAAGATGTTCCACCCGGCGGATAATCAGAAGTTCCGGTTCGCCTGGGACGCGATCTGCAAGACCGGCCTGTCCAGCAAGGACTTCATCGCCCCGGACAGCTTCACCTTCAAGAATGGCCGGATGTTCCAGATCGGCAGGACCTACGGGGCTATGTCCTTCCTGCAAATCCTGGCCCCGGAACTGACCGACCGGATGTTGGCGGACTTCCTGGACCTGGAAAGCAGCATGGTGGTCACGCTCCATATCCAGTCCATTGACCAGAGCGCGGCCATTAAAAATGTGAAGCGGAAGATCACCGATTTGCAGAAAATGACCATTGAGGAGCAGAAAAAGGCCGTCAGAAGCGGATACGATATGGACATCATCCCCTCTGATCTCGCCACCTATGGCGCGGAGGCCAAGACGCTTTTGGAGGACCTGCAATCCCGGAATGAGCGGATGTTCCTCGTCACCATGCTGGTAATGAACACGGCGGAGACGCGGCAGAAGTTGGAGAACAACGTGTTCCAGGCGGCGGGCATCGCCCAAAAGTACAACTGCGCCCTGCGGCGGCTGGACTACCAGCAGGAGCAGGGGCTAATGTCCTCCCTCCCCCTGGGCCTCAACCAGATCGCCATTCAGCGGGGCCTCACCACCAGCAGTACCGCCATATTCGTGCCCTTTACCACCCAGGAGCTTTTTATGCAGGGTGAAGCCCTCTACTACGGCCTGAACGCTCTTTCCAATAACCTGATTCTGGCCGACCGCAAGCAGCTTAAAAACCCTAACGGTCTAATCCTTGGCACCCCCGGCAGCGGCAAGTCCTTCTCCGCCAAGCGGGAGATCACCAATGCTTTCCTGATTACCCAGGATGATATTGCCATTATAGACCCGGAGGATGAATATTCACCCCTGGTCCAGCGGCTGGGCGGGCAGGTGATCGACATTTCCCCCACCTCCGACCAGTACATCAACCCCATGGACATTACCCTCAACTACTCCGAGGATGATAACCCCCTGACACTGAAAAGCGATTTCATTCTGTCCCTTATGGAGCTGATCGTGGGCGGCAAGGCCGGGTTGGAGCCGGTGGAGAAAACGGTGGTGGACCGCTGTGTTCACATGGTCTACCGGGAATATCTGCAAGACCCCCGCCCGGAGAAAATGCCGGTGCTGGGGGACCTCCACGCGCTCCTGTGCCAGCAGCCGGAGCCGGAGGCCCAGCGGCTTGCCACGGCGCTGGAAATTTACGTTTCCGGCAGTCTGAACGTATTTAACCACCAGACTAACGTGAAAATCAACAGCCGGATCGTGTGCTATGTGATTAAGAAGCTGGGGAAACAGCTTAAAAAGTTCGGTATGCAGGTAGTCCAGGACCAGGTGTGGGGCCGGGTCAGTGAGAACCGGGAGGCCCACAAGTCCACCCGCCTCTACATTGACGAAATGCACCTGCTTCTCCGCGAGGAACAGACCGCCGCCTACACGGTGGAGATTTGGAAACGGTTCAGAAAATGGGGCGGTATCCCCACCGGAATTACCCAAAATGTCAAGGATTTGCTTTCTTCCCGCGAAATTGAGAACATTTTTGAAAACTCTGACTTTGTGTATATGCTCAATCAGGCGGGCGGCGACCGGCAAATCCTGGCGAAGCAGCTCAATATCTCCCCTCACCAGCTCGGCTATGTGACCAACTCCAACGCTGGCGAGGGGCTTTTGTTCTTCGGGAGCGTCATTATCCCCTTTGTGGACCATTTCCCGAAGGATACGGAACTCTATGAAATCATGACCACCCGCTTGGAGGACCTTGCGGCGCAGTAATAGGAGGTGCTGACCCATAGACCCGTTGCAGAATAATGAGACGATTCAGCAGTTTATGAAGCTGCTGGAGGAAAACAACCGGCAGGGGCAGGCGCAGGATTTGTCTCTCCTGATGTTCTACATGGACGGCATGACCCGGCAATTCGAGGCCGTATCCCAGGAATTGCAGGAGGTCCGCCAGCAGCTTGCCCAGGCCCAGGAATCCCCAGCGAAAAAGGCTGTTGGCCGAATGGTGGAAGCCCTGGGGCACAAGGTAGATCAGGCGCGGGAGGTTCTGGATGATCTGCGGGAGAGAATCACGGATTGCGCCAAAAATGCTGTGGAAAATTTCAAGGAGGCGGGTGTGACCGCATTGGATAAGGCCGTGTCCGCCATTGGAGTCAAAAATGTGCTGGAATCCTTGCAGGAGAAGATCAGTGGCATGATTGCTGACACGAAGCAGAACATTGAAAAGGTGGAGAGCATCGGCCATGAGCTGCGGAGCGTGGGCGGTCATTTGAAGAACGCCGGACGTACCCTGACCGGCAAGGAGACGCAGACGGTGGACGGCGGGCAGGAGGGGCGTTTTCAGTCCGTGGTGCTGGCCCCCATGCGGACCACACAAAAGCTGCTGTCCGGCATGAACAACGCCACCCTTGCCGCTATCGGCGGGATGGAGAGTTTGGAGCTGTCGGCGGAGGCCGCACGGGAGGCGCGGGCGGAGCGTCAGGCTGAGAAAAAGCCCTCCATCCGGCAGGCATTGGCGGAGAAACGGGCGGAAGCCGCTGCCCAGCCCGCCCCCGCGCAGGATAAAGAGCATAAGGCCCCGGAGGCGGCTCTATGAGCGGCAAACGGTTCCAGTCCAGGGCGAAAACGGTGCAGAAGCTGGGCCGGGACGGTCTGGTGGAGCAAAACATGGCTACCGGCGAGGAAAAGCGCGTCAGCCAGCGGACGGCGGATGTATCCTTCGGTCCGGCCCGTCCCCAGGAACAGGCGGCGGGCCACCGCGCGGTTCAGCGGAGCGGCGGCGATTCCGTTTCCCCTGGCAAGAAACGGCGGAAACAGCCCCGGCCCGTCCAGCAGACGGCGGAGGAAGCGGCCTATGCCACCCCGGAACCCGCCAGCGTCCCGGAGGCTCCCATGCCGGATACTCCGTCCATGCGGATGGCGGCGGACGCGCCCATGATGGCCGCTCCCACCGGCAGCGAGGACCCGCTCCCGCCGCCAGCCTCCCGGAAGCGCCGCAAGCGGAAGAACCGTAAAAAATCCAAGCAGCGGCAGGCGGCAAAGCACACCCCGAACGCCGCCCGTTCTCTGGA